>NZ_JBQQBT010000033.1:0-59741 GCF_052245835.1 Streptomyces sp. 8N114 | reverse complement strand
CGCCGCCGTTGATGGCATCCAGGACCGTGGCCTCAACGCTCACGTTGAGGTGGTCGCCGTGGTTTACCCAAGAGCCGTAGTCGGTGGTGATGTTCATCCGGGTCCTTCCGGTAAGGGCCTGGGGCTACTCCCCTGACCTCACACCACCAATATAGCTTCCTAAAATAGGAAGGTGCAAGCGGTGCGCGCGCCCGGCCTCTCCACGACAGGAACAGAGCCAGGGACTCCAGGACGTGGCCCAGGCCGGGGAGGAAGTGCGGTAAGTCCTCGGACGGGGCTTTGCCCACCACCACTCACAGATCCATCCCGCGCTGGGCCTGCTTGACGGCACGCACCGTGGGGGTGATGAAGTCGTACAGAAGGCGGAGCGCTCCGTCGCGCTGCTCGCCGACGGCGGCGATGTCACGGTGGATACGGCCGCGGGTACCCTTGCCGGACGGGTCGACGAGGTCGAGTCGGACAGGCCCCGAACGCACATACACCGCTACGAGCCCAGGGCACCGCGTACCGGGGGCGCGGGGTGCATGGTGGCCGGATCCCACAAATACCGCACCTCAAAGGTGCCACGAACGCCGTCCACAGTCAGGCTGATCTCCACGTGGTAGATCACCCTTCCATCGGGATGGTCCTCCCTGCTCTGCACCACAGCTGGTGTCCATCTGCCGTGGACCCGGATGCTGAGCACCGGCCGCGGGTGCGGATAGTAGCGGTAGACCGGCTCGGGCTCTCCCGGCCACCAGGGACGGACCTCAACCGCGTCCGGTCCCGCACTCACACCGTCTCCCGCTCACGGCGGGCCTGCCGGCACAACTCCACCCGCTGTGCGCCACGACCGTCTCCGACACCCCAGGCGGGGTGCCACATCAGGGCGGTGGACAGCCGCAGCAGGCGCCGCCGCAGGACGGTCGAGTCCCGCGACCGCCTGGCCAGCACCTCATAAGTGCGGTGCCACTCCTGCTGGATGTCGATCAGGTTGTGCGGAAGGTCAGGAACCGACATACCCCGAGTACATCAGATGTTCGAATATTTGTGCGAGCCCGTCCACCCCGGCGTGTCCTGTCTGGTTGTCCCGTCGCGCCGAAGGTTGACCAGTCTCACCGAAGTCTGGTCGCTCGGCTTCCGTCTCAACGGAAGTTAAGCGACCCGGTCACGAGCGACCTCTGGAGCGTCGGCCCCTGTTGAATCTGGCCCGTGTCACACCCTTCAAAGCCTGTACGAAGGTCGCAGGTGGCGCTTACCGTCAAACCGTGACAGAAGGAGCAGAAGGAACCTCAGGTGTGTCGGCGGATGATCTCCGCCGACTGGTGGGGGCAACCACAGTTGAGGGGGCTCGCGCTGAGTTCGCTCTGCGATGCCTCTTGGTGGGGCTCCTGGACTCGCAGTATGCGGGGATCGTCGCCGCAGGTGTGTCGGTGGACACGCTGAACGCCAACTGCAGAGCGATCGTCTCCGCACGCCTGGATCTCGACGAGGAGCAAAAGGCGAAGGCGAAGGACTTGCTAAGCAACATCAAGGGCTTGATGAGCGCCCGAAATCGCCTCGTTCACAGCATCCTGGCGATCGACCAGTCCGACGTTGCCGACGAGCAACCCCAGCAGATCACAGCGCTGTACTCGCAGCGCCAGAAGCCGGGCCTGTCGAAGACCATGTCGGTGGAGGAAGCGCACGCGGTGGCGGAGAAGCTGCGGAACGCTGCGAACGAGTTGCTGAGCTGGACGTTCTCGACCTTGCCTGCCGCATCCAGGCAGCAGGTACACCCTGTATAGCCGATCTGAAGGTCTCCCCTTCCATCGAGTCGCTCGCTTTCATCGGACTACATGAGGGCTCGACTACGTCGTGACCTTCGGCTTTACCGCTCAAGGTCCGATGAGAACAACTCAAACTTCGGTGCGACAGGACACTGGTGGTCCGTCCCTCAGGCGGAGAAGCCGACAGAGGTGGCGTACTCGTACTGCCCCCATTGCGAGCCCAGATCGGTCAGCCAGTCCTCCCACGCGTCCGCGAGCGCCTCGTCGTCCTGAGCGACCCAGGCGTCCACGATCCGGTCCCAGCTGCGGATCCGCAGCCGCCGGAACCCGGCCACATCCGTGGCGATGACCCGCTTACGGGGATCCGCGACCGCGCTCTGATCGAGCGGCTGGATCTCCACGCGGGTCCCCCCACGGGCATTCAGGCGTTGCAACAGGTGCCGGGCGACGTTCCGGCGCCGGTAGGCCCGGTAGGCCGCGTCGATGCGGGCCAGGTTGTCGCGGGTGGGGGTCTGCTTGTGCTGGAGCCACCGGCGCAGCGTGCCGCGGGCCACCGTGATTCCCGCATCCCTTATCGCCTCGTATCCGGCGGGTGAGTTGGTGAGGTAGTTCAGCCGCGCATGCAGCCCCCGGCGGGTGGTGACCGGCGAGCGGATGCCGCCTTCTATGGCCAAACGGTCCAGTACCTCACCCGCGAGATCGGCGCTCTTGCGGCCCTGGGCGCCGTAGAGACCGAAGTTGAGTGTCCTGTCCGGCATTCTCAGCTCACTTCTCGCTCGCGGTCGCTGCCTTCGGCCACCTTCTCAAGCCGGTAGGCGTGCTTGGGCACCTCGGTAATAACCTCACGTCCTTCGGAGAACAGTCGCATCTCCCTTTCCCGAGGCAGCGCCTCCCGGTGGAGGCGCTGCCTTCTGCCTGGCTACCTCTTCATCAGAGTTCTTCCGGCCGACCGCAGGAGCGAGTCATGGAGTCCGTCGGCGTACAGCAGCCCGCCGAGGTCTTGGCGGGCTTTCGCGATGGGTGAGTCGGCCCGGAACCCGCTCGCTCCTACAAGGGGCGCCAGGTCCTCCACTGCGCGGTGCGCCGTCTGGACACCGTGCGCCTTCACCGACCGGGCCCACACGTCAGCCTGTGGGCTGTCCTGTGCTGTCAGCCGGGCTGAGGTGACCGCCGAGAGGAACGCGCTGTTCAGGTCGGCGGCGGTACGGCCGAGAGTGACGAGCGTTGTGTCCCTGAGCCGTGGCAGCAGTTGGATCTGATGCCGTGCACGGAGAGTGCCAGTGACGGTGGTGTGGACCCCTGCGGCGGTGCCCAGCGCGGTGGCCGCCACGAGGGGGCGGAACGACGCGAAGTGCTCGCGGAAGATGCCGGCCCCTCCCTGCTCCCCACCGAGCCGGTACGGCTCTGATACGTGCACGTCCTGGAACGCCAGGGTGCCCCACGTCCACCCTCCGAGCCCGGAAGGCGTTTCCGGGGCACGGGATACACCGGGGCCGGCGGCCTCAACGATGACAGCCTGGATACGGTCATCCGGGTCCTTGCAGAAAACGACGAACGCGGCTGCCTCGCACAGACGGGACACCCAGCACTTCTCACCGTTCAGGCTCCACCCACCCGGCGCAGGGGTGATCCGGGCGGTGATCTCCTGCAACCGGCTGCCGCCGTGCCGCTCGGTCGCGGCGACGCCCACCAGCTCACCCCGTGCGAGACGTACCGCCCACCGGTCGAGTGCGGCCCCGGACCCGTGCCGCAGGATCATGCGCCCGTGCCCAGCACCCACAGTGTCCCGCAGGTCAAGGTCGTGAAATCCGCAGACGAACTGCGCCAGCGCCGCCACGGTTGCCCCTATGGGCCCGTTCCCGACCGGTGGCCGTTGTGGCGCGAGCGAGCGGCGCAGGGCGAGCAGCTGCTTTCCCTTTGCGGGGGCGGTGAACCGCTCGGTCAGAGCAGCCTCGAAGCGCCGCAGTGCGTCGATGTGAGTTGCGGTGAGGTCGGGCCATGCTGCGGCCCGTAGAGGGGCGATCCATCCGTCTGTGGCCGGTGTGGGGCTCACTTGGCGGCCTCCCCCGTGGGGCGGGCGGGGTTTCCGTACGCGGTGACCCGCGCGCCGATGCTGCGCGTGACGACCGAGCCCGCCCCGATCAGGGCGTCTTCGCCGATCTCCACGCCGCCGAGGATGGTGGAGCCGGTGCCGACCTTCGCCCCCCGGCGGAAGCGCGGCGGGACAAGCTCCGGAGCCCGTCCCCTGGTGTCCTTCCAGAGCAGGTGCTTGTCGTTGATCGTGCGGATTCCTGCGCCGAGGAACACCCGGTCTTCCGCCACCACTTCGGAGGTGAGGTGCGAGAGCGGGGAGCAGCGCACCCAGCTTCCGAGACGGCACGCGCGCTCGATCACGAGGTAATGCCCGATCAGGGTGTGGTCCCCCAGGGCCGAGTGGCTGCGGATGAGGGTTGCGTGTCCGACGGCGGTGTCGGTCCCGATGGTGACTCCGGCGTACACGGTCGCCCCGGCTCGCAGCACGGCGCCGGCACCGAGCGAGGTCGTGGCGCCTGCGCCGGGGTAGGTCTTGCCGACGGCGTAGCCCTCTTCCGGCTGGCCGAGCGTCACGTACTGCTCGACCCGGGCGCCCTCCCCGATGGTGGTGCCGCCGTGGACGATGGCGCCCGCGCCGATGCGGGCTTTGTCGTGGATGCGGATGGGGCGCAGGGTGCCCATTACGTCTTGGGGCTCGAACATCGCCTGGGGGCTGATCTGGCAACCGGTGCCGATCTCCAGTAGCCCGGCGGCCTCCAGCGCACGCCAATTCGCGCTGTCAATACGGCTGTTCACTTGGGTCCCTTTCGGGTGGTGATCTTCGACCGGTGGCCACCTGTCACTGGCGACCACCCACAAAAACTATACCCTCACTTCATCACGATCGAGATCACGGGAGACCATTTGCGCAGGTCGGAGCAGCGATAAGCCCCCGACGCGGAGCGTCGGGAGCTGCTGGGGGCCGCAGCCAGACGACCAGAATCACCGCCTACGCCGCACCGCGCTCGGACCTGTCCACCACCGGTCACCGCACCGGGACGCCAGAGGACGGGGACGTCCGGCGCGGAGCGCCCGGCCACTGCTGCATCCTTCAAGGAGCGGACGTCATTCGAGGCCGGGGCGCACGGTCAGCTCTTCTGGGGCGTCGAGTCGGGAGGGTTCTCGTCCGTCCTTCCGCGCCCCTGCTCCTGGCCCTCAGCCGCTGCCAGTGCACGGTGAAGACCGGTTCGGGGGTAGCCGAGTCGTTCGGCGGCTTGAGCTGGGGTCAGGCCGGGGTCTTCCCTGACCACGTCAGAGATCCTCTGTCCTCGTGCGGTCGCCAGTGCGTTCAAGGCCGTCGTGTAGGCGATACCCAGCTCCCGGGCAACCTGGGCGGCGGAGATGGCGGGGGCATCCGTCAGCAGGTCGGCTACCCGGGAGGCGATCTCGGTCCGGGGGACGGCGTCTCCGCTTCCCCGGGGCCGGCCGCCGCTGGGCTTGGGCCTTGCGCTGCTCCGGGACTGCTGGAAGGCACGTACCACCTCCCGGGGCCAGTGCTCGACTCCGGCCACGACCACCAGGTGGTCAGCGATCGCAGGGTCCCGCTTGTAGCCGTTCCACGTGTTCACCGCAACGCCGGCCTCGGCTGCAGCCTCATGACGGTCCAGCAGGTCCTGGGGGCCTTCCTCCGGAAGCTGCGGCACAGGCTCGCCCGCGTAGTAGGCAGTGATCTGCTCGCTGTCCCACAACAGGGTCTGTGCCGACGCCGAGCTGATCGGCGCCGGGTGGCCGGCGGCCGTGTACGGCTTGGTGTTCCGCACAGTGCCTTCCGACAGTCCCAGCTGCTTGGCCAGGCCGGCCACGGTCAGCACTTTGTCCCGACGCCCGGCCCGGATCATCCTGCACCTCTCTCGTTGATGGGTCCGCCTCGGGCACCCCGATGCCCGATTCTCTCTAACACCCCAGAATGTCGCGGCCTACACTGGAAGCGGTCGACCTACGGGTTGATCTTCGACGGTCGGCGCCCTTGTCACCCGCTTCGGCGGCTGGGCGCCGACCCCTTTTGGTGTCCGGCCGCGCGCCTGAGTCTCCAGCCGAGGAGTCCCCTGTGAGCACCGCATCCGAGTACGACAAAGGCTTGCCCCGCAAGCGGGCCGCCGCCGGTGTCCTGTTCTTCGACGAGGCGGGGCGGGTGCTGCTGGTCGACCCCGTCTACAAGGAGCCCTGGGAGATCCCGGGCGGTGCCGTGGAAGCGGACGAATCACCATTGCAGGGCGCGCGCCGTGAGGTGAAGGAGGAGCTGGGGATCGCGCCGGCGATCGGCGACCTGCTGGGCCTGGACTGGACCGCTCCCCGCCCCGAGCGCAGCGAGGGACTCGTCACCATCTTCGACGGAGGAGTGCTCACCCCGGAGGAGCTGCGGTCCATCCGGCTGCCCGCTGATGAGATCCGGTCCTTCGAGTTCGTGCCCGTGGACGAACTCGACACCCGGCTGATTCCTCTGCTCGCGCGACGGGTGCGCGCCTGCGTGAGCGCCCGGAAGCAGGGCCTGACCGTGTACATGGAGAACGGTCACCCGGTCTCGTGACGGGTCCGCCCGGTGCACCGGGAGGTCCGGTCGCGCTGCGCGCCCACTTCTTGAGTCTGCCGACGGCGGGCTCGGGCGCGCCGATTGGTCAGGAAGAGGCTGCCGTCTCCCCTGGGGTGACGGGATGCTTGCCACGGCCTCATGGGTGCGGCGTAGCGTGGGGCACATTGATCGTTTGGCGGGGGTGGCTTTGTGGCGGGCGGGGATCTGCGGGCGCTATTCCGCACGAATGACGGGGACTTGAGGGCGGCCGAGGCGTTCACGAACCGGCAGGCACAGTGGGAAGCCGTGGCCGTTGCGCTGGAAGCCCACTTGCGGCACATCACCAGCCCAGACTTCGACGTGGAGGACCTCGAGGCGCCCCGCACGAACGTCCTGGTCTTCCACGGCGTCGGCGGCATCGGCAAGACGACCCTCTCGCGTCGGCTCGAAGCAGCACTCGCCGACGACGGGCACCGGCCCGCGCAGTGGGAACGGCCCGTGCGCGGCGACGCGCGGTTGGTGCCTGTCCGTGTCGACATGGCCCGTTCCGCCGGCGTCGACTTCGAACGCCTCGTACTGACCATCCGTCTCGCTCTCGCCCGGATCGGACGGCCACTGCCCGCCTTCGACTTGGCACTGCGCCGCTACTGGGAGCACCAGCACCCCGGCCAGCCGCTGGAGGAGTACCTGCGCAACGGAGGACTGGCCAGCCGGTATGGCCAGGCGCTGCCCCAACAACTCCAGTCCGCTCTGGGCGATGTCGCCCAGGCCCTCGCGCTGCCCGGCACGATCGGCGGCCTGGTGGGGCAGGTGACCGGCTCCCTGGTCAGTGCGTTGCGCGAGCGGCGGCAGACGGTGCGGGCGCTGGCCGGGTGCCGACGCCTGGCCGATCTGCTGGAGGCCGAACCTGACCTGGAAGCGCTCTCGTTCTACCCGCACCTGCTGGCGTGGGAGCTCGCCCAGCTCCCGGCCGACAAGAGGGTCGTGCCGGTGGTGCTGCTGGATACGTTCGAGGACGTCGGCGACCGTACGCACCGGGATCTGGAGCGGCTGATCCAGCGGGTGGCGTGGCTGATGCCGAACGCGTTCTTCATCGTCACCGGCCGCTCCCGCCTCCAATGGGGCGACGCCGCCCTGCACGGGCAGCTCGACTGGGCCGGTCCGACTGCCTGGCCAGGCTTGGCGGCTCATTCGCTGCCGCACCTGCCCGACCGGGGCCCGGGGCACGATTACAGTCGGCAGATCCTGATCGGCGACTTCTCCGCCGAGGACTGCGAGGACTACCTCGCCCGCCGCCTGACCCACGAGGGCCAGCCCCTCATCCCCGCACCCGTGCGGCAGGTCATCGCCGAGCGCTCCCACGGATTGCCCCTCTACCTCGACCTGTCCGTGATGCGGTTCCTGGAACTGCGCCGCGGCGGCCACACCCCACAAGCCGACGACTTCGAAGCCGACTTCCCCGCCCTGATAGCCCGCACCCTGGCCGACCTCACCTCCGAAGAGCGCTCCGTGCTGCGCTCGGTCGCCCTGCTGGATGCCTTCGACCTCCAGCTGGCCACGCGTACGGCCGGCCTTCCCCACCAGTCGGCTGCGCTGCGGCTGACCGAGCGCCCCTTCGTGCGTGAGAACCCCTTCGGGCTGTGGCCCTTCCACCTGCACGACCTGATCCGCTCCACCCTGCGTAACGCCACCGACCACACCGACGACCGCTGGTCACCGGATGACTGGCTCGCTGCCGCGCGCCGGGCCCACACCGCGCTCGGTGAGGCATGGGGGGCAGGCGGCGGCCTGGACCGTCGGTTGCTGGTCGGCTGCCTGCGCCAGGGCCTCGCCCTGGCCCGCGACTTCCACCTGGAACTGGAGTGGCTGGTGGATGCCGCCTGGGTGTATGTGCGGGATGCGATCTGGGAGCCCCTCGCCCCGCCGGCCCGGGATGCGGACGAGCGTGGGCGGGCGCGGCTGGAGACGTCCGCCGATGGCCTGGCCGAAGTTCTCAGCGCGCTGGCCCGCCGCCAGCACGAGCACCGTGCGCACATCGCCGACCGTCTCGCCCGCGTCATCGACGCCGACGTGCTGCCGGAGAATCTGCGGGAGATGCCGCTCTACTACCTGGCCAAGGACCAGCGGGACCTGGGTCAGAGCGCGGCCTCTCGCCGCGGTATGCAGCAAGTCGCCGACGGCGGCGGCCGTATGGCGCCGGACGCCCGCCGCGGACTGGCCCACCTCTCCCGCCTTGCCGGGGACTTCCCCACCACTCTGACCCTGGCCCGTCAGGCCGGACGGGAAGGGCGAGGACATCGCATCGAGGGTGATGTGTGGTGGGCCCACGGCGACATGGGCCGCGCGGCCGCCGCCTACCGCACCGCCCGCGGCGAAGCCGAGGAAGAAGGCATCGATGGCGAGGTCGCCGCATGCCAGGCCCAGCTCACCCTCGCCCTGTCCTTCACCGACCCGCAGGCCGCCGCCGAGGAAATCGACCTCGCCGAGCAGCTGCTCGCCCCACTGGACATGCGCGCCACCAACCTCACCGTCCACATCGCATCCCTGGCCCGCGACGCCGGACGCGACGACGCCGACATCGACGACCGCGCCCAGCTCGTGCGCACCGAAGCACAAGTCGCCGGTGTCAAGGAAGCAGAGGTCAAGCTCGAACTGGCCCTGGCCTTCCACCACGCCGTCCGCGACGACCAGGAGCAGCTTGCCGCTGATCTCGGCCGCCTGCGTGAGCTGTCCGAGGGCGGCGACCATGCCCACTACATCGAGATCGCCCGCTTCATGGCCGGACTGCCACCGACCCCCAACGCGACGGCCCAGTGGATCGACGGGACCGAGACCACACGCGGACGCTGGCACAGCCTGGTCCAGCACCGTCGCGCCAGCCTTTGACAGCCAATGCCAGCGCCGGGGCCGGGGGGGGGCTGAAGTCGGTCAGCCGTCGTACCCAGTCAGTCTCCGGGCAGCTTCTTGCGGCGTAATGCCTGTCTCGATCCGGACTTCCGTCTCGACTGAGGGCGCGAGCAGCTGCCGTTGCCAGGGTGTGAGGTACACCAGAGGGCTGTCCGCGACCAGAGATACGTACTGGCCCCGCCCCTCCCAGTCCTCAATGTCGGAGGCCAGCTCTACGAGTTCCCGGTCGCACTGCGAGCACAGATCGATGAGATGGCCAGCGGGATCGTCAGCGCTGAGGACGTAGGTCTCGCCGCTCCTGCACGGGCACCGGTTTGGTTCACTTCGGTGGTAGAGCCGCCAGCCGTATGCGAATGCGGTGAGCTTGGTGGCGCGCTCAAGGTAGTCGTGGGTTGTCCACACCAGCGCGTCGCGCCGGTTGCTGGAGATGTCGCGGAAGGGTGAGGCAAGTTCAAGCAGTGTGATCTGGTCGTGGCGTAGTGCGGTGAGGAACCGTTCGACGGTCAGCTGTCGATTGGGGCGCCACCAGCCGAGGTGGGCTCGAAAGGTATTGGCGCGCGGAATGGCCAGTGGTGCTTCGTCTTCGGAGTCGTCTTCGGTGGGGCGGTGAACCGCGAGGAGCCGCCAGGGGTCGTACCAGGGAACGGGTGTGCGGGGTAGGGCCTGTTCCCAGTGCTGCCAGCGCAGACCGCACACGTCGTGGTCGGCGCGGTCGCCGTCGAGGTCGACGGCGCAGAGGCGGGTGACTGGTTTGCTGGATAAGGCGCGGTGGCCGTCCAGGATGCGAAGCTGGCCGTTTTCTTCAGCGGTGACCTGGAGGGATGGCACGGACATCAGCCAGGGCGGCTCGGTGTCGGTGACCCAGCAGACCTCAACGCCGCTGGCGGCGTACCGGTAGGTGCGGTCGGTGATGTCGGCGTAGGTGATGGGGGACAGCTGTGCCTCGAGGGCCAGGCGGCGTCCGCTGGGCTCGGTAGCCAGGACGTCGGCGCGCCAGCCCTCGCCGGCGACTTCCAGCTCGGCTCGCCAGCCGGCGCGGCGGGCGGCGAGCGCGAGGGCTCGCTTGAGCCGACGGTGTTCGGGGCTTTCGCCGTGGCTGGGGCAGCGGGGAGCGGCGCTGTCGTGCGCGAAGAAGCGGCGGCCGCGCCGGGAGAGCTTGGCGTGGACGGGTCCGTGGCAGGCGGTGCAGTGCAGGGGTGCTCGGGGGCGGACCCGGTAGATGGTCTCCCAGCCCAGTCCGGCATCGAGGTCCTCGCAGGTGGCGTCCAGCAGGCCGAAGCGGGTGTGAAGGGCGGTCAGCGGCATCAGCGGCCCTTCTTGGGGGTGGGCCCGAGATCACCCCACGTTCGGTATCCGGCTGCCGGGGCCGGTTGGCGAGGGGCGGCGTCGGTGCGGACGGTGGGTTGGCCTGCGGGGTGGTCGAGGATCCAGGAGAGACTGCCGCGGTCGAGGTGGTGCTGGGCGCGGGTGACGGCGACGTAGGCGAGTCGGGCCTCAGCGCGGGGGATGCGGCCAGGTTTTCCGTTCTCCTCCGGGTCGGGCTCGGGAAAGTCGTCGCCGATACGAACCCGGGGCCACTCGCGGCCTTTGGCCTTGTGGGCGGTGGAGATGGTGACGTCGCTGGAGTCCTCGTCGCCCAGACGCTGGAGTGAGCCGAGGATCTCCTCGTAGCCGAGGTCATCGATGAGTTCGACCCAGGGCAGCAGGTCGGCTCCCGAGGGGTCGTTCTCCGCGTACTCCTGCACCTCTCCCCAGGTCTTGAACAGCAGGAGTTCGGGGTGGCTGGTGCCGCGTCCGGCTTTCAGATCGCGGGCGGCCAGGGCCAGCTTGCGCAGCTCGTCACCGCCGCCGGCCATCGCAACGCGGCGGCTGGCCCCCAGGTGGGAGAGGACCTCTGTCAGCGCACCGGCATTGGTCCGGCACAGCACTGCGTCCGGCTGCTCAAGTCGCCCGATCCGGGTCGTGATGGGTGCGTGCCCGGTCAGTCGCAGGCCGGAGCGTACGGCGCCCAGCCAGCGGTTGGCCTCCTGGGCGAGCGCGTCACCGAACCGGAAGGACTGTGACAGGTGCAGGTGGGTGCCGGGAGCGCGGGTCATCACGTCCCGTGCTCCGCGCCAGGCGTAGATCTGCTGGGCGGAGTCGCCGACGAGGACGATCTGGGTGCGGCCGCGCTGGTTCTTGATGACGTCGTCCAGTACGCCGTTGGTGTCCTGTGCCTCGTCCAGCAGGACGTAGTCGTAGGGCAGCTGGGGGTCTTGCAGCTGCCACATCTTCAAGTAGTGGTCGTGCTTGAAGTTGACCTTGTGCCCTTCCGGGTCGGTGGCGTCCTGCCATGCTTCGCGGGCGAAGGGCATGACGGCCTGGACCAGCAGCTGGTGCGTCTCGGGTTCCTCCGCTCCGCGCTGAAAAGGCACGTGCCGGGGAGAGAGTTCGCGCTCTGCGGACCAGCAGAAGGACTGGACAGTTTGCAGCGTGATGTAGGCGAGGTTGCGTGGCTCAAGGACCTTGCCTGCCAGCGGCAGAGCATGCTGGATGCCGAGCGAGGCCGCGATGCGGTGGGAGGGAAGGCGCGGCGCACCCAGGCGGTGTTTGTACGGGATGGCGACCGCCCGGAAAGCCAGCGCATGCGCCGTAGAACACTTCACCCTCTGCGGGAAGCGCCGCCGGGCTTCCACGGCCACCGACTTGTTGAAAGAGATGTACAGGCCACGGCGGTCGTCGCTGGCTCCGAGCATCTCTAACGTGGTCGTCTTGCCCGTGCCGGCACCCGCCTGGACGACAAGATCGTCACCGCTGGCGAACGCGTCGATCACAGCAGCCTGCTCCTCGGTCGGCTCTGGCACCCGTAGCTCCTCTTCTCTCAAATGCCCTTCGCAAGAGGGCGGTTCACGATCGCGTCCACACGCGTGGCCACGTTCAGCATGACGCCCATCACTGACAATCCGTACCCAGGACGTCACAGAAAGGAATGGGAGTTCGAGCACGCGAGGAAGTGCGAGCGTGCCGTGATCAGCGCAAGCAAGCCCCCGGCGGAGTGTGAACAGCGCGCCGGGGGCTTGCTCCCATCCAGGCCCACGGGGGGGAGGCGCTGGACGGGGATAGGGAGGTGCGGGATCAGGTTGCCGGGTCGGCAGCAGCCACACCTTCCAAGTGGTCAAGGCGATCGTAGAGGGACTTCACGAGCCGGGCTCGGTCCTTGGCGCACTGGAGCGTGCCCCGGGATCGGTGGCTCAACAGCCGTTCTGCGGCAGTGAGGGTTTCTTCGGCTGCGGTTCGCCTTTCGTCTCCTTCCGGAAGGGTGACGGAACGGCGTTCCACGTCCGCGGCTACTGCTCGGGCGGCTCCGGTCAGTTGGAGCGCGATCTGCTCGTAGTCACGGGGCGGGAGGCTGGTTTCCGGCTCGGTGAGTGCGAGCACCGCGTCGACCAGTGCTTCGTGCGGTCCGCGGTCGAGCGGCAGGTTGCCTGTGATCAGGCCGTCGGGGTCGTACAGCACGTGGTGGGTGGGCTGGGTCATGGGGTGGCAGCCTCTTCGCCTGCCCGATCGGCAAGGGCGCGGAGGTGGACGGAGAGCCGGTCCGTGCGGACCAGGCGGAAGTGGCGCGGGGTGCTGATCCAGTAGGCCGCCTCGGTGCCGTGCGGGGTCTGGGGGAGCAGCAGCTGGTCGCCGAGGGAGAGGATCCGTACGCCGGGCAGGCCGGCGGCAGCTGATCCGGTGCGCGGTGGCACCAGGATGTAGAGCACGTCGCGGAGGCGGTCGGCGAGCACGGGGAATCCGGCTGTGGGGTTCAGCCGCATGGCGCCGAGGGCGTCCAGGCCGCGTGATATCGGGGTGATGGCCACCGCGTCCCAGGTGCGGCCGCACTCCGCCCAGCGGGTGCTGTCGCTGCCGCGCGCCCACAACGCGCGGTGTCTTTCGGTGGGTTGTGCGAGCCGGTGCCACCGTGAGGTGGTCAGCTCTCCGAAGGTGGCCATAGGCGGACCGTAGGGGCGGTATACCGAGAACAGGCCACACGATGTGTGTGGGTTCTCCACTCCTTTTCGGAGCCTGTTTTGGACAGCATTCAGTTCGGCCGTCGTGTCCATTACTGGCGCACCCGACGCCACCTGTCGCGCAGTGAGTTCGCCGCGCTGATGGGCAAGTCGCTGCGGTGGGTCGAAGAGCTGGAGGGCGGGCGCCGCCAGGCGGATCCGAACTTGTCGGTGGTGCGGCTGGCGGCCCTGCGCCTGGGTATCACCGTGGACCGCCTGCTGGGGGACCCGGCCGTCCTGTGTCCCGGGGAATCTGAGATCGATGCGGTACGCGCCGTGCTCCAGCGGCACGACGTCGTCACCGGCGCTTGCGGAGACGATGCCGAACCGGTGTCCGTTCAGGTGCTGCGGCGCAGCCTGGTGTATGCCCGTACCGGTTTCCAGGCTGGGCATTTCGCGCAGCTGGGCACGCACATCCCGGCGCTGCTGGTGGACGCGACCAGGGCCGCCGGGCAGTACCGCGGCGAGGACCAGTTGGAGGCGTTCGGGCTGCTGTCGCTCACCCTGGAGCTGACCGAGGCGGCCGCCATCAAGTGGGGCGATACCGAGCTGGCGCTGGTGGCCGGCCACCGTGCGGTCGCAGCGGCAGAACGGTCCGAAGATGTCGTCGTCCAGGCGTCGGCGGCGCGGCATCTGGCCGACGCGATGACCCACCACGGCCAAGCTGCGGCTGCCGTCGCCTTCGCCACAGCGGCCGCCGACCGGCTCCACGCCGAGCTCCTCCAGCGGGGCCCGGACGGTCTCAGCGTGCTGGGCATGCTGTTCTTGAAGGCGGCGATGGCCTCCGCCGCGGCCGCCGAGGCGGAAGACCGTGACCCGGCCGCTCACGCCCGCGCGGCGCCCGACCTGCTCGATGAAGCCGACGAGCACGCCGTACGGCTCGGCGGCGACGGTGACGCGATGTGGACGTCGTTCGGCCCGACCAACTGCGCGCTTCACCGGGTCGCCGCCCACGTGCAGCTGTCCGAGGGCGCGGACGCGGTGGCGGTCGCAGCCGGTATCCCCTCCCCCGCGCTGCAGGGCATGCCCCGGGAGCGCCGGGCCCACCTGTTGACCGACCGTGCCCACGGCGAGGTCCAGGCCGGACTGCGCGAGAAGGCCGTCGACACGCTCCTGGAGGCCGAAGCCCTCGCGGCGGAGGAAGTCGTCTGCCGCCCCCGCTCCAAGCGCCTGGTCGAGGACCTGCGGCTGCTGGGTGCCGGATCCGCCGAGGGGCGGTTGCGTGCCCTTGCTGATCGCTGTGGACTGCCCGGGTGACACAACGAGGCACTCTGTATCTGATCGCCTGTGCGGCTCCACCTGCTCGTCGCCTGCCTGTCCCCATCCGGGCAGCGCAGGAGGACGGCTGGGATGTCTGCGCCATCCTCACGCCTGCCGCCTACCGGTGGGCCACCGAGGACGCCGAGGGCGAGATCGAGGCCCTTCGGCAGCTGACCGGGCACCCTGTGCGGTGGCAGTACAAGCTGCCCAGCCAGGCCGACGCACTGCCCGAGCCCGACGCCATGCTCGTCGCTCCGCTCAGCTGCAACACCCTCAACAAGTGGGCCGCAGCCATCAGCGACACCCTCGCCCTGGGCCTCATCACCGAAGCGATCGGGCTGAAGATCCCCACCGTTGCGTTGCCGCACTGGAACCACGCCCAGGACCTCCACCCGGCCACCCGCCGCAGCGTGGAAGAACTACGCGCCGCCGGCGTCACCATCCTGCTCGGCGACGGCGGCTTCACCCCACACCGCCCCCGCCACGGCAACCTGGACGCCTACCCCTGGCAAGCCGGTCTCGACGCCCTCCGAACCGTCAGCCCGCCGGAAGAAACCAGGGACGAGTAGGCCGACGCTCGATAAGTGTGGGCGAACTTGCGTCACTGAGAGGTTTGCACGGCCTCGCCGCAAGCGCCGCAAGCCTCCTTCCTCCACTTGGGGAGAGGCCATTGAGCAGGGTTGGCATGCTCCTGCATCTCCATGCCGTGGGTTGGCAGACCGCACATCGTTTCTGCCTCGTCCCAAGTCAGGCCGTGAGGGTCAGGCCACTCCACCGCATGGACATCGCCGGAGCCGACGAGTCCGGAAACGCGGTCACTGTCGAAAGATGGTCTTTGCTCGGAGTGAAGGTCCAGGGCCGTTGCGTAGCTCCGCATGCCTCGACAGTAGGACGAAGCGCGAGGTACACGCGCTTAACCACGCTCGCTTTCGCCTGCGACAGACCAAGCGCCCTACGTCGCCCCAAGATCGCTATCTGGCACGCTCTTTAGCCACTGACCTGACGCTGCCCGCTGCGTGAAGCCGCTCGTCAGGGAGCGGGCAGAAGCGTGGCCGTGGTGCGGGCGAATTCCTGGATTTGCGGGTGCCGGTGGCGGTGGGGATGCAGCCGGTGGAGGAGGCGGGCGGTGCGGGAGGTGATGGCGGCGACCATGCGCTGACAGCCGAGGGCGTCCTTGCCAAGGGCGAGTGCGGCGTCGATCTGGCCGAGTGCGGCGTGGGCCTCGGCGGCGTCGAGTTGTGCGATGGCCATCCGAGTGGGGGACTGCTGGTGGTAGGGCACGGACCTGTACTGGCAGATCGCGTCTTCGGCGGCCTTCAGGGCCCGGCCGGGCTGGTCGAGGGCGAGGTAGCTGGAGGCGTCGAAGGAGCGCAGCCGGACCGCGTCGGCACCGAATAGGCCCGCGCCGTGGGCAGGCAGTTGCTCGACGTGCCGGAGCGCGGTGCGGTGGGCCGCCGCGAACGCGTCAGGGCGGCCAGCGGCGGCGCTGGTGCGGGAGAGCTGCCCGGCCAGCCGTGCGGCTGCGCGGGAGCCTGCCGGTGCGTGGGCGGCGCCGCGTTCGGCGGCTGCCAGAGCCTGGCCGGGGCGGTCGTCGTAGAGGCAGATGGTGGCACGGGCGTCGTCGGCCCAGGCGCACACCTCGGGGACTTCGGCCTGTAGGCCGTGGGCGTATCCGTCCCGGCACCACGCCTCGGCGGCCGTGGCCGCGCCCATGTCGTGGGCGAGCCAGCCCAGGACGACGGAGAGCATCCCCGCCAGCCGGGCCAGCTCCCGCCCCTGGACCAGGGTGTGGCGTCCCTCCATCAGCTGCGCGACCTCGGCGCGCACGCCACCGGCAATCCTCCATGCCTCGCGTGCGGGGGTGGCAGCGTAGCGCGCGGTCAGCCGCTCCAGTTGGCCTTCAAGGTGGTCCAGGGTTCCCGAGCCGATCGCGGTGGACTCCAGGCGGCGGGTGTAGGCGAGCGCGGCTGTGGGCGAGGTGATGTCGGCGGCGGTCGCGGCCGCCGCCAGCGCGGCGGTCTTCAGAGCATCCCGGCGGTTCGTGGCATCTCCCAAGTCGGGCGGCGCGCCCGGCGGCGCGGCGCACACGTCGGCTGTGGCTTCCCCCGCGCAGTCCTCAACGACCGTGGCAGGACCGGGCGCATCAAGGTAGGGGGCCAGGTTGAGATGCAGCAGCTTCTCGATCCAGGGCCGCCAGTAGACCGGGGCCTGGCCGCCAGTCATCCAGCGCCGTACGGCCTGCCGCCCCAACCCCTGCGGCCCTCGCCCTTCGGCGATGCCCAGCTCCCTGGCCATGCGAGAGGGCCCCCACCCTTTGGCCTCGCAGGCGGCGCGGATCGCCGCGCCTGCGGCGGCTTTGGCTTCCCGTCCGAGGTGCTGCACGCGTCGCCTCCTGGCCTCCACACGGGACTACACGGGGCTACGCGGGCCTACGCCCGAGCCCCTGCCGACGGCTGCCGATCCGGCGTTGACTGCTGCTCGTGCCGGCCGCCGCGCGGTGAACATCCCCTTCGCGGCGGCCTGGCCGTCACCGAACACCGCGTCGACGGAAGGCAATTGGCATGCCCGAGTCCACCGCATCCACCACCCTGCCCGACCTCGAACCCGCCGGGAACCGAGCCCGCCAGATTCTCGCGGACATCCGCTCCTGGGGTGAGTTCGCGCGGCTGGAGGAATCCACCCTCAGCTACCCGGACTGCTGGGGCACCTACACCGGTTACACCTCCATCGCCTGCTTCGACCTCAAGCGGGACGCCGGGCCGCTGCTGGTCGAGGCCCTGCGCGTGATGGCCATGAAGACGGCCGTCTTTGAGATGACCGGCGGTGACGAGCATGCGGCCGAGCTGGTCATCCCGGCGCCGGTCGACGAGATGGTGCACGCGCTGCTGGCCCAGCACAACCTCGCCCGGCGGTTCGAGACCGAGACCGGCCTGCATCTGGTGCACATGACCGACCAGGAGCGGTTCGGCTGGGAGCCCGGCGACTACACCCACCGCCTCTACCGCGCGGCCTGGAAGGAGGAGCCGCCCGCCCGGTACTGGATCGACAAGCAGGAGACCGCCCGCCGGCACGGCATCATCGACGGGCTGCTCCAGCGCATCGGTATCAACGAGTTGGGCCGCTCCCACACCCTGGACTTCGGGCAGCAGCCGCAGCCCGTCGCGGTCTAGAGCAGCCCGGAGCCCAGAACCCGGCGCAGGGCCGCGACGGTCTCCTCGTCCCCGAACCGCTCGCGGGCGGCCCGGCCGGCCCGCTCCAGGGCCAGCTCGAACACCTCGGGCTCCTCGTTGGCCTCACGGAGGTAGTCCAGCAGCCAGCCGTCCAGCCCGCCGCGCTCCTCCGGCAGCTTTGGAGGCGCGGCGGGCTGGGCCGCGCCCGGGAGCGGCACCCCTCGGGAGGCGTATCCCGCGGGCGGGAGCCCGACCTTGTGGGGGTGGACGCACACCGGGGTGTGTGAGTGCCGGTCGATGCGGTAGCCCTGCTCGCGCGCATACGCCGACTCCGCCGACGGTTTCGCTGCGACGTCGAACGTGCCGAGCGGCAGGCACAGCGACGGGCAGGCCGCGCACACCAGATGCTCACGGGCGGGCGCAAGCCAGCGGACATCCTCACTCACCCATCGCACTCTAGCGACAAACCAGGAGGGACCACCCCGTGAACGGATACCTCGCCCAGGCCCGCCAGGACGCCATGGTCGAAGCCGCCCTCGCCCTCGCGCGGACGTGGTGCCAGGGCCACGTCATCGACGGCGCCCCCGCTCTCAGCCACGCCGTGAAGGTCACCGCCCTCTTCGGTACCCACTGCCCCGCCGCACCTGCCCACGTGGTGGCGGCGCTCCTGCTGCACGATGCCCCCGACCTCGCCCCTGATCCCAGCGCGATGGCCGAGGAGATCACCCGCAGGTGCGGAGCCGAGGCCCTCGCCTTCATCCAGGCCCTGCATGCCGAGCACGCCGTCCTGGACAACCCAGAGCCCGCGGCCGTCACCGCACACCTGGCCACCCTCACCGGCACATCCTGGCTGCTGGAAGCCGCCGTCGCCGACAAGATCATCGCCTTCCGGTACATGACCGGCCGCGCCGACCGCGCCGAGGACCGGGAAGAGTTCTGGGCCCAGCGCCGCGCGTTCGTGCGGCTCCTGCCCTACTTCCACCAGATCGGCGATCTCGCCGCCGGCCGCGTTCCCGAACCCATGACTCGCCTCTACCGCACACTCCTGGACCGCTGCCCCACCCCGGCCGTCTATGGCCGCTCCGCGCCGAAGACATGAGAGCAACGGTGGGGACAACGTGACTGACCAGCGCCAGGGACGAGGAAGGAAGCCCTGCCAGGCATCGGAACGGGCACTGGTTCGGATGAGAGCAGCGGTGCGTCAGGTGGGGTCGAGCGGGGTAACACCGGTCTCCGCGTACAGGGCAGGCGCCAAGGATAGGACGGTGACCGGGTCCCCCGCCTTGGCCGCCTGCCAGGCGATCGCTGCCGGGTGAACCACCAGCCACTCCACCCCCGGCCAGTCCATAGCGTCCACCGCGTGAGCGGCACTGAAGGGCACCTGTTCGGCAAACCGCAGCGAAGCGGCGTGCTGACCCGAGCCGGGAAGCTGACGCTCAGCGGCGAGTACGGACACGGACGGGACCAGGACTCGTCCCCCGCCGCGAGAGGCTTCGATATAGAGGCCGGTCAAGAACGGGTCGGCCTGGTAGAGAGCGGCCAGGGCCGTGTGATCCAGCACGGCCGTCAGGTTCACGCAGCGTCCTGGTGGGCGCGGATCTTCGCCCAGGCATCCTGACCGGTCTTCTGAACCTGTTCGGTGTACTCGATACCGAGTTCCTGGGCAGCATCCAGGGCGCGCTGCTCACGCTCGGCTTCGGTGAGCTCGCGGCCGGCAAGGTCTTCCAGCAGCTCGGTGATAGTGGTGCCCCGCTCTTCGGCGAGGATCCGGAGTCGGTCGCGGACATCCTCGCTGGTCTTGATACTCGTCGGCTTACCCATGAAGTGATTCTACCGTGGGTAGAACCGACAGGAAAACGGTGCATACGCAGCGGACCCATAAGGACGCCGCAACCGTCCCGCCACGTGCACCGCGGCCTGGACTTACGTCGGCGACTCCGTGTGGGAACCGCTCGCCGCCCTCGCAGCCTTCTTCAAATCCTGGCTGGCCAGGAAGTAGTTGTGCTGCTCTACCAGGCCGGAGGCGCGCAGTGCGGCTTCCTTCTCCGTGACGGCCTGCCGTACGCGTTCCCGCATACTCTCTGCGTCGCCCCCCGTGTAGGCGTCCAGCTCGTCGAACAGGTCGTGGACGTTCTGCTGGAGTCGTATGAGGTCTGTGTGTCTGTCGGGGTCGATTACAGAGGCCATGCTGTGAGCTTACGACCGGCCACCGACACTCCCGCTGCCACGCGGGTCACTCCTCGTCGTCGGCGTGCAGGATGTCCCAGCACAGCGCTCGCAACCGGACGAGCAGCCGTTCCAGAGCCACGATGTGGGCGCGTAGCGAGGCAGGCACGTGCGCTCGCTCCCATGGCGCGAGCGAGGTGTCGGGGCGACGTTGCTCCCACAGCTCCTCCACCTCGACAGCGGCCGGAACGATCGCGGACAGGGCAACCAGCGCGGCCGCGAGTGCGTTGCCGAACGGGACGGCGGGGTGGGAGTCTAGGTCGACGGCGTCGTCGTACTGGTCGAGCACGGCAGCGAGCGTTGTCCGCACGTGCCGCAGGTACATCAGCCGCACCGCCCATTCCCCGGGCGGCTCGTCCTCAACAACCAGGGTGCCGGCGGTTGGGTCCCACAGCGCGGCCGGGCGTGCGCGCAGGGTCGGCGTCAACGCCTCGGCCGTGGCATGCACGGCAACAGACCGCGCCCAACTCCCCTCTCCCCGGACAGCGATGGCGCGGTTGACCGCACATTCCGCGTGTTCGACGTCCCCTTGCCAGCGTGGGGAGCTGGCGTGGCCGGAAGCCACGGCGCGGCAGCGATCCCCCACCAGGAGCTCCAGGGGCGGCTCGCCTGTATCGGCAAGGTGTTCGTGCTCGGTCAGATCGCGCTGGATGTGCCAGGTGACCACCCAGCGCGCGGACTCCTCCAGGTCGGCCGCGCGGTGCCGCACGGACGTCCAGCTCACCGGCAGTGGCGGCAGCGGCGGCTCGTACAGCTGGGCGCCCTCGGCGTCGCCCAGCCACCACAGCGTACGAACAAGCGGCACACGCGCGACCAGCTCTCCGTCAGCGCGCGCAGCACGCCACAGCGCCAGGGCCAGCAGCCATGAGGCCGGGGCCCACCGCTCCCGTTCCGGTCCTGCCAGTTCGCGGTCTTCTCGGTCTTCGGCGGCGGCCAGAGTCAGCTCCCACGCAAGCCGTCGGCTGTGTTGCCATGTGCCCTCGGCGTACCGCTCCTCGTGCGCTGTCTCCAGCTCCCCCTCGTCCATCGCGCCCACCCTATGGTCGGCCGCAGCCGCATTCACGGCTGAAGAGTGGGGCAAGGAGATCGCCGAGGAGTTCAACCGGTCCCTCCAAGAGAAGGGGACCGTCGACCTCGGCAGCAGCACATCCGACCCTTGAACAGCCTTCCGCACGCCTTCACAGCGCCCCAGGATCCGTCGGGCTATGTGGTGCGGGCAGCGCCTGGTCAGTAGAGGTGGCGGTTGGTATGAGGGGCATTCCGGCTCGTCCGGCGCGGGCGCGGGCCAGCGCGCGGGCACGGCTGACGTCCGCCGACGCCGGTGCTGGTCGGGTCTGCTCGTCCTCTTCCGCGGCCTGGTGTCCGTGGGCGAATGCGGCCTCGCGCTGTTTG
Organism: Streptomyces sp. 8N114; assembly: GCF_052245835.1. Classification (NCBI taxonomy): domain Bacteria; kingdom Bacillati; phylum Actinomycetota; class Actinomycetes; order Kitasatosporales; family Streptomycetaceae; genus Streptomyces; species Streptomyces sp. 8N114. Next base: position 38,425 of record NZ_JBQQBT010000033.1, on the reverse strand, counting down.
AGGAGTGCCTGGGTCTGCCGTTCGATGGCGCGGGCGATGGCCGGGTCCTGGTGCCGGTCGGAGCGCCAGGCCCGGTGTGCCTTCAGCGCTTGGCGGTAGCCCTCGGAAGGCTCCCGGGCCTGGGCCACATCCCCGGGAGCGGCCGGAGGTGTGGGGGCGGGTTCGGGCGCACGGGGCGCGGGTGCGGCGCCGACGGGCAGTACCCGCACGGTGCGTACGGCCTCGGTGCCGGCCGTCTGGTTGGCCGCGGCGATGATACGGGCGGTGATCAGTCGCAGCTGGGTGGCGTAGGCGGGTGAATCGGGGCGCAGGTCCAGCTGTCCCGTCTTGGCGTCGAAGGCCACGGCGGTCGCGTGTGCGGGCAGGGTTGGGGAGATGGCGGCGGCGATGGTCGGCCACTGCTCCAGCACGGTGCCGCCGGCGGCTGGGGCCTCCCAGCCCCGGTCGGCGAGCAGGCCCTGGAGGACGGCACCGAGCCCTTGGGGGTCGCGTCCGTCACGCCGAAGAGCGGTTCGCGGGCGGCGAGTTCGTGGCGTACGTGCCTCGCTGGTACCGCGCGCCCTCGCGGCTTCCCGGGCCTGATGCAGTGCGACCCGGGCCAGGTCCGCACTCGGCTGCGGCGGGGCTCCGGCAGGCGCGGGGGTGGTTGTGTCGGTCACTGCGGCCTCCTACCGGTGTCCGAGGGTCATCAGGCAGCTGCGGGCGCCGCGGGCCAGTTGCTCGGCGCGCTGGACGAGGTCGGCACCGTAGAACTGAGCGGCACCGTCCCGACCTTGGACGTCGATGGCGACCTGGACCAAGCTGGTGTCGCCCATCGCCAGCCGGGCCCATGCCTCCTCCCGGGCAGCCTGCCGCTCCTGGGCGCTCACCACCTGCTGCTGGTCGGCGTCCTCTGCCAGGTCCGGGGCGGCGTGGTGGTCGGGCCCGCTGGTCTGCGCGGACGCAGGCGGCAGACCGTTGCTGACCGTCGCGTGGGCATGGGCGAACGCCGCCTCCACCTCGCGCCGCACGGAGCAGCTGGCCGGGGCCTGCCAGTCACCCTCGAACCGCTCATGCCGCTCACGGACGCGTTCGACGCGCTCGCGGCGGGCGGCTTCCTGGGCAGCGCGCCACTGGTCGACCGCGGCGGTGCGCTTGGCGGGGGTGTCGAGCACCGTCTCCGCGCCCGCCAGCAGCGTGGCCAGCAGACCCGAGCCGCGGCGTACCCGGCCGGTCTCGCCGCGCAGGTGCAGCCAGGCGCAGACCTCGGTCAAGCTCCATCCGGCGTCCGCCACGTGGCGGGCTACCCAGGCGATCCGCTCGATGTGGCAGCGGCTCAGCCAGTCGATTTCCCGGATCAGTTTTGCCGCCAGCTGGTAGCGGCGGCCGATCTTGTTGAGCTTCTGGCGGCCGCCGGTCTTGCGCTTGGACTTCTTCGGGGTGGGTGACTGGCTTTCCCCGCTTGCGAGCTTGCTCTCAGGGGGGGAGGAAGTAGCACCCGCAGTAGAAGACCCCTGAGGACTACCCCCCATTGGGGTGCAACGCGAACTGCCCGAATCCGTGGGCTGATCGGTCCCGCGGGTTGGCGTCGGGGCGGTCTTCGAGGGCGACTTCGACCGCGGCCTACGTGTCTTGCGGGCCGCCTTCTTGGCCAGCTTGGTCATCAGCGTGCGGCCGGTCTCCGCGATCCCCGTCATGCGCCGCTCGGTTCCCTGACCCGCCGTCACGATGCCCAGCACCTCGTCGAACTGAGGGGGAATCATCAGCGCGAACTCCGACGCCTGCGGCTTCTCGCCGCGCACCCGCGTGCCCTTGACGACGTAGGCGAGCAGCCCCGCCTCCCGCAGCATCGCCAGGTGGTACTCCACTGCCCGCTCCGACAGGCCCGTGCGACGCATCAGGTACCCGAGCCCCGGATGGCAAGGCGACAATTCCGCGAGCAGCTGTGCGACGAACACTGTGGTCCGGCCGAACGCACGCGGCCCGTGCGACCGGAACCGCCGCGGCTCATACACCCCCGACCCGGCCACCCAGTGCACCGCCTGCATCCACGAGTAGCCATCCGACGCCACCCGGCCTGCCGACGTCGATAGCCACTGCCGCACCTCCGGCACATACAAAGAGGGCAGCACGTCGGCCGCATCGTCGTCGGCTGCTGGACGCGGGGCCGGAACCATCACGGCCGCCGCCGCGCTCACCGCACACCCCCGCCGGGGGCGAGGGCGGTCGTGTCCTGGCACCGGGCACCGGGCCGGCCGGATGAGACAGCGCAGCCGGTGAAGACCCTCCCCAGGTCGGACACCGCGTGCGCGGGCCGCCGTCGGAAGGTGAAAACAGCCACCTCGTTCTGGCCGAACGAGCGTTGGAATAGGCGCAAAACGGGTGTATGGGCACGCCAAAGCTGGCGGGCCCTCGTGCAGTAATGCACAATGGCTCCTGTCGCGGGGCTCCTACCTCACGGCACGACGAAGCCCCCTCGTGGTGCTTCTGGTTTCTCCCGAAACCTGATCGAACTGTTCGACCGGCTCCCACACCGGGCGGACAATCCCCTCGGAGGGCTCTGGCAAGCTCTCCGGTAGCAGAAGGGCACTGAGCCCAGGTGACTCCCACATCACCTGGTCACTGAGAGCCCGGGGCGGCAAGAAGACCCGAAACGGGCGCCGCCCCCAAAGGACTTACGTCATCCCCGCCCCCTCCATCCCAGAGGTGCGAGTTGGGGCGTGCGCGAGCAACACAAACACCCCGCCGAAAGGCCAGCCACACGCATGACTGCTGGCCCCACGGCGGGGTGCGGTGTCTCCGGAATCGGGTACAGGTACCCTGACCATGTCGACGCCCTTCGTGTAGCCGAAAAAGGGTGCTCGGCAGGCCGACCGGACCCCCATCACAAGGTCCCTCGGCCACGTGGCCCCTCCCGGCTTGCTCAAGGCCGGTCGACGGGGCCACTTCATTTTTAGATCAACACGCGGAGTCACTGTACCTGTCTGGTAGCACTCCGTGTGGCGCAGGGGGCACCGTGTCGTCTGCGAGGGCCGGGCCACCAGCCTCATCGTCAGTGCCCTGGAGCCAGAACGGCGGGAGAGGCTTCATTCGGCGGTTCGCGGAAGTCGGCGACTGCGAGGTTCACTTGCTCCTGACAGCGCCAGTCCGCGCACTCGCAGAGGAACGGGAGCACAACGTCCCGGGCATCCCCAAGTGCCTGCGCCCACGGGCGAGTGAAGAACGTCAGGTACTGGGAGACAAAGGCCCTGTTGGCGTAGCGCAGCATCTCGCGTTTCTCCGCGGCCGTCGTGGCTCTCGGCCCCTCGACAAGGGCGTTCGCGAAAATGCCCTCAACCTCGGCTGTGATCTCTTCCACGGAACGACCGTCAACAGGCACCGTCATGGCGTGTCCTTTGTGTTTTTCGACCTGAGCGATGATCTTGTCGCCCACGTGTTGGTACAGCTCGTGCACTCCTGGCAGCAGGTCCCGTTCCGCGAGCCGGGCCCGCTGCACCTCCGGAGTTGGTATCAGCCACACGGCGCAGCTCAAGCCAGCGACCTGCGGTGTTATGGGGGTGCCCTCAGCGATGGTAAGAGGGGCTGAGGGCAGTGCATGAAGATCCTCAAGGACCATCAGACCTCGCTCGTAGTGCAGCGACATTGCAAGCCGTTCGTCTAATGGTGTGCTCCACCGATCAGGGATCGGCAGCTGCTCATACCGGATCGCTGCCGGATGTCCGTATGCGATTGCTCTGTCTCGGTGCTCCCACGTGTGAGCGTCTGAGTTGTACCAGCGCAGTCCATGGCGCCGCGCGAGGCGCTGAGCGATGGTCGACTTTCCAGCCGCCGGCGGTCCCCCGAGCCAAAGCACTTTCACGTGGTCTCCCTGTGAGCTGTCAGCTGGCGATGTTGGCCGCATCATGCGCCCGGGGGGTCCAGCGCCATCCGGATGCATGGAGGGCTTCAGCGCGATCAATGACGATCTGCTGTCGGAGCTGCGTCTCCTCGGCGTCGTGGTAGGCCAAGCTGGCGGTGTGCTGTCCCTCGTGCTTGCGGTAGATCTCACCAGGGAGACGCTGCATCCATCCCGAACTCACGGCTTCGCAGAACAGCAGGATGGCAGCGTCCTCAAATGCGGGGATCGCTGGCCAGCCACCCACGAGGCGCACTACGTCTGTGCGAGCAGTGAGGGTCGTGCCCATTACGGGCATCTCCCCCCGCTTGGCCCCATCCAGCAACGCCCCTGGCGCCAACGGACCCGGGTCCGGGTCATACGGGCCAGGGGCGCGGCGACCGTCTGGGAAGAGGTCGAGACAAGGGGCGACGGTCCATCCATAAGTCGGGTTGCTCGTCAAGACTTCAATGTCGCGCGCGAGCGTTTCGGAATCCGGCAGGAGGTCGTCGGCATCGACACACCGCAGAAGAGCCCCAGTTGCACGAGCCAACCCCATGGTGCGTGCCTGCGCGGCGCCTCCCCAGCGACCTGCACCTTTGGAGATCCACGGAGCGTCCGGGACGGAGGCAAGCGGGCGGCCAGTACGCCCGTCCTCCTGGAGTACCCATTCCACCTCCCAGCCCTCTGGGAGCCTCTGGGTGGCCAGGCACTCATGCAGCTCAGCAATGTAGCCGTCGCCGCCGTCATGTACAGGCGTGAGAACAGTGATCGTCGGCATCAGGAGTCGCTCCACTTCGGCAGGTTGGTGACGTAGGTCAGGACTGTTCGCTCAGCGGGCAAGGGAAAATCGGTCACCTCGACAGCTCGGCCCGTCGTGGCGTACGAGATCTTGCGGATGCGGAACATGGGGACGCCCGGCGGGATGTCCAGCTCCTGAGCTTCGTCTTCGGTCGGCATAGTCGCGGTGACGTTGTCGACGATCTTCGACAGTTCAAGGCCCACGGTGTACAGCTGGTGCTGCATGCCCCCCGGCCACGGGTCGTTGTCCTCATCGAAGACCGCTGGGTCACGTTCAACGATGTCTAGGGGCACATACGATGCCGAGCCGCTGGCCCCCGCCTGCTTGTCGTAGCGACGGACCCGGGTACGGCGGAGGACGAGCGTTCCAGGCGCTAGTCCGAGTACAGCGGCGACGTCCTCGGGGCACGGAATGGTCTCGTGGTGAGCCACGTCTTCCGCGATGTCTCGGAGCGAGATTCCTTGGTCGCGTTCGGTCTGCCCGTTGTTACGCCGAACCGCCTCAGGCTCATGGACGAGCTGCTTCTCTTCGAAGTAGCGCTCGTTGCTGCGCTCGGTGCGCTTAGGCGGTACGCGAACCCATGTCTTGCCGTTCGGCTTACCTGAGATGACGCCGCGCTCTTTTAGGAGCTGCACAACTCGGTCGGCGGTGTTCTTGCCGACGTCGTACTGCTCAGCGATCTCACGGACGGTCAGAAACGAGTCTCCGGGCTTCAAGGTGCCCTCGATGCGGCGGGTCAGCGTGTCCGCCAGGTCGAGGTACTTCGTCGGTCTGGGCATGGGCTGACGATCTCATCCCTCTTGAACGAGCGCAAGGAATGTCCCGAGACAAAAATCTCGCTCATCTCGGGATAGAAGCTTGACGGCCACTTGTATCCCGTGACACGGTCTCGTTCTGTACCGGGACAAACACCCGACGGGGCAGGGCTCCTGACGGCGAGTCATGCACAACTGCCGTTGAACTGCCTGCGCTTGGGCCCGGACCCAACTCCACAGCGTGATCCATCGCCGTTTGAAGGCCGTGACCCACACCGGCCGAGGTGAGTGGAGATCCGTCGCGAGGTGCCATTACCGCTGGTGGTGGCAGCCGACACGCGCCATCCATCGACCCCGCAGGGCTCATCGCTGCGGGCGAGCGCGGAGGGTCGGCAGCCCCGTGACGTAAAAGAACGACGCGGCCCAACCTTCGGCTGGGACTACGGCCCGGGAGACGGTCTCCCCGGGCCCGAACAGCGAGCAGACCAGCCGCCGCGTCACGAGACCAAGCAGTCCTGCACTGCACGTCGTCCCCCTCCAACGCCCCTCTGTGGGCGGCTGGGAGGGGCGTCGGCGTGGGACGCAGGAAGGCCCCACGAAGGGCACCACCCACGGCCTTTCCAGGCCAGGGCACCCCCCGCTGCCCGCCGGGCCAGCGGTTTCCACCCTGGAGGTTCCTATGTCCCTTGTGATCGTTCACCGCGTCGGCATCAGCTTTCAGCGCTTCCGCACACCGCTGACCTCGGTAGCTGACCAGACCGTTGGCACCACCGTGGCGACTGTCAGCAGCGTGCGGTACTTCGGCCTGGGCGCCTCGCGACGGGCCGTACTCGTCCTGACCGACACCGCCGGCCGCGAAGGAATGGCCATGGTGAGCGCCGACCGGCTGTCGACCGTGCCCGACTTCCTGCTCGCTCCGGGCACCGAGGTGGCGGTGCGCGGCGTGGTCCGCCACTTCCCCCGCACGCCGGTGCTGGACCTGGCGTCCATCCGCCCCGCAGCCAGAGAGCGCTACCGCATCGCTGCCTGACCCGCAGCCTCCTGCAACTCAACGATTGGTGATGGCGACCGACACCCAACCGCCCCCGGGCGTACGGGTGTCGGTCGCCATGGCCGCTCGGAGTGAGTGGTCACAACAAAGAGCGGCGCCCGGATGCACCCGGACGCCGCATCAAACAGGAAATCCGCGGAGGAAACCTGTGCACACGATGCTGACACACCCGCCCGCTCCTGTCGCGGCCGGGGACGAATCCGAGCCCGAACCCCAGCACGAGCGCGACACGTCCAACCCCGACGCCATGCCAGAGCTGCCCCGCATGCCGCGCTTCCCCAGCAGCCAGGCGACGAGCTGCCCGGCCAACCTGGAAACGCTGTTGCGCAGCTGGATCGACTGGAACGACACCCACAAGGCCACTACCCCGGCGCGGCGCACTCTCAGCGAGATGGCCCCCGTACACGCCATCGCCCGGGACACCGAGCGGCGCCAGCTGCGGCGAGCGGGGGTGGCCTGATGAATCGTGTACGCACCCTCGTGCAGAACCTCGGGCGCACCGGCTGGCAGTGCTGGATCTGCAAGATCTGGGTCGACGACAGCCTGACCCACTGCCCCATCAACCACTGAGGCGCGACCCCCGGCACATATGGCGATACCAGCGCCGTGCCGGGGGTCTACGGATCCACCAGAAGGAGCTGATCCGCGTGAACATCATCGCAGAACGACCGGAGTTAGGGCTGATCGAGGACCTTGAGCGGGAGGACGACGCCCGCGGTCCTGAACCCGAGCCGGACGAGGCCGCGTTCCACCAGCTCGTGCAGCAACTCGTCCCCTTGCCCATGGGTGGGGCCGGGCAGTGCAGCGTGTGCGGCGGCTGGTTCGAGGGCTGGAGCGGGGGAGTTTGCTCCGCCTGCCAGCCGCTGGCAGAGCTGGGAGATCTGGTCCCGGCTCCTGTTCGGGCTCAGACGATGCCCGATGACGAGGACGACGGGTGCCCGATCTGCGGGTTCTGGTCCTGCCAGTGCGGCACGGCCTGACAGCCGGCCCGTCCATTTTCGAGTACCGCGACATGGAGAACGCCGGCCCCGATTGGGAGCTGTAGCCCGCACGTGACCGATGACCTCATATGCAGGGCCCGCGCCGCGCAGCATCACGCGGTGCGGGCCCTGCATCTCTACGGGATCACCGCCCGCACCTGCCGCCTTCTGCACCGCGCTGCGTTGCTGGCGGCGGCCGCTTGGCGGGCGGGATACCCCGTCGCAGCCCTGCACCCCGACTACCGGAAGGAACAGCAATGCGCACCGACGCCCCCGCCCGCGGCCGGGACCGCACAGGCGAGCTCCAGTTGCGGCACGGTCGCCGCCTGTCCGCCTACATCGCCGCCCGCCTCGGCCCCGACCACTACCGGCAGGCCGACGCGGTGAGCCGTCAGGTGTGGCAGGTGGTCCGCGCCTCCCCCGCCCTCATCGAGGTCAGCGCTGATCGGGAGTTCACCGCCCTCGCGCACGTCGCGCGGCAGGTCCTGGTCCGCCGGTACCTGGCGGCCCGCTCCACCCCGACGTGGCCGCCGGCCCCGGCGCGGCTGCTGTCCACCACCCCTCTGGGCGTGGCCGCATGAGCTGGCCGCGCCGCACCGCACGCTTCCCGAAGGGAGAAAGCAGCATGACCAGCAAGAACTTCCGTCCCGGAGCGTGGCTTCGGGGCATGTCGCCGCGGGGCCTGGTCCTGGGCATCCTGGGCGCCGTCACTCTCGGGGTGGCTGTGCTGTCGATGTACGTCAGCTTCCAGATTCTCGACCCCCGCTTCGGGTCCTGGGCCGCGCCGACGGTGGGCGCTTTGGACGCGCTGTGGGTGGTCTTCCAGCTCACGGAGATCCTCTCCGGCAACAACAACCGGCGCGCCCGCCGCGTCCGCTGCGCCGGTCTGGCTCTCACCCTGGTCAACGCCGCGATCCCCACCACCGATCTGATCCTCTCGGGCGCGGGCGGCGGCTTCGACCTGGCTGTGGTGCTGACGCCTATCGCGATCGTGGCGACCAAGACCGCCTGGTGGATCACCCTTCCCTCGCTGGGACGGCCGGTCTCCCCCGGCACCCGGCAGGCGCTGCTGGCCAAGAGGCGGGAGGTCGCCGACCGCCTGGAGGAGATGGAGGCGGAAGCCTCCCACCGTATCGAGGTCCTCAAGCTGGCCGCGACGCTGGACGAGCAGGTGGCGCAGGCGGAGGCGGACTACCGCCTCTCGGTGCTCAAGACGCAGAAGTCCACGACCGAGGCACTGCACAAGGAAGCGGAGGCCACCGCCAAGACCCTCACCGAGAAGACCCTCCCGCCGGCCGTGGGTGCTATCCGGCTCCCGGAGCTGGGCACGTGGACTCCCGGCACGCCGCAGCTGACCACCGGCACACCCGGCACGGCCAGCGACACGGGTACGGATGCGGGAGACACGCAGGCCAGCGGCACATCCGGCACGGGCGAGGGTGACACCGACACGCGGGCGGCACGCGAGAAGCGTGCCGAGCGGCTCGCCGAGCTGGCGAGCGTGGCGGGCGTGCCGACACCCACGCCCGGCACCGAGCTGAGCAATGAGCAGCTGCTCGTCGTCATGCGGCACCTGCGGCACAGCGAGGACCCGCCTCTCTCCTACCGGCAGGCCGAACCCGCGTTCCGTGCGGAGAAGTTCATCGGCAGTGCGGAGCGGCTGCGCAAGGCGTGGGCCCAGGTGAAGGGGGAGGAGAAGGCAGCCATCGGAGACGGCGGCCGGGACGAAGACGAGAACGAGGACGAGGACAGCGAGGACGAGGAGCAGGAGCCTCACCGGCTCTGATCTCCGGCGTCCGGCACACGCCAGTGACGGCCAGCCCGCACCCCTGCGGGCTGGCCGTTGCTGCGACTGCCGGAAGCACCCAGCACCCCGCAGTCGAGGCGGTGCAGACCCGGCGAGTGACCTGGCGAGCGGCTCTTTCGCAGACCCAGGAAGCAGACCCGGCGCGCACCCCGCAGAACACAAAGACCGCGTCGACCATGACCGGAAGGAGGAGGTGTGGCAAAGAGGAAAAGAGCAGCTCAGGGGGGTGGTGAAGACACCTGGGGTCAGGCCGCCGGTGCGATCGGCGGCCTGGCCGTGGTCTTCGGCATCCTGGCCGCGATCAAGGACAAGCTCGGCCTGTCCTGGCCGGCCACCGTGCTGCTGACCGCAGGTGCGCTGGTCGCGCTGGGCTACCTGGCCTGGCGCATCCGTGTGGCCGTCACCCGTGCGTGGGCGCGCGACCAGCGGCCCGCCACGGCCCTGAAGCAGGAGGCCGGGAAGCAGGCCGGGAAGGCGGAGAAGACCGCCGAGTCGGCCGTCGAGGTGGCCGTCGAGTCGGCTGTCGAGGCAGCCGGGGAGGCTGTTGGGGCGCATCCGCATCCGCAGCTGACCGGCGACTTGCGCGCGTCGGGCGTACTGAACCGGGAAGAGCTGGTGCGGGCCGATGAGGTCAGCATCGAGAAGCTTCCCGGGGTGGGTACGCGCTTCGACTTCCTGGTGCCTCCTGGGCGTACCTACAAGGACGTGGAGAAGCGGCTGGGGAATCTGGCCGGTGTCTTCGGCGTCACGCGGCTGCACACCAAGCTGGAGCGCAGCCGCCGCAACGAGCGCCAGGTGCAGCTGCTGGTCCTGGACGAACCTCCCTTCACGCGGGCTTTCACCCCGCCGACCAGGGAGGAGATCCGGGCGTTCGACGGGGTGCCCTTCGGGCACGACGTCGTCGGCCGGCTGGCGGGCGTGCCCACGTTCGAGCGGGCGTCGCTGCTGATCGGCGGCATGACCCAGATGGGCAAAACCACGCTGGTCAACGGGCTCATCACGTGCCTGCTGATCGCCTACGGCGAATTCGACCTGTATCTGCTGGACGGGAAATTCTGCGGCCTGACCAGGTACGAAAAGGTCGCGGCCCGCTATGAGGCGTCCGATGATCCGGTCGTCTTCGAGTCGATGGTCGATGAGCTGAATGCCCGCTCGGACCGCCGTTACGAGAAGATCCAGGAGGCCATTCGCAATCGGCGGCCCGCTCCGGCATTCCGGCCGGTTTTCTTCATCGTGGACGAGGCGGCGGACTTCTTCGCCGACGACGGGACACCCGCCGGGAGGGAGCAGGCGCGGCGGATCGCGGATAAAACCCGCTCGCTGGTCGCCAAGTGCCTGGAGTCCGGTATCTCCACCGTGATGCTCACGCAGCGTCCTTCGCAGAATGCGATTCCGGTGATGGTGCGGGATCAATTCCTCTACCGCATGTGCCTGTATGTGGCATCGGAAGGAACCGCGAAAGTCGCGCTCGGGGACACCTACTTCGAGACGGTAGCCCCGATCAACCCTGTCCTGATCGACTCGGAAATCAAGGGGCAGGGCGTACTTTTCGCGCACGGGACCTCCACGCTCCTCCGGGGATTCAATTTTTCGGACGAATTCATGTGGCAGGTCGCGGACGAGGTGCACGACCGTCGGCAGAAGGCGCTCACCGAAAATCCGGAATCGCCTCTCCTTCAAGCGATCAGCTTCATGAAGAAGCAGGGCTCAGACTTCGTTCTCACGTCTGAGCTGGCGCCGGAACTCGGGGTTGAGGAGACCGAGCCGACCGAACGCGGAAAGCGCCTGAGCCAGTTGCTGGGCGTGCCGTCGCACCGGAGTACCAAGGGTGCGCGCGGCTACCGGCTGGAGGACCTCACCGCAGCCGCGATGTCCGATTCGTGACCGTCACCCGGCACCGTCAGGCCACCGTCGAAGCACCGTCACCCAGGCAGGCCGGGTGACGGTGCTTCCGGTCCGGGTGACGGTGCTTCGACGGTCCCTTGTCGGTGCCGGGTGGCGGTGCTGACCAGCACAGACGTCCAAAAACCAAGGAAGGAGGCAAACAGGTGCTGCGCACCTCCACAGCCGTCGGAATCGGGGCGGGAGCGACCGCGGCCGTTGTCGTGGCCGCGCTCGTGCAGGCCGCCGGCGATGACCCGGTGATCAAGGCCGGGCTGAGCCTGTCCGTACCCGCCAAGTACAAGGCACTCGTTGAGAAGGCGGGAGACACCTGCCCGGAAGTGACGCCGAATCTGTTGGCGGCGCTTCTCACTCAGGAATCCGGGTTCAACCCGCGAGCGCGCAGCCCGGTCGGTGCGACCGGGATCGCGCAGTTCATGCCGGCCACGTGGGCAAGCCACGGAATCGACGGAAACAGCGACGGAAAAAAGAACGTCCAGGATCCGCAGGACGCGATCCCCTCCGCCGGGCGCTACCTGTGCGATATAGCCGACGACGTCAAGGACGTTCCCGGCGACAAGCAGAAGAACATGCTTGCCGCCTACAACGCCGGAAGCGGCGCCGTCCTCAAATACGGCGGCGTCCCTCCCTACAAGGAAACACGCAACTACGTCCGGTCCATCACATCCATGGCCAAAAAACCAGCCGGACGAAAATCTGCCAGCACGGACCAGGCCACCACCGCGCTCAACGCGGCACGGAAGATGCTCGGCAAACCGTATTCGTGGGGCGGGGGGACAGCAGGAGGGCCCAGTACCGGCATCTGCTGCTCCCCCAAAGGCCGGTCGGGGGAGTCCGTTCTCGGGTTCGACTGCTCCGGGCTCACCCTCTACGCCTATGCGAAGGCGGGAATCACGCTGCCGCGCACTGCCGCCCAGCAGTACGCCGCATCCGAGCCGGTAAAACCCGGCCATATGAAGCCGGGCGATCTGGTGTTCTACGGCGCCACCACATCGACGATTCACCACGTCGGTATCTACGTCGGCGGCGGCTGGATTCTCAACGCCCCGCGGCCCGGGGCGAAGGTCCGCTACGACCCCATGGACGTGATGAGCGATCTGGTCGCTGTCGCCCGCCCCACCTCCCACCCCAACAAGGAGATCTGACATGCGTAAGCTCACCTCCCTTGCCAAGCCCGTCGACATGTCCAAGGGCTTCACCGACTTCTTCGACACCATCGGCCTGACCGGCGGCGGCCTGGTCACCAAGGGCGTCGCCGCGGTGATCGCCGTGATCGCGGTGCGGATGCTGCTGCAGCTGTCCGGCGACCCCAAGGGCGCCCTGCGCAAGGGGTCGATGGCCATCGGCACGCTGTTCGTCGCCGTGGTCCTCGCGCTCTACGGCGACACCCTCTTCGGCACCGTGACCGACGCGAAGGGCTGAGCGCATGCCCCGCAAAGACAAAGACCCCTGCGATGACATCCCTGGCCCGTTCAAGGAGGATTGCGAAGGGGGAAGCGGCGCTCCGCCCGGTGTTCCGGACGGAGGTGGCGCCTCCGACTGTGCCGGCCCCGCCGGCGACTGGTGCAAGAACAAACACTCGGACGGAGGCGGCGGCCTCGACGGAGGCGGCGGCCTCACCGATGGTGCCTCTGATCACGTCAAGGACCTTGCCGACAGCCTTCTGAAGACCCTCAAGCACCTGGTGGCGCCCGGGGATACCTGGGCGCCGGAGAAGGCCGACAGCTGGGTGTACCAGCAGTTTCTGTGGCTGGGACAGCACCTGACTGCGGCGATCTTCATCTGCGTGGTCGTGGTGTGCGCCCTGACCGCCTGGCAGGGCGCACCCCGGCTCAAGCAGATGGGCTCCTCAACGGGCTGGGCTCTGGCGGCTGTTGCCGGCATGGCGTCGGTCCCCGGCGTGGTGATGCTGCTGAACAAGGCCGTGAGCAATGCCTTCAGCGTCATGTTCGACAGCAACGAGTCCACCCTGTTCACCGTCATCCGTGAGGACCTGGACAAGGGGGCCGATGCGGGGAACCCGCTGGCGATCCTGGTGCTGGTCTCCGCGCTGGTGGTGGCCCTCGGCTTCGCTGCGCTGGTGTTCATGACGCGGCAGCTGGGGATTCTGGCGTTCGTGTGCATGGCCCCGCTGGTGCTGGCCTCCCTGGCCCGTGCTGGTGACACCTCGGCGGTCAAGGCCTGGGCGCAGCGGCTGCTGGGGCTGATCCTGGCGCCGTTCGCGCTGCTGCTGGTCTCCCCTTTCGTGGAGATGGCGAAGGGGTCGCTGGTGGTGGACTCGGTGCTGCTGGTCGCAGCGGACGTCCTGATGCTGCGGATGATCTTCCATGGGGTGCCGTATTTCGGGCCCAGGGTCGCCCGCGGCGCCAGGAGCTTCGTGGAGAACCGCACCGACCACCCGCTGGCCCATGCGGTCATGCGGGCCGGTGCTCCGGATGTACGGGAGCAGGAGAACGCCCCCCGGCATCCCCGCACCGTGGACACCCCGGGGCGCGGCATGAGCCGGGACCGCGGTGTCCTGTTCGCCGCGTACGGGCTCCCGCAGCACACGAGGCCGGCACGGCTGACGACCCAGTCGGCCGTCTCCCAGATCAACGAGGACGCCGACCGCCGCACACGGCTGGTGACTGCCCGTCGCGAAGCGCGGGTCGCAGCCACACAGCGCCAGCAGAACCAGCAGGAGCCCAACACCGGTCCGGTACCGGACCGCTCGCACCGCCCCTGAACCGCCCAGCCAAGCCCCGGGCGTGTGCCCTCCCGCCGCACGGCGGCGGCACACGCCCGGGGAGGCGGCGGTCCACCCGACTTCGAGGAGAATTCCGTGTATTCCCTGACCCCCGGATACCGCATCCCCGGGCTGCAGCGCGGGCTGAGCCCCGTCGAATCCCTGGCGACCAAGGCCAACGCCGGGGTCGGGGCAGCCGTGCTGATGTCGGCCGCGATCACCCCGCCGCCGGTGTGGACGTTCGGCGCGGTCGGTGCGGCCGCGGCCCTGCTCAACCTCGCCCCGGGCCCGCGCTCGGTCGCCCGCTGGGCAGCCGTCGGCTACCGCCGCCTGCGCGAACACACCGCCCCCGAAGCGGCATTCACCCAGCAGGGCGCGACGGTCACCTGGGGCCTGTACCCCGAGCACGGCACCATGCAGGACCCCCAGCGCCGGACAGCATTCCACGCCGCGTTCTCCCGCGCCCTGACGTTCGCGGGCGGGCAGGCCCGCCATGCCGGCATCCAGGTGCACGTCACCCACCACGCCACCACCGGCGAGCACACCGCCCATACCCAGACCGTCTCCGTGCACGTCCCCAAGGGGCTGGGCAACCCGGACCGTGTCCTGGACACGCTGCAAGGCGAGTTCGCTTCCCTGGGCGCCCTGGCCACCTACACCCCCGACCCCATCCCGGCCGTGGCCGAACGGGGCCCGGGCTGGGTGGCACTGGAGGACGGACGGTACGCCGCGACCGCACGGATCACAGGCTGGCCCGAGGAGACCGACGGCGACCTGATGCCGAAACTCCTGCTGGGCCAAGCCGCCCAGAGGTCGGTGGCCGTGATGTACCGGCCGCTGCCGGTAGCCCAGTCCCGCCGCTCCGCGAAGTGGCAGAACGCCGCGTCCGAGGCATTCACCACCGACAAGGTCAAGCAGGCCGCCCACGACATGGCCAGCAGCACCGCACACGCCTCCCTCGTCCAGGGCGCCACCCTCGTGGACCTCGACGCCTACCTGACCGTGTGGGGCCAGGACCCCGAAGAGGTGATCGACGCGCGCTGGCAGGCATCCCTCACCGCGGACCGGCACCGCATCCAACTGGACTGGCTCACCGGCCAGCAGCACCGCGCCCACGTGATGACCACCTCGCACGGGGCCTCCACCAGGAAGGGAACGATCCTGTGATCCGCCTGCCCACCACCCACGCCGCGATCACCGCACCCCTCGTCGCCTCCGACACCCACTTCCCTGGCATTCCGATCGGCCGGTCGCTGCTGGACGGGCGCCCCTTCCACCTCTCCCCCGTCCTGGCCCCGGCCGCGGTCCTGCCCGCCACCAGCAGCCTCGCCCTGGGCGGCCTCGGCTCAGGGAAAAGCGCCACGGCCAAGACGAGAATCCGCCGCGAGATCCTCCAAAACCACCACCAGGCCGTCGTCATCGACTCCTTCGGCGAGGACAGCACCAGCGGTGAATGGGCGCCGCTGGTCCGCTCCCTGGGCGGCCGGGTCATCGACGCCGGCCGCTTCACCCTCAACCCGTGCTCGCATCTGTTCCCGCCCGAGGTCCGCGAGCAGCTGGTCCGCTCCCTGATCGCCGCCGTCGAACCGGGCGCGCTCACCCACCAGGCCACCCACGCACTCCAGCACGCCCTCAACCACCCCAAGGCCACCGCACTGGGCGGCCTGGTCGACGTTCTGGTCAGCCCCGAAGAAGGCCGGTGGCCGGCGGAGAAGCTCACCGAGTGGGGCGAAGGCGCAGCGATTGCCCTGTCCCGCTACACCGAGGGCTCGCTGCGCGGCCTGTTCGACGGGCAGGACGCGACCCTGCCCGAGACCGACCTGCCGATCATCTCCTTCGACTTCACCGCGCTGGACCGCAATTCGCCGGCGATCCCGAGCCTGATGGCGGCCGTGGCCTGCTGGGCAGAGCACGTGTGGCTGCGCGAGTCCACCGCCGTGCACCGGCACCTGGTCCTGGAAGAGGCATGGCAAATCCTGCTCTCCCCCGCGACCGCCGAACTGATCCAGCGGCTCCTGAAGAACAGCCGCAAGGCGGCCTTGTCGCTGGATGTGGTGATGCACACCCTCTCCGACCTCGGACAAGGTCGGGCCACCGACCTGGCCCGACTGTGCGAGATCGCCCACGTCGGCCGCCTGGGACCGGAAGAAGCCGCCCTCGTCGGCGCCCTGCTGGGCCTGCCCGCCTGGGCGATCGAGCGGATCCCCACCCTCGCCCAGGGCGAGGCCATCTGGAAAGTCGGCCCCAACTACATCGACGTCGTCAAGACCCTCCTGGACGAGGAAGAGGGGGTTCTGACTGACACCTCCTCCCGGCGCCGCATGGCCCAGCAGGCACCGGCCGTCGAACAGGAGGAGGCCACCGACACCGTCGAACAGGAGGCCGGGCAGGAAGCCGAAGAAGAAGGGCTCCTCGAAGACGAGCCCACGGTGACGCTGACGAAGTACGAGACGGAGCCGGACAAGGAATTGCCGGTCCCCACCGACCGGGCCGACTGGCACACCGACGAGCCCACAGAAGGTTGGGACTGGGAGATGCCACCCAACGTCATCGACACCCCCAACATCATCGACATCGACACCAGCGACGGCGGCGTCGGCACCGATACCCGGCACGAGACGGTTCTCCAAGTCGCCAGGGAGGGACGCATCGCGGAAGCCGCACAGCTCGCGGCTCTCGGCGAGCGCTCCGACATCACTGCCCACGGCATCAACTCCCCCCAGGCCGCCGCCTGGATCCTCACCCGCGCCCGCGTCGCGGATATGTCCGGAAGCCGAAGCCAAGCCGCGCACCTGCGCGCAACCGTCACCCGCATGCGAAGGGAGGCCCGCTCGTATGGCTGACCAGGACTGGTGGGCGAAGGACAATGCCAAGGACGCCTCGCCCGCATGGCACCAGGCGCCCCCGCCCCCCGCTGTGGTACCGCCGCCGCCGCCGGCGCCTGACCGGACACCGGCGCGGCCAAGCCGACGGACCTGGACCACCGTGGCCGCCGTCGCCGCACTGACCCTCACGGCCGGAGGCGTGTGGCAGCACGCCCAGGACGAACGGCGGGCCCAGGAACGCGAACAGAAAGCCGCCGTCTACAAGGGACGGTCCGGAACAGAGTTCAGCCTCGACGGTGTCCAGGCCGAGGTGATCGCCCAGTGGAACAGCCACAGAGACCACGTGACGGTCGAACTGCGTTCCTGGTACGACAAGGACGCCAAATACCTGCGCATCACCGCGTCCGACAAGGACGCCAGCAAAGTCCAGAAAT
The DNA here is from genome assembly GCF_052245835.1 of Streptomyces sp. 8N114. Classification (NCBI taxonomy): domain Bacteria; kingdom Bacillati; phylum Actinomycetota; class Actinomycetes; order Kitasatosporales; family Streptomycetaceae; genus Streptomyces; species Streptomyces sp. 8N114. The sequence goes on along the minus strand of NZ_JBQQBT010000033.1, from coordinate 21,291 downwards.
ACGGCTGGTACATCGAAGAACCCGCGATCACGCTCCCCGTGCACGACTACCTCGCCGACGTCTCAGTCCGAGTCGAAGTCGGCGGAAAGACATGGACGAAGGGCACCAAACCGTCCTCCCGGACGGTCCGTCTCTCCCCCACCGACCTCGCCTACGACGCGAAGACCGGGCAGAGACTGCCGCACGACTAGAACCAAGCCATATCGCACCTGATGGCCCGCCCTCCAGGGGCGGGCCATCAGTCTTGCGTGCCGCAACGCACAGCGGCGCCACCGCTCCGGGTCCCCTGTCTCCCGCCCGAACACCGCTTGATGCGGCTCGGACGCGGGGCAGGCCACCCGGCCCCGCCCCCGCTTCCGTGTGCCCATCACGAAAACCCCACTCACCAGCGAAGGAGAACTCTTCCAGTGGCGAAGCCCCCGCGCGTCATAGGCGTCCTGACCGAACCAGCCCGGCCCACCTGGTGGCGAGCCCACCGCCACAAGGTGCTGTTCGTCGCAGGTCTGTTCCTCGGCTACCAGCTCGCCATTGCCGCCGGCGCCGCCCCGGCCGAACAGCCACCCCGACCCGGACACACCACACCAGCCCTCCAGGGGCCCGTGCACATCACACCCCGCCACTCCAACTGACCGCACCGTCCCCCGTCTGCGAGACGCTCCCGGAGACCGTGGCCGCGCCCTGGCGCTCGTCCCGCAGACGGCACCCCCGCCGGCCCGGGCACTTACCTCACCCCGCTCCGCCAACCCGCCCGCAGCCACGCGTTGATGGCCTGACAACTGCCAAGCCCGCTCGTACGGAAGGAACCCCGACCATGCCCCTCACCACTCTCTTCGCTCGCCGCCCCGCCCTCATCGAATCGACCGTCTGCGAGCCCGAGACACTGCCGGAGTCCGGGGAGACCTGGCAGCCCGAGGGCGTCACCATCGCCCAGCGGTACTACAACCAGGCACACGCGGTCGTCCTCGTCTACACCGCCGACGACGGGACGACCGGCACTTACTACGCGGTCGCATGCCTCGGCTGCCACTTCGCCTCCGCAGAGGACGAGCGGCGCACCTACAACCCGCGCTACAGCCTCACGGACGCCGCGAAGACCGCGAATAAACACGCCACGGCCTGCCGTGCGCTGCCCCGCGACATCCCCGCCCGCCCGGACGACGCCACCGTGCGCGAGTGGCTGCGCAGCTGGGCGAGCGGCGCCCGCCGCCGGAACAAGGACGTCCAGCTGTGGCTGTCCGACCTGGACCTGATCCGCCTCACCATCCAGCGCCCCAACGACTGGATCGAGGCCGCACTCCAGCAGCTGGCAGTCGACCAACCCGAGATCCTGCGCACCGAGCGCAGCAAGTACAGCGACCGCATCTTCTACTACGCACGCAGCCTCCCGGAGAACTGACCGGCGCTCTTCGTGCGACCCCGCCCGCCAGCCTCCCCGCGGCCGGGGCCGTGCGGTGTCCGCCAGGTCCGCTGCCCCGGACCAGTCGAGACTTCGCCCCGGGACAGGCGCTCAAGGCGTCCGAACCAGATTGCCTGCCCCGGGTCCACCCATCCGGTACGAGACGAGACGGAGAACTCAAGTATGTCCTCCCTTGGCGGGCAGCTGGGCCCGTGGAAGCCATCACCGGACCTGGTGGCGCAGGTGCTCCAGCAGCTGCCCCATCTGAAGCAGTGACCGGCCGCCGCCGACGTCCCGGTCATCGCCGTCCTCGCCTGGACGACCGCCTCAGCCCTCGCCCTGCGCGGGCTGAGCCTGCGACCGGCGATCTTCACCTTCCGGCTCCGGCCGCCCCGCCGGCCGAAGACACCCACAACAACGTGCACCCGCTGCAGAAGCGCTGACCTCCCGGCCGCTATGCCTGGTCCTCGCCGACCCGTCGCGGTGGACGAGGACCGGACAGTGCGTCCGGCCGCTTTGCCCGCGCCCGCCAACGAACACCGTCGGCGGGCAAGGCACTTGGCGCTCTACTCCCTCGATGTCTGGAGGAACCGCTCGTGCTCATCCGCCCGCACCGCCGGATTGGCCAGCCCCGCCCGCAGCGCCCCGGCCCCCGCTACCCGCAGCGCCCCACCCGGCTCCCCGGTACCTGGAGCAGGTGATGCCCCGCCCCCGGAAGAAGCGCCGCCGCGAGATCACGAAGGTGCCGCGCAGCGACGTGACGCTGCCGGAGTTCGACCGGCGCGCTTGTCCCGAGGGCCTGGTCACCCGGCGGCAGTTACGGGAGAAAGGGCTGAGCCCCGGCGGACACGGCCCGGTCGCGGTCCTGCGCTGCAAGGCGTGCTCCTACCGGCCCGACCAGGCGTGCATTCATCCCACCCGGGCCTGGCTCTACAGCGTGGAGCTCGCCCGGCCCAAACGCACGCCGACGCTCGCGCAGGAATGGGCGCTGGACCGGGCCATGGCCGCGAGGTCGACCTGTCCCGGGTGCCAGAGGCGCTACTACTTCTGCCTCCCGCTGCGCACCCAGGGCCGCTGCGACCCCTGCGAGAAGGGCTACGAGCCCAGCCCCGACACGTACTTCGCGTCCACGGCCCCGGTGACCCACCGGCTGGCCGCCTGAACAACGACCCTCCCGAAGGAGAAGTCACCGATGCTCAGCAGCCTGTTCACCCGTCGCCCCGACGTGCAGGACTCGGCCCTCCTCTGGACGCCGCCGGGCACCACCGTCGTCCAGCGCTACCGCAACACCCTCGGACCGCTGGAGGGCGCGATCGTCCTCGTCTACACCTCCGCCAGCGAACGCAGCTCCTCCTGCGGCGCCGCGTGCCTGGGCTGCACCTACCGCGCGGCCCGTAACCGCCGCCGCATCCGGCTGACGGAGACGGAGGCCGCCGACCTCGCCAACGCGCACGCCGCCCACTGCCGCGCGATCAACCGAGGCGTCCCGGCGCTCCCCGACGACGCCGACGCCGCGCAGACCGTGCGCACCCGCCTTCTGAGCAAGCGCCCGCACGGCCCCTCGCCGCACCTCGTGCACCTGACCGACTTCATCGAGGACCGCGTCGACCTCCAGCGCGACAACGACTTCATCAAGCAGGCGATGTTCGAGATCGCGCGGACCGAAGGTGACTTCCTCAAGGCCGCGCCCGCGTACAGCGGCAGCACCGGCACCCGGTTCCTGGTCCAGCCGCACCCGCCCCGGAAGTAACCGCCACACCACACAGACCATCGCCCCGGCCGAATCGGCCGGGGCGACAGCGCTTCCGCGGGGCGACCGCAGCATCGGCAAGAGACCGGCCGCCCCGCTCCCCTTTCACCCATGTCGAGATCAGGAGAATCTCAATGATCGTGTCAAGCCGCCTGCGTGATCGGCGGGGCGGAGGTGAACAGCCTTTTGTCACGCAACATCGCCCACAGCACGTCGACCCGGCGGCGGGCGAGTGCCAGCAGGGCCTGGGTGTGCAGCAGGCCCTCGGATCGCTTCTTGAGGTAGTAGTCCCGCGAGGGGCCCGGCCGCATCATCGCGGTCTGCGCCGACATGTAGAAGATGTGCCGCAGGCGCCGGTTGTAGCGCTTGGGCCGATGGTAGTTGCCGGTTCGGCGGCCGGAGTCCCGGGCGACCGGGGCCAGGCCGGCGTGCGAGGCGAGGCGGCCCGCGTTCTTGTAGCCGCCCAGGTCACCCACGATAGCGACGAGCTCGGCGCCCAGGATGGGGCCCATGCCGGGCATGGACTCGATGATCTCGGCGCGGTTGTCGGTGCGGAAGGTCTCACGGATCTCCCGGTCGTTGTCCTTGATCCGCTCGTCCAAGGCCAGGAGCTGGTGGGCGAGGTCGCAGACCAGCTTGGCGGCTCGCTTCTCACCGGGCAGAGCGGTCATCTGCGACTGGGCAGCCTCGACGGCCTTGGTGGCGACTTCGGTGGCACCACGGACCTTGCGGCGTTCCAGCCAGGTCGTCAGCCGCTTGACGCCGATCCGCCGGAGGGCAGCTGGTGTCTGGTACTCGGTCAGCATGACGACCGGTCCCTTGGCCGCGGAGTAGTCGAAGGTCCGCTCCAGGGCGGGGCAGATGCCCACGAGCAGGTCGCGGAGCCGGTTGATCAGCCGGACCCGGTCGGCGATCAGGTCGGCCCGGTGGTTCGTCAGCAGCTGGAGCGTGGAGACCAGTTCAGGCGGAGTGTCCAGCGGAGCGAAGTCCCGGCGCATGCGGGCCTGGTCAGCGATGACTTTCGCGTCCTTGGCGTCGGTCTTGCCTTCGCCCCTGTAGGCGCCGGACATCCGGTTGACCGTGCGGCCTGGCACGTAGACGACCTGCTGGCCGTGAGTGATCAGCAAAGCCAGCAGCAGGGTGGAGGCCCGGCCGGAGAGGTCTACGGCCCACCGCACCTCGTCGGCCCGCTCACGGGCGGTCTCGATGAGCGCCATGATCTGGGCCTCGTCGTTGATCACCTTCGTCGAGAACAGCGTCTCGCCGTCGGCGTCGATCGCCACCGCCCAGTGATGCCCCTTGCCCGCATCGACGCCGACCCATATTCGCGCGTCAGACGTACTCAAGCCCGTCGCTCCGTTCCACCGTGACCAGCACTTCGTGGCCCGGAGAACACTCCGCCGACAGGTCCCTAACCAGCGATGACCGCAGTTCTCAATCAGTGGTCGGAGCGTCCCGGAGGACCGGGCGGCCATTCTCCTTGAGCCATCAACGGCAACCCAGCATCAGCCACACCCGGTCCTCCTGGACCGCCAACATTCTTAGGGAACGAGCATGACCTTCCAGCCGCTCGATACGACGATTCCCGACCCGGCCGTCATCGTGCTCATCGGTCCGGCCGGCTCCGGCAAGTCCACCCTCGCCTCCACCTGGGAGCCCACCCAGATCCTCTCCCTCGACCACTACCGGGCACTCGTCTCAGATGAGGCCGGCGACCAAGCCGCCACCGGCGACGCCGTCTTCGCCCTCCACCGTGTCCTGGAAGCCCGCCTGCGCCGCGGCCTCACCTCCGTCCTCGACGCCACTCACACCGAGGCCCCGGTCCGCGCCCACATCATCCAGACCGCCCGCTGCTACGGCATCCCCACCGTCGCGCTCTTGGTGCCCACCCCGCTTGAGGTGTGCCTGGAACGCAACGCGGCCCGGGCCGACAACCGTCGTGTTCCGGAGGACACTGTCCGCGCGCAGCACCGGGCAGTGGTCGACGCCCACCCGCGCCTGCGCCAGGAGGGCTTCGACCATGTGGTGTTCGCCTCAAGCATCGACCGGCTCGGCCCGCTCCTGCACCGCGCCAGCCAGACCCGGCGGCGAGAGCTGGGCTGGGACGGCGGCGACGGCCTGGGCGATGAGCTCCTGCTGCGCCGCTTCTTCGGCCCCGCCCTCGTGGCCCTCGCCAGCTGGAAGTCCGGCTCCACACTCGCCAACGGCGACCGCGTCCTGGAGCTGAGGGCCGGAGCCGCCTCCCTCACCCTCGCGCTGCGGCTCAACGCTGATGGTGAGGGCGACATCGGGTTCGACGTGCTGCTGCCCTGCCCCGTCACAGAGAACGACACCGAGGACGGCGAGCGCTGCCCCGGACCGGCTTGGGTGCCGGTCTACAACTCCACCGACCTGCACCGGGCCTACCTCGGTGAACTCGAAAATGACGAAGACCTGGTGTGCACCCACTGCGGCTACCGGGGCGAGGTGGACCACGAGGCCGCCGACTGGGAGGCCGGGGCCGACGACGCAGAAGACGGCGTCGGCCTGCAGGCAGTCGCCTCATGAGCACCCGCTCCGGCACCTCCTCCCCCAGCCGACCTGATCCTGCGGTCGGCTGGGACCAGGCGACCTTCCGGTGCGGCCTGTGCGGCGCCGAACGCACGGTCACCACCGAGGAGGACTACCTCCAGACCGTCGGCGCCCACCGCGACGCACACGAATTGATGGCGCGCCTCAACCCCATCGAGCGCGACGGCCTCGCCTCGATCCTGCGTGTCATCTTGTCCGCGCCGGAGCTCGGTGCCGAGTTCCTGGCCCTGGTCGACCAGCAGGACCGGCTCTGCGCTCCCACCACCTCGCCTGCCGACCCACACGACGACCTACAAGCAACAGGAGGTGACGCGTGAGCGTCATCGGCAAGGAAGAAGGCATCGAGCACGGCTCGATGCGCGGCTACCGCCAGCACATCTACCGCAAGGTGCCCGCGACCGAAGAGTGCGGGTGCCTGCAGGCCCTGCGAGAAGAGAACGCCCGAAAGTCCGCCGCCCGGCAGGCCGGCCGCGCCCCGAAGCGAGCTGCCCGGCAGCAGTGGAACGGCAGCCGACTGCGCGGCGCCTCCCGCCCGGAGGCGGACACCGCGATACGGGCCGACTGCCCCACCGCGGGCTGCGGCCAGGAGGCCGTCGGCCGCTTCCCCAAGCAGCGCGCCTGGGTCCGCATCCACGTCACCGGATCCGCCGAGCCCGCCCGGGACTACTGCTCCGGGTCCTGCGCGACGTACGGCATCGCGCTCGCCGAGCTCCGCATGGACAACGTCGCCTGAGCTGGCGGCCGCCCGTTCCGCCCCATCCCCCGCACTGGCTGGGGCGGTGCGCAGGGCCGGGCAGACCTGCCCGGCCCTACGAAGGACCCCCGAGAGGAGGACCGCCCTGATGACCGTTCTTCAACTGGCCCCCGCCCACCGGGACGGGGACGATCGCCCGCACCACAATGACGGCACCGGTCCGGAGCCGATTGTCGCCCTGCACCAGCGTGTGCAGACCTTCGACCTGTCCCAGCGAGAGCGGGAACGCGGTGAGGAAGCCGCCTTCCAGGCCGTACTGACCGCCCAGGCTGTACTCACCGGCACCTTCCCCGACACCCTCGACCCCGTGGTGCAAGCCACGTCCTGGGCTGGCTACCCGCCCGTCGCCGAACGGCAGTTGATGGCCAGTGCCGTCACCTACCTCGGTTCCGCCGACGGACAGCGCGGCTGGTGGCTCCACTACACCCAACGCGAGGAAGGCTCCGGCGAGGACGGCGACCTGGCACACGTCCTCACCCTCATCGCCCCCTGCTCGTGCGGCACCTACCTCCACGCCGAGCTGGTCGACGAGGACCACCTGGTTGTCCTGCTGCACGAACTCGACACCCCGCCCGGCGCCCCCGTCGACTGCAACTGGCAGCTGCTGATCCGCTCGGCCAGCTACGCCGACACCGCGCACACCAGCACCGAGCCGCCCCTCTAGGCGGCTCGCCCCTGCACCCGTCTACCAAGTCCCTCTTCTGAAAGCGCCCCGGGACGGCCGCACTTCGGCCTCAGAAACCAGTCGGCCACCCCCGGGCCTACCTCTACCTCGCAACAAGGCGGCCGTCGCGTCGGCCGCCCGGGCACCACGGCTCATTCACTGGCCGCCTGAACCAAGCCCCCCGCACCGGACGGCCGCACGGACGCACCGTGCGGCCGTCCGGGCTGCGCACTGACAACGAGCGACGGGAGAACCCGCCTCATGATTCACTCCCCCACCCGCACCACCCGCCGCACCACGGCCGCCCGCATGCGCGCCGTCGGCCTCAACCGACCCCGCCCCCTGCCCAGCCGCGGCCCCGGCTACGTATGCGGACGCTGCAGCGTCGCCTGGTCCGGCGCGGAATCCGACTGCTTCTCCTGCGGACTGCCCGCCACACAAGAGCACACCCACCCCGGCGCCGCCCTCCAAGTGCTGCTGATCGCCGTCGGCCGCACCCCCACACTCCCCGCCCCGGGGCCCGCCCACGCACCCATGGAGGAGGAACGGTGACCGCCGCCAGCCTGACCGGCCACGACGCGCAGCTGTACGCCCGAATCCGCCACGAGACCGAACCCACCGGCGAATACTTCACCACCCGCACCCCGGCAGGGCCTCAGCCCCTGACAGCCGAGCAGCAGCGCCACAACTTCACGCTGCTCCAGCACGCCATCAGCCCTCGCCAGGACACTCTGCTCCCCAAAGAGGAGCGCATCCCGATCCGCGCGCTGACCATCCGGCCGCCATGGTCCGACCTCATCGCCATCGAGGACGAGGACCTCGGCAAACGGATCGAAAACCGCGTCTGGTCCACCACCTGGCGCGGGACTCTACTCATCCACGGCGGCCTCACCATCGACACGCCAGCACTCACCCTCCCCGACGTACGCAAAACGCTGCCCGCCGACTACGAACCGGTGCAGGGAGCCATCGTCGCCGTCGCGGACCTGACCAGCATCCACCCCGACGACGGCCCGTGCACCCCCTGGTCCCAGCCGGACGGCTACCACTGGGAGCTGACCCGCGTGCAGCGCCTTCACCAACCGGTCGCCGCCCTCGGGGCGCAGCGCCTGTGGACCCCCACCCGCGAACTCCTGGCCAAGATCGCTGCCGCCAACCCGGCCCTCAAAACACGGCTCGCCGCATAGGCCGTCCCGCCGATCCCGCGCGAGAACGCCGACCGCTGCCCACCCGCAGCTCTGCTCTACCTCACCCCATCGATCGACAGGAAATCACCAGTGCAGCTCACCGTGGAACACGCCGACCTCGCCGCAGCCGTCCGCTGCGCCGCCCGCAGCCTGCCCACCCGGCCGCCCGTCCCCGTCCTGGCCGGCCTCCTCCTGGCCGCCGACAACGGACAGCTGCGCGTCAGCGGTTTCGACTACGAGGTATCCACCGACACCACCGTCCCCGCCACCATCGCCGAGAACGGGCGCGTCCTCGTCTCCGGCAGGCTGCTGTCCGACATCGTCGCCACCATCCGCGGCGACGTGCACCTCGAACACACCGGCAGCCGCGTCACGCTCCGCGCCGGGTCCGCCCGCTTCCACTTGCCCACCCTGCCACTGGAGGAATACCCCTCCCTCCCCGAACCCGGCGAGACCTCCGGAACCCTCGACGCGCCGACCTTCGCCGAAGCCGTCGAACAGGTCGCCTGCGCGGTCAGCCGGGACGATTCCCTGCCCACCCTGACCGGCATCGGCCTACAGCACGACAGCGAAGCCCGCACCCTCACCCTCTACGCCACCGACCGCTACCGGTTCGCCGTGCGCACCCTGCCGTGGAAAGACATCGACCTGCCTGACGGCACGGCCCTCATCCCCGGCAAACCCCTCCAGGACGCGGCCAAAGCGAGCGCCGATGAAACCACCATCGACATAACCTTGCCCGCCGGCCCGGGCACCCGCGGCTCCTCCAGCCTGTTCGCCCTGCGCACTGCCACAGCACGACCACCGTCCGCACCCTGGAGGGCGAACTACCCAAGTACGAAGCACTCTTCCCCGCAGAGTTCGCCCACACCGCCACCGTGGACATCGCCGCCCTCCAGGCCGCCGTCCAACGCGTCGCCCTCGTCTCCCCCAATAAGGCCGACCCGATCCGGCTCACCTTCACAGCCGACGACACTCTCGTACTCGAAGGCGGCACCAGTGGCGACGCCCACGCCCTCGACAACGTCGAAACACACCTCGAGGGAGGCGAACTCAGCATCGCGTTCAACCCCACGTACCTCACCGACGGACTGGGCGCCCTGACCACAAAGTCCGTCCAGCTCCAGTTCACCTCCCCCACCAAGCCCGCTGTCCTGCGCGGCGCCGACAGCGACGACCAGGCGCTGCGCTACCTCCTCATGCCGATCCGCCTCTCCAGCTGACACACATCGAGCGCCGTGCCCGCCACGCGAGCACGGCGCTCGGTCTGTTGTCACCCACCCAGAACAGGAGACCCCTATTCCCCTGGGCGGCCGTGAGGGGTGTGTTGTCCGCGGACAACACACCCCTCACTGGAAGGACCGGTCCCTCGACCACGTGCAGAGCTGCTTCGGAATGCCCAGCCTACGGCCGATCACCTGCTTCAAGGGTGTTTGCGTTGATCAGCAGCTTGGTCAACTCGACCCGGTTCGTACGGGTCATTCGACGCATCAGGACCTTACACAGTGCCTCTGGGTCCCCCCAAGGCAGCACGTACGGGTCGTCTTCCTTTGCGTCGGCAGTGGAGTCCTGCCGATCGCCACCTGCCCCTGGGGCCGAGGCATCGGGAGTGCCTGTGTTGTCCGCGGACAACGCTCCGAGGGTCTTGCTTCCCTTCTCCTTGGCGCCGCTCCCCGACGTGTCGCTCTTCCCGGCGGCGCCTGTGTTGTCCGCGGACAATGCCTCCTTCTGCCCCTTCCCCGAGAGCGCCGAGGGCGAAGCCGTGTTGTCCGCGGACAACACGTCGCTCTTCTGGCCTCGGGCAGCCTCAAGGAGAGCCTTCTCCTCGTCCCGCTTCTGAGCGGCCAGTTCCTTTAGACCCTTCCAGTGCTCTATAAGAGCAGCTGCGTCAAGGCCCGGATGATCCTTCACATGCCGCGCCAGCTGCCGACCGTCCCGCTCAGGCATCTCGCCAGAACTGAGCATGGCCTGGATCTCCACAGGAAGCCGCAACAGAGCCAGCTGGTTCGTCACCCACGAGCGATCACGGCCCAGCCGCTGTGCTGCGCGTGCGCGAGCACCGCCTTCGCCCTCCTCGCAGACCTCGACCATCTGCTGCACACCACGGGCCCGTTCAATGACATCGAAGTCCTCCCGCTCAAGGTTCTCCTTGAGGAGGTGGTCGATGAAGTCTTCCTTGGTCGCGGCCAGGTCGTCGCGAACGACGAAATCGAGGACCTCCAGGCCGACGTGGAGAGCACTGCGGAACCGGCGCTCTCCATTGACCAGGACATAGTCCACGTCCCCGAGGCGCTGCTCCTGCTCCGGCCACAGCTTCAGGTAGGCGCCGATCGTCACGGCGACACACGCCGCCAACTGAGCGTGCCGCAGTTCCTCGCCGAAACGAGCCAAGTCCTCGTCCGTGCCGAAGTTCCGGCGGGGATTCAGAGGCGTGGGGGCGATCCGGTCCAAAGGCAGGTGTACGAGCTCATACGCGGGGATGTCCCCCTGGGCTACCGCCTTCGCCCGTCCACGGGCACTGCGCCCGCGGCTGGCGGCTCGCCCGAACGACGCTCCGGTTCCCAGCTGGTCAGCTACCCGGCTCATGATGCCACCCTCGCGATGGTGCGCATCGCCTCAGCCTGTTCACTGTCTGGCGCGTACGCCAGCAGAGGCTGCTTGAGACGCACGGCCTTCCGCTGCTCGCTTTGATCTGGAATGACCGCGACGACTGGTGGGTCCCCGATCGCCTTCCAACTGTCCAGAGAGGAAGTGGCGACGAAGCCGCGGCGGCTGTCGTACATATTGACCACGAACCCGAGCTGGGCGACCTCGATGTTGAGGTCCCCGCACAGTTCGTCGATCTGCTCGTCGAGCATGTCGAACGCGTCAGCGGACGAGTCCTCAGCGAGCACGGGGATGAAGATGCCCGACTCCCCTTCATCCTCACCGTCGCGGGTCCGCGCGTAGTACAGAGCAGTGTCCATGGTGTAGCCGAGGCTGGGCGGGCAGTCGACGACGATGTAGTCGAACCGCTGCTCCAGCGGCTCCATTGCCTTTTCCAGCGCCGTCTCCTTCACCCGCACGTGCCGACTCGTCGCGAGCTTGGCATCGAGAAGGAAGGCGTCCTTGCAAGCGGGGACGAGGAACAGCCGTCCCCCGAAAATGCCCTCTTCGATAGGGACGAGCAGGTTCTGGAGATCGTCACTCACCTCACCCAGCATGTGCTTGGCCAGGCTCGGATCGTCGATCCCCAGCAGATCCAGACCGAACTGCTTGGTCAGGTGCCCTTGGGGGTCGAAGTCGACGACGCACACCTTGTGACCCATTTCGGCCAGGGCCTCGGCAACACCCGCCGATGCCGATGTCTTCCCAACACCGCCCTTCTGGTTGCCGAAGATGATGCGGCGCGCGCCCGTGACCCGCCTCGCACGCCGGGTGGCAGGGTGACTGTCCAGCCACAATCGCACTGCCTGAGCGAGACCTTGAGCGAAAGAGACCTCGCGCTTCTTGCAGTCCTCCTTGAAGCCTTCGTACAACCCGGTGGGCAGGTAGGTGGCGAAGGGGCCACCGCCAGCGGTGTCGACCTGGGGAAGCGGTTCTGATGCCTCCCAGGCGTTTATGCCCTCTGCTACAGCGTCCTTGATGTCGATACCCAGCTGGGCAGCACGGACCTTCAACTCACGGCGGAGCGCAGACGGCAGCTTGGACACTACCTTTTTCCGCTCCTCAGGACTGTATGGCGCGGTCATGGGGCTACCTTACTAACCATGAGGGATGGGCTACACCTCCCACGCCGTCGGCCGCAGGCTGCCAGCCGGACGCTGCGCGATTTCGTTTCCCACTCAGGCGCCAAGCGCAGCGTGCGCTGCGATAAGGACTGAGTGCAAGGGGACCGGTATGCATCCCTGGCAGTGGAGACCACGGACCGTGTTCCGCCCAGGCTGGCAGGGGTAGAGAGCCCGCGAGACGGACAGCTACCGGTGGGGGAGCAGTGGCAGCGGGTCGGCGTCAGCAAGGCGGTCGGGTACGGCAGTTCGGCGGCCGCATAACACCGGAGCATCGTCGCGGACGGTCATCAAGAGTGGTTCTCTGCCCCGTCACCTGTGAGATGTGCGGGTCGGCCCGGCTGCGGCTGGGGCCCAAAGGCGCTGAGTGTGAAGCGTGCCGTCAAACCCGTCTCAAGCGTGGCCGGCGGCGCGTGCAGATGAAGACCGCCGCACGCAAGCGCACGACTGCCACGCTCATTCGTAACCGCGCGTCTGCGGCGGCCCATCTGCTTCAACGTGCCGAGCAGTGGGATTCCATGGGCGAGCACGCTCTCCCCCATGGCATCGAGGTGTTGAACCGGCTGAGGTCTGCGCTGGACGAGGTCAAGGCCCTCGATGCGGTGCTACGGCAGCGCTTTGAAGCCGGTGCCGCCGCAAGCAGAGACAAGCACCCGGCCGAAGAGGCTGCGGACTTCCGCCGGCGCCTCTTTGCTGCCCTGCGCAAAGGCCGCCTGGCTTTGGAGGAGATTGCCACCGGCGAAGCAGGGTCGATCACGCCTGAGCAGCTGCCCTTGGTGGACAACACGCACGCCTTCGCGCTGGTGCGTGCCCAGGCCGGACACCACCGCGCCATCGAAGCTTTCGAGGCACAGCGCCTGCCGGTCGGAGTGGACTGGAAGCAAGCAGCGCCACACATACCAGCACTCTGCTCCTTCCTTTCCCAGCAACGACGCTCGGAGCCGGAGGATGTACTGCAGGAGAAGGCCACGGCGATCGACGTGGCAATGACCCGGCAGGCGGCAGACCAGGCCGCACTTCGAGGACGCATGATGGACCCCGCCCCACCCGGCCAGTGAACTGAGGCGACCCCCGAAGGACCGGAGGTTGTCCTGTCGCACCGAACCTTCATTCGGGGCAGGGCAGGTGCCTCCCGAAGTGCCATGAGAAGCGACTTGGCAGCCGGTGAGCCAGGCGGTATGGCCCAGGGGGCCGGTCAGCCTGGGGCGTTGTCAGTGGCCTGGTCTACGGTCGTGCTGGTGTCCTGCAGGACGCATGCGTTCCCGCCTGGCCGTCAAGACCGGCCAGGCGGGAACAGGCACAGCGCGTCCCCTTATTTGTCGGCACGGGGACGGGCCTCTTCCGGATGGAAGGCCGACACCGAGGGTGTCTTGCACCCATTGACGGGGGTCGGCGGTGGGATTGCAAGAGATACAGGAAACTTCCACTCGGAACGAAGCCGGACTGCTCTTTACCTGTGCCGGATTGGTCATTCGTGCTCGCTCCACGACTGGCATTGTTCCGTGATTCCTTGATCACGTGGCGTAACGCCTCGTTGTCGGTCCATGCTGAGTGCCCTCCCAGCGGCGGACGGCACCCGCTTGTTGGGGGAGCCCTGCGCGTCTCCGGATGGTCGCGCGGGAATGGCCGACGCCGACACCGAGGAGAGGGATGGACCACAAGCAGATAATGATCACGGTCGCGATGGCGGTGGTGTTCGCCTGGAGCATCGTGATGGCGGCGATGGGCCATGTAGCCGCCATCGCCTCACTCGCTCCCGTTCTGGGCCTGACTGTGGCGCAGCTTGTCCGTGCGGCCCGTTCGCGGACCGCATCGGCTTCGGGGCACCGCGTCACGGCGGTACCCGATAAGGAGGACGGCGCCCTGTGACGATTCCCTCCGAATCGCCGGTGCCCGCCCCCGGGCCGGCACCGGCTCGTCCGGGCCGCAAACTCGGCCCCATCGCAGATAACGTGGGCAGCTCCCACCGGGCCTGGCTGGAACCAGTGCGTGAGACCTACCTCGCCAGCGGGCGGACTCTCAGCGACCTCAGTGATCGAGTCTGGCTGCACAAGTCCAAGCTCTCCGAACTGCTGCGGGGCCTGGGGCTGTATCCACGCTGGGAGATCATCCACCGCCTGTCCACTGAGCTGGCCATGCCCGACTGGCCCCTTTACTGGCTGTGGCGCCAGGCGGCTCTCGACGCACAAAAATCCAGCGACTGGATCGAACGCTCCGGTGACACGCCTACGTTGACCACGGCTCATGCCGCCCCGCCCCTGGAACACAGCGCCCTTCGCCAGATGGTGGAGAGCTACTACCACCGCTACGCCCAGGTCTTCCTCCTCGACGAGGCCAGTGACATCGCAGTGGCCGACACCTTCGACCGCCTCTGGCTGTCCTGGGACGAGGCTCTCTCCAGCCCGGACACCCGGCGCTTCGCCTGGAACGTCCTGCGCACCACCGTCATGGCCAAGACCCCGCACCTCGATGGCCAACCCGAACTCGCCCGGGCTGCCTTCGACACCGTCGCCCTGCAGACCCTGACCACCGAGACCGACCGCATGCACCAGATCGAGGAAAGCCTGAAGACGTTTCAGGCGATCAGCAGACTGCCCGGCTCCCAGCTCGACGTCATGGTGCTGCGCTACCTGTGCGGAATGACGCCCGAGGAGACATCTTCCCTCCTCGGCGTCCCGCTGGCCGCTGTGCGGTCCGATGAGCGTCAGGCCATCCGCTGCCTGGAGAGCATCCTCTGCCCGCCGCCGGAGACCGAAGGACACACCGCATGACCCCCATCGAAGAGATCCTCTCGCGAGCACTGCTGGTCCGCGAACGCGTCGTACCCCGTGACATCGTCCCGCCCCTCACCCCCACTGCCGGCCCGGACACCGGCACGGCCACCGCACCGCAGCAGCCGCGCTGCACGTCCAACGCCGCAGCCGACGACTTGCGCACACTGTGCGAAACCCTCGTCACCCACACCCCCGCCACCGCCATCGGCGGGTTCGTCACCGACCAGCTTCCCGAACCTCGCAGCGCCCTGATCCTCGCCTGCGTCCTGCAACTGACCGACACCGACGACGGCGCCCGCTTCTGGTGGCAGTACGCCGCCGGCGCCGGGCAAGCCGCCGCCGCCTACTGCCTCTACCTCCACCATCTATCCCTCGGAGAAGACGACGCAGCCCACTGGTGGCACCGCCAGACCGACGACGTCCAGCCACCAAGTGCGACCGACACTGACGACCACGACCGCATCACCAGCGCCTCCACAACCACGATCCTGCGCGTCCTGCACCACCTCGCCAAGCACTCCACCCGAGACCGCTCAACCGCGTTCACCAACCTCATGGACTACATCCCCAGCGCAGTCGCCGTCGGCTACCTCCGCGAACCCGAGATGGACCTGCCCATGCCCGGACCCGATTTTGCTCGCCGGATCCGCACTCTGCTCACCACCGCCGCCCACCGACCCGACGTCCACAGCCGTCTTCCCGCACGCAGCGGCCCGCACCAACGCACCCAGCGCGATGCCTCCCGCTCAGCATCCCGCTCCAGGCTCGCAGAACTGCCCCACCGGCAGATGGGCGAGACCGCCACACGCTGAGCAAGGGCTGGGCGAGCCTCCAAGAGACAGCCCAGCCCTGCCAGGCACGGGCCTGACACCGGCCGGATCCGCCACACGCCGCCGGAGGATCAGCCACTGGGGCACTTACCACTCAGTCTCAGGAGCCCGGGTCGGCGGCTCGCTGGAGGGCGGACTGGCGCAGGGCTTCGAGTAGCGGCAGCACATCGTCCTCGGTGGCGTTGCTGATGGACGTGAGGTAGCTGATGAGGGAGCGGGCGATGGTTTCGGACTGCTCCGGTGTCGCGTCGGGCGCCCAGGCCGTGAGGGTCTCGATGAGGACCTGGGAGACCCGCACGGTCGGATCGGCTTGCATCCTCTCCACCGCGGCTGCCAGTCCCTGCTCGGGCATGCCGTCCTGGATCCCGAACTGTGCGGGCAGCAACAGCTGCATGATGTTGTCGCCGAGGTCGGCGACCAGGACAGCCGTCGGGGTCTCGCCGGGCCGGTGCTCCAGGAGCGCTGCCATCTCCCCCGTCTCTTCGCGCCACACCGCTTCCAGGTAGGCGCAGGCGCGGAGGATGTCGTCTGGGGCCATCGGGTCGGCCACTACTTGTACTCCCACACGTTGTCGGTCTTCGCCAGGGCGAGATCGAGGCGCACAGCGAAGCCATGATGGTCGGAAGCGCCGTCCGGCTTGTCCAGCAGGGTGTAGTCGACGATGGTGTCGGCCAGCGGCGCTGACGCCCATAGCTGGTCGATCCGGTCGTCGGTTCCGGTCCGGCGCAACAGAGCCGCATCGTCATCGTCGCGCTGTTCGTACAGCGTCCACGCGGCGTCGACGAAGCCGGTGTAGGCGAGGGTCTCTGTCACCCGCCGGTCGGGCACCAGCTGGCCGTCGACCTCGGACGGCAACCTTGTGCGGGCCGACCTGTTGTACGGCAGCATCGCGCCGTAGTCGGGGGCGGGGTGGCGCGGGTCAGCGGGCGGGTAGTTGAGGTCGCCAGCCACGATGCCGTATGGCCCGTACCGCAGCGCCCGCGTCGCGATGAGTTTCGCTTCGTCCCGTGCCTTGTCGGCGACGAACGGGTTCAGGTGGACGCTGATGACCGCGAGCGGAGAGGGCAGGCCGACGTCGAAGGTCGCGACACCGAAGCCGTGCAGCGTCTCCTGCGCGAAGTCGGTGTTCCAGTGCAGCCAGCGGCCGACCGTCTCACGCCGGTAGAGCATCGCCGGCCGGAGACCGGAGCTGGACGGCGGCAGCGGTGGCGCATCCATGCCCAGGTCATGCATGGCCCGGCTGAGCTGCCGGTGGCCGTAGCTGTCCCAGCCGACCGCCTCCTGGAGCAGCACCAGGTCCGGCTCACCCGCGCTGAGGATCCGCTGAGCCAGATGCGGCCAGCGGTCCTCCGGATCCCCCGCGCCGTTGCGCAGCCCACCGTTCCCCAGGTTCTGGACCACGATCGTCAGCTTCATATGCCACCCCCTGCTGTGCGTATCCCCGCACCGTAGCCGCCTCTCAGCGCCCTGCCCACGGCTGATCACTCCGACTTGAACGAGGGTGTGCGACTGGCAGGGAAGAGAGCCCACCTCACCGTTATCGAACTATTATTCGGATGTGGTGAGTGAGTGGCGCGGCCGTGCGGGGCCGTGGGCGCGAGCCCGGATGCCGGACGGACAGGAGCTGGACGTGGTCGTTACCACTCGTGCCCGCACGCGGGACGGCAGATGGTGGTACGAATGCGAGGCCATCCTCCCGGCCCGCCCCGGCCCGGACGGATACGCCAGCCCGGAGGGCATGCCCGTCGCTATCAGCGTCGCAGCGGAGAACATCGCCCCGATCCCGGGCGAGTCTTATGAGCATGTACCGACCGAGGGCGCGGTGGCCGGCCGTCAGTGGCTGGCTGTTCGGTCCCCGGGCGTGCACGGCGGCAACCCCTGGTGGCAGCTCCATCGCCGTGACTGCTGGCAGGCTCGCGGCGGCTGGCGCCGGCGCCAGGTCACCACAGCAGAAGCCCGCGACATCCTGGCCACGCTGACCGCAGATCGCCTATGTGACATCTGCCGACCCGACCAAGCACTGCGCGCACACCGCTGACACGAGACAAGGGGCCAGAGTGCACAGCACTGAGGGCGCCCGATGCGCACCAACGGTGCGCTGCATCGCGGTGTGCGCATTCCCGTGTTTCTCCTGACCGGGCTCTCCGGGGGCCGCCGGACAGATCGCGGTCAAAGGGGGGTGGGTGACAGAGGCGTTGCCCGCTTGCGGTGCGCACTCGATGCGCGCGGCGCGGTGCATCGTCTGGCGGCGGAGCCGCTCCCGATCTGCGGTGCGCGCACTACACGATGGTGGTGCGCATCGGGTGCGCACTGGCTGGCGTGGGGTGCGCATCGGGTGCGCATTGGTTGGTGCGGGGTGCGCATCGGGGTGCTTGGAGCACGGCGACGGAGTCAGTCCCGGGAGGGGGAGAGATCTCCTCTCCGGGGGAGAAGGGGAGATCTCTTCTCCCTCTGGGCGCTGGTGACTCTTCGTTCCGGGGCCAGGGCGTATGGCGTCGGTCACGGACGAACTGCGCGGACAAGGGGTGGTCAAGGGGCATATGGGACAGCGGTGGTGCTGGAGTGTCAGACCGTGGTCAAGGGGTGCCTCGCCACGGTGGCTACCGGCTCGCGTGCCGGGAGCGCGTGGGCCTGGCCCGCCGTCGATCCGGCCGCATGGCCGGAGTAAAGAGGACTCGATGACCGCCGCTGATCCCCTACGCCGTCTCGTTCCCGCTGCTGAACAGGCCCATGGCGCACTGCTTGGCCAGGGCGCGCCTGTCCCCTCCGCAGACCCCTCCATCGCCCCCTCCGCCCCCGCTTCGCATCAGCGGGGCGTTTCCGCAGGCCGGACCCGGCGAGCTGGGGGCCGGCGGGGGTCCGACAACCCTTATCACTCAAGGCGTCCTGTTCACCGGAAGAACTCGACAGGCCCCCGGCGCAAGGAGCTGCTGCAGGCGCTCGGGATCTTCCAGCGGGCCACCGCCGATCAGCTGTGGAAGCTGACCCGGCCGGCCAACCGGCACGACAAGCTCACGCGGGAGACGCTCCTGGATCTCGAAGACCACCGCCTGGTGAGGATCGAGTCCGTTCAGGACGACCAGCGGCAGGTGTGGGTGCTGACCGCGCGAGGGCACCGTGAGGCCAAGCGACTGCTGCAGCCCGAGGGGATACGCCTCTCCGCGCTCCGCAAACAGGAGTACGACCCCGGGAGTGGCGAGGTGCTGGGCACCGGCTACGACGACCACGCCGCGGCGGTCACCTCGACGGCCGCCGAACTGCACCGCGCCGGGATCGGGAACCGGCTCGGCTTCCAGACCGAAGTCGCCCACCGGCTCGCCAGCGGATACGTGCAGCGGGCCGACCTGGTGATGCGAGCCGCCGCGGCCGGGGTACCGGTGCTGCTCCTGGAGATCGACCGCCGCACCGAGGACGCCCACGAGCTGGTGCACAAACTCCGCCGCTACGCCGACTGGTTCCGGCAACTGCCCGCAGACGCGGACGAGCGGACCAAGCGGCTGGCTGGCGCGGGAGGCGACATCGCCCACGAACAGCGGTTGTGGCGCCGCTTCTACCCGCCGACCGGACGGGAAGGCACGCCGCCGCTGGCGTTCGTGTTCGCCGACACCACGCCCGCCAAGGTCGCCAACACCGTCAAGGTGCTGGAAGAGGCCGGCCGTCGCCACTGGTGCGGCACCCGGTACGACCCGGGCGGCGTGTGGGAGGGCGTCACAGCCCGGGACTACAGCCAGGCCGTGCCGGTCATCGTCACCACCCTGGAGGAGCTGCGCGAGCACGGCGCTCACGCTGCGGTGTGGCGGCGCTTGGGACGCAACGGGAAGCAGACGCTGAACGCCGCGCTCGACAACCCCGACGGCGACGCCCTCTTCCACCGCCAGGCCGAAGCCGCCCGCGCCAAAGCAGAACGCCGGCGCGCCGCCGAACGCGAGGCCCGCCGCCCGGTGTGCACGCGGTGCGGGGCGAAGTTCACCGACGAACGCTGGGAGCAGACCACCACACGCCCCAGGTCCTGGAAGGCCGGCGACCTGACCATATGCGGGACATGCCACGCCGACGATGCCGCCCGAAAGAAGGCCGCCGACCACTCGCGGGAGGCAACGCCGGCACCACAGCCGGAGCCCGAGCACGACCAGGAGCCGGGCAGGCTCCGCGGCCTGTTCCGTCGGCGGGCCTGACATTGGAGAGGCTCCGCAACGTCCCTCTCAGCACAAGTGGGAGGCGGCGGGGCCCTTTCCGTGTTCCGGACGGACACTCTCCGACAGAAGGAAGAATGGATGACCCCGATGATCGATCCGAGGAACGAGGCCGAGTAATGCCGGAGCGCACACTCAACTTCGGCCTCTACGGCGCCCAGGGCCGCAAGAGCGCCCAGCTCGCCGCCGAGGTCCTCGACCGCCTGGCGATAGAGGGCGGTATCCGCTCGCCGGTCACCACCCGCCGCGGCCTGAGCGCCCGGCTGAACTACCTGACCAACTCGCCAGCCGGATACCAAGCCATGCGGGAGGCGGGCATCAGCGTGGCCCGGGGGACGCTGCGCCGCTGGCTCCAGCACAAGCAGACCCCCTCCCGCGACAACCTCGCCCGGATCGACGCGGCCTACCGTGCCTACCGGCGCCGCAACGTCGCCCGTCACCTGCTGCAGCGCCTCAACGCCCGCGGCGGTACCCGGGTGGAGATCCAGCCCCTGGACCAGAGCGCGGTGGCCGACCCCCGCAAGCGGGTCATCGCCACCGACCGTGCTGGGTTCCGGTGACTGCGGATCCGCCGCTGGGACCGGATCGTGGACGCCTGGGCGGCCGGAGACGACCAGGCGCTCGCGGATGCGTGGGACGACGAGCTGACCGATCTGGGCTCGCAGTGGGGCCAGTACGAGTACGCCACTTCCGTCGGTTTCGCTGCCTGAAGTGCACCAAGGGCTGGCCGTGGCCGTTGCACGTGCTCAGTGGTGCAGCTGTCTCGGCACCAGCCCGGGGCTTACAGCTTGACCTGGGCCATCTGCTCGACCACCTGGCCGGTCACTCGGAGGATCCCTTGTCCCAGTTCTGTGGGGGCGAGAAGGAGCCCCAGCACCAGGACGATGAAGACGGTCAGTTTCTCGTCGTTGCGGCTCCGTGCTTCCGTACGTCGTCGCAGACGTACCACGACAACGAACGCCAGGAGCACCGCCATGTTGATGGTCAGCACCCGCCCCCCTCTCACCTACGCCCCCAGCCCTTGTAGGACATGCGTGGGTCAGGCGCACGGCGGATGGGCACAGTTGGCGCTGAACGGCACCCTTTTTGACCGGAAAGGCAATGCGCCGTTGCTGTGGTCCGGTTCGGGTCCGGTGCGCGCTTGATTGCCGTGCGGCGGGTGCGTTCCGGGATCGGGAGGAGCGGGCGGGCCGGGGGACGGTGGTGGGTGACCGGTGACGGAAGACCTTGCACCTTCCTATTTTAGGAAGCTATATTAGTGGTGTGAGGTCAGGGGACTAGCCCCAGGCCCTTACCGGAAGGACCCGGATGAACATCACCACCGACTACGGCTCTTGGGTAAACCACGGCGACCACCTCAACGTGAGCGTTGAGGCCACGGTCCTGGATGCCATCAACGGCGGCG
>NZ_JBQQBT010000032.1:0-60642 GCF_052245835.1 Streptomyces sp. 8N114 | reverse complement strand
CCTCCAGCCGCAACAACAACGAAGACGACGCCTCAACACCACGCCGCTCCCGCCACCGCGCCACCGCCAACGACAACCCCGTCAGCAGCACATCGTTCACACCACCACGAAACGCCGCAGGCACAGCACCCAGCACCGACGCCGTCACCTCCACCGGCAGCTGAGCACGAACCGTCTCCACCGTGGACATCACATCCACCGACGACTCCAGCTCCCGCGAACCCAACACCGGGTCCGGGCCCTCCAGCACGCCCTCCCAGAACGGCAGCTCCGCCACCCGCTCCGGACGCGCCGACTCCTCCTTCAGCGCATGCGCCCAACGCCGCACCGATGTCCCCACCGGCCCCAGTACAGGAGTCCGGCCCTCCCGCACCCGCTCCCAGGCGGCAGCGAGATCCGGACCCAGCACCCGCCACGACACCCCGTCCACCACCAGGTGATGAGCCACCACCAACAACCGCCCCGCCGCAGCCGCATCATCCGGCTCGAACCACACCAGCCGCAGCATCACACCCGCAGCCGGATCCAGCCGCCGTACCGCGTCCTCGACCAGCGGTGGTACTCGGTGCTCCCAGAAGTCCGCGTCCCATGAGCCGTCGCACCGGACGTGCTCGATCAAGGTGTCGGCCTGCACGCTTCCCGGCGGGAGGACATCCAGCGCCGGGACGCCGTCCGGCGCCGCGTCGTCCTGCGCGTACGTCAGACGGGCGCGCAGCATGTCGTGGTGGTCCAGTACGGCCTGGAGGGTGACGGCGAGGCCGGTGCGGTCGATGCCTGCGGGGAGTTCGAACGCCAGCCACTGGGCGAACCGCTCGTATCCGGGGCCGAGTTCGCGTACGTGGGTGGCGACCGGCAACTCCGGCATCGGGCCGACGCCGCCGCCCTCCAGTTCGGCGAGGGCCGTACTGCCGCTCCCGCCCTCACCCACCCGGGCCGCCTCAGCCAGCTCGGCGACAGTCCGGCACTCGAACACCTGCCGCGGCGAGACCTCCACACCCACCGCACGCGCCCGCGACACCACTTGAATGGAACGGATGCTGTCGCCACCGACCGCGAAGAAATCGTCGTCGACACCGACCCGCTCCAACCCCAACACCTCAGCGAACACACCCGCCAAAGCCGCCTCCACCGGATCGCCCGGCGCCCGGTACTCACCACCCGAGAACTCCGGCTCCGGCAGAGCGCGGCGGTCCAGCTTGCCGTTGGCGGTCATGGGCAGCCGGTCGAGGACGACGAACGCTGACGGCACCATGTACTCCGGCAGCCGGTCCATGACGTAACCGCGCAGCTCGGCGACGGAAGCACCGGCGTTGAGGTCGATGTCGCCCATGCCCTCGGTGCCGCTCTCGGCTCCGACGGGAACGACGTAGGCGACGAGCTGCTTTCCGCCGCCCGCGCCGGGGGCCTGCCGGGGGAGGACGGCGGCCTGGGCGATGCCGGGGTGTGCGGCGACGACGGCCTCGATCTCGCCGGGCTCGATGCGGAAACCGCGGATCTTGACCTGGTGGTCGGCGCGGCCCCGGTACTCGAGCTCGCCCGCGCTGTTCCAGCAGGCCAGGTCGCCGGTGCGGTACATGCGGGTACCGGCGGGCCCGAACGGGTCGGCGACGAAGCGCTCGGCGGACAGCCCGGGGCGGCCGTGGTAGCCGCGGGCCACACCGTCACCCGCGACGTACAGCTCACCGACCACTCCGCGCGGCACGGGGGTGAGGCCGGGGCCGAGGACGTAGACGCGCCAGTTGCCGATCGGGGCGCCGATGGGGCTCGCGCCGGGCTCGTCGGAGGGGCCGGTCAGCGTCAGATGGGTGACGTGCACCGTCGTCTCGGTGATGCCGAACATGTTGACCAGCGCTGGGGCCTGTGCGAAGTCCCGCGGGTACCAGCCGTGCAGCCGGGAGGGGTCGAGGGCCTCGCCGCCGAAGACCACCATGCGCAGCGCGGCCTCGGTGCGCCGGCCGGGGTCGTGGGAGGCCGACAGCTCGTAGAACGCGGTGGGTGTCTGGTTGAGGACGGTGACGCGCTCGTCCACCAGGAGCTGCCACAGCGTCTCCGGTGACCGGACCACATGCCAGGGGACGACCACCACCCGGCCGCCGGTGGTCAGCGGGCCCCACAGCTCCCAGACGGAGAAGTCGAACGCCTGCGAGTGACACATGGACCACACGTCGTCGGGCCCGAAACGGCACCACTCGTCGGTTCCGGTGAGCAGGGAGACGACGTTGCGGTGCGGGATGGTGACGCCCTTGGGGGTGCCGGTGGACCCTGAGGTGTAGATGACGTACGCCGTGTTGGACGGGTGGAGCGGACGTACCCGGTCGGCGTTGCGGGGGTTGTCGTCGCGGCCGTCGGCTGCCGCTTCGACGGCGGCCAGGTCCAGGTGCGGGATGGGCGGGGTGTCGGAGTCGGGCAGCAGTGCGCCGGTGGCCTCGTCGGTGACGACGAGCTGGGGGGCGCCGTCGGCGAGGACGAACGCGAGGCGGCCGCTGGAGTGTTCGGGGTCGACGGGCAGATAGCCGGCTCCGGCCTTCAGGACGGCGAGGAGCGCGATGACGAGCTCGGCGGAGCGCGGCAGTGCCACGGCCACCATGTCCTCGGGGCCGATTCCGCGCCGGATGAGCTGGTGGGCGAGCCGGTTGGCGCGTGTGTTGACCTCCCGGTAGGTGTGCGGGATGCCGTCGAAGACGACGGCGACGGCGTCGGGGGTGCGCTCGGCGTGCTGCTCGAACAGTTCGGGGATGGTGGTGTGCGGGACGGGGGCCGTGGCGGAGTTGAAGGCGTGCAGCAGTCGGTCGCGTTCGGCGGGGGCGAGGACGTCGAGGCTGCCGACGCGGCGCTGCGGATCGGCAGCGACGGCGCGGAGGTAGGCGACGAAGCGTTCGACGAGGCCGGCGAGTTCGGCGGGGCTGTAGAGGGCTGCGGGGGCGTCGAAGCGGATGTAGAGGTCGCTGTCGGCGCGGCCGTCCTGGTACGTCGAGATCATCAGCTCGTCGACGATGCCGAAGGACCCGCCGACGAAGTGGGCCCGGCAGCCCGCGAAGTCGACCGCCTCGACGAAGGGGATGACGTTGAGGATGACACCGAAGGGGCTGCGGTTGCTGCCGGTCATTCCGGTGCCGCTCTGGATCTCGGAGACCTGGTGGGCCGCGTGCCGGAAGACGGCGCTCTTCGCGGCGGTGACGGCGGCGGACACCTCGGCCAGCCGCGCCGTCATGGGGACGACCACGCGCAGCGGCAGCACGTTCGACATCAGTCCTGGGGTGGTCTTCTCGGCGCCGAAACGGTGGTTGACCGTCACGGAGAAGAGGAGCTCGGCCAGGTCGCAGGTGTGACGGAAGAAAACGGCGGCGGTCGAGGTGAGCAGGCTCGGCATGGTCATGTCCGCGGCCTCGGCGGCGCTCTCCAGCGCGTCGGCCTCGGCGCGGGGGACGGTCACGGTGTGGTTCACCATGCCGAGCGAACGGGAGACCCGGCCCCAGTTCACCGGACCGTCCGCGGCTCCCGGCTCGTCCTCGGCCGCCCGGTCGCCGGTGCCGAGCCGGTCGCCGGTGCCAGTGCCGGTGCCGGTCCGGTCGCCAGTACCGGTGCCAGTGCCAGTGCCAGTGCCAGTGCCGGGCAGGCGTACCGGGTCGGGTGCCTCGGCCAGGTAGTCGCGCCAGAACGCGGCGTCCTTTGCGAACCGTGCCGACTCCCGGTAGGCGACGTCTTTGTCGTGGACGCGCTGGGCCGAGGAGACCTGCCACTCCGGCACCGGCTCGTCGCGCAGCAGTGCGGTGTAGACCTGGCCGAGCCGCTGCGAGATGAGGGTGATCAGGCCGAAGGCGTCGGTCACGATGTGATGGAAGATCAGGAAGACCATCGTGCGGGACCCGACCGTCACGGCCCCGGCACGGAAGAGCGCGTCCTCGGCGAGGTCGAAGGGTCGGCCCACCAGCTCGGACACCAGCGCGTGCGCCGCGGCTTCCGGGTTCGCCTCGCCGCTGACGTCGGCGAAGGTGGGCTCCCACTCCCCCAGCCCGTCGCGGACGGTCTGCCGCGCCCGGCCCTGCTCGTCCTCGTGGAAGTTGACGAGCAGGGTGCCGACCTCGCCGAAGACCCTATGGAACGTGGCGCCCATGACCGAGGTGTCGAGACCGCCCTCCAGCTGCCAGAGCGCCGCCACATTGTTGGAAGCTCCGGGGGCGAGTTTCTGAGCCAGCCACATTCCTTGCTGCGCCGACGAAAGGCCCAGAGAATTCACGACAACCATTCCTCTCGCAGGAAAGACTCGAATAGCGCGCAGTTCGCCCAGTCTCCCGCCGCCACCCGAGCTGCCGAACAGCTACGACAGAGACCGGAAAGCGAGAAGCAGGGCCTGAGGCCGAAGCCACCGACAGGCCCCGCCGCAGCGGGCCTGAGGGTGAAGCCCCCGGAACGAGCCGCAACGGCGAGCAAATCTGGGGGTACCTCCCGGCCGGAGGCTGAAAGAGGCTGAAAGTCCGGCGGTCCGGCGGAATGGCCGACGGCCTGCAAGACGGCGTTCGGCCTCAGTCGCTCCGCCGACCGAAGCGGGCGCGCATCGCCCCGCTCGCCGCGGGCCCGGGCGCGAAGGCGTACGCCTCGGTGTCGACGCGCCGGCCGGTCGCCCGGTCGACCACGACGGGTTCGACCTCCTCGCCGGTGCGCGTGTCGACCAGGATCATCCCCCGTTCCCCGGCCGCCAGTTCACGGTTGCCCCAGGCCGCCAGGGTCAGCAGCACGGGCCGCAGGGAGCGGCCGAGCGGGGTGGGCTCGTAGTGGTCCCGCCTCCCGGCGGAACGTTTCAGCACGCCACGGGCGACGAGTGCGTCGAGCCGGGCGGCGAGCACGTCGGCGTCGGAGCGCAGGTTGCCGCGGATCTCCTCGACGTGCGTATGCCCGTCGAACACCTCATGGAGCAGTTCGAGGGTGGACCAGTCGCCGATGAAACCGGCGGCCCTGGCCAGCGGACAGTCCGGGATGCGGGGGGTGCCAGGCGGCTTCGTCATGACGCGCTCACGACGCCAGCTGCGGGTGGGCGTCCAGGACGTAACCCCGGCCCCAGACGGTTCGCACGGTCAGGCCGATGGCGCTGATCCGGTGGCGGATGCGCATCATGTGCAGGTCCAGGGCGTTGCGGGTCATCGGGCCCTCGTCCTGGCCGAGTTGGAAGCGCAGTGCCTCTCGGGGGACGACCTTGCCGAACCGGGCCACCAGCAGCACCAGCAGTTCGGCCTGCTTCGGGGAGAGCGTCACGGAGCGGGAGGCGAACCACAGCACACCGTTCTCGTCCAGTTGCGGCGAGCGGTTGCGGTAGTAGCGCTGGGCCAGTGCGTCAGCGCGTGCCTTGAGGTCTGGCGAGGTGACGGGGGCGCGCACCCAGTCCTCGTAGATGTCCTCGCAGACGGGGGCCTCCAGGCCGGCTTCGACGACGAGAATGCGGGGCACGCCGCGTTTTCGGCATTCCTCGCGGAGTTCCCGCTGGACGGGCCATCTCAGCAGCTGTACCTCCTTGTTCAATGCTTTGTTCGCTGTGCTCGCTGTGTTGTGCCGGTTCGCCACTTGCGAGGTCATGTGCACTCCGAATTTCATAGCAGCTCGGGTTCATCAGGGCAGACTTGTGGTGCAGCTCCTGAATACGCAGGCGTGCGGAAAACCCGGGGCTCGCTTGGAGAATGGTGCGGCTGCGGGTCTCGGTACCTGAAACGGAAGGCCCTGCTACGCGGGGCAGCGCCGTTCGTGGGCGCCTGTTCCGGCGCAGGAAGCAAGAACGTTCACGGCAGACCATCTCCTCCCCGTTGTGCCCACGGTCCGCTGAAAACAGCGCGGGGCAGCGCGCGGACCTAGGGTCCTGGCGCTTGAAAAGAAACATACCAGTGGTCGGGTTTGTTTCCGAGCCCCCTGACACCAAGAGGGGGCCACTCATCGCTCACTCAACTGCCCCTGGATCAAGGCCCAGAGGCACCCGCGCCAGGCGGAATCCGTCCGCGAGATACCGGGGCCGAGAGTAAACGATCAAAGAATACGCAGCTGAAGCCATATATCAGAGATCCAATTGATCTCTCGGCCGCACCATGGAAAGACAACCCGGAGAGCCGTCCGCCACCTCACTGGATCACCCTGCCCCGCTTCGAGCACTTGACGAGACGCCGCACGAAGCGCAGAACAAACCGACGAGCGGGTTTTCAACTGCTCACATCGGTCCCACAGTTCTCGCAACTCGCACGGCCCGCACGGCTCGCGCGGCCGCACCGGGCTGCCGTGCGCCGGGTACGCCTGGTGGATGCGCCGGGTGGGTACGTCAGGCACACCGGACCCCGCTGGACACGACAAAGGGGCCCGGCAGCGGCCGTACAGGCCACTGCCGGGCCCCGTCGGGGGAGGCGCCAGCCTCCGGCCGGGAGGTGCCCCCAGGCCGCAGGAGCGTCAGGCGGCGCTGCGCTGCGCCACGGGCCGGCGCGCAGCGATGGAGTCCACGATCTCGCCGCTGCGGATGGCGATGTTGGACAGCAGCGAGGACGCCAGCCCGTGGGTGTGCTCGGTGCCGCCCTGCAGATAGATTCCGGCGGTCACCTCGGGGCTCGTCAGGACGCGGTAGTCCCGGCCGACGCGGAGCCTGCCGCTGTCGTCGCGCAGACAGTGCTCCGCCAGATCGCCGAGGAAGTCCGCGGGATCCATCGGGTCGTAGCCGGTGGCGAAGATCAGCACGTCCACATCGAGCTCGTACGTCTCACCGCTGCGCGCCGAGAAGACGGTGGCCCGCACCTCGTCGCCGATCTGCTTGACGGCGTCGATCCGGGAGAGGTTGCGGAAGGAGAGCCGCGTGTTGCCGGCCACCTCGTCGGCGTAGACGCGCTGGTAGAGGTCCTTGATCGTGTCGGTGTCCGCGACGCCGTAGTTGGTGTTGCGGTGGTAGCGCCAGAAGGCGTCCCGCGCCCGGTCGCTGCCGTGGTAGTAGTCGTCCACGGCGTCGGCGTCGAAGATCTGGTTGGCGAACGGGGTGTCGTCCGCGATCGCGTAGCCGTACGACGGCAGCACCGCCGAGACCTCCGCATGCGGCAGCTCGTCGTAGACGTACCGGACGATCTCCGCTGCGCTCTGGCCGCCGCCGACCACCGCGACCCGACGGACGGTCACCGGGTTCACCGTGCGGAACCGGCCCAGGAACTCCGAGCTGTGCCAGACGCGTTCGTCCCTGTCGATGCCCGGCGGCATCTTGGGCACCAAGCCGGTCGAGACGACGACATTGCGACCGCTGAGCAGCCGCGTGCCACCACCCTCGCCCTTGTCCCGCACCTCCACCTGCACCGTGTCCGCCGGCCCACCACGCCGGCCCGCGGGCAGCCGGAAGGCCGTCACCTCGGCGCTGTAGCTGACGCGGTCCGCGAAGTGGGAACCGGCCCACTCCAGATAGTCGTGGAACTCCTGCCGCGTCGGGAAGAAGTCCTGGTTGTTCACGAACTGCGCCAGCCGCCCCGCCTCGTGCAGATAGGAGACGAAGCTGTGCCGGGAGGTCGGATTGCGGAACGTGGCCAGGTCCTTGAGGAAGGAGACCTGCATCTTCGCCGACGGGAGCAGCATGTTGCGATGCCATCCGAACGCGGGCTGACGCTCGACGAATGTGGCGGAGAGGTGATTTCCGCCGGCCTGGTTGTGCTCGTCCAGCGCCACGGCGAGGGACAGATTTGACGGCCCGAATCCGACGCCCACGACCGCGTAATCGTCGTGTTGCTTCATGAAAGGTCTCCCCGTCCTGAGGTATTGAGAACCGTTGGTGTGCTGTTCGTGCCGTCAGTGCATACCGTCCGCCGCCGCAGCCTCCGCTGCGTGGTCGTTTTCCTTGGCCACTCGGCCGTTTTCCCTGACCATGTGACCGTTTTCCTGTGGTACGGGGCAGGTGCCGGCCGAAGCGAGCCGGCTCATCAGCGCTGCTGTCTCGCGGTGCCGGGTCGAGTCGCGCTCCGCGAAGTCCCGCCGGACCCGCTCCCGGATGTCGGGCCGCTGCTCCTGGCTGAGCTTGAACATGCCGTCGGCGCGGAGCACTTCGATGCCGAACGCGCCCACGGCGGGCACGATCCGGCGGAAGTAGTCGACGGACTCGGTCATGTCCCAGCCGGCGCCGAACTCCCCCTCCAGGGCGCGCACCGTCGCCTTGCACACCTCGAGGGTCCGCGCGCCCGCCTCCGCAGGCTCGATCTTCCGCAGCACGCCCTGGACGTGTACGGAGGTGAAGTCCCAGGTCGGCGCGGCCGGCGTGGTTCCGTACAGGGTGGGTGAGACATAGGCGTGCGGCCCGGTGAAGACGAGCACGACCGTGGCTCCGGAACGCAGCGCGTCCCAGTGCGGGTTGGCCCTGTTCATATGGCCGACCAGGCGTCCGCCGGACAGGTCCTGGCCCCACTCACCCTCCCACTCCGGGTCGACGAGTGCGGGCAGATGAGTGGCGTACGGGGGGCCGTCCGCGGGCCCGTTGGCCGACAGCAGCGCCAGCGGATTCCGCCGGATCAAATCGACCATCCATGAGCCGTCCGGCTCACGGTACTGCTCGGGAACGAACAAGGCACGCACATCCTTCGTGAAGGGATCGGTCAATGATCGAGCTGGGTCGCCGCCTCCGGGAGAATTTCGAAGCCGCCCTCGACGGAAATCGAGCGTAACGACGCAAGACCCGGGGCCACCAGTTGTACTGCCGTTCTCCGGGTTGAACAGCGGGCGCTCCACAGGGAATTACGGCAACGCAGGAGGTGACGGGCGCGTGCGGAATTCTTTACGGAATCTGTCAATCACCGCACGGCAATTGGCCGGGTTGCCGGAGTGATATCCGGCCAGGAGATCGTGGGCCGGGTCACGGCCGCACGGAGCCGTCCGGATCCGCCCGTGGGGGGTCGCCGGCTGCCGCTCGCCGTGGTCACGGACTCCCCTCCGTTGTGGTCACCGCTTCCCGTCCGTGGTGGTCACGGGCTCCTCGTCTCGACCCCCTTGGCGAAGCGCAGCCAGTGGTCGGCGCACCGGCGTGCTGCCTGCGCCAGGGTCTCCGCGCGGTGCACCGGAACGCTGCGCGCCAGCCGCTGCCATGTCACCTCGTCACCGATGGCATGCGCGCTGAGCAGTTGCAGCAGCAGCCGTCCGGCATCCGTACGCAGGGCGGGGTCCCGGCGCATGTTCGCCAGGACGGCGTCCAGGGCCGCGGGAGACGTACCGGGAGCGGCAACTCCGGCACCGAGCCGGGCCATGGCATCGGCGACAGCGCCCGCACCCGGCCCGAGACCGAACCTGGCAGTCGCCCCTGCACCTGTGCCCGTGCCCGCGGCGACCCCGGCTCCCGGCGTCGTTCCGGCGCTCACGGCCTGGCCGGCATCCACGGACGCCACCGCCCCGCGACGCGCGAGCGCCGCGGCCTGGAGCCGGGGCGGGACCGGGTCCTGGCCCTGCCGTATCCGGTCGCGTACGTCCTTGGCGGTGGCCGTTGCGATCCCGGCCTCCTCCGCGATCTGCCGCAGGGACGCGTCAGGGTTGGCGGCCAGGATCTTGCTGGCCCGCAGCCGCCCCTCGGTCGCATGGAGGGGCCGGACCCGCCCGTCGCGGCCGACGCGGACGTTCAACTGTGCGTTCCGGCCGGTTGAACGGCGTCTGATGGTCGCGACGGTGCTCGCGGCGAGGCCCGCGTTGGCGGCGATCCGCCGGTCCGACCAGTACGGGTGGGCCTCGATGATGCGCTTCGCCGCGGCCTTGCGGTCGGCCTGGGAGAGCGGCAGCCCGTGGGTGATGTTGAGCTTCACCGACAGCGCGAACAGTTCGTCCTCGCCCCCCTCGAAGAACTCCACCTGGATCCGGTCCTCGCCACGCAGCCGGGCCGCACGCATCCGGTGCATACCGTCGATGATGCGCATGGTCCCGCGGTGCACCAGGATCGGCGGCAACGGGGCTTCCAGTGCGGCCAGCGCTCTGATGTGCGCGTTGTCCTCGCCGTTGAGGCGGGGGGAGTCGGAGGCCAGCAGCTCGTCGAGGGCAACCGCGGCCGGCGGCCCGACAGGCCGTTCTTCCGGTTCCCTCTCGCGCCGGGCCGCGATCGCCGATCGCCGGCTCACGAGCGGAGCCCTCTGGTCCGGGTACGGACTGCCGCACGCGCTCCGCTCATCGCGCCGGTGTCGCCCTCGTGTGCCGTCACCAGGCGGAAGTCGTTCCCCACCAGGCAGAAGTCGTTCCACTGCTGCACGTCCACGTTACGGCTCCCCTCGTTTCTGCGGACTGTCAAAAACATACCAAGCAGCGGGTTTGTTTTTGCGTATCCCGAAAGGTGTTCGAAAGGGCGTCGGAGCGCCCGAAGGTACCCGCCCCTCACGGCCCGTTCACATAGCGGCCAATTACCGCTCCCCTGGGTGGCCATTCACACACCCCGAGTGGCAACCTGCCTTCAGTCGCGGGCTGTTGGGCACCCACACCCTCGATCTGTTAGAAACCGTTCGCGCGGTTTATTATCAACGTCATGTCCATGGCGGCCCGTTCACCGGCGGCCTGGACACCCGCCCTGCCACTCGTACTGACGGAGCGCCGGTGATGGCCAGACAGGAACGTGCGGTACGCACGCGTAACGCCTTGATCGAGTCCGCCGCGGAGCTGTTCGACCGCGACGGCTTCGACGTGGCGTCACTGACCACGATCAGCGCGCGTGCCGGGGTGAGTAACGGAGCGCTCCACTTCCATTTCTCCAACAAGGCGGCACTGGCCGATGCCGTATGGGAGGCCGCGGCCCAGCGGCTGCGCCGGATCACCGCACGCCGAACCGCTCATCCGTTGCAGTGCCTCATCGACGCCACGCACGCGCTGTGCCGGGGGCTGGGCAACGACGCGGTACTGCGCGCCGGTTTCGAGCTGTGCCACGCCCTGCAGCAGACGCGTGGCGACGAGACGCTCCGGGAGAGCTGGCAGCGCTGGGTGGAGGACGTTCTCGCGCAGGCCGACGCGGAAGGGGCGCTGGTGCCGGACGTGACGGCCCGGGATGCCGCCGCCACGGTGGTCGCGGCCACCATGGGGTTCGAGACCCTCAGCGGGCAGGACAACCGGTGGCTCTCCCACCACACGGTGACCCGGTTCTGGACCCTGCTGCTGCCCCGGCTCGCCGAGGAGTCGCTACGAGAGACGCTCGTCGCCGGCGGGTCCCGGCCCACCGGGGGCGACGAGCACGGCCGCCCGGGCACCATCCCGGACTGAGCGGGGGCGCACCGACACGGCGTTTGCTGTCAGCTCCCTGACGAACTCCCCCCGCAGCGTGCCGAAAACCCGCAAGATGGTCACGATGTGGACAGTCGGACACAGCGGGAGAACGGGGGCGACATGGCCACGGACGGACAGGACGAACGGCCGCACCACGACAAGGGCGCACTCTCCGGAAGAACGGCGCTGGTCACCGGCGCCGGCCGGGGCATCGGACGCGCCACAGCGAGACGGCTGGCGGCGGACGGCGCACTGGTCGTCGTCCACTACGCGGGCAACGAGGAGGCCGCGCGCGAGACGGTCGAGCGCATCATCAAGGACGGCGGGCAAGCGCTGCCGCTGCGTACCGAGCTCGGTACCGACGACGCCGCGGTGCCCGCGCTGTACGAGCGTTTCGACGCGGCCCTGGCGCAACTCGGTGCGCCACCACGGCTGGACATCCTGGTCAACAACGCCGGAATCAGCGTGCCCGGTTCGATCTACGAGGTGTCGCCCAGGGACGTGGACCGGCTGCTGGAGTTGCACGCCAAGGCGCCGCTCTTCCTGGTCCAGCACGGTCTGCCGCGGATGGGGAGCGGCGGGCGGATCATCAACATCAGCTCGGCGGCGACGCGGGTGGCCTTCCCGCAGTCGCTCGCCTATTCGATGGCCAAGGGCGCGCTTGAGGTCATGACCCGCGCGCTGGCCAAAGAGCTGGGCGAGCGGGGCATCACCGTCAACGCTGTGGCTCCCGGCTTCGTCAAGACGGACATGAACACACGGCGCTGGGCCACGGCCGAGGCGGAGGCGGCGCACGCAGCCCACGCGGCCCTGGGCCGCATGGGGTTGCCCGACGACGTCGCCGACATCGTCGCGTTCCTCGCCTCGGACGACGCGCGCTGGATCACGGGCCAGTGCCTGGACGCCTCCGGTGGCTCCCATCTGTGAGCCACCGGAGGGCCGCTGATCGGCGGCGGTCGCAGGCCGGAGCCTCGGCCGCCGCAAGTCCGGTCGTCAACCGGGCCCTCAGCTCACCGTGAGCGGCGGAGCCTGGATGCGCTTGGCCTCGGCGACCACCCGGGCCCCGCGATCCGGCGTGATGTCGATACGGGAGAGGAGTGCCGGTGCCGCGATCGTCGGCAGGACGTGCCGGAACAGTACGCAGACGCGTTGCTCCACGTCCGCCCAGCCGGTGGTGACCTGCGAATAGAGCTGGACGCCGTGGAAGGCGCTGACCATCAGCTCCGCGGTCTCCTTCGGGTCGACGTGCGGCAGCACCTCACCGCGCCGCTGGGCCTCTATCAGCACCGTGGCGGAGAACTGCGTCCACAGCGGGAAGGCGGTGCCGTACTCCTCCAGGCCGCGCAGATCCGTCGACAGCCGCGCTCCGGCGCGGAGCATCGCGTCCTGCGGCAGCCGGTGCGCCAGCGTCAGCCCGGAGTCCACCCACTCCTGGAGCTTCAGCTCCTGCGGCAGCAGATAGTGCGCCGCCTGTTCCTCCAGCACGCCCTTGGCGAGGGCTTCCTTGGAGTCGAAGTGGAAATACAGGGCGCCCTTGGTGACACCTGCGCGGGCGAGGATGTCGGCGACCGTCGCGGCCGCGTACCCGTGCTCGGCGAACACTTCGGCCGCCGCCTCCAGCACGGCGCGGCGTGTTCTGACCGCTCGTTCTTGCCGGGCCAATCGACCCTCCCACGGGTGTCGACGCTACGACGAGGCAGCGAAAAGAAACCGTCCAGCACGTATCGTACTCGCCACCCTTCGGGGTACGGGAGGCTACGACCGGGTGACCGGAGCTACCACGGGCGGACGGACGGAGCTACGCCGAAGTGTGCTGCCACACCGTGCCTGCTGCGGCCTCCTCGTCCACGGCCCGCAGCAGCGCCTCGTCGATCTCCCCCGGCGAGCTCACGAGATGGCGTACGCCCGCCTCCCGCATCAGCTCCCGCTGGAAGCTGTGCTCGTACGACGAGGGCAGGCCGATGAAGGCCGCGCCCAGGTCCCGGGCGGCCTCCGCCACACGTGCCACGTCGTCGACGAACAGCGCCTCGTCCGGCCGGACACCGCAGATGCCGCCGGTGATCTCCGCGATACCGGGGCGGAAGTCGTTGGTGCACACATAGCCCGGTTCGTCGAAGTACCGGGTCAGCGCGCCCAGATGGCGGTCGAAATGGTGACGCTCCAGCCCGCCGTAGCAGACCAGCCGAATCTCCCTGTCCTGCTGTGCCCGCATCCGGTCCAGTCGGCCCAGCAGTTCCTCCGCACCGTCCAGCAACCGCACCGGGTGGGCGGCGAGATACTCCTCCCGCTCCTGGAAGTACTCCTTCACCAGTTCCTCGGGTGACCCGTCGAGGCCGGAGGCGCGTGCGGCGGCGAGTTGCGGCTGGGAGAACAGCTCCCGCTCCAGTTCGGCGGTGTAGCGGACTCCCCGGGAGGTGAGGAAGCGGTGGATGACCGGGCTGAAGGTGTCGTTGAGCAGGACACCGTCGATGTTGAGCGCGACCAGTCGCAGATGGCGCAGTGGGCAGGACGCCGTGGTCATGACGGGAGCTCACGAACCTCTCATGCCGGGAGTCGCGCACGCGTCAGGGCCCGCTTGGCCCTCGCGGCCCAGCCGTACCGGGAGTTCGGCGTGGCCACAGCTGATGAAGGACTCCAGCGGGGGCACCTCGTCAGCGGGTACGGCGAGTGCCATGTCGGGGAAGCGCCGGAAGAGTTCCTCCAGCGCGATCGTCGCCTCCATCCGGGCCAGTGGCCGGCCGGGACAGTGGTGGACGCCGTGGCCGAAGGGGATGTGGTCGCGGCGGGTGGCTCGCGTCACGTCGAAGCCGTCCGCGTCCGGGCCGTGCACCCTCGGGTCACGTCCGGCGGCGGCCAGGGAGAGCAGGATCGGGTCGCCCGCCGGGAAGAACACTCCGTCGAGGCTGATGTCCTCCGTGGCGAACCGGAACGGGATGTTGGCCACCACCGCCTGCTGGCGCAGCGTCTCGTCGATGGCGTCGGTCCAGGTCGCCGATCCGTCGCGCACCAGTGCCAGTTGCCCGGGGTGGGTGATCAGGGCGTGTGTCGCGTGGTCGATGAGGTTCACCGTGGTCTCCAGCCCGGCACCGATCACCAGCAGCAGCGTGTCGAGGAGTTCCTTCTCGCTCAGCCCCGCACCGCCCTCCGAGTCCCGGGCCGCGATCAGATCGCTGGTGAGATCTGTGCCAGGGGACGCGCGTTTCTCGGCGATGAGTTCGGTCAACAGCACATACAGCTCACGCTGGTTGGCCTGCGCCTCCTCCTGGGTGGCCGTGGTCCGGAAGAGCGTGCCGACCACGCGGAGCAGATCGTCGTGCACGGACTCGGGCAGCCCGAGCAGGGCACTGATCACACGGGCGGGCACCTGGCAGGCGAACTCCCGGCGCAGATCGATCACTTGACCGGGCTTCGTCGCCAGTCCGTCGAGCAGTTGACCGACGGCGGTGGTCACGACCGGACGCAGCGCGGCGGTGCGCCGCGCGGTGAACGCCCCGGCCACGAGCCTGCGCAGACGGGCGTGTTCCGCCCCGTACGCGGTGAGCATGTTCCGTACCGACACCCACATGGACATCGGCCAGGACTCGTCCACCTGGCCGCCGGCCCAGGCGGGCCAGTGGCGGTGCGCGTCCTTGGAGATTCGGGGATCGAGGAGCAACTGCTTGATCAGACCGAGATCGGTGACGACCCAGCCCTGGATGTCTCCCGGCAGGAGTACCCGGGCGACCGGTCCCTGGTTGCGGAAACGGGCGGCGTCTTTGTGCAGATCACGGCCCGAGGCGTCGATGGTGAGGGTGCACTGGGAGCGAGCCACGGCCAGGACAATAAACCGGGTATTCGGTTTACTCAACCCACCAGAATCCCCAGTTGATCGCGGATCATGGTTTGAGCTGCGGTGATAGGCGAGCTTTTCGTTTTGGTCTTGTAAAGAAAACCGGCGGGGACGTATCTTACGGGGCTCAAGCGCTTCCAGCCATCTCATGGGGGAGAGGTCTTGTGACCTTGTTAGAGGCTCGACAGGAAGATCGCCATACCAACGCCCCTCGCGGAGCGGGGGGTGAGGACGACCAACTCCGCCTCCCACGCCTGACCACCACGGTGCCCAGGGAATATGTGCACCGTGCTTCACTCGCCGAAGTCTTTCTGACCAGCTGCCAGAAGATCGGCGAGAACCGCTTTTCGTTGACGGGTCAATGGCCCCGGGCGCATACGTTCTTCACCAGCCCGGACGGCCGTCGCCATGATCCCTTGCAAGCCGCAGAAACGATGCGGCAGGTGGGCCTGTATCTCGCCCACTCGGAATTCAACGTTCCACTCGGGCATCACTTCGTGATGTGGGACCTGTCCTTCACCACCGACCACGATCGACTGCTGATCGGCGACCACCCCAGTGATCTGACCCTGACTGCGGTGTGCACCGATCCGGTGTGGAAGGGAAAAAGGCTCTCCGACTTCGGGGTGGACATCACCATCTGGCGCGACGGCGAGTCCGTGGCGCACGGCGGCGGACGGTTCACCTGCGTCTCGGAGGCCACCTACCGCCGGCTGCGCGGCGGCCGGGAGCCGGTCGCCACGCCGGACCGGGTGCCGACGCAGGGCAGGCGCGGGACGGTGCGCGGCGACCGGGAGACGGGCGACCCTGCCGAGTTCGGCCGGACCCGCAGCGTGGACGTGGTGCTCAGACCAACCGACAAGCCCGGCCGCTGGCTGCTCGCACCCGACCCCGACCACCCCATACTCTTCGACCACGGCGGGGACCACGTGCCGGGCATGGTGCTGATGGAAGCCGCCCGCCAGGCGGCCCGCGCCCTCCTCGCCCCCGGCTACACCCTGGTCCCGACCTCCATGTCCACCGACTTCTGCCGGTACGCGGAGTTCGACAGCCCCTGCTGGATCGAGGCCCATCTGCTCACGGTCCAGCAGTCCGGCAATCTCACTGTCCACGTCACCGGCCACCAGGACGGTGAGCACGTCTTCCTGGCCCAGCTCCAGGGCCCTGTCACCGCGGCTGCTGCCTGAGATCTGGGCGCCGCGCACCTTCCCGGGGGTGGCACATCTCGAGCACGCGTGGCGGGTCCGGCGAGCCCGCCACCTTCATTCCACGCCGCTCTCAGGTAATTCACGGCGAATCAACGGCGGATCGAATTCCGCATGTCCTCTTCGGGGGTCATGCCCCGAGGCCGTCACCAAGGAAGAAACTGAACGACACCGAATACGATCTCCACGGCAAGAACGGGCCACAGCACCTCCGTGGCACCGTGCACCAACGCATATGCCAGCCGCATCGAGAACAGCGTCCGCGCGGCTCCGTCGAACAATCCGTGCGCCGGTAGCGGCTTGACGATCCGCAGCAGCGCCCGTACGACCACCAAAGAACCCATCATGTCCGCGTACAGCGTCTGTTTCGGATCAAGAGCGGGCAGGACGCCCAGCCCGAAACGCGCGGCACAGTCGCTGTGCAGCTCAACGGTTGGCTCGGCGTGGTCGCCCTCGGCATTGGCGAACAGATTGCCTGCCCCACGCAGTACTCGCGTGGTCCGGCGAAAGCAGCGTGCAGCGAGTTCGCGCGGCTGGGGTTGTCCGTTGGCGTATTCGGGCAGCTGTCTTTCGGTCGGGTGGCGTGTCGTTCTATGGTGCGGAGGGTTGCTCGTGCAGCCGGGGGAGCGTGTGGTGTCGCTGGTCGACGAGATCGCTGCGACGCGGGCCGGGACCGGGGGCCCCGGCGCGCTGCTGGGTGAGTTCCGGCGGGCTGTGGTGCTGGTGCCGCGGATGGGCGGGGACCGGCTGCTGACGCGGAGCTTCGGCGGGGTGCGCTGGATTCTCGCGTTCACGGACGAGGCGGCGCTGGCGCGGTTCGCTCGGGAGAGCGGGGGCGCACCGGACGAGCCGTGGGAGTACGTGGCCGTACTGGGTGCCCGGCTGCTGGACGCCGTCGTACCCGCGCTCGACGGAACCACGGGCGTCGCCGTCGACGTCGCGGACGAGGAGGGCTCGATGCTGTTCCCGCCCGTGCCGGGGATCGTGCCGGACGAGGTGGCCGTGGGAAGCACCGCTGAGGGGGAGGGCGCCTGATGGGTGACGACAAGGGCGACGGCGTCAAGTGGAACAAAGAGTCCCTCAACCTGATCGAAAAGGGACTCAAAGGCGCCATCGACGAACTGAAGCAGTCCGGCAGCTCGGCGACCTCCTCCCTCCAGGGGGCGGGTTTCGCAGGGCTGTCCCTGACCGGGATGGAGATGGGCCACCCCGGTCTGGCGACGGATTTCGAGGATTTCTGCGAGAAGTGGGAGTGGGGCGTACGCGCCCTGGTGCAGAACGCCAACGCGCTGGCCCAGAAGCTCGGTCTGTCGGCGGGGATGGCGCACGAGGAGGACCAGTACCGGGCAGGAACGCTCAAGGTCGCCCTCAACTCCGCCTCCTTCACCGGCAACCCGCACGCCACCGAGGAGGAGGTCGCCAAGCAGGGCTACGGCGACATCCTCACGCCGGACGCGCCGGACTGGAGCGGGGAGTCCTGGGAGAAGGCGGGCCAGGACATCAAGCAGGACTGGCAGGACACCGGCCGGGAGCTGACCACCAAGGGCCGGGGCGGGATGTACATGGACATGGCCCAGGACGCCACCGGCCTCAGTGACGAACAGATCGAGGCCGGACGGGACAGGGCCTTCGGTCCGTCCCCTGAGGAACGGGCGGCAGCCCAGCAGCAGGGGGGTCAGGGCTGATG
Source organism: Streptomyces sp. 8N114 (assembly GCF_052245835.1). Taxonomy (NCBI): domain Bacteria; kingdom Bacillati; phylum Actinomycetota; class Actinomycetes; order Kitasatosporales; family Streptomycetaceae; genus Streptomyces; species Streptomyces sp. 8N114. The sequence goes on along the minus strand of NZ_JBQQBT010000032.1, from coordinate 42,713 downwards.
GGCTGGCGGGATTTCGTACCCGACTCCGTCGAGGAGAAGGGCGAGGAGCTGGTCGAGGGCGCCGGTGACGCTGTCGAGGGCGCCGGTAACTGGAGCGCCGACCGGCTGGACGATGTCGGTTGGGAGAGCGGCGGGGACTGGGTACGGGACAAGTCCCGCTCGGCGGCGAACGCCATGGGCGCCGAGACCGCCGAGTTCCAGCTGGACGAGACCGAGGACCCGGAGAAGCTGATCTTCGGCAGCCCGGCAAAGATCCGTTCGACGGCCAAGCATCTGAAGGACTTCCAGACCGAGTTCGACAACGTCGCGAAGGGCCTCAAGGGCCTTCACAAGGGGACGTTGAAGGGGAAGGCGGCGGACGCCTTCTGGGAGAAGGTCGGCATGGAACCGGCCAAGTGGATAAAGGCCGCCGACGCCTGTGAGAAGGCCGCCGGAGCGCTGGAGGACTTCGCCCACACCGTCGAACGCGCCCAGTCCCAGGCACGCGAGGCCGTCGCCAAATACAAGGAAGACAAGAAAGACGAAGCCGAGGAACAACTCTCCAGAGCGCGCTCCCAGCGCAACACGGCTGCCGGTATCGCCCAGACCGCCGTCAAGGCAGCGCGGGATGCCGCTCCGCCCAAGCCCGACTACTGGGAGCAGGCCGGCGACGGCCTCCAGGGGCTCCAGTTGGACGCCACCCACCTCTCCGGCGGCGTCGTCAAGGGCCTGGCGGGCCTCAACAACTTCGTCCGCGGCATCAACCCGCTCGACCCGTACAACGTCACCCACCCCGCCGAATACGTCACCAACCTCAACTCCACCGTCACCGGCATCGCCCGCGTCGCCAACGACCCCGTCGGCACCGGCAAACAGATGTGGGACACCTTCAAGAAGGACCCCTCAGAAGGCGTCGGCCGCCTCATCCCCGAACTGCTCGGCACCAAGGGCATCGGCATGGCCACCAAGGCCGGCCGGGCCGGAAAGCTGGCGAAGGAGGCCGCCGACGCACGCAGAGTGCTCGGCGAGACGGGCCCGAGCCAGGCAGCCCGGAGAGGCGACGAAATCCTGTCCGGCAGGACCGACCCGGTCGACCTCGCCACGGGCAGGATGTACCTCCCGCAGACCGATCTGTCCCTGCCCGGCTGCCTGCCGCTGACGTTCACCCGCCGCGTCGATTCCGGCTACCGGCTCGGCCACTGGTTCGGCCCCTCGTGGAGCTCAACTGTGGACCAGCGGCTGGAGATCGACGCGGAGGGCGTCATCTTCGTCGCCGAGGACGGCCGCCTGCTCTCGTACCCGCACCCTGCGCCCGGCGTCCCCACCCTGCCCTCGGCGGGCTCCTCCCGTACGCCGCTGGAGCGCACACCGGACGGCGGCTACACCCTCACCGAGCCGGACACAGGGCGGGTGCGGCATTTCGCTCCCCCGCAAAGCGGCGCCTCCGAGGACGGAACCGCCCAGCTCGAACAAATCACGGACCGCAACGGCCACAGCATCACCTTCGAGTACGACGAGCACACGGGCGCTCCCACCCGCTTGGTCCACAGCGGCGGCTATGTGGTGAAGCTGACCGTCGAGGACAACCGCATCACAGCGCTGACCCTCGCAGGAGCACATGGAACACATACCGACCAGACGGTCATGCGCTACGCCTACACCAACGGCAACCTGACCGACGTCACCAACTCCTCCGGCCTCCCCCTCCGTTTCGAGTACGACGACGAGAACCGCGTCATCTCCTGGACCGACACCAACGACAGCCGCTACGACTACGTCTACGACGACCAGGACCGGGTCATCGCCGAAGGCGGCGTCGGCGGGCACTTCCAGATCCGCCTGTCCTATGACGACATCGATCAGGCCACCGGCCACAAGGTCACGACGCTGACCACCGCGAACGGCCACGTCACCCGCCACCTGGTCAACGACTCCGCGCGGATTGTGGCCATCACCGACCCCCTGGGCCACACCACCCGCACTGAATACGACGACAACCTTCAGATCACGGCGATCGTCGACCCGCTGGGGCGTACGACCCGCTACGCCTACGACGAGCAGGGCCGATGCATTGCAGTGACGCGGCCCGATGGACGACAGACACGCGCTGAGTACAACGAGCTAGGCCTGCCTGTCGAATTCGTCGCGGCCGACGGCGCCCGCCGGCGGCAGGAATTCGACGACCGCGGCCTGCGCACAACCGCGACCGACCCGGCAGGCCGGACCACCAGCTACAGCTACGACGCTGCCGGCCACCTGGCATCGAAAACCGACGCCTTGGGAAACACCACGACGGTGCGCTGCAACGCCGCAGGGCTGCCGGTCGAGATCACCGACCCACTGGGCGGGGTGACGCGCTACGAGCGCGACCCCTTCGGCCGGGTGGTGGCCACCACGGACCCCTCGGGTGCGACCACCCGCCTGGAATGGACAGCCGAAGGCAAACTCGCCCGGCGCATCGCACCGAACGGGGCCGCCACGTCCTGGACGTACGACGGCGAAGGCAACTGCCTCACGCAGGCGGACGCGACCGGCGCGGTGACCCGCTACGAATACACCCACTTCGACCTGATCGCCGCCCGCATCGAGCCCGACGGCACCCGCTACGAGTTCGAGCATGACCGCGAGCTGCGTCTGACCCAGGTCACCGGCCCGACCGGGCTCACGTGGGACTACACCTACGACGCAGCTGGGCGGCTGGTGGCGGAGTCGGACTTCGACGGCCGCGAAGTGGCCTACCGGCTGGATGCGGCCGGCCAGCTGGCCGAGAGGATGACGCCGCTGGGCGAGGTGATCGCTTTCGAGCGGGACGAGCTCGGCCGGGTGACGGCCAAGGACGCCGCCGGCCAGATCACCCGGTTCGACTACGACCCAGCGGGACGGCTGCTGTCGGCGACCGGCCCGGATGCCGAGCTGATCTACCAGCGCGACAAACTCGGCCGTATCAAGGCCGAGATGGTCAACGGCCGGGTAACCACCTTCACCTACGACGCGCTGGGCCGACGCACCCGCCGGGTCACGCCGACCGGGGCAGTGACCACCTACGGCTACGACGCCGCGGGCAACCGCAGCGACCTGACCACAGGCGGCCACCACCTGACCTTCACCCGGGACAAGGCGGGACGCGAAACCTCCCGCCACATCGGCGACACGCTGGAGATCTCGGCGGAGAGGGACGCGTCAGGCCGACTGTCGGCCCAGACTCTGACCGCCGGCCCAGAAGCCCGCCTATTGCAGCAGCGCCGCTACCACTACCGCGAGGACGGCTACCTCACCGGCCTGGACGATCATCTCAACGGCGCGTACCGCTTCGACCTCGACCCGGTGGGCCGGGTGACACAGGTCTCGGCGCACGGATGGAGCGAGTCGTACGCGTACGACGAACTCGGCAACCAGGCTTCGGCTCACTGGCCGCAACCGTTCCCGCCGGAGTTGGAGGGCGAACGTGGGTATTCAGGCACGCGCATCCAGCGCGCCGGTGCCGTGCGTTACGAGCACGACCAGGCAGGCCGCCTGGTCGTGCGCCGGCACAAGCGCCTGTCCAAGCGCCCGGACACCTGGCACTTCGCCCACGACGCAGAAGACCACCTGACGGAGGTCACAACCCCGGACGGCACCCGCTGGCGATACCGCTACGACCCGCTGGGCCGCCGCATCGCCAAGGAACGCATGACGTCGGACGGTGAAACGCCGGCGGAGCGGGTGGAATTCACCTGGGACGGCCCTCTCCTCATCGAACAGACCGCCACCGGCGATGCAATGCCGCAACCGGTGGTCACCACTTGGGACCACGACGGCCTGAGCCCCCTGTCGCAGACCGAGCGGCTGCTCGACAGCGCTACTCAGACGGAGATAGACGCCCGCTTCTACGCCATCGTCACCGACCTCGTCGGCACGCCACGCGAACTGGTCACACCCGAGGGCGAGATAGCTTGGCGCACCCGAAACACCCTGTGGGGCCACACGGCGACTCACCGCTCCAGCATCGCATCCACACCGCTGCGCTTTCCCGGTCAATACCACGATCCCGAAACCGGCCTACACTACAACCTCCACCGCTATTACGACCCCGCCACCGCCCGGTACACCACCTCCGACCCCCTGGGGCTCACCCCAGCGCCCAACCCTGATACTTACGTCGACAACCCGCACATCTGGGCCGACCCGTATGGACTTGCACCGGACTATCCGTCCGGAAGAGTGGCGAACTCAGCAAGTGACATAACCGCAGACCCCGGAGTTAATTACATCTATCGCGGAGTCTCGACAGAGCATCCAGGTTACGCGGACGCTCTCAATGGCACAGCACACCCCCGTGGCGGACCCGCGGATATTGTTGAGCATCACCGCGGTAATACTCGGAGTGAGTACACTTCCTGGGACACCAATCCAGAAACAGCGATGCGATATGCACGGGGAGCAGCTGAAGGCCGCAGTGACCTCGGAGGGGTCGTACTCCAGCACTCGCTTCCCCTTGGGCAACCCCTCCATCCCACCTGGCTCTACCTTGATGACGTTTTTGAAGTCAGTGAGCATTTGGTCGGGGGATCGACTTCCGGGGCAACCGTGTGGCATGTCCCACCGAAGTGAGCGAGAAAGGAGGGAGTTCCGTAGTGGCGACCCGATCAAGTCGGAATATGCTTCTCAGCGATGCCGTGCAGCTGTGCACGCAGCTGGCTGAAGCCAACTGGGAGTCGGCTGGTATTGCAATTGATGCGCTCAGTGTCGGCAGCGGCATGATTCCGGTCTCCGAAGCTGAGGCAAACTACCTGGCTGGAATCTACGAAGCCAAGCTTCAGGGCCTCGAGGACGTCGCGGGCCAGACCCTTGATTCCGATCGATTTTTTCGCAGCTTGAGGAACGTTGGCCGACGACAGGTTTCGTTCTTTGTTACGCAGACATCAGGCTGGGAGTGTCTCGTCGTGATCGAGAGCGACCTGCGTGCTCCCCTAGCAGTCCTCGCGTGGAAACGCAAGCAGAATGTACTGACCGTGCACGTCGGCGATTTCGAAGTCGCAGTGAAGAAGTATGACGAGAGGGCTCTTCTCGAATTCTCTGAGTCACTCCGGGAGAGTAGACCAGCAGATTCTGAGACCGCTCCATCCACGGCAAGCGTTCGATGGCTGACGGAAGTCAGGCGGACGGGTGCCGAGGGTGTCATTGAGTCACTGCTGGTTGGTGGCTCCTACACGCCCGGAGAGAGCGGCCCTCTGGAATTCGAAGTGCCTTATCAGCACTCTGAAGAACACATGAGCAGCGCCAGCTGTCTCAGCCTCTTCGATCAAACTCAACTCGCCGTCGGACTCTCCCCGAGCGGCGCCCACGAAGCCATGGAAACGTTGCTGAGGGAGCCGCCGCGAGTTCCTTCTGGCCTGGTGCAGGTGGACAGTTTCGCCAGCATCCCTTCCACGCCCCGCCCAACATCAATTTCTCGTGCAGTCAATTGTTGGGGTGTGGTGATTACTGCGGTGCACGAGGGCGCACTGATCGATGCGCAACTGCGTCAGCTGATGCGCAGCTGGGTTGGCTGAGCCCGTATGGAGGGCGATGGAACGGTGCGCAGCAACGGCCCCCGGACCGGTCAACTGGTCGCGGGGGCCGCCTCGTTGAGCTTGCTGTGTGTCAGGCGCGCAGGTCGCCGTCCTTGACCGCGGTCACGAACGCCGACCAGCCGTCCGCCGCGAACGTCAGCACAGGACCGTGCGGGTTCTTGCTGTCGCGGACGGGGACAACGGTGGCGAAGTCGTCGGAGACCTCGACGCATGCGCCGCCGTCAGAATTGCTGTATGAGCTCTTGCGCCAGGTGACGGCGCTCAGGTCGAGGGATCGCAAGGTACTTCCTCCAACATGCGCAGGACGAACTTCCGCGACTCGGCCGGGGACAAGGCCAGATCACGTACCGCATCGTAAGCACGTTGCAGACGTTCAACCGCCCCGTCTTCCTCGATGAGTTGCCCCCGGTAGACGTTTTCGGTGTACGCCACAGTACGCCCGCCCGGGAGGCGCAGGAACCACACATCAGTGCCATCCAAACCATACGGCCCCGCCCTGAACGGCAACACCTGCACCGTCACGTTCCCTCGCTCCATCACCTCCCCCAAAATCTCCAACTGCGCCCGCCACTCCCCCACATCCCGCAGCGGCGTCCGTAGCACCGCCTCCGACAGGATGGTCCGGAACGGCGGCGCATCGTCGCCCTCCAACAACGCGCGCCGTCCCATTCGGGCTTGGACCTGCTGCTCGAGCTCCATGCCTTTCAGTCCGCCGGCCGCGAGGACTTCCCTCGCGTAGCCGGGGGTCTGGAGCAATCCCGGTAGGACGCTGACCGCGAAGTGCCACAGGCTGGTGGCCTTGGCCTCCAATTCCATATAGCGGCGGTAGCGCTCGCGGAACTGGGTCTGGTCGTTGATGGCGAGCTCCCACAGGGCCAGCAACAGTCCAGGTGTGCCGTAGTGCTGGTCGAGGGCTTCGACGACCTCGGGCCCGCCCAGCGTCTCTCCGCTCTCCATCTTTCCGAACAGGGACCAGTCCCAGCCCAGCCGTTCGCCGAGCTGGCGCAGACTCTCCCCTCGCTGCGCCCGTAGGTGACGCAGTTCCTCCGCGAACCGGGCGCGTGGTTCGCGGCTGCGGCCGGTGACCGCTCGCCTCGTCGGCATGGTGCCTCCGTGGAAGGTGTGGAACATGCGCTGATCTGCCGGGGAAGCACAACCGGTCCACGGTGTACGCAGCTCAGCCAGGCCGCATTCTCGTAACGCGACCATCACGCACGGTAGTTCACACGTTGCGCTCAGGTCAGCGAAATCTCACAATAAACAGAACTAAAAGATGAGGAGCACCCCCATGACGAGCCAACAGCACCCGGACCGGGATAACGACGCACGACGGAACGAGGTCCGGGGCTGGACGGAGGGCAGGACACCGGCAGGGGTCGCGAAGATCCGCGAGGCAGTGGAGGCCCGCGACGCGCTCGCCGACGCGCTGACCCGCGCGGGCATCCAGCTCCCGGCGATGGACGTACGCACCCCGTGGCGCGACGCCGTCGATGAGCACGAGGACGGCGGCGACGGTGAACCCGAGGCGGCCTCGGCAACCGCGGCCCGGTACGCCCTCGTACACCTCGGCGTCTGCTCGGCTTCGGTCGCCTTCGCGCTGGCCGCGGTGATCGTGCGGGGCGCCGCCCGGTGACGTACGGCGACGGTCCCGAGCCGCAGCCACAACGACCACCCGCCGGCACCGCGCCGGTGGAACCGGTCGTCGGCTCCGCCGTACGGGACCCCGTCCGCAATCGGGTGGGCATCGTGCTGGGGTGCAAGGGGCCCTACCTCCAGTTGCAGCCACTGACCGGCGGCCAGGTGTGGGATGCCGACCCTGAGGCCGTCCAACTCCTCACCCACGCCGAGCTGCTGAGCGCCCGCGTTGCGGAGGTGAATGCGCGCAGTTGGCGGGAGCTCGGGATCAGCGGTGCACCGTCGGGAGGGACGATCCCGGCGCCGCGTTAGCAATGCGTGCCAGCTTCGAATGCAATCGGCCCGGAAGCGTCCCCTCCGCACCTATCGACCCGGAAGCGTCCCCTCCGCGCCTAAGGTCCCCCTGCGGACGCCAGGCAGGGCACCCCCTGGCCAGAACAACGGGAGGGGCGGGGCAAGACCCGCGGGTCAGCCCCTGGCGCTCCCCCGCGCCGACTTGACGAACAGCGTTGCCGCGAGGGCCAGTACGAGCAGGGCCGCGCACGTGTAGCTCGCCAGCTCCAGGCCCTGTGCCATGGCGGCGCGGGCGGCGTCGGCGACGGGCGCGGTGCGGGGGTTCTCGGCGAGGGAGGGTATGGCCGAGCCGGCGCTGTGGGTGACCGTGTCGCTCAGTTGCCCGGCATCGCGGTCGGCCAGACCCGGACCGTCGAGCCGGCTCTTGAGGTTGGTGGCGAGGGTGGTGAAGAAGAGGGTGGTCAGAAGTGCGATACCGAGGGCGGAGCCGAGTTCGCGGGCGGTGCTTTGGATGCCGGATGCCTGTCCGGCGCTGGGTGCCGGTACGTCGGCGAGCACGATGTTGGTGACCTGGGCGGTCGCGAATCCGACGCCGACGCCGTAGAGGAACAGCGCGCCGGCGATGAGCCACCAGGCGGTGTCCGTCGAGGCGATGACCCCCAGCAGCACCAGACCGGCCGATTCCAGCACCAGGCCGATGCGTACCTGCTGGAGTGCCGGTACGGAGGCGGCCATCGAGAAGCCGGCACCGCTGGCGAAGAAGCTGCCTGCCGCGAGGGCGACGAGGGCCAGGCCGGCCTGGAAAGCGCTGTAGCCGAGGGCGAACTGCAACCAGAGCGGCAGCACAGCGATGATGCCGAACTCGCCGACGCCCACCAGCAGGGTCACGAAGTTTCCGTTGCGGAAGGAGCGGATGGCGAACAGCCGCACATCCATCAGCGGCTCGTTCTCCGCCCTTCCGAGCGCCGCCTGCTTGAGCCAGAACAGCACCAGGGCCACGGTGGAGACGACGAGGGCCACGAAGACGGGTGACGGGCTCGCACTCCAGGTGAACGCGCCGAGATCGAGCGGCTCGATCGTCTCCAGCCAGCCATAGGTGCGCCCCTCGATCAGGGCGAACGAGAGCAGGCCGAGGCCCAGGACCGACAGCACGCCGCCGATCCCGTCGATGCGGGTCCGCGACCGGGGCGAGGCGTCGAGATAGCGGAGGGTGCCCACGAGGATCAGGGCCACGAGCGGAATGTTGATGCCGAAGGCCCAGCGCCAGGAGAGGTCCGCCAGCCAGCCGCCGAGCAGCGGTCCGAGCGCCGCGGCGGCACCGATGGTGGAGCCCCAGACGGCGAAAGCCTGCCCACGGGCCCGGCCGGTGAAGGTGGCGTTCACCAGGGCGAGGGAGGTGGGCAGGATCGCCGCGGCACCCACCCCCTGGAGAAAGCGGGCGAGGATCAGGACGCCGCCGTCCGGCGCGGCTGCCGCCAGCAGGCTGGTCAGCGCGAACACCGTCAGGCCGACGAGGAAGACCTTGCGCGCGCCGAGGACGTCGGACAGCCGGCCGGTCAGCAGGAGGAGCGCGGCGAAGGAGATCGCGTAGGACTCCTGGACCCACTGGGCCCCGGCGGAGTCCATCTCCAGGTCCTCGATGATCGGCGCCAGGATCACATTGACGATCGTGATGTCCACGACGATCAGGGCGACGCCCAAGGACACGGCGATCAGGCCGAGCCATTGGCGGGTGGTGGGTGGCGCTGCTGCGGTACCGGTCAACGTTTCCTCCACGATGAAGTAATTCCACCGTGAAGTTATTTCATGGCCGTACCATTGTCAACGCACGGTGCACGGGACCGACGAGGAAGCGGAGTGCGTGGAATGGAAGCGACGGACGCGGAGGAAGCGATGGACGACCAGGGCGCGGCGAACGCGGACACCACGCCGGAACGGCTCCTCGACGGCCTGCGGACCTTCGGCGCGAACTACACCGAGTTCACCCGGCGGTTCGCCGCCTGGCTGGGCCTGCACTCCACGGACGCGGTGGCGCTGGCCGAGATCCTGTACGCGGAGGACAAGGGAACCCCGCTCTCCCCCGCGCGGCTGAGCGAGCGGATCGGCCTCTCCTCCGGCGCGACGACAGCACTGCTGAACCGCCTGGAGAAGGCAGGGCACGTAGTGCGGAACCGGGAGCACTCCGACCGCCGGATCGTCACGCTGCGCAGCAGCCCGGAGGTCAGGCCGCAGGCTGTGACGTTCTTCGGCCCCTATACCGCACGTATGCAGGCGGAGATCTCCCGCTACACGCCCGACCAACTCCAGGATTTCCAGGGCTTCGTGACCCAGCTGAGCAACGCCATGGACTCCCTGCTGGCGGACGAGTACCACGCGCTGGAGCCCGGCGCCCGGCCCGGCACACAGGAGGAGAAAGGCTGAAGCGCACTGCGGCTCCCGGTGGGAGCCGCGGTTCTCAGTCGGGCCCCAGGCTTCTCACAGCTTCCTCTCAGGTTCGGCGAGCAGGCTGGTGTGCATGGACGAGAACGCGGTGTCCGGGGTGCGTACCGGGGCGCTGGGGCAGGAGCCGTTGCGGCGGGCCGACGGCAGCGCCGTACGGATCCTTGTCGTGGATGACGAACCGTCGCTCACGGAGCTGCTGTCGATGGCCCTGCGGTACGAGGGCTGGCAGGTGCGGGCGGAGGCCGCTGGTGAAGCGGCGGTGCACACCGCGCGGGAGTGGCGGCCGGACGCGGTGGTACTGGATGTGATGCTGCCCGACGCCAACGGCTTCACCGTGCTCAGGCGGCTGCATGCGGTGAGCCCGGGGATTCCGGTGCTGTTCCTGACCGCGCGGGACGCGGTGGAGGACCGGATCGCCGGGCTGACGGCGGGCGGCGACGACTATGTGACCAAGCCGTTCAGCCTGGAAGAGGTGATCGCCCGGCTGCGCGGACTGCTGCGGCGCGCCGGTGCCACCGCCGCCGGGCAGCCGTCGTCGCTCCTGGAGGTCGGCGATCTGACCCTGGACGAGGACACCCATGAGGTGACGCGGGGCGGCGCCGAGATCCAACTGACCGCCACCGAGTTCGAGCTGCTGCGCTATCTGATGCGCAACCCGAGGCGGGTGCTGAGCAAGGCGCAGATCCTGGACCGGGTCTGGTCCTACGACTTCGGCGGCCAGGGCAATGTCGTGGAGCTGTACATCTCGTATCTGCGGCGGAAGATCGACGCGGGGCGTACGCCGATGATCCACACACGGCGCGGGGCGGGGTATCTGCTCAAACCGGCCGCGGAGTGAGGGAGACAGCGATGTCCGGCCTCTTCGCCCGGCTGCGCGGCCGGCTGCGGATGCGCCGCTCGCTGCGGGCCCGGCTGGTGTTCTCGGCCGTCGCGATGATCGCGGTGGTGGCCGCGGTGATCGGAACGGTCACGACGATCGCGCTGCACACGTATCTGTACCAGCAGCTCGACAGCCAGCTGAAGGACGTCACCTTCCGCGCCGCGGGGCCGGGGCCGCCCGGCCATCCGCGGCCGCCGGGGCTGGAGAAGCTGCGGTTCCTGGAGGTGGGCGGGCAGCCGGTGGGGACCATCGGCGCCTTCGCCGAGAGTTCGGAGGGCAGCACGTCTGGCGACGCGTTCAGCTCCGCCGCGCGCAGCGTGCAGCAGAAGCCGGCCGACAACCGGCCCGGGGTCGGTATCAAACCCCTGACAGACGAACAGTCCGCGGCACTCGCCTCGGTGCCACGGGACGGTCAGCCGCACACCGCCGAGCTGCCGCAGGTGGGCAGCTACCGGGTGACCTCCGTACCCGTCGCGGACGGCACGCTGCTGGTGGGTCTGCCGACCGCGTCGGTCGACGACACGATCAGCACCCTCATCGTGGTCGAGGTGTGTGTGGCCGGTGCCGGGCTGCTGGGTGCGGGGATCGCCGGAGCGGCGTCCGTACGGGTCGCGCTACGGCCGCTGCGGCGGATGGCGCACACCGCCACCCGCGTCTCCGAACTCCCGCTGCACAGCGGCGAGGTGCGGCTGCGCGAACGGGTGCCGGTGCGGGACACCGACCCGGAGACGGAAGTCGGGCAGGTCGGAGCGGCGCTCAACCGGATGCTGGGGCACGTCGGTTCGGCGCTGGCAGCACGGCACGACAGCGAGCAGCGGCTGCGCCGGTTCATCGCGGACGCCAGCCATGAGCTGCGTACCCCGCTGGCCTCGATCCGCGGCTACGCGGAGCTGTCGCGCCGCAGACAGACCGGTGCTGACGCGGGCCCGGCTGGAACCTCCAAGCTCTTCGAACGGGGCGGTTACGCACTCGAACGGATCGAGTCCGAAGCCGTACGCATGACCGCGCTGGTGGAGGACCTGCTGTTGCTGGCCCGGCTCGACGCGGGGCGCCCGTTGGAGCGGCGCCCGGTGGACATGTCGGCGCTGGTGGTCGATGCGGTCAGCGATGCCCGGGTGGCCGGTCCCGGCCATGTGTGGCGCCTGGAGCTGCCCCCCTCGCCGCTGCTGGTGACGGGCGACGAGGGCCGGCTGCGACAGGTGCTGGCCAACCTGCTGGCGAACGCCCGTACGCACACCCCGCCGGGGACGACGGTCAGCGCCCAACTGGCCCTCTACGGCGGCGAGGTGGAGGTGCGGGTCGTGGACGACGGACCCGGTATCGCGGCCGATGTCCAAGGGCGGGTCTTCGAGCGGTTCGCACGGGGCGACGCCTCGCGCTCCCGGCACCACGGCAGCACCGGGCTCGGACTGGCCATCGTGACTGCCGTCGTGGCTGCCCACGAGGGGGAGGTCGATGTCGCGAGCCGCCCGGGGCGCACCGTCTTCACCGTGCGCCTGCCGATGAGTTCGGTCGCATCCGGCACCTCACAGGTGGCTCACAGCCTGGCCACACCGGGCTGACAGGCCCGCCCGCCACGGTCGGCGACATGAGCGCACAAACCGATCTGACCGATCGCTCCGGATACGGGGCCGCCCTTCCGGCCCGTCGCCATCTGCCGTCCCGTACGCGTACGACCGTGCTGGACGTGGTGGTGCCCGTCTACAACGAGGAAGCAGCCCTCGGGCCCTGTGTCCGTCGGCTGCACACCTTTCTGACCAGCCACTTCCCCTACGACTTCCGCATCATCATCGCGGACAACGCCAGCCGGGACCGCACCGAAGAGGTCGCCCGCGAACTGGCCGAGGAGTTCGAGTCCGTATCGCTGGTACACCTGGAGGAGAAGGGGCGGGGACGTGCACTGCGGACCGTTTGGGCCGCCTCCGAAGCGCCCGTACGCGCCTACATGGACGTGGATCTGTCCACCGACCTCAACGCGGTGCTGCCGCTGGTCGCGCCGCTGATCTCCGGGCACTCCGACGTGGCCACCGGCACCCGGCTGGCCTCCGGCTCGCGGATCGTACGCGGCCCGAAGCGGGAGGTTCTCTCGCGGGGCTACAACCTGCTGCTGCGCGGCTCACTTGCCGCCCGGTTCTCCGACGCGCAGTGCGGATTCAAGGCCGTACGCGGTGAGGTGGCCGACCGTCTGCTGCCCCTGGTGCAGGACAACGGCTGGTTCTTCGACACCGAGCTGCTGGTCCTGGCGGAGCGTGCCGGGCTGCGTATCCATGAAGTGCCGGTGGACTGGGTGGACGACCCGGACTCGCGGGTGGACATCCTGCGCACGGTGACCGACGACCTCAAGGGCGTCTGGCGGGTCGGCCGAGGGCTGGCGAGCGGCGCGCTGCCGCTCGACCGGCTGCGCCGCCCGTTCGGCGACGATCCGCGCGACCGTCACCTGGCCGACGTGCCCGGCGGTCTGCCGCGCCAGCTCATCGGCTTCTGTCTGGTCGGCGCGTTGAGCACCCTGCTCTATCTGGCGCTCTACTCGCTGCTGCGGCAGGGCATGGGCGCGCAGGCCGCGAACGCGCCGGCGCTGCTGCTGTCGGCGCTGGGGAACACCGCCGCGAACCGGCGGCTGACCTTCGGAGTACGCGGCCGTGAACGGGCCGTGCGCCAACAGGCGCAGGGTCTGCTCGTCTTCGCCATCGGCCTGGCGCTGACCAGCGGCTCGCTCGCCGCGCTGGACACCGCCGCCGCCGACGCGCCCCACAGCGCGGAGCTCGCCGTCCTGATCTGCGCCAATCTGGCCGCCACGGTGTTGCGCTTCGCGCTCTTCCGCGCTTGGGTCTTCCCCCGTCGCTGAGCACCGTGCCTTTCGCGCGCCGGGACCGCTTTCCCGCCGCAGCGGCGAGCAACCACCGGAGTGGTGTCCGGCGGTGCCGTTGCGGCGGGACGGCGCCGTAGCGCTGAGTGCCGGACGCTGGTGCTCCCCCAAGCTCTTCGAGCAGGGGGTACCCCCAAGCTGGTCGCGCAGTTCCCCGCGCCCCTTACGGGGCGCAGTCCCTCAAGAGGCGTTGGCAGGGGCAGCCTTGTCGGCGCCCTTGAGCCCAAAAATGTCGACGGCGTGGTAGTACGTCCACGCCGTCGAGTTGCAGGCGGTCTTGGTCGCCCCGGAATACCGGCTGCACACACGCTTGAGGTCTTCGTAGAACGCGGAGTCGATGCGGGCCTTGTTCGCGTCGAACGCTCCGACCGCCTTGTAGTTGCGGTACCCGAAGTCGTGGCGGGCGCAGGCGTTCTGGAACGGGAAGCCGAACGGGTTGTCGGGCGAGGAACTGCAGTAGTCCGTCGACCAGTCGAACTCGTAGGCCGCCCACTGCCCCTGGTTCTGCCGGGCGGCGTACCAGGCGCTGTAGCTGGAGGCGCTGGTCTGCGTCCAGGAGCTGAGGACCTGCAACTTGTCGGCGGGCGCGGCCGATGCCGAGCCGGCAGGGATGAGTACGGCGGGAAGCGCCAGAGCGACGGCGGAGAGGGGGACGGCATGACGGCGGCGCATTCGCATGATGACCTCCGAAGAAGACGAGCCCTAGACGCCCAGGCCAGGTGGGGTTCGCCGGGGCACGCCAAGCTTGGCACCACCGCACGTCGCTGAACAGATGCTTCAACTCTCAATCGAGCAGCACTCGTTCAGGGGAAGAGAAAGTTGGACGCTGTCGAGGTGCTGGGCGAACAGCTCGTCGATCAGTTCAGCCCCGCCTCGGAGAGCCTGCAGTGCAGCACGCGGCGGTCCTCGCTGTCGCGCTCACGCACGATCAGCCCGTCCTTCTCCAGCCGGTCCAGCCGCAGTGTGACACCCGCCGAGCTGATCAGACCGCCGGCCGCCAGCTCGCCCGCGGTGAGCTGGAACGGCTCGCCGGCCCGGCGCAGCGCCGTGAGCACGTCGAACCCCGCCCAAGACAACTCGTGTTCGCTGACCGACCGGTCGGTCTGCGCCTGGTAGAGCACAAAGGCGCGGTGCAGCCGGGCCAGCACCTCGATCGGCGTGGTGTCCAGCTCGGGACGCTCGCGCTTCCAGTCCTCGATGATGGCCGCGACCGCATCCGTCCGTTCGCCGACATCGGCACCGCGCTTGCCAGACACCCGGTCCCTCCCTGGAGTTGTCCTGCCCCTGAAAAACCCGTACCGAGCCGACTACGTGATCAGTCCCGAGCGGCCAACGTGCGTGGCAGGGGCTACCCAGGTGCCGTCGGATCCCGGACGCCGGCCGGCTCGGGAGACCGGGAGGAAAGCGGGGTCCCGCCAGGAGAATTCACCTACGCTCCCTACTGGCGGAAGGGAAGGGCCAGAGGTGATACCTCACGTCACGAAGCGGCGAAGTGGCAGGGAACGGCCACGACGCCGGGCACGGTCCACAGTCGTCGCTGCCGCGTCCGCGTCCTGCGCGATGATGCTGGTGCTCACCGGGTGCAGCGGGACCGGCACGCCGTCGGACGACCGGGCTGACTCCCCGCGCCCGCCGGCCGGTAAGGCCGCCGACTCCGGCGACGACCCGGACAGCGGTGACTTCAACGGCGACGGCTACGACGACTACGCCGCGGTCGTCACCTCCGACATCAAGGGCAAGGACCTCGACAAGAACACCCTGCTCGTGGTCTACGGCTCCAAGAACGGGCTCAACCGCTCCTGGACGACTCGGGCCGACGGCGAAACCGAGTACCCCCCGCAGCGCACGGACCTGAACGGCGACGGCTTCACCGACCTGGTGGGGGAACGGTCGCGGGGTGCCAAGAAGCAGACGTTCGCGATGTTCGGCGGACCGCGCGGCCTGACCGGCCCGCGGGCACTCGACGTCCCCCGGGGCTTCCACCTGATGACGGTCGGCGACTTCGACGGTGACGGGAAGACCGACCTGTTCGACGCCGGCCGGGGTGGCCGAGGCGACCCCAACAGCGACCCCGCGGCCGGAAACGCGTCCGCCCGTATCCTGTACGGCCCCGTCGCCCCCGCGGGCAAGCAGCCCCGCGAGCACCCGCGCAAGCCCGTCCCACTCGACCTGGGCCAGGACGGTTACGCGTCCCCGGAGGACGCCGCGGTGGGCGACTTCGACGCCGACGGCCGCACCGACCTCGTCCTCACCTACGAGTACGACGCCGAGCAGGACGACTCCGCCCCCGACGATCTCACCCCCGTCGCCTACTACCGGGGTGCCAAGCGTGGCCTGGCCCGCGACCGCAGCGTCGAACCGGCCCTGAACAAGATCCTGGCGAGCGACGAGGAGGGCCCCAACTCCCCTTCCGTCGGTGACGCGGACGGCGACGGAATCGACGACCTGCTGCTGCCGCTCTTCCCTCCGGCGTCGTACGGGGGCAGGACGGTGGGCGAGGACGGCGGCGTCGGCGTCCTCCACGGCGCCCGCTCCGGCCTCGGCACCGGCACCGGCACCGGCACCGGCAAGCGGGACCTCCGGATCATCGAGGGGCCGAACCCCAGCATGGGCTACTCGCCAGTGGTCGGCGAGGTCAACGGCGACGACCATCCCGACATGGTCGTCAACAACCCCGAATTCCACCGCACCCACGGCCTGGTCACCCTCCTCCCGGGCGGCCCCGACGGCCCTTCCGCGAAGGGTGCCCAAGAGATCGACGCCCGCACCAAGGGCCTCCCGGGCCCTCCCGCTCCGGACCGCTGGAACGACTTCAGCGTGGAGGCCCCGCTCCTTGACACCAACGGCGACGGGCACGACGACGCATTTGCCTTCGTCCCCCTCCGCACCGCCCGCAAGGGCGCGTTCCTGGAGATCCCCGGCACCAAGAAGGGCTTCGCGCCTGACCGTGCCCGCCAGTTCACCCCGTCGGACGTCGACGTGCCCCCTGCGTTTGCGGTGACGCCTGCGGGTTGATCCGAGAAGGACAACTCATCCGAGAAGGGCAACTCGCTGACCTCGAACGAGGGATGGAGGCCGTCGGGGCGACCGATGTCTGCCGGCCGGGACGGCGAGTGGTTCTGGTTCATCCGGTCAAGGTGTAGGTCCGCCCCTCGACGCCCCATTCACCCGCGTCGGGCGCCAGGCCGGCATCCATGGCACGGAGGGTTGGCCGTCCGATGTGGGCGTAGACCAGCCGCCGCACTCCGTGGCGTGCGGCCTGCTCGGCGACCTGGTGGACGTCCGCGTGACCGCCGACGCCGCCGCGGAAACGGATGGGCCGCTCCCAGGAGGCGGCCTCGGCGAACATCAGATCCGCGTCCGAGGCCCATGCGGGGAACTCCCAGAACTCCGGCGCCCACACCGCCACCTGCCCGGCTGCCGCGATGCGGTAGCCGTATGCGGGGTGCGAGGTGTGCACGACGGGGAGACAGGTGATCCGCAGATCACCCCGCGCCAGGCCCTCCGCGTGTGGTTCGACATCCCGCTCGGCGGCCAGACGCCGCAACGCCGAGCGCAGCTCTGCCCGTTCATCGGTGACGAGCCAGGCATCCAGCCGCTCGGGGGGTTCCGCTCCGGGACCGCCGTCGAAGGCGATCCGCAGCTTCCCGTAGCGCAGCAGCAGACCGGCCGGCGCGAACCGGGGTGAATTCATCGCCCCCACCCCCAGCAGCGTCAGCCGTAGCCTGGCGGTCACGCTGCCCACCGTCGGGGCAGGTGTCCCACGCGCTCAGCCGGTCGGCACGACAGGGCAAGGGGGCACCGCACATGGTGGAGCGCGGCACGCGCCACTGCGCTCGGATGCCATCCGAACCGCTCGGCGGGCGGATGGCGCGGGGCGACCCTCATGGAGGCTTTGTGCCCCCGTCCGCGAACCCCTCCCCCAACACCAGGCTGATCGTCACCGACATGGACGGCACCATTCCGGCCTCATCGATGAGCGCGCCGTGTAGTGCAAGAGGGCCAGGAACGCGAGTGTCCGGCCCTCTCGTCGTCGAGCGTCAGGAGACGGGAAACCAGACCGACAGGCGCTTGGCGATGACCGGTACATCGATGTTGTCCTGCGCGACTTCCTCGACGAACGGACCGGCGATGGAGACGTGCGGCGGGGCGATACCGGCGCTGACGCCGTTAAGCCGCAGGAAGACGCGCATAGCCAGCCAGGCGGTGCGCTTGTTGCCGTCGATCAGCGCGTGGTTGCGGGCAACGGAGTGCAGCAGAGCCGCCGCCTTCTCGTGCAGCGTGGGATACAGCTCGGCTCCGAACACGTTGGTCCGGGGCCGTTCGATCGCCGAGACCAGGAGTCCCATGTCGCGCACGCCATGCTCGGTACCGTTGACCTTGCGAGCGATGGCCAGGATCTCGTCGATCTGGATGTAGCGCACTTCGGTCACTTCAGGTAGTCCAGGATCTCCGCATCGCTGTCCACCAGCTCAGCCAGGACGTCATCGACCTTCAGCTCGGCACGATTCTGGGCGTCGCGGATCGCCTCGATGGCGAGTTCCTGCTTGCTGCGGCGCTCGCGCCGAGCACGCTCGGTGAGCTTCGCGTCAAGGTCGTCGGGGAGTCGGAGTGTCATCGCCATACAGCAATGATACCGGACTGGTATCTAGGTAGCGAGGTGATACCAGCCACTCGGGACTCCATACCACGACGCCACCCTCCCGCGAGGGCGCCGTGGCGGCCGACCGGGCCGGACGCCAGGGCGTGCTGTCTGCCATGTGCCTGTTCCGGCCCTCGTGGTCGCGTCATCTCTGCGCGCAACCTCACCCTGCCCGACCTGGCCGTCGACCTGTCAGCTGTCCACCGACTTCTGACGCTCCATCAGAACCGACGTCGAACGAGCGTCACGACGGTTGCGGCCCGCGCCCCTCTGAGTGGGGACACCTCATCCGTCATTCCGCGCACCATCCCACGAAGCTGCAGGTCAGGCGCACTCTCCGCATCGCGAAAAGCTCCACGTCGTGCAGCCACGAAATCTGGACGACCCGTCCGCCCGAAACCTGCAAAACGAAAGGAACCAGCAGGTCAGGAGCCCTTCTCCACCGGCTCCAGAATCGCCAGGCACTCCATGTGCTGCGTCATCGGGAAAAGGTCGAAGGCGCGGAGGAAGCGGGGGCGGTAGCCGGCGGTGGCGAAGTAGGAGAGGTCGCGGGCGAGGGCTGCCGGGTCGCAGGCGACGTAGGCGATGCGGCGGGGACCCAGGGTGGCGACGTGGTTGACGAGATGTTTGCCGGCGCCGGTGCGGGGTGGGTCGAGCACGACCAGGTCGGCCTCGGTGATGCCGGTGCGCGGGAGGACCTTTTCGACTCTGCCGTGTTCGATGCGGACGCGCGGGAAGTCCTGGAGGTTCTTGCGGGCGTCGGCCACGGCCCGCTTACCCGCCTCGATGCCGAGCACCGCGCCCTTCTCGCCGATGCGGTCGGCCAGCGCACCGGCGAACAGGCCGACGCCGCAGTACAGATCGAGCGCCGTCTCGCCCTTGCGCGGGGTCAGACCGCGCATCACGGCGTCGACGAGGAGGTCGGCGGCTTGCGGGTGGACCTGCCAGAAGCCGCCCTCGCCGACCCGCCAGGTGCAGCCGTCCGCGCGCTCGCGGACGAAGTCGCGGCCGTGCACCCGGTGCACGGCGCGGTCCTTCTCGCCGACCCGGAGGACGGAGACCTCGCGGTTCAGCTCCACCAGCGGGAGCCGGCCGCCGGGGCGGGGGGTGAGGACGACCTGCCGGTCGGTGGAGCCGGTGGCGGCGATGGCGTCGACGGTGGCGATCTGCGGCCACTCGCGGTCCTCGATGCCCAGCTCGTCGACGCCTGGCGCGGCGATCAGGCAGTGGTCGATGCGCTGCACCTCGTGCGAACGGTGCTTGAGCAGCCCCGCGTGGCCGTCGTCGTCGATGGTGTAGCGCACGCGGGTGCGCCAGCCGGGGACCTCGCCGGGGGCGACCTTGTCGCCGGGTGCGGGCTCGACGGTGCCGTCCCAGGAGACGTCCTCGGGGGTCATCCCGGCCAGCCGCTGGAGCTGTTCGGCGAGCACCTCCGCCTTGAGGCGACGCTGTGCGCCGGGCTTGACGTGCTGCCAGTCGCAGCCGCCGCAGCGTCCGGGTCCGGAGAACGGGCAGGGCGCCTCGATGCGGTCCTTCGCGGGCTCCAGCACCTCGACCGCGTCGGCCCGCAGGAAGCGGGAGTCGGCGCGGCCCTCAGTGACCCGCGCGATCACCCGCTCGCCGGGCAGCGTGTGCCGTACGAAGAGCACCTGGCCGCTCTCCGTACGGGCGACACAGTGGCCGCCGTGCGCCACCGGGCCGACCTCGACCTCGTACTCCTCCCCTACCAGGGAGGGAGCGAGCTCTTCGGACGCGCCGGCGGACGCGCTGGCTTCGGGCATCAGGGGGTGACTCCAAAGAAAAGGGGGGTGCGGGGGCTGGGCGGAAGATGACCGCAGCCGTCGAGTCTACTTCGCGGCTGCTCTCCCCGCTGCCGGGTCAGGCTCCCCCTGGTCCCGGGCCTTTCCGGGAGTTCTCGGCAGAGCCTTTGGCGCCCTTCCCGGCCTTGCCGTCCTTCTGCGCCTTGCGCGGCTGGATGACGGGGCCGCGGCGCACGGAGCCGGGCGCGTTCCACTGCTCGCGCCGCCTGGCCCGCTTCTTCGCCAGCTCGGAGGACTCCAGCTGGTAGGGCACCGACGTCACCATGACGCCCGGTGTGAACAGCAGCCGTCCCTTGAGCCGCAGCGCGCTCTGGTTGTGCAGCAGGTGCTCGTACCAGTGTCCGACCACGTACTCCGGGATGAAGACGCTCACCACGTCGCGGGGCCGCTCCTGGCGCAGCCGCTTCACATAGTCGATGACGGGGCGCGAGATCTCCCGGTAGGGGGAGTCGAGGATGGTGAGCGGGATGTCGATGCCGCTCTCGTCCCACTCCCTGCGCAGCTGCTCCGTCTCGTCCTGGTCCATCTTGACGGTGACGGCCTCGAGGGTGTCGGAGCGCAGCAGCTTGGCGTAGCGCAGGGCACGCAGCGTCGGCTTGTGGATCTTCGATACGAGTACGAAGGAGTGCACCCGCGAGGGGCGCAGCTTGGCCTCGCCCGGGTCCTCGGCCGCCAGTTCCTCGGCGACCCCGTCGTAGTGCCGGCGGATGCCCGTCATCACGGCGTAGAAGAGGGCCATGCCCACCAGGGAGACCCAGGCCCCGTGGGTGAACTTCGTCACCAGCACCACCACGAGCACCAGCCCGGTGAAGAAGGCTCCGAAGGTGTTGATGGCGCGCGAGCGGTACATGTGGCGGCGGCGCGCGCGGTCGGTCTCGGTGGTCAGCAGCCGGTTCCAGTGCCGGACCATGCCCGTCTGGCTCAGCGTGAAGGAGACGAACACCCCCACGATGTAGAGCTGGATCAGGCGGGTGGAGTCGGCTCCGTAGACCACCACAAGTATCGTCGCAGCGCCGGCCAGCAGCACGATGCCGTTGGAGAAGGCGAGCCGGTCGCCGCGGGTGTGCAGCTGACGCGGCAGATAGCGGTCCTGCGCCAGGATCGAGCCGAGCAGCGGAAAGCCGTTGTAGGCAGTGTTGGCGGCCAGGAAGAGCACCAGCGCCGTGGCCGCCGCCAGGAACACGAACGGGAGCGTCCCGTCGCCGAACACCGCAGCCGCCACCTGGGAGATGACCGGGTTCTGGGTGTAGTCCTCACCCGCCGGACGGCCGTTGATCAGCAGGTCCTTGGCCGGGTTCTCGGCCATCCGCACCTGGGTGGTCAGCGCCAGCGCGATGATGCCGCAGAACATCGTGACCGCCAGCAGGCCCATCATCGACAGCGTGCTCGCCGCGTTCTTCGACTTGGGCTTGCGGAAGGCGGGCACGCCGTTGCTGATCGCCTCCACGCCGGTGAGCGCCGCACAGCCGGAGGAGAAGGCGCGCAGCAGCAGGAACGCCAGCGCGAACCCGGCGATCCCGGACTGCTCGGTGTGGATCTCGTAGTCCGCGGTGGGGGCGCGCATCTCGTCGCCCAGGATCACGCCGCGCACCACCCCCCAGACGATCAGACCGAAGACACCGACGACGAAGCAGTAGGTGGGAACGGCGAAGAGCTTGCCGGACTCGCGTACGCCGCGCAGGTTCATCAGCGTCAGCAGCACGATGACCACGACCGCGCAGAACACCTTGTGCTCGACGACGAACGGGATGGCCGAGCCGAGATTCTCCACCCCGGAGGAGATGGACACCGCCACGGTCAGCACATAGTCGACCAGCAGCGCGCTGGCGACGGTGAGACCCGACCTGCGTCCGAGGTTGGTGGTCGCCACCTCGTAGTCCCCGCCACCGCTCGGGTAGGCGCGGACGTTCTGCCGGTACGAGGCCACCACCGTGAACATCAGCACGACGACCGCGACCGCGATCCACGGGCTGAAGCTGTAAGCGGACACCCCCGCAACCGACAGGACCAGCAGCACCTCGCCCGGCGCATACGCGACGGACGAGAGCGGGTCCGAGGCGAACACCGGGAGGGCAACGCGCTTGGGCAGGAGCGTCTCGCCGAGCCGGTCGCTGCGCAGCGCCCTCCCGAGGAGGAGTCGTTTCGGTACGTCGGTCATCCTGGACACGCAGAGGATCGTATGCGTGCCAGTCGTGCGATGCTGAGACGGCCCGCTGTACGGGACGAAGGGACGGGCGTTGCACATTGTGATCATGGGCTGCGGACGAGTAGGAGCGGAGCTCGCGCAGACCCTGGAGCGACAGGGCCATACGGTCGCGGTCATCGACCGGGACCCCACCGCATTCCGGCGCCTCGGCTCGGGCTTCGGCGGCCGACGGGTCACAGGCATCGGCTTCGATCAGGACACCCTGCGCGAGGCCGGCATAGAGGAGGCGGGCGCCTTCGCCGCGGTCAGCAGCGGTGACAACTCGAACATCATCGCGGCACGGGTGGCACGTGAGATGTTCGGCACACAGCATGTGGCCGCGCGGATCTACGACCCTCGGCGTGCGGAGGTCTACCAGCGGCTCGGCATCCCCACGGTGGCCACCGTGCGCTGGACCGCCGACCAGATGCTGCGCAGGCTGCTGCCGTCCGGCTCCGAGCCGCTGTGGCGGGACCCGAGCGGCGCCGTGCAGCTCGCCGAGGTGCACACCTCTCCGGCGTGGGTCGGCGAGCGCGTCAGCAAGCTCCAGGAAGAGGCCGGGGTGCGCATCGCCTTCCTCACCCGGCTGGGCGAGGCCATACTGCCCACGTCCCAGACGGTGCTTCAGGAGGGCGACCTGGTGCATGTGATGATGCGCTGCGACGAGGTCGCGCGGGTGGAGGAAGTCTTCGCTGTGGGGCCGGAGTCGTGACCACGGAACGCGCGCTCAGCAGCATGGGCGAACAAGCGAACAAAAAAGGGAACGCAGCATGAGGGTGGCGATTGCCGGAGCGGGCGCCGTGGGTCGCTCCATCGCGGGTGAGCTGTTGGAGAACGGGCACGAGGTGCTGCTCATCGACAAGGCGCCGACGGCCATCTCGGTCGAGCGGGTGCCACAGGCGGAGTGGCTGCTGGCCGACGCGTGCGAGATCACCTCGCTCGACGAGGCGGCGCTGGAGCGCTGCCATGTGGTGATCGCCGCGACGGGTGACGACAAGGTCAACCTGGTGGTCTCCCTGCTGGCCAAGACGGAGTACGGGGTGCCGCGCGTCGTGGCCCGGGTCAACAACCCGAAGAACGAGTGGCTGTTCAACGAGTCGTGGGGCGTGGACGTCGCCGTCTCGACGCCGCGCCTGATGTCCGCGCTGGTGGAGGAGGCCGTCAGCGTCGGTGACCTGGTGCGGCTGATGCGCTTCTCGCAGGGCGACGCGAACCTGGTCGAGCTGACGCTGCCGCCGGAGTCCACCCTGTCGGGCACCCGCGTGGGGGATGTGAACTGGCCGGAGGACACCTCGCTGGTGACGATCATCCGCGGCACCCGGGTACTGACCCCGGACGCGGACGACGTACTGGAGGCGGGCGACGAAATGCTCTTCGTCGCAGCCCCCGCGCGCGAGGAACAGCTGGAGGACCTGCTCTCGGCCCGGAGCTGACCCGGGAAGGGGCCCGCTCGGGGCGCGCCGTCAGCCCTTCTTCACCAGCGCGATCCACACCTGGCCGCGCGCGAAGGGCAGCCGGCGCCCTCCCCCGGCCTCCGTGAAGGTGGTGCCCCCGCTCGCCGAGGGGCGCGACCAGTGCGCTTCGTACGCCTTGCCGTCCCGCAGCACCAGCGCGTCTCCCGAGCCAACCGTCTCGGTGTACGGGGTGTTGCTGCCGGAGCGGTCCTGGAAGCGGGACTGGCGCACGGTCACGTGCTGGATCACGACGGTCGCCGGCGCGAGCTGCCCGTCGCCGCGGGAGCGGGCCGGGGCACCGTCCATCGCCACGAGCCAGCGGCGGCGGTCCGCGGACCAGGTGAAGGTCGAGCGGGCCGCGGGATAGCGGACGGTCTCCTGGTGCGTGGCCCGGCCGCCCTTGGGAGCCGCGCCGAAGCGGAAGCCGATGTCCCGTGGCTCCGAGGCATCGTCCGCTGCCCGTTCGGCGCGGCGGGCCTTGAGGTAGAGGTTGTGCGGAGCACGGCGGCCGGGGTCCCGTTGGTAGCCGTCCCGCAGCTCACCGGGCGGCAGCAGATGCAGCGGTGATGCCTCCAGGGTCGGCAGGAGTTTGCCCTGTACGCCGGAGAACGCCAGTGCGGGCTCGCCGAACTGGCGCAGCAGCTCGATGTCGGACTCGCGCGCGCTGCGGACGGGCCCGACGGTGGCGGGGATGTCGGAGGCGAAGACGGCCAGTATCCGGCTGAGGCCCGCCTCGACCTCCTCGGTGTAGACGAGGTCGGCGTGCTGGAGCCCGGTCTGCGGGCGGGCCGCCGCCACGTTGTCTACCTTCACCGCCAGTACGTGGTCGCCCTTGCGCCGCTTTCCTGTGAACGGGGACGCGTCGTCCTCGTCGCCGCCGGACCCGCATGCGGCGAGGGCACCGCCGGTGCCGACCGCCAGCGCGGTACGCAGCAACGTCCTGCGTCGCGTCGCTCGGTGTGCGGGCCGCCCGGCCCGAGTGGGCTCATCCATGCCGTCGCCTCCGTCGGCCGAGCGTACTGGCTGAGGCCGTCGCGGAACCGCCGGACACTCCCCGTCGTGGTTGCTCTCCCCCAGCTGCCGTGCGCCGCAACCACCACGTTCGGCCCTCAGGAGCTGGCGGCCTTGGCGGCCTCCTCCTCGGCCTCCATCTCGGCGATGACGTTGATCGGCGGCGGCGCCTTGGCCAGGAAGATCCAGGTGAGGTAGACCGCCAGCAGGAACGGCGGGATCTTCAGGATGACCGTCACCCAGCCGAACTGCGTGGTGTCGCCCCAGAAGTAGAGCGGGAAGAGCACGGCCGACTTGCCGAGCAGGATGAAACCCCAGGCGTAACTGGCCTTGGTGTACGCCTTCTTACGGCCGGGGTTGCGCTTGCGCCAGGACAGGTTCTCCTTGAACACCGGCCCGAGCACCAGTCCGAGCAGGGGAACGCCCGCCATCGAGGTGATGATGTAGGCGAGCGCCAGGCCGAGCGTGTACAGCATGCCGGGCAGGTAGAAGTCCTTGGCGTTGCCGGTCATCATCGCGAACAGCACGCCGAAGCCGACGCCGAAGATCCCGCTGAACGCGTGCTTGACGGTGTCCTTGCGGAACAGCCGGAAGACGACCATCACGCCGGAGAGCACCAGTGCGGTGATGGCGGGGAGGTGGATGTCCTGGGTCACCGTGTACATCGCGATGAACACCAGGCCGGGCACGGTCGTCTCGACCAGGCCCCGCACGCCGCCGAACGCCTCGAACAGTGCCGCTTCCGTCACGGCCTGCGATCCGGCCCCGCCGTCCTGCTGCCCGTCCGGCGGCGCCGCGTCGGTCTGCTTGTCGGGAGAGGTCACCCGCTACTCCTGTCCGAGGGGTCGCAGCTCGTATTTGGGGTTGAACATCACGGGACGGCCGTGGTTGACGGTGATCCGCCCCCAGGCGATCAGCTTGCGGCCCGGCTCGATCCCCGCGATGGAGCGGCGGCCCAGCCAGACGACGTCCAGCGAGGCCGACCCGTCGAACAGCTCGGCCTCCAGGGTCGGGACCCCGGCACGTGGCCGCAGCGTCACGGTGCGCAGCGTACCGGTTACCCGCACCATCTCGCGGTCGCTGCATTCGGAGATACGGGCACAGCCCGTGTCCTCGGCTTCCTCACGCAGCTCGGCCGAGCGCAGGTCCTCCTCGGAGGAGGAGAGCCGTTCCAGGAACCGTCGGAACCGCCCGCTTCCCGTGCCCCGCTGTTCTCGGGTGGCGCCAGTCATAACCGCCAGGGTACCGCCGGACCGCGCCCCGATTCCCCCGCCGCCGTCAGATCACCTCTCGAACCGGTCGCACCCGGCTCACCTCTCGAACCGGTACCCCATCCCCGCCTCGGTGACGAAGTGCCGGGGGTGTGAGGGGTCGGTCTCCAGTTTGCGGCGGAGCTGGGCCATGTAGACGCGCAGATAGTTGGTCTCGGTGCCGTACGAGGGCCCCCAGACCTCCTTCAGCAGCTGCTTCTGGCTCACCAGCCGGCCGGGGTTGCGGACCAGCACCTCCAGCAGGTGCCACTCGGTGGGGGTGAGCCGTACGTCCCCGCCGTCGCGGTGCACCTTCTTCGCGGCCAGGTCCACGGTGAAGGTGTCGGTCTCGATGACACCGGCGCCGTCCGGCACCCCAGCCGGCGGCTCGGCTCGACGGACGGCGGCACGCAGCCGGGCCAGCAGCTCGTCCATGCCGAACGGTTTGGTGACGTAGTCGTCGGCCCCCGCGTCCAGTGCCTCGACCTTCTCGTCGGACGTCTGCCGCGCGGAGAGCACCAGGATCGGCACCCGGGTCCAGCCGCGGATGCCGCGGATGACGTCCACCCCGTCCATGTCGGGCAGGCCCAGGTCCAGAACGATGGCGTCAGGGTGCCGGTCGGCGGCCATGCGCAGCGCGGTCGCGCCGTCGTGCGCGGCGTCCACCTCGTACTTGCGGGCCTTGAGGTTGATCACGAGGGCGCGGACTATCTGCGGTTCGTCGTCGACCACGAGCACCCGGTGCATGCTTGCTTCCTCTCGATTCCGTTGTGGCCGCTCAGGCGCCGGAGCGCTGCGGCTGGGACTGCGTCTGGAGCTGCGGCCGGGCCGGTGCGCCGGTCCGCGCGGACGGCCGGGGGCGTACGGGCCCGCGCCCGTGCGCCGCGCGCAGGGTGAGCACCATGGTCATCCCGCCGCCCGGGGTGTCCTCCGCCTCCAGGGTGCCGCCGATCGCCTCGGCGAAGCCGCGGGCGACGGCGAGGCCGAGTCCGACGCCGGCGCCGCCCGGGGCGTCGCCGTAGCGCTGGAAGGGCTCGAAGATGCGGTCCTTGTCGCTGTCGGGCACGCCGGGGCCGCGGTCGGTGACCCGGACCTCCACCCGGTCGGCCAGCGCGCTCGCCTTCACCAGCACCTTCTTGCCTTCGGGGCTGTATTTGACCGCGTTCTCCACCAGGTTGGCGACGGTGCGCTCCAGCAGTCCGGGGTCGACCGCGACCAGCGGCAGCGCCTCGGCGACGGCCAGCCGGACGCTGCCCTCGGGGACCCCGCCCAGTGCCTTGGGCACGACCTCCTCCAGGCTGATGTCCTTGATGAGGGGCTTGACAGTGCCGGTCTGGAGCCGGGACATGTCCAGCAGATTGCCGACGAGGTTGTCGAGCTTGTCCGCGCCTTCCTCGATGGCGCCCAGCAGCTCCGCCTCGTCCTGGGCCGACCACTCCACGTCGTCGGAACGCAGCGAGGAGACGGACGCCTTGATGGCGGCCAGCGGGGTGCGCAGGTCGTGCGAGACGGCGGCCAGCAGGGCTGTGCGGATGCGGTTGCCCTCGGCCAGTTCGCGCGCCTGCTCGGCCTCGCCCAGCAAACGCTGCCGGTCGAGCACCCCGGCGGCCTGCGCGGCGAAGGCGGCGAGCACCCTGCGGTCCTCCGCGGGCAGGACGCGCCCGGAGAGCACCAGCATCATGTTGTCCCCGACGGGCATGTCCGTCTCGCCGTCCTCCGGGGTGGCCAGCCGCTTGCCGGACGCGGTGGTGCCGACGCTGCCCGCGCACGTCCAGGGGGCCCGCTCGTCGGCCCGCTCCAGCAGTGCGACGCAGTCCATGGCGAAGGTCTCCCGTACCCGCTCCAGCAGCGCGTCCAGGCTGGGCCCCGTGCCGGGGCCGCCGGTCCCGTGCTGCGTCTCGCCGCGCAGCACGCTGCCCGCCAGTACGGAGAGGATCTCCGACTCGGCGCGCAGCCTGGCCGCCTGCTGGGTGCGGCGGGCCGCCAGGTCCACCACCGAGGCGACGGCCACAGCGACGGCGAAGAAGACGGCGAGCGAGACGACATTGCGGCCGTCGCTGATCGTCCAGGTACGGACGGGCTCGGTGAAGAAGTAGTTGAGCAGCGCCGAGCACACCGCGGCCGAGGCCAGCGCGGGCAGCAGCCCGCCCACCAGCCCGGCGGCGACGGTGAGCACCAGGAAGAGCAGTACGTCGTTGGCGAAGCCGATGCCCGGGTCGGAGGCCAGCATCAGGAACGTCAGCAGCGTCGGGGCGCCGAGCGCGGTCAGCCAGCCGGCGACGACCCGGACCGTGCCCAGCCGGGCGGCGCGTGCCCCGGGCAGCCCCCGCCCCTTGGCGACCTCTTCGTGGGTGACGATGTGCACATCCAGGTCCGTGCCCGAGTCCCGCGCGACGGTGGCGCCGACCCCCGGCCCGAAAACGTACTGCCACGTCTTGCGGCGCGAGGAACCGAGCACGATCTGGGTCGCGTTGACGCCCCGTGCGAACTCCAGCAGGGCCTCGGGGATGTCCTCACCTATGACGTGGTGGTAGGTGCCGCCGAGATCCTCCACGAGGGTGCGCTGGACGGCCAGTTCCTTGGGCGATGCCGAGGTGAGACCGTCGGCGCGGGAGATGTGGACGGCCAGGATCTCGCTGCCCGCGCCCTTGGTCGCCATCCGGGAGGCACGGCGGATGAGGGTGCGGCCCTCGGGCCCGCCTGTGAGGCCGACGACGATGCGTTCGCGGGCCTGCCAGGTGGAGCGTATGCGGTGCTCGGAGCGGTACTGCTGGAGGTACTCGTCGACCCGGTCGGCCGTCCACAGCAGCGCCAGCTCCCGCAGGGCCGTCAGATTGCCGGGCCGGAAGTAGTTGGAGAGCGCGGCGTCGACCTTGTCGGGGGCGTAGATGTTGCCGTGCGCCATGCGGCGGCGCAGCGCCTGGGGCGACATGTCGACCAGCTCGATCTGGTCGGCCCGCCGCACCACCTCGTCCGGCACGGTCTCCCGCTGCCGTACGCCGGTGATCGACTCCACCACGTCACCGAGCGACTCCAGGTGCTGGATGTTGACGGTGGAGACGACGTCGATCCCCGCGGCCAGCAGCTCCTCGACGTCCTGCCAGCGCTTGGCGTTCCGCGAGCCGGGCACGTTGGTGTGCGCCAGCTCGTCCACCACGGCCACGGCCGGGCGGCGTGCGAGCACCGCGTCCGTGTCCATCTCGGTGAGTGCCGCGCCCCGGTAGGTGATCTCGCGGCGCGGCACCTGCTCCAGCCCGTGCAGCAGCACCTCGGTACGCGGCCGGTCGTGGTGCTCGACGAACCCGACCACCACGTCGGTACCCCGCTCGACCCGGCGGTGCGCCTCGGAGAGCACGGCGTACGTCTTGCCGACGCCGGGCGCAGACCCGAGGAAAACCCGCAGCTGGCCCCGCCGCGGTCGCACTACAGATGACATGCCCCCATTGTCCTCGCAGTCCGGGCGAACCTGCCTGCGTGAGGGCCCACCGGCCGTCAGAGTTCCGTATGGATCACTGCCGCGGCCACGACAAAGGCCGGGCCCCGAAGGGCCCGGCCCGTGCACGTGCTGTGTGCTAACGCACCTCGGAGATCTCCGGTCCGCGCTGCAGCTTGTCGAGGCCGCCCGCGAAGCGGGAGCCCTCCTCCACCGTCTCCTGCTGCACGCCGTCCGGCACCATCTGGGCGTCCTCCGGCAGCTTCAGGACGATCGGATCGCGCGGTGCCATCGGCCCGTCGCCGCGCACCACGACCGTGTCCCGGAAGATCTGCTCAAGCACCCCGGCCGCCTGCGGCTGCACCGCGCCCTGGCCGGAGATCACACCCCGCAGGAACCACCGCGGACCGTCCACGCCGACGAACCGTACGACCTGCACTCCGCCCGTGCCGTCGGGCAGCTGCACCGGCACCTGGGCCCGCAATTCCCAGCCCAGCGGACCGTCGACCTCGTCGATGACACCGCCCTGCTGGGTGATGCCGGAGGCGATCTCCTCGCGCACCTCGTCCCAGATGCCCTCGCGCTTGGGCGCGGCGAACGCCTGGAGCTGGACGGCGCTGTCCTGCAGTACGACGGTCGCCGCGACGATCGCGTCACCGGCGACCTCGACCCGCAGCTCCATGCCCTCCACGCCGGGGATGAAAAGGCCGCCCAGGTCGACCCTGCCGGAGCTGGGGTCGGTGACCTCTTCGATGTCCCAGGGGCCGTCCGGACGGGGTGCCGGGGGCAGCTTGACCCGGGTCTCGCCGGTCTCGGCTTCCACGCCGTCCTGCGGCTCGTCCTGGCCGTCCTGTTCCGTCTCGAACTCGTCCGAGGTGCCCTCAGGCTCTTCGCTCTTCTTGCGACGACGTCCGAACACGTCACTGTCCTCTCAGGTCGGAAGCTCGATCAGCACCGACCGCAACGTAATCCTTCTGCTGTGCGGCTGTCTGCCGGGCGACGCCCGGCTCGTCGGCAGAGGCTGTCTGCCGGGCCGGGCGGCCTGCCGCGTGGCCGCCCGTGGAGCCGAACCCGCCCGTGGCACGTACCGAGCCGGGCAGCTCCTCAACCTCGCGGAAACGCACCTTCTCCACCTGCTGGACGACGAGTTGGGCGATACGGTCGAACCGCTCGAACCGCACGGCCTCGCGCGGATCCAGATTGGCCACGATCACCTTGATCTCACCACGGTACCCGGCATCCACCGTTCCCGGTGCATTCACCAGAGAGACGCCGCAGCGGGCCGCGAGGCCGGAACGCGGGTGGACGAACGCGGCGTAGCCGTCGGGGAGAGCGATGGAGATACCGGTCGGCAGTACGGCCCGCTCCCCCGGCGCCAGTTCCACACTCTCGGTGGTCACCAGATCGCATCCGGCGTCCCCGGGATGCTGGTAGGAGGGGACGGGCACTCCCGGGTCCGTACGCCGCAGCAGGATCTCGACGCTGTCGCTCATGGGTTCACCTCGAAGGCACGTGCGCGCCTGATCTGGTCGGGGTCGTCCATGGCCGCCTGGATCTCCTCTTCGCGGCCGTTCTCGATGAAGTGCTCGACCTTCACCTCTATGAAGACGGCATCGGCGCGCACGGCCGCCGGCCCGTCGGGACCACCGATCCGGCCGGTGGCCGTGGAGTAGATCTTGCGCCCGTGCACGGCGTTGGCGTGCGCTTCGATGTGCAGCACCGTGTCCACCGGGACGGGCCGCAGGAAGTCGGTCTCCAACCGCCCCGTCACCGCGATCACATGCATCAGCCAGCCGAGCGAGCCGAGCGTCTCGTCCAGCGCGCTGGTCAGCACCCCACCATGGGCGAGCCCCGGGGCGCCCTGGTGGGCGGTCCTGACGGTGAACTCGGCGGTGGCGCTGACGCCTTCCCCGGCCCGCGCCGTCAGGTGCAGGCCGTGCGGCTGTCCCCCGCCGCAGCCGAAGCACATGTCGAAGTGGGCGCCCAGCGGCTCACCGGGCGCGGGGGCCTCCGGGTGACGTACCGGGGGGACGGCGTCGGGCGGCGGCACCAGCGAGGTCTTCGGGGAACCGGGGGGATTGACTGCACTCACGGGTGCAGACCTTACCGTCGTGCGGGCGACGAGGAGCGCCGTGCCAAGCTGGACGCATGGTTCCCGCGGTCCCGCCCTACGACGAACGCCTCACGGCTCCCCGCTCCTGGTGGCTGATCGCCGCCGGTATCGGTGTGGCCTGTGCGCTGACGCTGTTCCCCTTCGGCCCGCTGCCGCTGCTGTGCGGGCTGGTGGCCGGCACCGCGCTGGCGTCCGTGTGCGTGAGCGCGTACGGCAGTGTGCGGGTGCGCGTGGTGGCGGGCTCGCTGGTCGCGGGGGACGCCCGGATCCCGGTGTCGGCACTGGGCGAGGCCGAGCCGCTGGACGCCGAGGAGGCACGTGCCTGGCGTTCGTACAAGGCGGACACCCGCGCGCACATGGTGCTGCGCGGCTACATCCCGACAGCGGTGCGGATCGAGGTGACCGACCCACAGGACCCGACGCCGTATGTGTACGTCTCCACCCGGCATCCGGAGCAGCTGGCGGCGGCACTGCGCGCGGCCCGGGAGACGTCCGCTTCCTAGTTCAGGCGCCGGGCAGCTGATTCTGGTCCGCGGTGGTGCGCAGGTCGGCGCGGATGCGTGCGGCGAGCTTCGCGGTGTCCCGGTGGTTGGTGAAGGCGCCGACGGCGGCGCCGATCAGGAACGGCGTGAGGTTCGGCAGATTGCGCAGCGTGCGCTTCATGATCTGCTGCCGCAGCCCGCGGCGGAGTTCCCCGCCCAAGGCCGTGCTCAGGGTGGCGGGCCGGGTGAGCTCTATACCGCGCTCGGAGGCCCAGGCCCCCAGGTAGGCGGTGGCGCGCTCGCGCACGTCGCCGGGCGCGCGGCGGCCGTAGACCTCGTGCAGCTCCGCGATCAGTTTGAGCTCGACGGCGGCGACGCCGACGATCTCGGCGGCCAGCTCGGCGGGCATCGCGGGCGGCACCGGCAGCATGGCCGCAGCGCCGACACCGGCGCCCACGGTCGCCGAGCCTTTGGTGGCTCCGGCGACCAGCTTGTCCGCCAGCTCCTCGGTGCTCAGCCCCGGGAACTGCGTGCGGAGGGTGTCGAGATCGCGTACCGGCACGCGCGGTGCGGTCTCGATGATGCGCTCTGCGACCGTGCGCACAAACGCCTGGGCGCGGCGCCCCCGTGAACGCCACAAGCCCCTGCCGCGCTGGTCGCTCCCGGGGCCGTGCGGATTGCTCCCGGGCTGCGCGGACGGCGCGGTGCCGCCCTCGTACGGCTCCGGACCGCTTCCGTACGGCATGGGGCCGTGCTCGTCGTACGACACGAGCGAGGCCGACCGGTCATGAGGGCCTCGCCCGTTGTCACGTGCGCCTTTGACCGCCACGAGCAGTCGGTCCGTTCTCAGGCCGCGCAGTCGCGGCAGATCGGCTGGCCGTTCTTCTCCGCGGCGAGCTGGGAACGGTGGTGCACCAAGAAGCAGCTCATGCAGGTGAACTCGTCCGCCTGGCGGGGCAGCACCCGCACGGACAGCTCCTCGTTGGAGAGGTCGGCGCCGGGCAGCTCGAGCCCCTCGGCCTGCTCGAACTCGTCCACGTCGACATTGGACGCGGACTTGTCGTTCCGCCGGGCCTTCAGCTCCTCGATGCTGTCTTCGTTGACGTCGTCGTCGGTCTTGCGTGGAGTGTCGTAATCCGTAGCCATTGTCGCTCTCCCCCTCTGGGTGTCTGTGGTGTCTCCAGCGCACGTAACGCGTGAGAGGCCGGACTTGTGCCCGGCCCGAGGCGGAGATTTTGCCTCACATCAAGGTCTGTTACTCAATCGACACCCAACCGCACCCCTGAAGAGGTGATCATGTCGGTTGTCGAGGAGGACCATAAACGGTCCCCAGTAGCGCTCCGCACACGCCATCCCGGGTACTGCCCACGATCTCCACCTGCGGAAACCTGGATTTTCCGGGATTTCTTCCCACCTGCCGGCCACTCTGTGCACCCACTTGAAAATTCGCGTGTGTGATCGATCACAGCTCGGTCGCAAGCAGTGGGAACGCCGTTAATTCCGCATATAGCGAACGGCCTCCCGGCTACATCGAGCCATTTCTGGCCACTTTTCGTCACCTCCAGGTCTGTCACCATCGCGGCCTCCAGCCGCTGTGGTGCTCACAGCGGCAGCGTCACCCGCATCACCAGGCCACCGTCCTCGCGCGGCACGGCCGAGACCGCGCCACCGTGCGCCCGCGCCACCGAGCGCACGATCGACAACCCGAGTCCGACCCCCTTGTCGCTGCCCGTCCGCTCCGTACGGAGACGCCGGAACGGCTCGAAGAGGTTGTCCACTTCGTAGGCGGGGACGACAGGCCCGGTGTTCTCGACGACCAGCACCGCCTGCCCCGGCTGGGCCTCCGTACTCACCGAGACCCATCCGCCCTCACGCAGGTTGTAGCGCACGGCATTGTGCACCAGGTTCAGGGCGACGCGCTCCAGGAGTACCCCGTTGCCCTGCACATATGTGGGCTGACGCACCCCGCGCAACTCGATGCCCTTGGTTTCGGCCTCGCCACGGGCCTGCTCGACGGCCTGCGAGGCCACCTCGGCCAGGTCCACGGGCTTGCGGTCCACCAGCTCGTTCTCGCTCCGCGCGAGCAGCAGCAGACCCTCCACGAGCTGTTCGCTGCGCTCGTTGGTGGCCAGCAGCGTCTTGGCCAGCTGCTGGAGCTCCGGCGACGCGTTCGGGTCGGCGAGCTGCACCTCCAGCAGCGTGCGGTTGATCGCCAACGGGGTGCGCAGCTCGTGCGAGGCGTTGCCCACGAAGCGCTGCTGCGCGGTGAAGGCGCGCTCCAGACGGTCCAGCATCTCGTCGAAGGTGTCCGACAGCTCCTTCAGCTCGTCGTCAGGGCCCTCCAGCTCGATCCGCTTGTGCAGATCGGAACCGGCCACCTGACGCGCTGTGCGCGTGATGCGGCCCAGCGGCGACAGCACACGGCCCGCCATCACATAGCCGAAGGCGAACGCGGCCACCGCCAGCCCGAGCAGCGCCAGCAGGGAACGGCGCAGCAGCCCGTCCAGCGCCATCCTGCGCTGCGCCTCCGCACACGCCGACAGCCGTTGCATGAACACATCGCTGGGCAGCGTCCCGGTCAGCCCCGGACAGCGGTCCGAGGTGGGCTGGGCGTTCCCGTTGAGGATGCGGAACGGCAGCTGACTGGCGTCGTCCAGCGCCTGCGCTGCCAGCAGATAGATGATCGTCAGCAGCAGCATGCCCGCGATCAGGAACATGCCGCCGTACAGCAGGGTGAGCCTTATCCGGATGGTGGGCCGCAGCCATGGTGAGGAGCGGGGCGTCTCGCGCGGGTCCCAGTTCGGCTTGGGCGGTGCCGGGGGCACCTGGCCGCCGGAGCCGGCCCCGGTGGGGGAGGTGGAGGAGGCCATCGACGTCAGATCCGGTACCCCGCGCCGGGCACGGTGACGATCACCGGCGGCTCACCGAGCTTGCGGCGCAGCGTCATCACCGTCACCCGCACCACATTGGTGAACGGGTCGGTGTTCTCGTCCCACGCCTTCTCCAGCAGCTGCTCGGCGGAGACGACGGTCCCCTCCCCGCGCATCAGCACCTCCAGCACGGCGAACTCCTTGGGCGCCAGCTGGATCTCCCGGCCGTCCCGGAAGACCTCGCGACGGCCGGGGTCCAGCCGGATTCCGGCCCGCTCGAGTACGGGCGGCAGGGCCGTGGTCGTACGCCGTCCCAGCGCGCGCACCCGAGCCGTCAGTTCGGAGAAGGCGAAGGGTTTGGGCAGATAGTCGTCCGCGCCCAGCTCCAGGCCCTCCACCCGGTCGCTGACGTCTCCGGAGGCCGTGAGCATCAGCACCCGCGTGGGCAGGCCGAGCTCGACGATCCGGCGGCAGACGTCGTCGCCGTGCACCAAAGGCAGGTCGCGGTCGAGCACGACGACGTCGTAGTCGTTGACGTCGATGCGCTCTTGCGCTGCCGCGCCGTCGTAGACCACATCGACGGCCATGGCCTCCCTGCGGAGGCCCGTCGCCACGGCATCGGCGAGCAGCTGCTCGTCCTCGACGACGAGTACGCGCACGGCGCTGTTCCTTCCTTGGATACGGATGGGGGACCCCGGGACATGGACGGGGATCGTGCTCTCCATCGTGCATCGGACCCCGGTAAATCGGCGGTAAGAGCCGAGGTGAGAGGGTGGGGACGGACTCCGGCACGGGACCCTGGCACTTTTTCAGGGCGTTTGAGGTTTCTCTGAGGTTCCCGTTGGGGAGGACCTGAGAACCACCCACGATCACGCCCTGTGCGCAGCGTGCCACGACGCACCGCTGACGCAAGTCCGGGGACCACGCCGTGATCGGGGAAGCACCACAAACCCTCGGCACTCCCCGTGCCACCGACCCGCGACGAGGGGGCACACCATGGACGCATTCACCGCAGGCATCTTGCAGCGTATACGGACCACCGAGTCCGACCTGCACCGCGCACGTGAATCGGGCGACGACTTCCTCGTGGACGTCGAACAGTCGGAACTGGAAGACCTCCGCCGTCTCGCTGCCGAACACGGCGTGCAGGTCGCCTGACGGCAAGTTTCCCTCAACCAACGGTGCGGCCCCCGGACGGGGGCCGCACCTTTTGTCGGCCCGTCGAGAGGCGCGGCGATGACGCCGGACCGGCCGCCGGAGGCTAGTCGTGCCAGGCGCCCAGCCGCTCCAGCAGGGGCTGGAGGGCCTCGAAGACGCCCGGTGAGGCGGCGATGGTGAGGTCACCGTCGGCGGGAAGGCCCGGGCGGCCACCCGTCACGGCGCCGGCCTCACGTGCGATGAGGTCCCCCGCGGCGAGGTCCCAGGGGTTGAGGCCGCGCTCGTAGTAGCCGTCGAGCCGTCCGCAGGCGACATCGCACAGGTCGATGGCGGCCGACCCGGCGCGGCGGAGGTCGCGCACCCGCGGCAGGAGTTCGTGGGCGACGGCGGCCTGGGCCACCCGCCGCTCGGTGATGTATCCGAACCCGGTGCCGATCAGCGCCTGGTCCAGCGGCGGCGACGGGCGGCACCGCAGCCGGTGCCCGTCCAGAAAGGCGCCCTGTCCGCTGACCGCGTGCCACGTCTCCCCGAGTACCGGTGCCGCCACCACGCCCACGATGCACTCGCCGTGGTACTCGGCGGCGATGGAGACGGACCAGTAGGGGCGTCCGTACAGATAGTTGACGGTGCCGTCCACCGGGTCGATCACCCAGCGGACGCCGGAGGTGCCGTCGCTGCTGGCGCCCTCCTCGCCGAGGAAGCCGTCGTGCGGGCGGTGCTCGGTCAGGAAGCCGGTGATCAGCTTCTCGGAGGCCAGGTCCATCTCGGTGACCACATCGATGGGGCTGGTCTTGGTCGCGGCGACGCCCAGGTCGGCGGGGCGGCCGTCCCGCAGAAGGGTGCCCGCGCGGGCCGCTGCCTCCTGGGCGAGGGCGAGCAGTTCGGCCTTGAGCGTGTCGTCGGCGCGCTCGGGTGCGGACTGCGAGGTGTCAGTCACTTTTGTCGCTGCTCCAGTAGTACGTACGTCGCAGGGTGGATGCCCGCAAGGGGCATGGGGGCCTTACAGGGCCGGCGCATCGGCGCCGGCCGCCGCCGGTTTCGGCGACCGCGCCGGACAGCAGCCGACCGGGCACACGTCGTGGCTCGCGCCCAGCGCGCCCAGCGCGCACCGGGCGGGGGTCTCGCCCCGCTCGGCGGCGGCCCGCTCCAGCACCAGTTCCCGTACGGCGGCGGCGAACCTGGGGTCGGCGCCGACCGTGGGCGAGCGGCGCGCGGGCAGGTCCAGCTCGGATGCCTTGGCCATCGCTTCGGTGTCGAGGTCGTAGCGGACCTCCATGTGGTCCGAGACGAAACCGATCGGCACCATCACCACGCCGGGCACCCCCTTCCCGTGCAGCTCCTCCAGGTGGTCGCAGATGTCCGGCTCCAGCCAGGGCACCGAAGGGGAGCCGCTGCGCGACTGGTAGACGAGGCTCCAGGGGTGCTGCGTACCGGTGCGCGCCCGGACCGACTCGGTGATCAGCGCGGCGACGTCGCGGTGCTGCGCCACATACGCCCCGCCGTCCCCGTGGTCCTCGACAGGGCCGGAGGTGTCGGCGGCGGCGGTGGGGATGGAGTGGGTGGTGAAGGCGAGGTGGGCGCTGTTGCGTACCTCGGCGGGGAGGTCCTCCAGACAGGCGAGCACACCGTCGACGACGGGCTCGATGAAGCCCGGATGGTTGAAGTAATGCCGCAGCTTGTCCACCTGCGGCACAGGCAGCCCCTCCTCCCGCAGGGCCGCCAGCGACTCGGCGAGGTTCTCGCGGTACTGGCGGCAGCCCGAGTAGGACGCGTACGCGCTGGTCGCCAGCACGAGCACCCGCTGGTGCCCGTCGCGGACCACCTCGCGCAGGGTGTCGGTCAGGTACGGCGCCCAGTTGCGGTTGCCCCAGTAGACGGGCAGGTCGAGCCCGTGTGCGGCGAAATCCTCGCGGAGCACCGCCAGCAGCGCCCGGTTCTGCTCGTTGATCGGGCTGACCCCGTCGAAGAGGTAGTAGTGCCGGCCCACCTCTTCGAGACGTTCGGTGGGGATACCTCGTCCCCGGGTGACGTTCTGGAGGAACGGGACGACGTCGTCCAGTCCTTCGGGGCCGCCGAAGGAGAGCAGCAGAAGCGCGTCGTAGGGAGCCGGAGAGGAGTCCGGCCCGGGGGCGGGAGGTTCGGTGGGCAGCACATCGGACATGTCTCGATCCTGCCATCCTGCGCATGCGGGAAGCCGCCGCCCTCGGCGTGCACACTGCCGGGTCGCTGTGCGACGGCCGTGAGTATGATCCCTCCCCAACTGGTGGGGGCCCGCTGGGGCGGGGCGCCGGCGGTCGCGGTGCGTTCCTCGGCCACCGGCCGAGCTCTCGGCCGGCGCGCGGCGAGAGGGGACGGTCACGGATGGGCGTGCGGTCAGGCATGCGGTCGACGACGGACAGCCGGGCGGCGACGTGGCGCAACTGGGCGGGCAATGTAACGGCCGCACCGCAGCGCACGGTCTCGCCCTCCACCACGGAGGCCCTCGCCGAGGTGGTGCGCCGCGCCGCCGCCGACGGACTGCGGGTGAAGGCCGCGGGCACCGGTCACTCGTTCACGGCCGCCGCCATCACGGACGGGGTGCTGATACGTCCCGATCGGCTGACCGGGATACGCGCCGTGGACCGGACCGCGGGCACGGTCACCGTCGCCGCGGGCACCCCGCTGAAGGACCTGAACACCGCGCTGGCGGCGCGGGGCCTGTCGCTGACGAACATGGGCGACATCATGGAGCAGACCGTCTCCGGCGCGGTCAGCACCGGCACCCACGGCACCGGCCGCGATTCGGCCTCGGTGGCCGCGCAGATCAAGGGGCTGGAGCTGGTTCTCGCCGACGGCTCCGTGCTGCGCTGCTCGGCGGACGGCTCGGAGGAGGAGCGCGCCGTCTTCGCAGCGGCCCGGGTGGGGCTCGGGGCACTGGGCATAGTCACCGAGATCACCTTCGCGGTGGAGCCGGAGTTCCTGCTGACGGCCCGCGAGGAGCCGATGCCGTTCGACCGGGTCGTCGACGAGTTCGATCAACTGGTGGCCG
Source organism: Streptomyces sp. 8N114 (assembly GCF_052245835.1). Classification (NCBI taxonomy): domain Bacteria; kingdom Bacillati; phylum Actinomycetota; class Actinomycetes; order Kitasatosporales; family Streptomycetaceae; genus Streptomyces; species Streptomyces sp. 8N114. Next base: position 3,619 of record NZ_JBQQBT010000032.1, on the reverse strand, counting down.
AGAACGAACACTTCGAGTTCTACTGGTTTCCGCACACCGACAGCTGCAACACCAAGCGCAACAACCGCAGCGCAGGACCCGCAGCGCCGCTGTCCCGGGTGCGCGGCTGGGTCGACGACGAGTTGCTGTCCAACGGTGTCTTCCGGACGGCCTGCGCGCTCGGCAAGGCGGTGCCCGCCACCGTTCCGGGCATCGCCCGTATCTCCAGCCGCGCCCTGTCGGCGCGCAGCTACACGGACATCCCGTACAAGGTCTTCACGAGCCCGCGCAGGGTGCGCTTCGTGGAGATGGAGTACGCCGTACCGCGGGCCGCGCTGGTACCGGCGCTGCGGGAGCTGAAGGCCCTGGTGGAGCGGTCGGACTTCCGGGTGAGCTTCCCCGTCGAGGTGCGCACGGCCCCCGCGGACGACATACCGCTCTCGACGGCGAGCGGTCGCGAGACGGCGTATGTGGCGGTGCACTTGTACCGGGGCACGCCCCATGAGGCGTACTTCAGCGCCGTCGAGCGGATCATGACGGCCCACGCCGGGCGCCCGCACTGGGGGAAGCTGCACAGCAGGGACGCGGAGTACCTCGCGGGGGTGTATTCGCGGTTCGGCGAGTTCACGGCCCTGCGCGATCGCCTGGACCCGGACCGGGTGTTCGGCAACGACTATCTGCGGCGCGTACTGGGCGACTGACACGGACACCGACCGGCACAGAGATACAGCACAGACATACCGAAGGGCCGTGCCGTCCATCCGTTCGGATGTACGGCACGGCCCTTCGGTACGGAACCGGAAGCGCTGCCCTCCCCGGAGGAGAGGCCGGGCTACTGCCCCTGCTGGGGCTGGGAGCCGCTGCCCGCGTCACCGGTTTGCGGGGAGTCCGTTGCGTCCTGGCCGCCCTGCTGGCTGTCCGAGCCGCTGGTGTCCCCGTTGCCGGTGTTCCCCGTCCCGCTTGGCTGGGGCTGGGACGGTTCGGGGGTCGGCGTCGACTTGCTGCCGCTGTCGCCGGGGTCGGTCGACCCGTCCTCGCCGCTGTTCCGGTCGCTCGGATCGGTGGACTGCTGCGAGTCCTCCGGCGTAGGGGTCGGGCTCTCACCGTTCCGCGACGTGTCCGGCTCCGAGGTGGCGGGAGGCGCATCAGGCGAGTTGCCGGTTGACGAGCCGTGGCTCGGCCGGAAGACACCGCTGACGGAGGTGCCGTTGCCGCCGGAAACGCTGTGGCCCGAGATCGCCTCGTACAGCGTGATACCGCCGATCGCGATCACGAACACCACCACGGCGGGCAGCAGCGTGCGCCGCCAGCCGCGCCACTTGATGCCGTGGGTGGTGGCCTCGGTGAACTCCCCCTCCCCTGGCAGTTCCCCGGCACGCTCCTCGCCGCCGCCCGCACCCCCGGGCCGCTTGACGGTTCCCAGCACCTGGGTCGCATCGTCGCGGCGCAGCGCCTGGGTCGCGTCCGCGCTGGGCAGTGCCTGGGTCGCGTCCGCCTTACGCAGCACCTGGGTGGCGTCCGCACTGCGCAGCACCTGGGTGGCGTCCGCGCCCTGCGGAGAGCTCTCTTCGGTGCCGCGCCCGGTCTCCCTGCCCCATGAGGTGCGGGAGAGCAGTTGGGTGGCGGCGGGCCGGGTGTCGTGGAGCGCGCCGGCATTGTGGACGGTCTGACTGGTGTGCCGGCCTTCGTCGTCCTTCCAGCCCACGGCGGGGTCCCGCACCGGGGCCTGCCGTGCCTTGGGCGGAACGGTGACTTCCTTGAGCTGCTCGCCGGTTTTGCTGAAGAAGTGCTGGAAGAGCGGACCGCCACTGGTGGCGACGAGGCTCACGACACCGGCCCCCAGGAAGGTGCCGTACACCCCCAGCTGACCCGCCGCGAACGCGGCGACCACCGCGGCGACCGCGCTGCCCAGCACCTGGGCCACGCTCAGATCCAGCTTCTTGGCACTCTTGCTCTCTCCTTTTTTGTCAGCTTCCTTGCTGGATATCGATCGGTTGTCGCTCTTGTCCATCTACCGCCCTCGATCGCACACTCCAACCACTGTGCACGAATAGGGGACTTTCGAGCGAAGGGGAAGGTTCCATTTCGGGTGGTTCTGTGACGCTTCCCACCCCCGTATCCAGGCCAAATGGACTCTTGGGGCGTCAACTCCCTTACTCCGGAGCAACTTCGGTGGCGCGGCGGTCCACCCGGGTGGCCCTAATGGAGTAGTGTGACGAGCCCTGGTCTCGGTTCTGACCCGGCGCTGGCTGCACACGGTGACCACCTCGGTCACTGTGCGTTGTGAGGAGGTAACCGTGCCATAGCGGCGGTTCTGGGCAGTTCCAAAGGATTCGAACAACGATCTGGACACAGCCTCGGACCCCGAGGAAGTCGGCAAGGTTGTGGCAGGCTGCACCCGGGCAGGCCACACTCGTCTAGCGGGAGCAGCGACGCACGTGACGTCGGCAGGCACCACCCGGGAGGTCCCCATGCCCGAACTGCGTGTCGTGGCCGTCAGCAACGACGGCACACGACTGGTGCTCAAAGCTGCCGACAGCACGGAATACACGCTTCCGATCGACGAGCGGCTGCGCGCCGCCGTCCGGAACGACCGGGCGCGGCTGGGCCAGATCGAGATCGAGGTGGAGAGCCACCTGCGGCCTCGGGACATCCAGGCGCGTATACGAGCCGGTGCCTCCGCTGAGGAGGTCGCGTCTCTCGCGGGCATCCCCGTGGACCGGGTACGCCGCTTCGAAGGCCCCGTGCTCGCCGAGCGCGCGTTCATGGCCGAGCGCGCCCGTAAGACCCCCGTACGCCGCCCCGGCGAGAACGTCGGTCCGCAGCTCGGTGAGGCCGTCGCCGAGCGGCTGCTGCTGCGCGGCGCCGACAAGGACTCCGTGCACTGGGACTCCTGGCGGCGCGACGACGGCACCTGGGAGGTGCTGCTCGCCTACCGCGTCGCGGCCCAGCCGCACTCGGCGACCTGGACCTACGACCCGCCGCGCCGGCTGGTGCAAGCGGTGGACGACGAGGCCAGGGCGCTCATCGGCGAGACCGACGACACCCCGGAGCCCAGCTTCCCGTTCGTGCCCCGGATCGCCCGGCTGCCGCGGGAGCGTACGGACCGGGGCGAGCGCTCCGGCTCCGGCCGGCACGAGTTGGAGCCCGCTGCGCTGGCGCCCGCGCCGGGTGACGAGGACTATCAGGTGCCCGGCGCCGAGGACGGCAGCGGCACCCCGGACTCGCTGACCAGCCTGCTGGAGGCGGTGCCCAGCTTCCGGGGCGACATGGTCGTCCCCGAGTCGAAGCCCTACGCGCCGGGGGACGAGGACGACGAGCCTGCCGCCGCCTCCGCCGAGCCCGCGGAGAGCACCGAGAGCGAGCGCGAGGAGGAGCAGGAGGCCGTGGAGCCGCCCGCTCCCGCCGCGAGCGCCGGGTCGGCGTACGCCGATGTGCTGATGCCGCGGTCGGGGGGCGCCCACCGGGACCGGCTCAAGGGCAACACGGACCGGCAGGCCGAGGCCGACGGCGTCCGCCCGGGGCGGCGCGCCGCCGTGCCCAGCTGGGACGAGATCGTCTTCGGCACCCGTCGCAAGAAGGAGTGAGCGGGTTCGTCGAACGTGAGGGCCTGCGCCGTCGCGGCGGACTGTACGAAGGG
>NZ_JBQQBT010000031.1:0-67268 GCF_052245835.1 Streptomyces sp. 8N114 | reverse complement strand
GACGGGGGGTGGGGACGGGGGTGTCCCAGGGCCGTGGTCAGCTGGAGGTGGGGAAGGCGAACCCTGCGGCGGCGTGCTGCGCGGCGGGCCGGGGCCAGCGGGTGGTGACGACCTTGGGGCGGGTGTAGAAGCGGATGCCCTCGGGGCCGTGGATGGGGGAGTCGCCGATGAGGGAGTCCTTCCAGCCGCCGAAGGAGTAGTAGGACATCGGCACGGGCACCGGCACGTTGACGCCGATCATGCCGACCTTGACCTTGCGCTGGAAGCGGCGGGCGGCTTCGCCGGAGGCGGTGAACAGGGCGGTGCCGTTGCCGTAGGGGTTGGCGTTGATCAGCGCGATCGCCTCGTCGAGGGTGTCGACGCGGATGATCGCGAGGACGGGGCCGAAGAGTTCTTCCCTGTAGGCGTCCATGTGGGGTGTGACGTTGTCGAGGAGGGAGGGGCCGGTGAAGAAGCCGTCCTCGTGGCCGTCGATCTTGAGTCCGCGGCCGTCGACGACGAGGGTGGCGCCTTGGGCGGCTGCGATGCCGACGGCGTTCTCGACGCGTTCTTGTGCGGCTTTGGTGACCAGCGGGCCCATATCGGTGCCGGGGGTGTCGCCGGGGCCGACCTTCACTTCGCGGGCCTTGCGCTCCAGGACCTCGACCAGGCCGTCGGCTGCGGTGCCGACCGCGACGGCGACGGAGACGGCCATGCAGCGCTCACCAGCGGATCCGTAGGCACCGGCGGTGATGTGGCCGGCGGCGAACTCCAGGTCGGCGTCGGGCAGGACGACGGCGTGGTTCTTGGCGCCGCCGAGGGCCTGGACGCGCTTGCCGTGTGCGGTGGCGGTCTCGTGGACGTACTTGGCGATCGGGGTGGAGCCGACGAAGGAGACGGCTTCGATGCCGGGGTGGGCGAGGATCGCGTCGACGGCTTGCTTGCCGCCATGGACGACGTTGAAGACGCCGTCGGGCAGCCCGGCCTTCTTGTACAGCTCGGCGACGAAGTTGGCGGCGGACGGGTCGCGTTCACTCGGCTTGAGGAGGAAGGTGTTGCCGGTGGCGATGGCGATGGGGTGCATCCACAGCGGCACCATCGCCGGGAAGTTGAAGGGCGTGATGCCCGCGACGACGCCGAGGGGCTGGCGGAAGTTGTGGACGTCGATGCCGCGGGAGACCTGGTCGGAGAAGCTGCCCTTGAGGATGTCGCCGAGCCCGCAGGCGAACTCGACCACTTCCCGGCCGCGCGCGATATCGCCGCGTGCGTCCTCGATGGTCTTGCCGTGCTCGGCGGAGATGATCCGGCCCAGCTCCTCCTCGTGGTCCAGCAGGAGCTGGCGGAAGGCGAACATCACCTGGGTGCGCTGGGTGAGCGAGGACTCCGACCAGGACTCGAAGGCGGCTGAGGCGGCTTGGACTGCGGCGTCCACATCGGTGGCTCCGCCGAGGGCTACGTGGGATTGCTGCCGGCCGGTTGCCGGGTTGAACACCGGTTGGGTCTCTGTGCTGGAACCCTCGGTGGGGTTGCCGTTGATCCAGTGCTGGATGGTCTTCACGGTGCGGGTTTCCTTACAAATAGTGCCGCTGGGTGGCCTTGTGCGCGGCGTACGTCTCGTAGGCGGTGCGGGTGCTGGCCAGGGCGGAGGTCTGGCTGACGGGTACGTCCCACCACCCGTGCGCGGGCGGATTGGGGCCGTACAGATCCGTTTCGATGTGGACGACGGTGGTGCGCTCGGCGGCCTTGGCCTTCTCCATCGCGGTGCGGAAGTCCTCGACACTGCGCGCGTGGAGGACATCGGCGCCCAGGGAGGCCGCGTTGGCGGCCAGGTCGACGGGGAGTACGCCGCCGTCCAGCAGCCCTGAGTCGTTGTCGCGGAAGCGGTACTTGGTGCCGAAACGCTGCGAGCCGAGCGCTTCGGAGAGCGAGCCGATGGAGGCGAAGCCGTGGTTCTGGACCAGGACGATGATGACCTTCAGTCCCTCGGAGGCCATGGTGACGATCTCCTGAGCCATCATCAGATACGAGCCGTCACCGACCAGGACGACCACCTCGCGGGTGGGGTCCGCCATCTTGGCGCCGACGCCGGCGGCCACTTCGTACCCCATGCAGGAGTACGCGTACTCCACGTGGTAAGCCTTCGGGTCCCTGGCCCGCCACAGCTGCTGCAGGTCGCCGGGCATGGAGCCGGCCGCGTTGATGACCACGTCACGGTCGCCGAGGGTGTCGTTGAGCGCGCCCAGGATCTGCGTCTGCGCGGGGAGTTCGCCCGTGTTGCGACCGGGTGCGAAGCACTCGTCCTCGATCTCGCGGGTGCGGGCGATCAACTCGCGGGTGCAGTCGCGGTATTTCTGGGGGACCTGCCAGTCGGTGAGTGCTCCGGCGAGTGCTTCGATGCCGAGCCGGGCGTCCGCGACCAGCGGTTCGGCGGAGTGCTTCACCGCATCCAGACGCGCCACGTTGAGGTTGACGAAGGTGACGTCCGGGTTGCCGAAGACGGTGTGGCTGGCCGTGGTGAAGTCCGAGTACCGCGTCCCGATACCCAGCACCACGTCCGCCTCGCGGGCCAGTTCGTTGGCGGCGTAGGAGCCGGTCGAGCCGATGCCACCCACTGCGCACGGGTGGTCCCAGGCCACCGCGCCCTTGCCCGCGTGGGTGTCGGCGACCGGGATGCCGGTGGCCTCCGCGAAGGCGCGTAGCTGGGCGTGCGCGCCGGAGTAGACCACCCCGCCACCCGCCACGATCAGCGGCCTCTTCGCACCCCGCAGCAGCCGCGCGGCCCGCTCCACCGCCGCCGTCTCCGGCACCGGGCGGCCCACATGCCACACCCGCCGCCGGAAGAAGGAGACCGGCCAGTCGAACGCTTCGGCCTGCACATCCTGCGGCAGAGCGAGAGTGACCGCACCGGTCTCGACCGGGTCGCTCAGCACCCGCATCGCCGCCAGCGCGGCCGGGATCAGCTGCTCAGGACGGGAGATGCGGTCGAAGTATTTCGAGACGGCCCGGAAAGCATCGTTGACCGTCACATCGCCGCCCCGGGTGTCCTCCAACTGCTGGAGTACGGGGTCGGGTGTGCGGGTGGCGAACATGTCGGACGGCAGCAACAGGACCGGGATCCGGTTGGTGGTGGCCAGTGCGGCGCCGGTGAGCATGTTGGTCGAGCCGGGCCCGGTCGAGGCCGTACAGGCGAAGGCCGCCAGCCGGTCACGCATCTTCGCGTAAGCCACCGCCGCATGCACCATGCCCTGCTCGTTCCGCGCCAGGTAATAGGGCAGCTCGGCTTCTTCGGTGACCGCGGCCTGGAGCAGGGCCTGGCCTACACCTGCCACATTGCCGTGCCCGAGGATGCCCCACACACCAGGGATCAGCCGCTGCTCGACCCCGTCGCGTTCGCTGTACTGATTGGCCAGGAAGCGGACCAGGGCCTGCGCGGTGGTCAGTCGTACGGTCTTCATCGGTTCTCTCCGAAGGGCAGCCGGTCGTCGACGTCCTGGGACTCCCACGTCGAACGCACCCAGCCGTGCGCCGGGTCGTCACAGATCAGCCAGGCACGGTCCTGCCCCGGACCGGCCATCACGTTGAGGTAGTAGAGGTCGTAGCCCGGCGCGGCGACCGAGGGGCCGTGCCACCCGTGCGGGATCAGCACCGCGTCGCCGGACCGCACCTCGGCCAGCACATCGATGGGCCGCTCCGGCGTCCCGTACACGCGCTGGTAGGCGAAACCGCCCTCACCCGCGACCTGGAAGTAGTAGATCTCCTCCAGCTCCGACTCCACCGGCCTGCCGTGCTCGTCCGTACGCGCCTCGTCGTGCTTGTGCGGCGGATACGACGACCAGTTACCGCCAGGCGTCAGCACCTCGCACACCAGCAACTGCTCCGCCTCGAACGTCTCCGGCAGGCAGTAGTTGTTGACCTGCCGCGAACACGCACCCGCACCCCGCAGCTCGACCGGCACCTCCTCCTTACGGCCGTACCGGGCAGGCAGCCCACCCCTCTCGGTACGGGCCGACGGCAGCGCGAAGGTGCCGCCGGAAGCCGTACTGATCAGGGACTGGGAGGCAGGCGGCAGATAGGCGAAGTCGGTGGCCTCACCGAACACACCGCCCCTGCCGTCCAGTTCGAAGACCTGCCCGTCGACAGTGACCGTGCACCCGCCGCTGAGCGGCAGGACCAGGAACTCGCTGTCACCGGTGGACAGTGACTGGGCCTGGCCCGGCCCCAGGGTCAGGATCCTGAGCCCGGAGTGTCCCCAGCCCGCCGACTCCGGCGTGACGGCCAGCTCATAGGGGCCGTCCGCGGACGTCCCGCTGGGCAGGTAGTACTTGCTCGCGTCGCTCACAGCAGGCTCACCGCCCGGTCCACGGCACCAGCGACATCGCCGTCCGCGGGATACAACAGCGAGCGGCCGACGACCAAGCCCTGGGCGGTGGGCAGCTTCAGGGCCTTGCCCCAGGAGGCGAAGGCCGCATCGGGGTCCTTGAGCTCGCCGCCCAGCAGCAGCGCGGGCAGCGTCGAGGAGGCCAGGACACGTTCCATCTCGCCCGCGTCGGGCACGACCGGCAGCTTCAGCCAGGTGTAGGCGCTGCGGCGGCCCAGGCCCGAGGCGATGGTGATCGACTTGATGACGGCGTCAGCAGACAGGTCGTTACGGATCCTGCCGTCCTGCCAGACCGACATGAAGGGCTCGACCATCGCCATCAGATGCCGGTCGTTCAGTTCGTCGACAGCGCGGGCGGTGTTCTCCAAAGCCGCCGGGGTCGCCGGGTCGTCGAGGGCGATACGGGTGAGCATCTTGCCGCCGTCGAACCGCATCGCGGCGATGGTCTCGGCGTCGTAGCCGGTGAACCGGTCATCGATCTCGAAGACCGAACCTGCAAGCCCGGCCCGGTTCATCGACCCGAAGACACTCTTGCCGTCGAGAACCCCGAGCAGCAGCAGGTCCTCCAGAATGTCGGCGGTGGCCAGCACCCCGGTCACCCCGGGCCGCTCCAGCGCCAGGCACATCCGCTCCAGCAGCTCGAACCGGTCGGCCATGGCGAACGGGTCCGAGCCCACCGCATTGGCACCGCGCGCCGGATGGTCGGCGGCAATGATCATCGCCTTGCCGTGTTCACCGCACGGGGAGGTGGCCCTGACGCGCCGGGCAGCTGCCGCGGCGATGGCGCCGGGGTCGTTGACCCGGGCCTCCACGATGCGGCTCACGTTCTCAGACAGCACTGTTCACCTCGTCGCTCGCGTTGCTGTTCGTGCTCGTTCCGCCGTTCACCGCGCGCAGCTTGTTCTCGACTTCGGCTTCGGTGGGCATGGCGTCGGAGCAGGCCAGCCGGCCCGCGACGATGGCGCCGGCGGCGTTGGCGAAGGACACCGTGCGCGGGGTGTCCCAGCCCGACAGCAGCCCGTGACACAGCGCTCCGCCAAAGGCATCACCCGCACCGAGCCCGTTGACGACCTCCACCGGCACGGGCGGAACCTCCACAGCCCGGCCTCCGGCATCCATGGCCAGCACGCCCGCAGGGCCCCGCTTCACGACAGCCAGCTCCACCCCGGCCGCCAGCAGCGCCTTCGCCGCGGCGTACGGCTCACGCTCACCCGTGGCCACGGCGCACTCGTCCAGGTTCCCGACGGCGACCGTGGTGTGGCGAAGAGCCTGCGCGTAATACCTACGCGCCGCCGTCGCATCGGCCTGGGGCCAGAACATCGGACGCCAGTCGAGATCGAAAACGGTCGTACCCGACTTCGCCCGGTGCTCCAGCGCTGCCAGCGTGGCCGACCGGCTCGGCTCCTCGGCCAGCCCCGTCCCGGTGATCCAGAAGATCGCCGCGTTCCGGACTGCGTCCAGGTCCAGCTCCTCCGCACGGATGTCCAGGTCAGGAGCCTTCGGCAGCCGGTAGAAGTACAGCGGGAAGTCGTCCGGCGGGAAGATCTCGCAGAACGTGACCGGCGTCGGCGCGATGTCCGACGTACCCACGAACCGGTCGCTGACCCCGTAACCGGTCAGGGCCGCCCGCACGAACTCACCGAACGGATCCCGCCCCGTCTTCGTGATCACAGCTGCCCCGTGCCCGTACCGGGCAGCAGCCACCGCCACATTCGTCGGACTGCCACCCAGATACTTGCCGAACGAGGCGACCTCCGGCAGCCCGACGCCGGTCTGGAGCGGATACACATCCACTCCCACACGGCCCATGGTCAGCACTTCGAACGACATCACGCTGGATTCCCTTCACACCGGAAGACCCCGAGATCGTGGGGTGACGGCTGGACTGTCGCGCGCTACTAGCGCGCTCTAGTTCGAGTACGATGACCCCTGCGCAAATGTCATGTCAATAGGTTGTTGCCGCGAGATTCGCCGGGCGTTCAAGGCTCGGGGCAGGCGGTCGCCCGCACGACAGGCGCCCGCGATAACGTGCCGGACGGAAGCGGAGGCGCGGGGCGGAACCGGACAAGGCAGCCCCGCGACCGACGCGCCGGACGCGAACGGAGGTCATCGGACGCGAACGGAGGTCATCGGACGCGAACGGAGGTCACCGGACGCCAAGGGGTCACCGGAGATCACCGCGACCAGAAGGGCGCAAGGAAGTCACCGGTCACCGGAAGGCTGCCGGAGATCGCGGTCGCCAGGAGGCCGCCGTAGATCATCGGACGTCGGCGGATGCGACCGGGCGCGGAGGAGTACGGAAGGGGCGGAAGCGCGGGAGCGCGGAAGCCCGGGAGAAGTGCGGGAGAGTGAGACGACAGGTGGACGCGACGGGCAAGCAGCGCCCCACGATGGCGGACGTCGCAGCGAAGGCGGGCGTCTCCCGGGCGTTGGTCTCGATCGTCTTCCGCAATCAGCCGGGGGCCGGTCAGGAGACCCGTGACCGGGTGCTGCGCGTCGCCGACGAGATCGGTTACCGTCCCGACAACGCCGCCCGGCTCCTCGCCCGGGGCCGTAGCCGGGCGCTCGGCGTGATGTTCACCGTGCGCCAGACCTTCCATGCCGACCTCATCGAGGGCATCTACGCCGAGGCCGAGCGGCACGACTACGACGTCCTGCTCTCCGCGACAACCCAGGGCCGGGGCGAACTCAAGGCCGTGGAGGCGCTGCTCAGCCACCGCTGCGAAGCCATGATCCTGCTCGGCTCGGAGTCGACGCCCGCGGCTCTCGGAGCCCTCGGGCAGCGCATAGTGGCCGTCTCGGTGGGTCGCCGGATGCCCGGCTCACAGATCGACTCCGTGCACAGCGCCGAGGGCAAAGGCGTACGACAGGCCATGGACCACCTCGTCGAGATGGGGCACCGCCGGATCGTCCACATCGACGGCGGTCGTGGCCCCGGCTCGGCCGAGCGCCGCCGTGCGTACCGCGCCGCCATGCGCCGCCACGGACTCGACTCCGAGGTCCGCGTGATCCCGGGCAACCACACGGAAGAGTCGGGTATCGACGCGGGCCGCCTCCTGGTGACGGAACGCGACGGTGGGCAGCCGCTGCCGACGGCAGTCCTTGCGGCCAACGATCGTTGCGCCATGGGCCTGTTGATGGCCTTCGGCCGGGCCGGCGTCGACGTTCCGGGGGAGGTGTCCGTCATCGGCTACGACGACAGCCACCTGTCCCACCTCATGCCCGTCGGCCTGACGACGGTCCGCCAGGACGCCGTACTCATGGCCGAGCACGCTGTCCGCTTCGCGGTGCAGCGGCTGGACAACAAGGAACTGGAGCCGCAGGAAGCGGTGATCGACCCCAAGCTGGTCGTACGGGACACCAGCCGCCCGCCCCGTACGACATGAGCCCCGGTGCGTGCTCGCCGCGGCCGGGGACGATCACCGTCCGGGACGATCAGCGGCCGGGGACGATCACCGTCCGGGCACGATCGTCGTCGGCGACTTCCCTTGCCGTCGGGTCCGCGCGGCGCGGCCGGCAGCTCAGCGGCTCCTCTTGGTGACCACGAACCGGTCGATGACCAGGTGGTCGATCTCGGTGGCAAGGAAGCACTCCAGCGCGTCCTGCGGCGAGCAGACGATGGGCTCGCCGGCCACGTTGAAAGACGTGTTGAGGAGGCAGGGCACATCCGTCCGCGCCGTGAAGGCGCGCAACAGCTCGGCGAGGGCGGGGTTCTGCCGCTCGTCGACCGTCTGGATCCGCGCCGTACCGTCCACGTGACAGGCACCGGGGATCCGTTCCCGGTACTCCTTCCGCACCGGGAAGACGAACGTCATATAGGGGGACGAGGTCTTCTTGCCCATCTCGAAGATGCGCGGAGCCTCGGAGGCGAGAACGACAGGCGCGAACGGGCGGAAGGGCTCCCGGTGTTTCACCCGGAGGTTGATGACGTCCTTGATATCGGGGAAAGCCGGGTTGGCGAGGATGCTGCGGTTCCCCAGGGCGCGCGGTCCGAACTCGGCCCGGCCCTGGAACCAGCCCACGACGTTCTTTCCGGCCAGCAACTCCGCCGTCCTGTGGGCGACGGAAGCGGCGTCCGGCTCCTCCCGCCATTCGACGCGGTCCGCGTATTCGTCCAGTGCATCCCTGATGCGACTCTCGTCGTACGAGGGTCCCAGATAGGGCGTGGTGACCGCGTCAGCGGGCCGGTTCCTGAGACCGGCGGAGTACACGGCGGCGCCGATGGCGACGCCCGGGTCGCTGGCCCCGAAGCTGACCTCCATACCGGTGAACGACGACCTCTCCAACATCTTCGTGTTGGCGACGCAGTTGAGCGCCAGACCGCCCTCGAAGAGCAGAGTGTCGAGGCTGGAGGCCGCGGTCAGTGTCCGCAGCTGATGAGCGGTGACGGCCTCGACCATGTGCTGCGCCAGCCCGGCGACCTTGACCCGGAAGTCGAACTCCTCGCGCTTCTTGCTGTCACCGCCGAACAGGCTGTCGAACAGGGCGTAGTAGCTTTCGGTGTCCGGGGGGATGGAGATGGTGTACGAGCCGTCCTCGTGCAGCCGCACGGCACGTTCGAGCAGGGGGTTGTGCTGCGGCGGCGGCCCGTACGCGGCAAGGCCCATCACCTTGTACTCGTCGTTGTTGGGAACGAACCCCAGATAGCGGGTGATCCTCCCGTAGGCCACGCCGAGCGAACTGGCCATGTCGACGGTTCCCTCGTCGAAAACGCGGACCACACCGTTCCGCAGCTCGCCCATGACGGAGGACAGGGTTTCGGCCCGGCCGTCGCTCACCAGGAACGCGGCGTCCTTCCGGCCGGCCAGGTAGGCGCCGCACATGAGGTGGGCCAGGTGATGGGGCACCAGGGCCAGCTTGTTGGGATCGAGTTCGTAGCCGGTGCGCTGGACGAAGTCGCTGTACACCGCTTCGCGGCTGAGCATGTCGGTGTAGAGCTCACCGGTGCGCCGCAGTACGTCGAACTTCGCGGTGACCGGCAGGTCGGAGTTGCATATCTCTGCAATCATCTCCTCGCCCACAGCCGGCGAGAACCGCCAGGGGAAAGCGAAAACGTCCACTTGGTCGAGGTCGACACCGGCGGAGTTCAGACACCACTCGATCGCGTGCGCCGGGAAGTCGGAGGTCTTCTTGACCCGGCTCAGCCGCTCCTCCTCGACCGCTGCGACGACTTCGCCGTCGATCGCCAGCGCTGCTGCGGCGTCGTGCCCCACCAGAAGATTACGGCCGACACCGGTTGCCCCGAAAAGGCGCCCGAAGAGCTCCGCACCCCTGGTGAATCCGTTGTAACCGAGCACGATCACTGGCCCTCAGCCTCCCGAGCACGACAGCAGCGGCGAACGAACAGGCTACTCGGCACGCATACATGCGGGGTAGGCGTGATGCACGAGCAGAATGTGGTCCTCTCTCCCCGAACTACCGGCCTCCTGGGGGAAATCCACGCCGTGCCGAAGCTGAACAAGCCCCGGGTGGGCAGTACCGGGACTACGAGGAACGCGGTTGTGCGCCACGCGGAACGCGGTCGGGCCGACGGGGTAAAGCGCCGGCAGACCGACCGCGGCCCTCGGCGCCGATAGTCGCGCCGATCAGGGTGACGAGCGGCACCGGCCGATCGCCTGACCGACCGGCGTCCCCAGCCACACGCCCAGCGCGGCCGATACCGCAACATCGGAGAGCACCACGGCGATCGGCCGGCCCATGCGCTGCGGCGTGACGACCGATGTGCCCGCCACGAAGACGGCAATGACGCAGAGGCCCTGGAGCGCGCCGTACGTGTACGAACCGCGGGGAACGGGCCGTAGCTCGCGGTCCCCACCGCGACCAGGGCACACGGAAAGTCGCAACCTGGAGTGCTAGCCCGAATCCCGCTCCGCTTCCTCGGCGATGCGCTTGATGTTCGCCAATCGGCGGTCCCAGTCGGCCGCGAGCGCGGCCATCCAGCGGGCTGTCGCGTCCAGCGCCCCGGGCTGCACCGCGTACCGCACCTCGCGTCCGGCCCGGCGGCCGGAAACCAGCCCAGCGGCATCCAGGACGGCGAGGTGTTTGACGACGGCCTGCCGCGATACGGGAAGTTGTTCGGCGAGCGTCGTCGCGGTGGCCTCGCCCTCTGCGGCCATTAGGTCGAGCAGTTGACGCCGGGTCGGGTCGGCCAGTGCGACAAGAACGCTGTCGGCCGCCTCGGCGGCGCCGTGACGTTCGTGGGTCACACGGACGACGCTTCCGACTGTTCGGCGCGCGTCTTGAGCGCGTCGAAGCACTGGGGCCAGCCGGCGGCGTGGTCCTTCAGGTTCTGGCTGCGCAGTTCCTCGGACCCGGCCAGCGTCGCGAATCCGCTCTCGACGACACGGAGCCGCGTCTGATCGCCTTCCTGCGTCAACGTGAACTCCACGAGGGTGCTGTTGTTCTCGCGCAGCTCTTCGCCGGGGAACGCGCTGGTCCAGCGGTACGCCACGTAGGTGCGCGGCTCGACCTTCTCCACCCGCACGGGGAATTCGCCGTGCTCGGCATGTGTCACCACCATCGACTCGCCTTCTTCGGCCGCAGTGTCGCGCAGGCTCGCCTGGTCGCCCAACCAGAACCCGGGTCGGGTCACCAGCGACCATACTCGCGCCAGGGGTGCCGCGATCAGGGTCTCGCGTTCGATCCGGTCCTCGCTCATGAGGGACTCCTTACCGTCGCCTTTGAGTGCAACCTCAGAGTTGCACGTAGCCCCCTTTGTGCGCAACCCTTGGGTTGCACACCGGTCGGCGCCGAACGACCGTGGTCTGCGCTGTGCCTCCGCTTGTCCCGCCGCTGCGCACGGCATACTCAGGCGCATGAACGCGGATGACACGACAGGTCTGGCCGGGAGCCGCGTGGCGACCAGGCTTCCCGCGCAGGACCTGGAACGGGCGCGGCGCTTCTACTCCGAGCAGCTCGGCCTGGAGCCCGTCGAGGAGCGGCCCGGTGGGCTGCTCTACCGGTGCGGAGGCGTGGAGTTCGCACTGTTCCGCTCGACGGGAGCCTCTCCCGGCGCTTTCACCCAGATGGGGTGGGAGGTCGACGACATCGAGACGGTCGTGTCGGAGCTCAAACGGCGCGGCGTGGTGTTCGAAGAGGTCGACGTACCTGGGCTTCGAACGAGGGACGGGATCGCCGAGATCGAAGGGAACTACCCGAGCAAGGGCGGACAGGGCGAACGCGGCGCCTGGTTCCGCGACAGCGAGGGGAACATGCTGGGCATCGGCGAGCCGGTCGCCTGAAGAGGGCACCCGGCCGTGCGGGCCCTCCTTGCTGAAGCGCCCCGCTCAAGCCCTGCTGATGTGCACTTACGCGCGGCTGATGTCCCCCGTCAAGCCGCGTCTGAAGCCCGCACAGGCGACGCTGACCCTCCGTCAAGCCCGCTCACGGGCAGGCGAGTTAGGCCGTCTGTGGCTGCTGTTGGCGCTGGATGCCCCGCTCGACGCTGTGTTTGCGGCGCCCTTCCCTGCGGGGCTCGTTTCCATATGTAGCGTCATATGGGGTTGTTTCCATGTACACGCTAAATCTGGAGCGCTTGCGTCCGTGACTATTCGTACCGCTCAGTGTACGAGGAGTTATGGGCTCTGACCAGCTGGGAGAAAACCGCTGGATAGAAACGTCGTGCGCGATTCCATGCCTGCTTACTGCAATTCAGCTTGTGATCTATATCACATTCTCGGCGGTAAAGGATCATGCTCGGGCATATCCACATCGCGGTATCCCGTGTGCCAAGATGCCACCGTGTCGGCCTCGATCGGGGTAACTGATCGCGAGACATTCAACGGGGGTCCTGTCATGCGGAGACTCAATCTCTCAAGGAATCACTTGTCCGACCCGCAGGTCACCCGTATGTAATTCGGGTGACAGCACGGCGAGATGACTTCTTGAAAGTTTCGGCCAGCCGTAATTCGGGGAGACAAGAATGCCGACAATGATTGTGATCGGTTACCGGGACGACCTCGACCAGGCAGTGCGGCGTCGAGGGTTGGATCCTCACTACATCGTGCAGACGCCGGTGAGCTCGCTGAAGGGCCGGAAGTTCACGTGTGTCACCGACATGGAGAACGCCCAGGAGATATTCCGGGCAGTACTCTCCGCAGGCATCGGCGAGGTGTCGGGAGTGCTCACCGTCCATGAAATGGGCGTATTCGGAGCGGCTTATCTGCGGCAACAGCTGAGCCTCCCCGGCAACACGGACTCGAAGACGGTCCTGTATTTCCGGGACAAGTACCTTCAGAAGAGCAACCTGTCGCCCGAGGTCAAGCGGGCGCGCTGCCGGTATGTGGCGAAGGACACCTCTTTCGCCGAGCTCGCCGACGAACTGGGGGATGCCTTCGTGGTCAAGCCGGCAACCGGAGCCGGCTCCCTTCGGACAAGCATTGTCCGTTCCCCCCAAGAGTATTCAGAAGCCTTGAAGGTGCTCCCGGACCAGTCGGATGTGGAGGTCGTCGCCGAATCCTTCATCGATGCCCCGGAAATTTTCGCCGACGGCATCTGGAGCAACGGTGATCTTCAATGGTATTCCGTGTCCCGCTATCACTCCTCACCGGTCAGCGCCGCACAGGGCGGGATCCTTGCTTGCCACCTGTTGGACAAAAGACGGCATCCAGCGCTGTTCCAGCAAGCAAGGACGCTCGTCGGGCAAGTACTCGGAGGTCTAGGCGCACCTGATTGTGTCTTCCACCTGGAAGCGTTCGCGGAAGAGACAGGGCTGACCTTCGGGGAGTGCGCCATCCGCCTCCCAGGAGGGCTGTCCCCGCAGGCCAACAAATTGACCTTCGGGGTGGACCTCTTCGATGCTGAAATCAGCCTCGCCCTGGGAGAAGCGCCGCCCGCTACCCCGGGCGACAGCCCGCCGGACCGTCTGTACGGATACGTCCTTCTGCGGCGCTCCGGCAGCGGGACGCTGACCCAAAAGGACTTCGAACGCAGCTTCCTGCTGGATGACATCAAATATTCTTCATCACCTGATGCGCCGCCCGGACCGTACGGCAGCGTGGGCCATGCAATGGTGTCCGATCAGGACGAGCTGCAACTTCAGAAAAAGGTCGAGGAAGTCGTCCGGTTCAACGAGGTTGGCTGAGGTTCGGCGATGAACAGAAGGCATGAACCTGCGTGGAACCGGAACGGTTTCCGTGAGAGATCTCCGCACGCCCTGGTGCCGAGAGACGCGGCGAGGGAGCAGCAACGAAACGCGGTTTTCCCGGAGTTGGTCCACGGACAACGCCCGCCCTGAGCCTGTGAGTTGCCGTCAAGGCCCCGTGAAGTCGTCAGGCTGTGCAATCGGGTTGGCCTGCTTTCGCAGAACGGCCCCCTGCCCGCGGTACCCCCGGATCAGCCGACGGTCATGACGACCCCGCACGCCTACGCCGACTCCGGCCTCGAGAGCCCCGGCACAGCCCCGGCCGAGCCCCCTGCGGTCCGGACGCCCGGGATTCCGGAGCATGCTCGGCGCCGCCCCCGGCCTTCGGTGTCCGGCCGACCTGCTGCTTTCCTCCGACACGCCTCCGCCCAGGCGTCTGTTCGCCCATGTTTTCCGTCGCTTCCGATCGGAGGTCTTCGTTCCTGTGCTGGATCAAAGTTCTGCTTCGACGCTCCCTCAGCTGCTGGAGAACGCGGCGCATGCCGGATCCCGAGGCATCACATTCATCGGCGGCTCGTTCTTGTCGTACGCGGATCTCGCGGAGTGCGCCCGTCGGTTCTCGCAAGGACTGCGTACTAACGGAACTGCTCCCGGCGACCGGGTGCTGATCGCCGCCGATGATCCGGAGAGTTTCGTCCGCGCCTTCTGGGGGTGCGTGTTCGGCGGTGCCGTGCCGTGCCCGATCGTGCCACCGGCCGACCCTTCCCGATCGCGTGCTCAACTGGGGCAACTGCGCACGCTGTTGGGCGATCCATTGGTGGTCGTTCCCAAAGCGGCCTCCGGCGAGCTGCCCGAGGTCGGATTGCAGACCGTGACAGTGGAGGAGTTGAGCCAGGCTTCGTCCGCGGTCGACCAGTACGAGCAGTACACGGCTGGCCCCGAGGACCTCGCATTACTGATGCTCACTTCCGGGTCCACCGGTTCGAGCAAAGCGGTCAGGCTCACCCACGCCAACCTGCTGGCGGCGCAGGCCGGCAAGGCGGGGGCGCTGGAACTGGGCCCTGACGACACAACGATGAACTGGATCTCAGCCGATCACATCGCCGCCGTCGAGGCACATCTGCTGCCGATGCTGAACGGCGCCGATCAGGTCATGGCAACTCCGGCGACGGTGTTGGCGGACCCAGTGGAATTCCTCAGGCTGCTCACGGCCCATCAGGTGAGAGTGACGTTCACGCCCAACTTCCTCTTCGGGCAGATCAATCAGGCACTCGCACAGCGGCCTGTCTCACGGCAGGAGGTGGACCTGTCGCAGGTGCGCTACATCATCTCCGGCGGTGAGGCCACCGTGACCGCCACCGTGCGGGCATTTCTGGACGCTCTTTCTCCCTGCGGGCTGCGCACCGACGTGGTCGTGCCCGCTTTCGGGATGACCGAGACGTGCGCCGGCAGCGTGTTCAACCGCGATTTCGCCGCCCGTGATCTGGACACGGAATTCCCTCCGCTGGGCCGCCCGGTGCGGGGTCTGCACATACGTGTCGCTGACGGCAACGGCAAGGTGCTCTCTTCCACCGACCGCCCCACGACGGCCGAGCCGGGCGAGGTGCAGTTGTGCGGCACGATGGTCACCGAGGGGTACTACGGCAATGACGATGCCACCGCCCAGGCGTTCACCCCGGACGGCTGGTTCCGCACCGGCGACCTGGGACACCTCGATGCCGAGGGGCGGTTGACGCTGGTCGGCCGGACCAAGGACTCCATCATCGTCAACGGCGTCAACTACTACAGCCACGACCTGGAAGCAGCCCTCAACGGGCTGGAGGAGGTGCAGCGAGGACAGGTCGCGGCCTTCCCGGTCAGGCCCGAGGGGGCCGATTCCGAACAGCTCGCCATCGCGTTCGCTCCGGCAGGAGATCCCGCCGACGACGCGGCCCTCTACCGGGCAATCGTGGCCATCCGCAGCTCCACGGTGATGCACTGGGGGTTCCGCCCCCAGCTGATCCTCCCGGTCGCCCCGGCCGAGCTGCCTCGTGGCAACCTCGGCAAGATCCAGCGGTCCCGGCTGCGCGCAGCCGTCGAGGCCGGGAGCCTGGACGATGCGGCCCGCCGCGCGGAGGAGGTGAGCACCAGGTTCCTCGGCGCCTATGTGGCGCCGGATGGAGACGCCGAGACTGCGCTAGCCGACATTTACGCCCGCGTACTGAACAGCGGGACGGTGTCGGCGACCGCCAGCTTCTTCGATCTGGGCGGAACCTCGCTGGATGTACTGCGGCTCAAGTCGGAGATCCAGGCCGAGTTCGGCATCGACGACGTGCCGATGTCCACACTCCTGCAAGCCCCGACCGTGCGAGCACTGGCCGGACGCCTGGCCGCTGGGCGGAGCGCAGGCGGCGACTGCGCGTACGACCCGCTGGTACCGCTGCAGGTCACCGGGGACGGAACGCCGTTGTTCTGCGTTCATCCCGGCCTGGGTGAAGTACTGGTATTCGTCAATCTCGCCAAGTACTTCACCGGCGAGCGGCCCTTCTACGCCTTGCGGGCACGAGGGTTCGGGGAGGGCGAGACTCATTTCGGCTCGTTCGCCGAAATGGTCACCACCTATGTGACGGCGATCCGGCGGGCGCAGCCGAGCGGGCCGTACGCAGTCGCGGGATACTCCTACGGCGGAGCAGTCGCGTTCGAGATCGCCAAACGGTTGGAGGCCGACGGCGACAAGGTCGATTTCGTGGGGGTCTTCAACCTGCCGCCGCGCATTGCCGACCGTATGAACGAGATCACCTTCACCGACGGCGCGATCAACCTGGCGCTGTTCCTCGAACTGATCAACGCCGCCGACATCGAAGAACTGACCGCCACGCTGCGCGACCTGCCCGAGGCCGACCAGCTATCCTATCTCGTCGATCACGCGCCGAAGCGACGCCTGACCGAACTGGACCTCACCACCGAGCGGTTCGCCAATTGGGTGCAGCTGGCCCAGAACATGGTGCACCTGGGCCGCACGTACGAACCATCAGGGTCGGTCGGCCAGGTACGCGTCTTCTACTGCACTCCGCTGCGCGGCACCAAACAGGAATGGCTGGACAACCAGCTGCGGGACTGGGACGGCTTCACTCGGGACCGAAACGCATACATCGAAGTCGACGGCGAGCACTACACCCTGATGAGCCCCCAGCACGTGCAGACGTTCCAGGCGACATTGCGGCAGGAACTGGCCCGCGCGCTCGGCTGAGAACGGCAGAGGCAACCGCTGAGACGACCAGGAGCCGCTGAACATGCAAGGCAAGAAGATTCTCGTCACCGGTGGAACCGGGCAGGTCGCGAGACCCGTCGCCGAATCGCTCGCCACGGACAACGAGGTGTGGTGCCTGGGCCGGTTCGGTGACCTGACAGCGCGCAAGGCGCTGGAAGAACTCGGTGCCCGCACCGTCACCTGGGACATGGCCACCGATGAACTGGAGGGCCTCCCACGCGATTTCACCCACGTGCTGCACTCGGCGGTGCACCGGGGAGACGGCAAGGACTTCGAGGAAGCCGCACGCGTCAACGCCGTCGGCACCGCGCGGCTGATGACGCACTGCTCCGCGGCCGAGGCGTTCTTGTACGTCTCGTCCGGGGTGGTCTACAACCGCGCCGATCATACGCACCGGTACCGGGAGGACGACCCGCTGGGCGGGGCGGCACCGTGGCTGCCGACGTACCCCGTCGCCAAGCTCTCAGCCGAAGGTGTGGTGCGGGGCCTGGCCGAAGCCCTGTCGTTGCCGGCGCTGATAGCCCGGCTCAACATCGCCTACGGCCCGTACGGCCATGGCGGCGTGCCGATGATCTTGTTCGACCAGATGCGAAGGGGCCAGCCGTGCGCGGTGCCTCGCGAAGGGCAGAACTACTGCAACCTGCTCCACACCGACGATGTCGTCCGCCAGGTACCACTGTTGTGGGCGGCAGCGCAGGCACCCGCGCGGGTGGTGAACTGGGGCGGTGACGAAGAGGTCGGCATGACCGATCTGCTGGAACACATGTCCGCGCTCACCGGAGTACCCATCCAGCTGGACCGCGGCGATTACAGCCGGGAAACAGCGATCTTCGACCACGACACCCGCCGCAGCCTCATCGGCGACTGCTCCGTCGACTGGAAGGCCGGGATAGCCCGCACCCTGGCCGATCTGTTCGAGGAATACCGCGACCGCATCGAAGCGTACGTCGCTGCGCACGGAGCCGGAACAACCAAGTGATACAGAGGAGTGGAGAACGAGCATGCGCAGATCCGCAGATGTCGACGCGCTTCAGCACGTGCTGTGTGCTGCCCTCGGGTCCCGCGTTCCTGTGTGCTCCATAGCCGAACTGGGCCAGGGCGCAGAGGCGTTCGGCGCCCTGGACCCGGCAGCACTCGAAAGCCCCACGCTGCTCGGCGGCGGGGCCCCGTACCTCCCCACCACCCCGGCACCCAGCCCTCAGGCCCTGGATGCGCTGGTCCGCAGCGCGGAGGCGCTGGACGTGCCCCAGATCCTCGTGCCGAACGTACGCCGCAGTGACGACACCCGCGCGCTGCGGGCCGCCGGCTTCGTACCCGTCGCCGCCGACACCGAGTGCGTCCTCCGGCTGACCGGGGAGGTGGACGAACTCCTGCGGACCCGCGTCGGTGCCGACCAGCTCCGCGACCTCCGCCGCCGCCACCACGCGGTTTCCCGCGAAGCCTCATGGGAGCGGATCCAGCTGAGCGAGCTCGACGAGAGCCCCTGGGCACGAGACGCCTTCGTGGAACTCCACCAACGCCATGTGGAGCGGCACGGCGGCCACCACAACCCGTACAACGCCGAAGCGCTCGACGCACTGGCGCACGGCGTGCTGGCGGATCGCACCGAAATGCTCGTGAGCCGCAGGCAGAACTCCGTTGTCCAGGCCGGACTCATCACGAAGTCCCACAGCGGCCGGGGGCTCTACTACCTCACACAGGCCATCGATCACGACGATCCCGTCGCGCGGCGCAACCTCTACGTGGCGTCCTTGTACCAGCTGTATCTCCACGCCCGGCGTTCCGGCCTGGACTGGGTCCATCTGGGCCGGGGAGCTGCCGACCGCAAGCGCCGCCTCGGAGCCGATCTGTTCGTCCCGCTCGACCACTGGCTACGCGCCCCCGGCCTTGCACCCTCGGGGGACGAGGAAGAAGAGCAGGCGCTGTCGGATTTCGCGGCTCCCCCCGTCACGACGGTGCCGATCCCGGGGCCGGCCCGCTTCCGCCATCGGCCACGGTTCGACCTGATCGATCTGTCGAGCAACACCAATCCGTTCCTGGGCGCCGAAAGCCGCTATCCCGAGCTCGACACGGCAGAGCTCGCCAGGACGTATCTGGCCACGCTCTCGAAGTTGCCCGGTAGCGAGGGCGTCGGCGCGCTGAGTGCGGATCACCTGTTGTTCACCAGCGGGGCGGTGGATGGAGTGATGCTGCTCCTGGCGGCGTTGACCTCGCCCTGTGAAAGCGTCTGCGTCACGCCGCCCACCTTCGAGCTCTACGCCCACTTCGCCCGTGTCCTGCGCCTGCCCGTCGTCGAGGTACCGCTGAGCGGCGACGACCTGACCGGGCTCGACACTGAGCGGATCCTGGCCGCCGATCCGAGGGTGACCCTTCTGTGCGATCCGAACAACCCCCTCGGGACCAGGCTCGATCCGACGCAGGTGAAGGACCTGGTGGCCCGCAGCCGCGGGCTGGTGGTGATCGACGAAGCCTACGTCGAGTTCAGCGAGAACCCCTCGTACGCCGAGCTGATCGCACAGCACGACAACCTCATCGTGCTCAGGACCCTTTCGAAGGCATGGGGCCTGGCAAGCGCGCGCTGCGGTATCGCCCTGGCACAGCCCGGCCTCATCGACGCACTGCGGCGGGTGCAAGTGCCTTTCGGGTTCACCAACGCGTCCCAGCATGCCGTACGCGATCGGCTGACGAACTCCCGGCGAGTGCGCGCCGGCATCCGGCGCATCCGTACCGAGCGCGACCGCATGGCCGCGGCGCTGGCCGATCACCCGGCAGTTGACCGGGTGTTCCCCTCGGAGGCCAACTTCCTGCTGGTCCGGCTTCACAAGCACGAGCGCGTCATGGACCAGCTCCGCGGTGCGGGGATTCTCGTCGCCGACACCGGGCATCTCGTCCCCGCCACCTGCCGCATCTCCATCGGCGACCGCCGCGCGAACAACACCCTGCTCGACGTACTCTCCACTGCCCTGTAAAGCCACCGGGGAGGCACCGAGCTCTGTTCGGTGCCTCCCCGCCCGCCGTCCTCAGAGATTCGGTCCGAGATTCTGTCCGAGTTCGATGGGCGCGTTTTCCCCGTCCTTCATCTCGATGATCAAGAACGACAGCACATCATCACCGATATTCTTCACGTCATAGAGGTGGTATCGGCCCTCGCTGAAACGAAAATGGTGGCTCTGCCCGCGGGTGTAAGAGATCTCTCGAGTGGTGCCGTCGCTCGTGTGCTGGCGGGCACGTCCGCTCGTGAGGGATATCCAGAAGTAGTCAAGTACATTCCGGTGAACGGGGATGCGCTCCCCCGGTTGAAGAGTGGTCTCCCACACGCGCAGTGCGTCGGTCTCCTTCAATAGCGACTGGCCGATGCGACCGTTGTGGGCGTTGCTGTCGAACTCCTTCCGCAGTTCGGGGCTCCACCGGGCAAATCCCTCGGCGACGATTGTGCCGGGCGGGAGATCAGAGTACGAATCACTACCCACAACCGGATCCCTTCGGTCTTGGTGTGCTTCGGAGGCGTCCCACAGCAGCGGCCCCATCGACACGGGGGAATCGATGGGGCCTTCGTTCAGTGTGACACTGGAACCTATAGCGCAGGTTGAGCAACAGCAAGAGTTACGCAAATAGTTGACCGTCATCGAGCCGGGCAGCACCGGCGCCGCCTGCCACCCTCGTGCAGGTCACGTGCGCAGGGTGACGGAAGGGGCGTGCCCGTAGCGGCGGCGGTACCAGTTCGCGAACCGGCCCAGGTTGGAAAAGCCCCAGCGGAAGGCGATTTCTGCCACGGTGACCGGCCCGTCGGCATCGGCCGCGACCAGATCGCGGTGGGCCCGGTCCAGCCGGACCTCGCGGAGATACGCCAACGGCGTGCGGCCGACGTACCGTTGGAACGCCTCCTGAAGAGCCCGCGGGCTGAGCTTGGCAGCCACAGCGAGGTCGGAGAGGGTGAGCGGTTGGTCGCTGCGCTCCTCGATGAGCTGGATTGCCCTGCGGACGGCCGGATGTGCCACGTTCCCGGTGCGCCGCACCGGCTCCGAGGCCGGCAGCAGACGATGGGTCGCCATCAAAGCCGCGGCTGCCGCCTGGGTGAGCTGTGCCGCGACCAGCGGATTGGTGTGGGCGACTCCTCCGGCCATCACTTCGCGGTGTACTGCCGCGGAGATCCCAGACCAGCTCTCCGCCGCCGCCGGGGACAGCGGACCGCCCAAGGCGAACCGTGCCCGTACCGGCCCCTCTCGGCCTAACGCCTCGCCCGCCGCCCGGTCCACCACCTCCCGGGACAGCCGGATCGTCGTCATGCGGGCACCGGCTCCCCAGAAGACCTTGAACCTCCGGTGCGGATCGAGCACATAGGTGTCCCCTGTGTCGACGAACTGTTCCTCACGCCCCGGCGACTCCACCCGGACCCTGCCCCTGTGGACCTGGCACACCAGCAGATACGTGGACAGCGGTTCGGGCGCCACCAGCGTCTCCGTGCCGTAGCTCAGCGCGGACAGGGTGACTCCGGGGAAGCCGCCCTCCGCGTACCACGCGGAGAAGTCCCCCGGTCGGTTCAGGACGCGCAGCTCGTACGGGCTGTAGGCGGTACTGATCAACTCGCGCGTCTCGTCCAGATCGTCGCTGCGGACCAGCGTCCGCATCCGGCTGTCGTCGGCAGCGGACGCGTTCATCAGAGCTTCCTCACTCACCGTCGCGTTATTCGGCCAGGGACCGCGTTCCGCGGCTAGCCTGCTCATTCCGCAGTGAGTAACGTTCTGAATCCCAGGAGTCAAATGCCATACGACACCGCGGAGTTCACACGGGTCAGTATCGGCCACCTCCTGGAGACGTACCGCGCCTGGGGGTCGGGGGACCCCAGCGCTGTACGGCAGGGCCCCGAGCCGGAGTTTCCGGTTCGGGGCCCTGCTGGTGTGTTGTGCGTATCGCGTCCAGGCGGTCAGTCCGGCTCGGCGGGGGAGACCGCCCCTGGTGCCGCGACGCGTCCGAGGACGGACCGCAGCAGCGCGTTGAACTCCGCGGGCTGCTCCACGTGCGGCATGTGGCCCGACTCCTCCATGACGTGCGCCTCACCGTGCGGAGCGAGCTCCGCCAGAGTCTCGGACACCTCGACGGGTATCTCCGCGTCGAGCTTGCCGTGGATGAACACCGCAGGCATGGCAAGCCTTCCGACGGTGTCCCGCGGATTGTGGCGCACCGCATCGGTGAGGATCTCATCGATGGACTCCGAGGAGTCCAGGATCTGCTGCGTCGTCCACTCCAGCAGCGACGGGTCGGCCAGCGGGCCGTACCAGTCCACGACCCACTGCCTGACCGTCTCCGCCCGGTCGGTTCGCAGTGCCTGCCGCAGCTCGACGAGCCGTTCCGCCTTCTGCTCCGCCGGCCAGTAGCCGGGGCCGTCCACTGCGACCACCGCACGTACGGACGAGGGCGCCCGGCCGGCCGCTTCGAGCACGATCGCGGCCCCGGCCGAGCACCCGACGAGCACCGGGTCCTCCAGTTCGAGCGCGGCTGCCAGCGCCAGGACGTCCTCAGCGTGGTCCGCGATCGTGTTGCTGCCCGTCGGCCGCCCGGAGCGGCCGCACCCGCGCCAGTCAGGGACGACGACCCTGTGGTCACGGGCGAACTCCTCCCGCTGCGCACTCCATACCTGACCGCACGTACCCCAGCCGTGCAGCAGGATCAGTGGCTGTCCGGCGCCGTGCTCCTCGTAGAACAACTCGATCCGGTTGACAGTCGCGTAGGGCACTGATCCTCCTTGCGGTCGCGGGGCTGTGCCGTGCGGTACGGGCACGGAGTGGGGGACAGGTACAAGCAGGGCCCCGAGCCGAAGTGTCGACTCGGGGCCTCGCCGCACGGCGCTGGAATCCCCCGAGCCCCAGCCACGTGACAGCCCCAGGGCATGGCCGCGACCGCCCTGTGCGGATTCCCACCCCTGGGGAACTCCACTGCTTTGCACGGCACTTGACGCCTGGTGTCCCAGGACGCTACCGACGGGGGGAAGGGCAGGCTAGCCGGGGAGCGCGGTCTTTGGCCGAATAACGCGACCGCCGGATGCGGCCGGTCCGGATCACCGGGTCAGCTGGCGGTGGATCGCGCGGGAGGCGGCCTCGACCGTGGCGACGCCGTCGCGCATCGTCTTGTTGTCCTGGGAGAGCACCGCGATTCCGTAGTCGTGGCCGTGTCCGGTGAAGGCGCCGATGCTGTTGATGCGCCAGCCGTGCGCAGCGCGCGACAGCCAGCCGTTCTTCATGTGCACTGCGGCATCCTTCGGGGCGCCGGCCGGGGTCCCCCAGCGCTGGTCGGGGACGACCTTGTTCATCAGCCCGAGCTGGTATCCGCGGGACTTGGCGTTCAGCACCCGGTTGTGGGAGGTGAGCAGCTTGAGCAACTTCACCTGGTCACTGGCTGTGACCTGGGTGAGGCCCCAGTAGCCCTGCCGGCCCGGCTCGGTGTGCTTCATGCCCGCCAGATCGAGGAAGTGCTGCACGTCGCTGCGTCCGACCTCGCGCCAGAGGGTGCTGGTGGCGGCGTTGTCCGACTTGGTGATCATGGCGGTGGCGAGCTTCTTCTCCCGCGGGGTGAGCTTGCGGTGGTCCTCCTGGGCCTGCCGCAGCAGCGCACCGAGAAGAGTGGCCTTCACCACGCTCGCCGAGTCGTACGCGGTACCCGCACGGTATGTGCATGAGGTGTCGGACGAACGGTCGTAGAGGGCGACCGCCGCCGTGCTGTGATGCTGGCGCAGCGCGTGGGCCACCTTACGGGACAGCCGATCCGCCAGGCCGCTGTCGTCGGACTTGCACACCACCTTCGAGGCGCCGACGCGGGCGTGGGCAGTGGTGGTGGCAGCGGCACCATTGGCTGCCACCAGCGTCCCGACGGTCGTGCCACCGGCCAGAACGGCGGCCACCAGACCGAGGGCATGCCGCTTACGACGCTGCCGGAAGCGACCGCTCGGCCGGGACGCGGCGTTCGGTATGCCGGGCTCGGCGTCGCCGGAGCCCTGGCTCGGGTGGGCGTCCGTCAGTCCCCTGCTCTTCCTCATGCGGGTCTCCCCGTTCGGTGCTGGGCCGCGGCGGTGCGGCTTCTGCGGGCGGCAATGTTGCTGCCTGCCCCTCCGTCGTTCCGGAAAGGGGGTGCCCCTGTAGGACACCTGCGGGCTGCGGGTCCTCCCCAAGCTCTTCGAGCAGGGGGTGCCCCCAGGGCGCAGGGCTGGCAAGTGCAGCTCCCATGCGGGTACGCAAACCGGGTGCGGGCTTCACTGCGCGCTCCCTCGGCACCAGGTCGCGAGCCTACGCGGAGCACCGCCTTTCCGGAATCGGCGGGGGCGGGATCGGCGCCAGGAGAGAGAATCTTCACGGCCGCTACGGCGACTGGATAACGGTGGAAAGTGGAACGGATACGTGGTGTATCCGGCTTGCCCGCACGGACAGTGGCCTGGCCGCTACGGTGCGCACCTGTGCGAGTACGGACCGCAGGCCCGCGAGGTTACCCGGCGTGGTCGAGGCGGGTGGTGTTGTCGTACGACTCGCGGGCGTCGAGCAGCTCGTCCCAATGCTCCGCCGCCCACGCGCATGCGACCGCGATGGGTTCGAGCATGCTGCGGCCCAGCGGAGTCAGTTCGTACTCGACATGCGGGGCGGTCTCGGCGTAGACGGTGCGTTCGACCAGCCCGCCCCGTTCGAGGGACCGCAGTGACTGGGTGAGGACCTTGGGAGTCACGCGGCTCAGCGGCACGCGCAGTTCGGAGAACCGACGCGGTCCGTCTTCGAGGCAGCGGATGATCAGCGCCGCCCATTTGTCGCCGAACCGGATCGGGTTGAGCGACGACGGGCACAACTCGTCGAACATATCGGCGGGCAGGGGATCCCTCATGACCTCACGATAGCCGGTATCCCACTGGTAACCGGGGCCCTCGATAGCGTCCGGGCACTGGCCGGGCGGACGGCTCCGGCCCTGGTGAGAGGTGATGCGTCATGAACATCGTGGTCTTCGGTGCGGGCGGTCGGGCAGGGCGGCGGGCTGTCGCCGAGGCGCACGGGCGTGGCCACCAGGTCACCGCCGTCGTGCGTGATCCTGCGCGCCACAGAGAGCTGAGCGACGTGCGCGTCGTGGCGGGCGACGTCACGGACACGGCGAGCGTCGAGAGTGCGGCTGCCGGGCACGAAGCCGCCATCAGTGCCGCCGTAGACCTGTCCGTGCCCCCGCACGAGTTCTTCACGGCGTCGGCCCAGGCGCTGACCACCGGCCTGGCGAAGGCGGGCGTGGGCCGCCTGGTCGCGGTCGGCATCGCGTCAGTCCTGCCTGGGGCGTCCGGCACCCCGATGATGGACGAACCCGGCTTCCCGGACGAGTACCGCCCCTTCTCTCTCGGCCACGCGGCGGGTCTTGAGGGGCTGCGCACGAGTGACCTGGACTGGGTGTACGTGGCCCCGGCCGGTGACTTCGACCATGACGGCCCACGCGTCGGCCGCTACCGGTTCGCCGAGCACGGGGACTGGACCAGCCGTATCACGTATGCGGACTTGGCGATCGCGCTGGTCGACGAGACGACGGAGCCCCGCCATCACCGCTGCGCCGTCAGCGTGCGGGAGGCGTGACGCCGAAGTCCGCGACCGCACGGGAGTGCGCTCGCCGTTCAGATGCGGCGAGCACACCTGTGGCCGGACGCTTACCGGCGCGGGGTGGGGGCGGGCGTGGGCAGCCGTCGGCCGCAGCGGCTGCGGAAGGCGGAGGTCTTCCGCTTCGCTCCCGTGGAGATGAAGTCGCCCTTGCGGAACGCGGTTTCAGGCGGAGTGGGGCTTGACAGTCTTATTGGTCTGGACCAACTTGAGTGTGTCCCGCTCTCCATCGCCCCCCACCCTGGAGGCAGTTGTGGCACGCTCCCGCTCCCGTTCCGGCCGGCGCAGACCGCGTCCGCGCACTGCGATCACGGTGCTCGCTCTCGCGGCGTCGGGTCTGCTCGCGGTGCCGGCCGCCGCGTCCGGCGCGCCCCCCGCCGCTCACACGTCCACCGAGTCCGCCACCGAATCCACACCCGAGGCCGCCCTGCCGGAGCACGCCCTGGTCGGCTATCTGCACTCCAGCTTCGCCAACGGCTCCGGCTATACGCGCCTCGCGGACGTCCCGGACAGCTGGGACATCATCGATCTCGCCTTCGGCGAGCCGACCTCGGCGACGTCCGGCGACATCCGCTTCGAGCTCTGCCCGAAGACGGAGTGCCCGAACGTCGAGACCAAAGACGAGTTCAAGGCCGCCGTCAAGGCCAAGCAGGCGCAGGGCAAGAAGGTGCTGCTCTCCATCGGCGGCCAGAACGGCCAGGTGCGACTGACAACCGCCGAGGCCCGCGACAGGTTCGTCTCCTCCGTCTCGGCCATCATCGACGAGTACGGTCTCGACGGCCTCGACATCGACTTCGAGGGGCACTCGCTTTCCCTGGACGCGGGCGACACCGACTTCAAGAACCCCACGACGCCGGTCGTCGTCAACCTGATCTCCGCCGTCAAGTCCCTCAAGGCGAAGTACGGCCAGGACTTCACCCTCACCATGGCCCCGGAGACGTTCTTCGTGCAGCTCGGCTACCAGCGTTACGGACCGGGCCAGTCGGGCGGCGATCCGCGCGCGGGCGCGTATCTGCCGGTCATCCACGCCCTGCGCGACGACCTGACGCTGCTCCACGTCCAGGACTACAACTCGGGACCGATCATGGGTCTCGACGACCAGTACCACCAGATGGGCAGCGCCGACTTCCACATCGCCATGACCGACATGCTGCTCACCGGCTTCCCCGTCCAGGGCGACACCGGCAACGTCTTCCCGGCCCTGCCCCCGGAGAAGGTTGCCGTCGGCATGCCCGCCACCACGCAGGCGGGCAACGGACACGTCCCGTCCAGCGAGGTCAACAAGGCCCTGGACTGCCTGACCAAGGGCACCAACTGCGGCTCGTACCAGCCCCACGGCACCCGACCCGCCCTGCGCGGCCTGATGACGTGGTCGATCAACTGGGACCGCTTCAACAACTGGGAGTTCTCAAAGAACTTCGACCGGTACTTCGGCTAGCGACTCCGCGTGGGCAGCACTTCCCTCCCGAGCGTGGGAAACAGCGCCCGGGGCGCGGGGCGGCCCGGGCGCGCCGTCCCGCAGCGGTGCCGCGGGCGCCGGAGGCAGCGGGTCAGCCCGCTGCCGTCCGTGGCACTGCCCGCATCGGGAGTCGGTCCGGGTGTGCCACCGCCGAGGCCACCTCCCGCACTGAGTGGCCCGGGACAGGCTCCAGCCGCCACCGGGACAGGACGGTGGCCAGCGCGATGACGATCTCCATCCAGGCGAAGCCGTCCCCGATGCACTTGCGGTTGCCCGAACCGAACGGGATGTAGCTTTCCCGCGGCCGGTCCTGGCTGCGCTCCGGCAGCCAGCGGTCCGGGTCGAACCGCTCCGGGCTCTCGTAGAGCCGGGGGTCGCGGTGCAGGGCGTAGAGGCTGAAGGCGATCTCCGTACCGACCGGCAGGTCGGTGCCGCCGAGTTGCACCGGAGTGGCGACCCGGCGCATCAGCAGCGGGACCGCATGCAAACGGGAGACCTCCCGCACCACGCGGTCGGTGTACTCCAGCTTGGGCACGTCCTGGGAGGTGACGGGACGGTCACCGACGACGGACCGGAACTCGTCGAGAAGGCGGTCCTCGACCTCGGGGTGGGCGGCAAGTTCGTGGAAGGCCCAGGCGAGGGTCGAGGCGGTGGTCTCTGTGCCGGCGAACAGGATGGCGACCAGTTCGTCGCGCACCTCGCGGTCGCTGAGGGCCTCGCCCGTGTCGCTGTCGCGGGCGGCGAGCAGGGTGGACAGCAGGTCGTTGACCTCGGGGTCGTCGTGCTCCCGGTATGCGGCGATGACATCGTCGATGACCTTGCGCAGTCGGACGGCCGCCTTGTCGAACTTCCGGTTGGCCGGGATCGGCAGCCGGTCCAGCAGCCTCGGCGTCACAGTACGGAACATCGCGGTCTTCAGCAGGACCGGAACATCCCTGAGTACGCCCTCCACGGCGGGGCGGCTGATGTCTGTGGAGAACACGGTTTCGGCCAGGGTGCTGACCGAGAACCTGGCGAGTTCTTCGTCGAGGGCGACGGTCTGGCCAGGGGTCCAGGCGTCGGCCATGGCCCGGGCCCGGTCGGCCATCACCCGGGCGTACTCGGCGATCCGTTCGCGGTGGAAGGCGGGCTGCATCAGCCGGCGGTGCGGCCGGTGGATGTGCGAGGGGGCGGTCGGAAGCGAGTCTCCGATGAGGATACGGGCCCGGGTGAAGAACCTGCCCTTCTCCATGTGCCGGGCCTTGGTGACGAGAAGCTCGTGGGTGAGGTCGGCGCTGTTGACGAAGTAGACCGGGAGGGTGCCGAAATCCACCCGGACCAGATCACCGGCCGACCGCACGGACTGCACGAAGTCGAGCGGTCGGCGCAGGAGGGGGATGACATGGCCGACCAGCGGCAGTCTGCCGGGGGCCCGGGGTATCGCGTGCAACGCTGTGCTCACAGGAAGCTCCTCTTCATGACCCTCATGACTGCCGTTGCTCAGGCACACGTACGGCGTCGGCGTCCGGCCGCCGCCACGCGGTTCGTGGTAGGGAGGTGAGGAACCCCGAGCGCCGTGTCACCGGCCCGGTTCTGTCCGCGCTGCGGGAGGACGGGAGCCGAATTCTCGGGTACGACATCCCACCACCAGGCGACGGCCGGGATGTCGAGTGGCTCGGTGCTGTCGTCTGTGGGGGTGTCCCGGAAGGTGGTGGGCAGATCGGCGGGGTCCTCCGGAGTGGTGTACCGGTGCGAGGAGATGCCCCAGTCCTGCGCGCCCCGGATGAAGCAGGTGAGGCTTTCCAGATACTGCCGCAATTGAGGGCTGCCGGAGGCGGTGAGATGGGCACGAAGCCGGAGGAACAAGCACATGACACGGTCGCGTTGGGCGACCGCGGTGTCGAGGGCGTCGGCCGGACTCAGCCCGTGATGGTGTTCCAGGACGCGTAGTACGTTGAGGTAGTACTGGTGCCCACGGGATTCCTTGTGGTGGGAGAAGAGGTCGTTGTCCCAGGTGATGATGAAGTAGGCCATCTCAGCGGCGGCCCGTACGGAGGTGCTGTCCCGCTCATTCGGCTGGAGTTCGTAGCCGTAGCCCATTTCCAGCAGTGGCATGACGACGGACGTGGCGCCGTCGTACAGCCGCATCAAGGTGTAGTCGTTGAGGTCGGGGACGGTGCCCTTGCTGCGGTGCGACGCCTCCCACACCACCGACAGGAAATACTCCCGCAGCGCATCCACCCAGCGGGCCAATTGCCCCGGTGTCGCATGCTGGTCCATCCGGTGACGCAGATCCCTCAGGCCGGCGGCCAGGGAGTCTTCGGTGAGCATGGCCACTTCCGGGTTCTGCGCTATACGCAGCAACCGGGAGAGTTCGGGGACGAGTTCCTTGGGATCGGTGCCAAGCTTTCCCTCTTCGCAGTGGCCGTCGTCGACCCCGAAGAGCCACAGGATGAAGTCGGCGAGGAGCGAGACGACTTCCTCGTCACCGTCCGGCAGGATGCGAGCAGCGAAGGTGCCGATTTCGTGACCGATCAATTTCTCGCGGAGTTCACGCGAGCCGATGCCGAAGCTCCGCGCCCAGTCGGCGGTCTGCTGGTTGATCAGTTCGTGCCGGGAATGAATCGCGGGGGGAATCGGAGAATAGACGGGCGGGACCAGCACCCCGTGCTCCACTGTCGATCACCTCAGTCGTCCTGCGGCCACGCCGCTTTTGTGCCAGAACACTCGAGAAGGTCCGCCGACGGCGCGCCGGTGCACGGTGCGAAGCCGGGTGGACGACAAGCGCTCATGCCACGACCCGCCCGGTGGGGCGGGTCGATAACCGGCAGGGAGTGGTTGACGCACTGGACCCTCTACGGCTCATATGTATCCATCGCAACAAGTGGCTATTCGCGCCACAAGATTCCCTGTGGCGCCCGCTTGGCATATCCACACGAAAGCCGTGGCGATCCCGTACGAGACCGGGACGAGTCGCGCATCGCCGCTCCACGGCCTCCCGGCGTACAAAAGCTGGCACCTCGCCTGGAAATCAGAAAGATCCGGATATCCCTACCGGCGGCCCTGAATCCAACGTTTTACGGCCGCCCACCTGGATCTGCGGGCCGGCTTCCGCGCCGGAGAGGGCTCCGGAACCGTCCCGGTCCCCCCGTACGGCGCCGATGGCCGGCCCTGGGGCGGGATGGCCCGGGACGGCTCGGGAACCGGTGGCGGCAGCGGCTGCCTGACCGGCGAGCCGGTCTCGCCCGTACTCCGCCGCCCCGCCCGGCGGGGCGGGGTGAACGACGTGGGCAGCGACACCAGCCGCCGGGACATCAAGGCGTTGTCACGGCGCAATTCCTCTTCCGGGACGGCCAGTCGGAGGTCCGGCAGCCGGGAGAGCAGCGTGTCGAGGCCGGTGTCCGCGATGGCCCGGCCCAGATCCCGGCCCGGACACTCGTGCGGGCCGGCGGCGAAGGCCAGATGAGAGCGATTGCCGTGCAAGGGGACCGACAGATCGGGCCGGACGGCCGGGTCGACATTCCCCGCGGCCAGCCCGAGGACCAACAAGTCGCCGGCCTTGATCTGCCGTCCGGCGAGCTGGGTGTCCCCGGTGGCCCAGCGGCCAATCGTCGTCGTCTGCGGCGGCTCGTCCCACAGCACCTGTTCCAGCGCGTCGGGCAGGGTCGTGTGGCCACCGGCCAGGGTCGCCCGGAACCGGCGGTCGGTGAGCAGCATCCGCAGCGTGTTGGAGATCAGATTGACCGTCGTCTCGTTGGCCGCGACCATTGTCAGCCGCAAATGCTCCCGCACCTCGTCGTCGGTCAGCCGGGCCGGATGCTCGATCAGTTTGGAGCCCACGTCGTGTGCCGGGGAGGCCCGCTTGCGGTCCACCAGCCGCTGCAGGGTCTCGGTGATGAAGTTGTTGCTCTCGACCGCGGTCTCGGTGCCCTGGATCAAGTCCTTGGCCGCCTCGACCAGCTTGGGCCCGTACTCCTCCTCCATGCCGAACAGCTTCGTGATGACGCGCATCGGAAGCTGGTCGGCGAACTGCTCGACCAGATCGGCCTGTCCGGCGTCCTGGAACTCGTCGATGAGCTGGTGCGTGAAGCGGATGACGTAGCGGCGGATGCCGCGCGACTCGAAGCTGGACAGGCTGTCGGTGAGCGCCTGGCGCAGCCGCCGGTGCTCCATACCGTCCGCGAACACGCACAGCGGCTGCCACATGGTCACCGGTGCCAGCGGATGATCCGGCCCGATCCGGCCCTCCCGCATGGCGTGCCAGTAGCGCGAGTCCCGGGAGAACAGCGAAGGCGTGCGCAACACTTCGAGGTTCTCCCGGTGGCCGAGCACCAGCCAGGCCCATACGTCACCCGGCAGCTGCACCGGGGCCACCGGGCCGTGCTCGGCACGCAGCTTCTCGTACAGGGCCATGGGGTCCGCGTCGGCTTCGGGGCCGAAGAGACGACGCATTCCGGCGATGCCGCTGTCGAGACCGCCGGCGTGCGCGGGACAGCCGGGCGGCGGGGCGGCAGAGGCGCCCGGCATCCCGCCGGGCTCCGGCCGCGAGGAGGGTGCCTGCGGCTCCCATGGCTCGTGGGAGGGGGTGGGCGGTTGCGGGGTCACGTCGCCTCCGAAGTCATGGCGAGGGAATACAGATACCGCATCAGCGACAGCAGGACGTCCTTGCTGGACTCCCGGCTCCGGGCGTCGCACACCAGGAGCGGCACCTCGTCGGGCAGGTCCAGCGCCTCGCGCAGCTCCTCGTCGGAGTAGGACGGCGCCTCGTCGAACGCGTTGACGGCCACCACGAAGGGCGTCTGTGATTCCTCCAGCCGGCCCAGCACGTCGAAGCTCGCCTCCAGCCGCCGGGTGTCGACGAGTACCACCGCGCCCAGCGCGCCCTCGAACAGGCCGTTCCACAGGAACCAGAAGCGCTGCTGGCCGGGCGTGCCGAAGACGTAGAGGACCAGCTCGTCGTTGAGGCTGATGCGGCCGAAGTCCATGGCCACGGTCGTCATCGTCTTGCGTTCGACGCCTGCCAGATCGTCGACGCTGACACTGGCCTGCGTCATCGTCTCCTCGGTCGTCAGCGGCCGGATCTCGCTCACCGAGCGGACGAGGGTCGTCTTTCCGACGCCGAATCCGCCCACGATGACGATCTTGACCGCGGACATGGCCGACGACGGCAGCGCGTCCTCGCTCCGAGGTCCCGCCACCGTCTCAAAGGTTCTGGAGACCATGGATCACTGCCTTAATGATGTCGATGTCGGGAAGAGACGGGGTCGCCGGTGCTCTGGCTTCCACGCGCTCCTCGGCCAGGAGATCCGCGAGCAGTACGGTGACGATGCTCACCGGGAGTTGCAGATGTGCCGAGATCTCCACAACGGACAGCGGGGACTCGCACACCCGCAGGATGGACTCGTGCTCCGGCTGCATACCGATCCGTGGCGCGGTGCGGGCCACGATTAACGTGACCAGGTCCAGACCGGTCTCCTCCGCCCCGCTGCGGCCGCCTGTAAGGACGTACAGCCGCTCCGGGCTGCCCTCGTCCCACTCCGCGTCGGGCGTCATCGCGCCAGCCGGTCGCCACGTGGCGGGCTGGTGAGGTGGGCGCCGATCCGGACGACGAGGTCCCGCATCTGCTGCCCCACCAGGCCCATGTCGACCCCCTCGTCGACCAGCACGATCAGGTGAGCTCCCTCCCCCGCGGCCATCAAGTGCAGGAAGCCGCCGTCGAGTTCGATGACGACCATCCGCATACGTCCGCTGCTGTGGGGGAACTCCTTGGCCGCCGCCCCCGCCAGGCTCTGGAGACCTGCTCCGATCGCCGCCAACCGGTCGGACGTGTCCCTGTCCGGCGGACACTGGGCCATGCACAGACCGTCCGACGACAGAAGAACGACATGGCGAGTCTGCGGGACGCTGTCCGCCAAGTCCTTGAGCATCCAGTCCATGTCGGGCTGCCGAACCATCGCTTACTCACCTTCATTCGACGACGTGTCGCTGTGTTCCTGGGCGGCAGCCGTTGCCGAGCGCTTGCCGGACAGACCTTCCTGAAACGCACCCATCCACATCCCGGGCGCGGGGCTCTCCGGTTCCGCCGTTTCCCGTTCGGCCTGCTCCGGCGCGGGAGTGCTGCCCACCGGGCGGGTGCCGGACCGGCCGCGGCGGCTACGGCGTTGCGGCAGGCCGCTGGCCGTACGCTCGGCGACCTCCGGAGTCTCCTCATCCATCCGCTCCTGCTCCCCGAGGCTGGAGGTCGACGGTGCGAGCTTCCTGGCCGACGGCGCGGACGGGGTGGGCCGGTCCGATGGACGCTGCCCGGACGCGGCGCCGATTCCGTGGGCGCGCCCGCTCGCGGGCGCGGTGCTGATCAGTTCGTGGGGGACCACGAGGACCGCGCGCACGCCCCCGTACGAGGAAGGCGCCAGCGACACCTGGAAGTCGTACTCCTGCGACAGGCGCCCCACCACGGTCAGGCCGAGGCGCGGCGCTTCGCCGAGGTCGTTGAGGTCGATGCCCTCACGAGCGGTCTTGAGCATGTGCTCGGCCCGCGCCCGCGCCTCCTCGCTCAGCCCGAAGCCGCCGTCCTCGATCTCGATGGCGATGCCCGCGTGCACTTCGCTCGCGGTCAGGTGGACCCGGGTCTGCGGCGGCGAGTAGGAGGTGGCGTTGTCCAGCAGTTCCGCGAGCGCGTGGATCAGCGGCTCCACGGCACGGCCGACCACGGCGACCTCCGCGACCGAGTGCAGCGAGACCCGCTGATAGTCGGCGATCCGTGACATGGCGCCGCGGAGCACGCTGTAGAGCGGGACGGGCTGGCTCCACTGCCGGCCGGGCCGGGCCCCGCCGAGCACAGCGATGGTGTCGGCGAGTCGGCTGATCAGGGCGTTGCTGTGGTCCAGCCGCAGCAGATCGGCGAAGAACTCCCCGCTCCCGCCGTGCCGTTCCTCCATCTCCCGCAGGTCGGTGGCCTGGCGGTGCACCACGGCCTGGACGCGGCGGGCGATGTTGACGACACCGCGCTGCGCGGAATCGCGGAGGGACTCCTCGGCCCGCACCGCCTCCACCACGGAGCGCAGCAGCTCGTGGTGGGCCGCCTCGAACTCGGTCCCGAGCCCGGGCTCCGGGCCGTCGGATGCCAGGGAGCGCACCACGTCCTCGGCGAACTCGCCCCGGCGCAGCCGCTCCACCGCCTCGGGCAGCCGCTCTTTGGCCAACTGCACGGTGGCGGCCTCCTGCTGGCGCAGGTGACGCTGGAGTGTCTCCTGGTGCTCCGCGTACTCGGCCTGCAACGTCGCCAACGCGCGTCCCCGCCGCAGCAGTTCGGCCACGGTGAGAGCTACGGCGACCGTGCCGAGGACTCCGCACCCGATGACCGCAGCGCGCGCATCCGCGGGGACCTGGACGGCCGCGACAACCGTGACGACGGCCATGGCAAGTGCGGGGAGCCACCACCCCCACGGCGGGGCGGACCGTTGACCTCCGGGAGATGATCCCGTGCGCATCATCAGCGTCCTCAAATCGTTCGACAGACTGAGCAAAGAGGCGATGTGGGGAGCAACAAGTCCTCCTCCGGCCCTCCGTGCGGGCTCACCCCAACCGGTCCGGGACCCCGCAGCAGGACAAGACGTTGCCGGGGGAACTCAGTGAGACTCCGTCATGCCGAGGCTGAAGCAGCATAACCAGAAACGATCAACACCCATCAAGCGAGGCCCCCTTCAGCCCAGAAGCGCCTGACAGGATGTGGCGCAAACCGAGCGGGGTCGTGTATTGCGCTCCGTGTTCAGGTGAACACCGTGTGAGAACAATGCGCCCTGAACGTGTGGAGCCCGGCCGTGTGTGGGGCCGTGACCGTGTGGGGGCGGCCGTACCGGTGCCGGAAGCTCCGAGGTAGCGGTCAGCCGGGCCGGGCCGGTCCGCGCAGAGGGGCCGGGTGGGGAGGGGTGAGACGGGGGTGGATGGTGTGGACGCTGCCGTTGTCGAAGCCGAACTCGTGGGAGAGGCAGGAGAGCGCGGCGTGGACAGTGCGCACCATGGCGTCGTGGTCGGCGGCGGCGCCCCACAGCAGATCGAGATGGGTGGTACCGATACCGCCCGGCAGCCTGCCGCCGGGTCGTACGTAGGGGCGGTGGCCGTGGACGCCGGGCACTGCGCGGGCCTCCTTGGCACCGTGCAGGGCGCGGAGGGTGCACGGCTCGACTGGGGCGAGAGAGTTGTACTGGAAGTGCACCTCGGCTGTTGTCGGCAGGGGCCCCGGCAGTTCCTGGCCGAGGGCGATCCGGCCCGCCCAGCCGACGAGATCCACGCCGCAGGCCCGGCGCGAGAGTTCGTTGAGGTGGCCGCCGAGCCGGCCGTTGACCTCGATCACCCGCGGCCCGGCCGGGGTGAGCTTGATCTCGGTGTGACAGATCCCGGTGGTGACGCCGAGCGCTGTGACGGCGGCGACAGCCAGCTCGC
Organism: Streptomyces sp. 8N114; assembly: GCF_052245835.1. Lineage (NCBI taxonomy): Bacteria > Bacillati > Actinomycetota > Actinomycetes > Kitasatosporales > Streptomycetaceae > Streptomyces > Streptomyces sp. 8N114. Next base: position 32,093 of record NZ_JBQQBT010000031.1, on the reverse strand, counting down.
ACGCCGCGCTGCGCTCTCCCTCCGACAGCGCGGCGGGCCAGAACTGGCCCGTCTCGCGGAACGGGTGGACCAGCGGGTGCTTGCCGGTCACGGCCAGCGGCACCGTCCCCGCAGCCGTCGTGGCGGTCTCCACCGAGACGTAGTCGCCGTGCGGCAGGCTGGGCCGGCCCGCCAGGTACTCCTCGACGACCCAGCCGTGCGGAGCGGAGGGGAGCAGCGCCGCCGCCAGCTGCGCCGCCTCCGCGCGGTCTGTCACCGTGCGCACCGCCGCACTGCCCTGGCCCCGGGCCGGTTTGACGACCGCGGGCAGCCCCAGGTCGTCCAGCGCCGCGAACCATGCGGCCTCGTCGAACACCTGGTGGCTGCGTGCCTGGCCCAGCCCGGCGCGGCGCAGCAGCGCGCGCTGTTCCGCCTTGTCGGTGAGTGCCGCCGCCGTCGTCCTGGAGTGGAACGGCAGCCCGAGCCGCGCGGCGAGGTCAGCGGTGGTGCGCAGCTCGCTCTCCGCGAAGGTGAGGATCGCCCTGGGGCGTTCCGCCGCCAGGGCCCGGGCGTCGGACTGTGGGTCTCCCGTCATCCGCAGCGTCCGTCCGCACTGGGCGAGGACGCCTTCGGTGCGGGCGCTGTGCGGGGAGGGGCGCACCAGGAAGACGAGTGGGGCCAGCGGGGAGAGTCCTACCGCCAGTTCACCGGCGGAGGCGGAGCCGTGGTCGTAGACGACGGCCAGGGGAGCGGCAGAGCCACTCACCGGGAGCTGCTCGCCGTCGTCGCTGCCCGGGTCGTCTCCCGGGCGGGTGGCCGGCCGGACGGCTCTGCCGCGGCGGAGCGCAGGCCCTCAGCCACCAGGCCGACGAGTTCGCGGAGCCGGTGCTCGGGCACCGCCTGCTGGTCGTAGGAGGCGAGCAGGCCGGTGCCGAAGCCGGGGAAGTCGAGGGTGTAGTCCAAGGAGACGGGGTGGCTCGCCTTGTCGGCGTGGTACCACTCGTCCACCTGCAGCGAACCCAGCCCTTCCAGCTGCTGGTAGACGCGGAAGTCGGTGAAGTTGAACGCGACGTCGAAGGGCGGGCGGCCCACCTGCTCCTCGATCCGGGCCAGCGGGTAGTGGCGGTAGCCGGTCGCCGCGATCTCCGCGTCCCGTGCGGCCCGGGCGCGTTCCGTCCAGGTCCCGGCGGCGGTCGGCAGCCGGAGCGGCACCGTGTTGAGGAACAGCCCGACCGACAGCTCGGCACCCTGCTGCTCGGGGCGGCCGTTGAGCACCACACCGGTGACCATGCCGTCCGGGTGCCCTGACCAGTGGGCCAGTGCCCAGCAGTGGACGGCCAGCAGCAGGCTCTTGAGCGGCGTGGCCGCCTGCGCGGCCGCGCTCCGCAGCCCGGCGCTCAGGGCGTCGTCGAACGGCAGGCTCAGGCGGGCCGAGGAATCGCCCGGCGGCGTGTCCCGGGCCCGGTCCGGCAGCACCTGAGGGCCTTCGGCGTGCTGCTGCCAAAAGCGCGCCGCTTCGGCCGAGGAGGCAGCTTCCCGTTCCGCCGCGACGAACAGCTCGTGCGCGCCCGGAGGCGGCATCGGCAGTGCGGGGTCGGTGCCGGTGACGGCGGCGTCGTAGAGCCGGATCAGGTCGGTGACGACGGTCGCGAAGCTCCAGCCGTCCATCAGGGCGTGGTGCATGGCGACGGTGAGCCGGAACCCCTCGGCCGCCGAGGCAGCGGCTGCGACGTGACAGCGGAACAGCGGAGGGGTCTCCCAGTCGAAGGCCGTGCCGAGCTGCCGGGCCCGCCAGGCTTCGGCCGCGGCGGCGCAGGCGGCGTCCGCCGCGCCGGTGCCGGTCTGTGGGGGAGTGGGATACTCGACCTCCAGCGGCAGAGCCGGGTCCGGATGCACCAGCTGCACCGGTTCGGGATCGGCCGCCAGGTCGAAGGAGCTGCGAAGCGCCGGGTGCCGGGCCAGCAGCGCGGTCAGCGCCGTACGGAAGCGGGCCTCGTCGAAGGGACCGCGTACGCGTACGCCGATGAGGTCGTTGTACAGGCCGGGGTCCTCGCTCATCTCGCACTGGTAGACCAGTCCGATCTGGAGGGCCGAGGCCGGGCGCCGGGCGGGAGTCCCCGGAGCTTCCGGGGAGTCGCCGTGGCCGGGCAGCCCGGAGGGGGACGGCTCGGCGGCACCGGCCGGCTCATCAGCTGCCGACTCGCCCGCGTTGGCGGCCAGTTCCCGCGCCGAGGGGTGCATGAGCAGGTCCAGCAGCCGGATGCCGACGCCGCGTTCGTTGGCCCGCGCGACGATCCGTACGGCGATGAGCGAGTCGCCGCCGACGGCGTAGAAATCGTCGTCCTCCGTGACGGACTCGTCGTCCAACTCCTCCCGCATGAGCGTGAGGAGGATGCGGCAGGTCTCCTCCGCGTCGCGCGAAGCGCCGTCACGGGGCGGCGTCTGCGGCGTCTGCGGCATGGTGCTCCTTTCGGGGTGGGGCAGAGGACGGCAGGCCGGTTGTTCCGAGCGCCTCACGGACGGCCCGGAAGAGGGCACGCCGCTGGTGGCGGAGGTAGAAGTGGCCGCCCGGGAACGTACGCACCTGGCACTCCCGCGCGGTGTGCGTGGACCAGTCGCCGAGTTCGTCGGCCGTGACGGTGTCCTCCCGCCCGGCGCAGACCAGCAGTGGAACGGGCAGCTCCCGGTCGCCGTATCCGCGCCGGTAGCGGTCGAGGAGCAGCAGGTCGTTGCGCACCGTCGGGAGGAGCAGGGCGCGGAGTTGCGGATCGTCGAGGACTTCCCGGAGAGTGCCGCCCATCCGCAGCAGGCCGGCGACGATCTCCTCGTCGCTGCTGGTCGCGGTGAGCTGTTCCGCCGTCGGCCGGTGACAGGGTCCGCCGCGCCGCGAGGAGACGACAAGGAGCGCGGGCACGTGCGCGCCCTGGCGATGGAGCCAGGCGGTCAGCTCCGCGGCGAGGACCGCACCCATGCTGTGGCCGAACAGCACGGTGCGCCCGGACGAGACGTCGGCGATCTGCGGTCCGAGCAGCGACACGAGGCGGGCGGCATCGGGTACGGGCGCCGTCCCGATCAGGTCCTCACGGCCCGGGAGCTGAACGGGCTGCACGTCCAGCGCGGGGTCGGCGCCCACCCAGTGGTGGTAGGCGGAGGCACCCCCACCGGCATGCGGCAAGCAGAAGACGGTCGACTCGGCGCTGTGCTGCCGGCCGGTCCAGTACGGCAGAAATCCGGGAGCCTGGGCCACGGGTTCAGCCGTACCTGCGCATCGTGGCCGCCACCTGCCGGGCGCCCGCCTCCGTGCTGTCGGCGAGTGCCGAGCCGACCCGCTCCCGGATCGGGTCCGGCTTCTCCTGGCTCAGCTTGAACATGCCCTCCGCCTGGGTGACGTGGAAGGTGAAGGCGCCGACTGCGGGCACGATCTGCTCGAAGTACGGGAGGGATTCGGTCATGTCCCAGCCGGTGCCCAGGTGTTCCTCGTACGTCCGGACCGTGGTGCGGATCACCTCCAGGGTCGGTTCCCCGCGCTCCAGCGGATGGATGGTGCCGTGCACATGGACGGAGACGAAGTTCCAGGTGGGCGCCGCCGGGCTGACGCCGTAGTGGGTGGGGCTGATGTAGGAGTTGGGGCCGAAGAAGACCAGCAGCGCCCGCTGTCCTTCGCGCAGCGCCGCCCAGTGCGGATTGCGGCGGTTGAGATGCCCGGCCAGGACCGCGCCGACCAGCCCGGTCTCGCCGGTGCCGGTCCGCAGGGTGTCCCCCCAGGGAATGACGGGACAGTGCGTTGCCAGCGGCTCCTGCTGCTGCGGGCCGTCGGTGACGAGCAGGGCCAGGCCCTGGCTGCGCACGGCGTCGCGGGCCCAGCAGGGGTCTGTCGGGCGGTAGTCGGCGGGTACGTACATGGTGACTGGCTCCTGGTCAGCGGGCGGCGCGGGGGCCGGTGGCGATCGACGTGAGGATCTCGCCGGCACGGACGGCGACGTTCGACAGCAGCGAGGCGGAGATGCCGTGGGTGTGCTCGACGCCGCCTTGGAGGTAGATGCCCGCCGTGACATCGGCCGAGGTCTCCACCCGGTACTCGCGGCTGACCCGCAGCCGGCCCGCGCTGTCGCGTTTGCACAGGTCGGCGGCCGGGCCCAGCACCGCTGCGGGGTCCATGGGGTGGTAGCCGGTGGCGAACACCGCGATGTCGGCCTGCAGTTGGTCCCTGGTGTCCTCCAGCAGCCGGTCGATGTGCAGGCGCACCTGGTCGGGGCCGGAGTCGGCGGCCACCACGCGGCACATCGGCTCGAAGTGCAGCCGACGCCCGCCGCGTACCGACTCCTGGTAGGAGCGCCGGTACAGCTCGTTGATCAGGTCGAGATCGACGACGGCGTAGTTGGTGTTGCTGTGCTGCTCGTAGAAACGCTCTCGCACGGCGGGCACGGCGTCGTAGAAGTGGTCGACCGCGACGGGGTCGAAGACGCGGTTGGCGAAGGGCGAATCGTCGGAGGGGCTGTACCCGTAGCGGGGCAGCAGGGCGTGGATGCGGCTTTCCGGGAAGCGGCTGTGCAGATGGGCCGTGACCTCGGCGGCGCTCTGTCCAGCGCCCACGACCGCGAAGGTGCCGACGGTCCGCTTCCCGAGCTCCGCCAGCCGGGGCAGCAACTCCGCGCTGTGCCAGACCCGTTCCGAGGAGGTCACACCCGTCGGCAGGCGCGGCACCAGCCCGGTGCCGATGACGATGTTGCGGGTGCGCGTGGTGTGTTCGGTGCCGTCGGCGCGGCGGGCGACGAGGTCGAAGGCGGTCACGGTCTGGTGCTCGGTGACCGGATGGACCCCCACCACCTCGGTGCCGTAGCGCACCTGGTGGGCCACCCGGGCGGCTGCCCACTCCAGGTAGTCGTGGAACTCGACCCGGGAGGGGAAGAACTCCTTGTGGTTGACGAAGTCGACCAGCCGCCCCCTGTCGTGCAGATACGACAGGAAGCTGAAGCTGCTGCGGGGGTTGCGGATGGTCGCCAGGTCCTTGAGAAAGCTGACCTGCATCGTGGCGTCCTCGAGCAGCATCCCGGGATGCCAGGCCGGTCCCGGGCGCTTCTCCAGGAACAGCGCGGTCGGCTTCGTCCCCTCGTACTCCTCCAGCGCGACGGCGAGCGCCAGATTGGCCGGCCCGAAGCCGACCCCGACCAGGTCGTGCACCGCGGATGCTGTGCCGTGCGTCGGTTTCACGCTCGCTCCTCTTCTGTGTACCTCATTCGCCGGCCACCGCCCAGCTCTCGAGCAGACCGCTCAACTGGTCCGGCGACAGGATGGGGACCTGTGACACCCGCGTGCCGGGCTGCGCCGCGACGGCTTGAAGGAAGTGTGTGTAGTAGCCGCAGAACGACTCGGCGGTCTTCTGCTCGAAAAGGTCCCGTGCGTACAGCAGCCGCCCGGTGACGGCGCCGTCCGGTGCCGTGCCCAGGTGCAGTTCGGCGTCGAAGCGGGTGCGGGCGCGGCCCTCGGTGAAGTAGGAGACGGTCACCCCTGGCAGGGCCAGCGGGGGCGCGGTGCCACCGGGGCCGCCGTCCGCCAGATCGAACCACACCTGCACGAGCGGATTGCGGCTCATGTCACGCGGCGGATCGACGGCCTTGACGATGCGGTCGAAGGGGACGTGCTGGTCGTCGTAGGCGGCCAGGACCTGTTCTCGTACGCGGTCGACGAGATCGGTGAACGGAGGGTCGTCGCGCAGATCGCCCGGGATGGGCAGGGAGTTGACGAAGAAACCGATCAGCCCCTCCTGTGCGACCTGGCTGCGGCCGTTGAACGGACAGCCGACAACCACCGCTTCCTGTGCGGCCAGCCGGCCCAGCAGCCCGTGGAACGCGGCGAGGAAGACGACGAAGGGCGTGGTGCCGCGCTCACTGCTGAGCGCGCGAAGTTTTCCGCAGACGCCGGAGGGCACCCGCACCAGCGCCTGTCCGGCGCGGTAGCTGGGCTGCCCGGGCCGTTCGTGGTCGGCGGGCAGCTCCAGCACCGGCGGGACGCCCCGCAGCCGCTCCCGCCACACCTCGGCCCGCCGGTCCAGGTCCGCCGACCGGGCCGTACGCGCCTGCTCCCGCGCGAAGTCCGCGTACTGCGCGGCCGGCGGCGCGAGGCCCGGTTCGGCGCCGGTCGTGAAGGCGCGGTAGGCGGCCGAGACCTCGCGGCTGAGGATGTCGAGCGAGTCGCGGTCGAAGAGGATGTGGTGGACGGCGAGGCCCAGCACATGGTCCTCCTCCGCCAGCTTCGCCAGCCACAGCCGCAGCAGCGGCCCGCGCTCCAGGTCGAACGACGTGTCGGAGTACTGCTCGGCGAGTCGGTGCGCCTCTGCCGCCGGGTCCTGGGCCTCCGTCACCTCGTGCACTGTCGGCCGGATGTCCTCCGCGCGGAACGCCGTCCGCAGTCGGGGTTCGCCCTCCTCGGTGACGGTCACCTCGGTACGCAGCACCTCGTGCCGGTCCAGGACGTACGTCAGGGCCCGCTCCAGTGCGGGAACGTCCAGGGGGCCCTGGAGGCGGTAGGCGGCCGAGACGTTGTACGCCAGGCTGCCCTTGGTGAGCCGGTCGATGAACCACAGCCGGTGCTGGGCCGGGGCCAGCGGAACCGCCTCGTCGGCCGGCTCGGGTAAGGAGTCCGGGGTCGCCGCCGGGCGGGCGGCGAGGCGCTTTCTGAGGAGTTCCCTTCCGGCATCGGACAGGTTTTGCCCGGCTCCGTCCACCACAGCAGAAAACCTCCGGGAGAGGACCTGGGACCGCGCCGAAAGAGCGCGTCAATGTTTCGGTGCGGCACGTTCGGTGAAAAGCTACTACGTTGCCAGACGCGCGGGCAAGAGGGAATCACAAGGGGCTCGACCACCGAACCGCGAGTGGCTATGCTCCACACCTCGGAGGTGAACAGAATGGCTTTTCAGGAAGAGCAGGAAAACGAGGGAACACCGTCCTTCCAGGTCGTGGTCAACGACGAGGAACAGTACTCGATCTGGCCCAAGGAGCGCGACGTTCCCGCAGGTTGGAGCGGTGTCGGCGTCGAAGGGGACAAGGCTTCCTGCCTGGCGCACATCGAGCGCGTATGGACCGACATAACACCGCTGAGCGTGCGGCGCGATCTTTCTGGAAACAGGAATTGAGCATGCCGGGAATCCCGCCGGAGTTCTCCGGCGGGATTCCCGGCGAGTTCCTTCTTCAATGCGCTCGCCACACCGCTGCGATTTCGCGGCTACCGATTTCGGGCCGCTCTCGGCTTCCGGGAAAGGTGTCGTTCGGCTACCGGTTCAGCTCTCGCTCGATTTCCTCCTCCGTCATCTGAGAGATCTCCTCGGCGATGCGCCGCTCGATGACCGCGCACTGTTCGGCCACCGTCCGGTGGTCGAAAACCGAGCGCACCGGGAACGCCAGCCCGAAGGACTCCCGGATCCGGGAAGCGAGCCGGGAGGCCGCCATGGAGGTGCCGCCCGCCAGGAAGAAGTCCGAGGTGACGCCGAGCCGGGCGTGCGGGAAGACCTCCCGCCACAGCCGCAGCACCTCCTCCTCCAGCGGACTTCGCGGCTCGGTGAGTTCCGCCGTGCCCTCCTGCGGGGCCGGGAGACGTGCCCGGTCCACCTTGCCGCTCGGGGTGAGCGGCAGGGCGTCGAGCATCAGCCAGACCTCCGGCACCAGATACGGCGGCAGCCAGGCCCGCAACTGCGCGCGCAGTCCGGCGCTGTCCGGCGGCTCCGCCTCGGGCACCACATACGCGGCCAGCAGGGTGTTCCCGGCGGGCCCGGGAGTCGCCGTGACCACGGCCTCGCGGACCCCGGAACACCGCAGCAGCGCCTGCTCGATCTCCCCGGGCTCGATGCGGTAGCCGCTCACCTTCAGCTGAGCGTCGCGCCGGCCGAGGAAGTCGAGCGTCCCGTCGGGCCGCCAGCACACCACGTCACCGGTGCGGTACATGCGGGCGCCGGGTACGCCCGCGAACGGGTCCGGCACGAAGCGTTCAGCGGTGAGCGCGGACCTGCCCGGATATCCACGGGCGAGCCCCGTACCGCCCAGGCACAGCTCGCCCGGCGCGCCCGGCGGCGCCAACTGCAGGTTCTCGTCGAGCACATAGGCCCTGACCCCCGCGATGGGGCGGCCGATGGAGTTGTCGGCCCAGGGTGCCTGCAGCCCGTCGGTTGCGGTCGCCACCACCGTGTTCTCGGTAGGGCCGTAGTGGTTGAGGACGGGGAGGCCCGGGTCGTCGCACTCGCGCGGGCGGAACAGGTCGCCGCCGGTCAGCAGCCGGGTGAGTTCCGTCTTCTCACCGAGCGGAAGCCGGATCAGCTGTTCGGCCAGCGGCGTGGGCGCGAAGACGCTCTCGGTACGGGTGGCGGACAGCTGCCGGACGAGCGCTTCCGGATCGCGCACCACCTCCTCCGGACAGATCTCCAGGCGGGCCCCGCCGGCCAGCGCCGGCCATATCTCCCAGGCGGCGGCGTCGAAGGAGACACCGGCGACCTGCGCCACGACCGAGACCCCGGGACGCACCGGATACCGCTCCAGGTGCCAGGCCACCAAGTGGGACAGTCCCGCGTGCGTGACGGCCACCGGCTTGGGACGGCCGGTGGAGCCGGAGGTGTAGACGAGATAGGCCAGATGGTGCGGTGCCGGTCCAGAGGCGGGCGGGTCCGCGCGAGGCCGACCGCCGGGAGCCGGGGACGGCATCCCGGTCACATCGAGCACACGCGGTGCGCCGGCCGGGCGGCTCACACCCTCATCCGCCGTCCACGCACCCAAGGCCGTGCGGCTCGTACCCTCATCCGCCGCCCGCGCGGGCCAGGCCGTGCGCTCGCCGCCCGCCGGAAGCCGTCCGCTGGTGGCGGCGTCCGTCAGCACCAGACGGGCACCCGAGTCGCCGAGCAGGTAGCCGATGCGCTCCGCCGGCTGGTCCGGGTCGACCAGCAGATACCCGCAGCCGGCCAGCATGGCGCCCAGCGCCGCGCAGACCAGCGCAGCGCCGCGTGGCAGACAGACCGCCACCACGTCCTCGGGACCGCATCCGTGCGCGGTCACCCGAGCCGCCAGCGCTGTGGCCCGCGCGTACAGCGTCGCGTAGTCCCAGGTGAAGGTTCCGTCCGCGACGGCGACGGCCGCGGGGTGCTCCGCCGCCCGGCGTGCGAACTGCGCCGCTACGGTCTGCCCAGCCTCGCCTGGACCCGCCTCCTGTGCGGGGCCGGTGCCACGGGCCACCACGGCGGCCTGCTCCCGAGGGGAGAGCAACGGCAGGCAGGACAGCGGGAGTTCCGGGCGCACGGCGGCGGCGCGAAGCAACTCCCGGTAGTGGTCGGCAAAGACACGCATCCGGGACGCGTCGAACAGGTCGGTGGAGTACAGCAGCCGCCCGCGCAGTTCGGAGCCGGCAGGGCTCAGATGCAGTTCGGTGTCGAACCGGGTGACCGTCTCCGGGTACTCCACCCTTCTGGTCCGCGCACCCGGCAGCTCCAGCAGGTGCCGGACGAGCATCTCGTCGGTGACGTCGAACCAGTGCTGAACCAGAGGGTTGCGCTCCGGACCGCGGGCCGCTCCCAGGCCGTCGACGAGCATGTCGAAGGGAAGCTCCTGGTGGTCCATCGCGTCCCAGACGCTGTCCCGCACCCGCTCGGTGAGGGTGCCGAGCGAGGGCGTGCCGCGCAGATCGCCGCAGAGGGCCACGGTATGGGTGAAGAAACCGATGGCTTCCTCGGCTTCCGGCTCGCCGCGCCCCGCGAACGGTACGCCGCACAGCACCTGCCGGGCGTCGGCGTACCGCCCCAGCAGCTCCTGGTACGCCGCGAGGGACACGGCGAACAGCGAGGCATGGTGCTCCCGGGCCACACGGCGTAGCGCCTCGGTGCTGTCCGCGGGCAGGGTGAAGTCGAGCTGCGCACCACGGCCGGTCGGCTGCGCCGGCCGCGGCCGGTCGGCGGGCAGGTCCAGCACCGTGGGGGCCTCGGCCAGCCGCGCCCGCCAGTAGCCCAGCAGCCGCTCACGCTCCGCCCCGTCGAGGGCGCGGCGCTGTGCACGCGCGTGGGCGAAGTAGTCGAACGGCGGCTCGGCGGAAAGGGCCGGGGCCCCCGCGCACGTTCGGGCCGCGTACGCCGTGGACAACTCGCGCTCGAAGACGGGGCGGGAGAGACCGTCGAACGCGATGTGATGGACATGGACGTGGAAGAGCCAGTTGTCGTCCGCGAGGCGCAGCAGCACGGCCCGCAGCGGCGGACCCGACCGCAGGTCGAGCGGGTTCGACAGCCGCTGCCGTACGAGCTGCTCCGCCGCGTGCACGGGCGCGGCGTCGGCGGACAGGTCGCGCTGTTCGATGTGCAGCACGGTGACCGGTTCCACCACCGCGCGGGGCTCTCCGCCGTCGGCGATGAAGCGGCACCGGAGAACCGGGTGCCGCGCCGCCACATCGCGCAGCGCGCCCTCCAGCGCCGCCCCATCCAGCCGGCCCGCTATGCGGTAGGTGAGCGGAGTGAGGTAACTGACCTGGCCGGGCAGCAGCTGGTCGAGGAACCACAGCCGCTCCTGGCCGAACGACAGCGGCTGTCCGAGTCGCCGCCCGGTCACGGCCTGGCCCGCCCGGAGTCCGCCGGGGCGGCCGAGGTGCCGGGCCCCGCCCCCTCCTCCGCCGCCTGTACCGCCCCCTCCCCGGAGCGCAGCCGCCGTACGTCGCGGGCCAGTTGGGCCGGGGTGGCCCGCTCGAAGACGGCGCGCAGCGGCAGTTCGACGCCGCAGGCTTTGCTGACCCGGTGCACGAGCTGAGTGATCAACAGGGAGTGGCCGCCGAGGCGGAAGAAGCTCTCCTCGACGCTGACCTGCTCCTTGCCGAGAATGTCGGAGAAGATCCGGGCGATGGCTGCCTCGTCCTCGTCCCGGGGCGCGACGAACGACGGACGGGCGGTGTCCACCGCGGGCAGCCGGTTGCGGTCCACCTTCCCCGTGCCGGTCAGCGGCAGCGCCGGCAAGGAGATGTACGCCTGGGGCACCATGTACGAGGGCAGCAGACGGGCCAGATGGTCGCGCAGCTCATCGGCGTGCGGGGGAGGGCCCTCGCTGCTGGTGTACGCCGCGAGCAGGGCGTCCTCGCCCTCACCTGTTTTGATCACCACGGCTTGGGAGACGGCCGGATGGTCCCGCAGCTGCGTCTCGATCTCCCCCGGCTCGATGCGGTAGCCGTGCAGCTTGATCTGGAAGTCGGCGCGTCCCAGATACTCCAGCACTCCGTCGGACCGCCAGCGTCCCCGGTCCCCGGTGCGGTACATACGGCTGCCCGGGCTCTTGCTGTAGGGGTCGGGCAGGAAGGCCACAGCGGTCTGCACGGGGTTGCCGAGGTACCCGCGGGCGGGCGGACCGCCGCCGACGTAGATCTCGCCGGGCACACCGGGCGGGACCGGCCGCAGATCGGCGTCGAGCACATAGATACGGGAGTCCACGATGGGCCGGCCCACCGTGGGGCGCTCCGGCCAGGCGTCGGCGGGCGCCGTCAGCCGAGGCGCCGTGACGACGTTGAGTTCCGTCGAGCCGTAGTGGTTGTCCAGCAGCACGTCCGGCAGGCGGTCGCACAACTGCCGGACGGCGGGGGAGATCACCAGCTGCTCCCCGGTGGTGATCAGCTCGCGCAGGGAGCCGCAGCGGTCCGGGTCGTCGGCCGCGTGGGCCGCGAGCCGGTCCAGTGCCAGCACCGGCAGCAGCACCTTGGTGACCCGGTGCCGGTCGATGACGTCGGCCAGAGCGGCGATGTCGTGGCGCTCGTGCTCGGTCGCCACGACGACGCAGCCGCCCAGCCACCAGGTGGACAGCAGCTCGAGGAAGCCGACATCGGAGGTGAGGGGGAAGAACTGGAGCGCCACGGGCCGTTCCGCGTACCGGCGACGGCACCAGTCCAGCAGGGTGATCTGCGGGGCCGCGTGCATGGCGATGCCCTTGGGCCTGCCGGTGGAACCCGAGGTGTACAGCACGTACATCAGGTTCTCGGGACCGCTTCCGGTCAGCGGCTGCTCGCCGTCGCCGGGGCCGTCGTCCGTCAGGTCGGTCTCGACGGGCAGGGAGACGACCTGCGGCCCCCAGCCGCCCTCGGCGCGGGTGTCCTCGACGGACTTCTCGGTCACCACCAGCCGGACCCCGGCGTCGGCAAGCTGCGCCCGCGTACGGTCCGGCGGCTGGTCGGGGTCGACCGGCAGACAGGCGGCGCCGGCCTTGAGCACGCCGAGCACCGCGACCGACTGGGCCGCCGAGCGGCGCAGGGCGACGGCCACGAGAGTTTCCGGCCCGGCACCGGCTGCCCGCAACCGGCGGCCGAGCTGCTCGGCCGCGCGATCCAGCCGCCGGTAACTGAGGCTCTGCGGTCCGCAGACGACCGCGGGGGCTTCGGGGGTTCTCGCGACCCACTCGGCGAAGCCGTCGAGCGGGGAGGCCGCCGGGCGGGACGGGGCGACTGCTGTGTCATGCGCTGGTGTCATGAGTGGTCTCCGCGAAGGCCGTACGGGGCGAATGAGGGGGAGGGACAGGGGAGTGCGACGGGGGACAACCGGTCACCGTGCCCGGACCGGCCGGAAGGTGACCGGCAGCGCACGGGGGCCGCGCAGCATCGGGCCGTAGGTCCATACGACGCGGTCGGCGGGGACGGCGAGGGCGAGGTCCTGAAGCCGGGTGAACAGCGCGTCCAGTGCGATCTCCCCCTCCAGGCGGGCCAGATGGGCGCCCAGGCACAGATGGGCGCCGTGGCCGAAGGCCAGGTTGCCGCGCAGTGAACGGTCCACCCGGAACTCCTCGGGGTCGGACACGTAGTCGGGGTCCCGGTTGGCGGCGGCCACGCACAGCAGCACCGCGTCGCCCTTGCTGATGTGAACGTCGCCGAGGGTCAGATCCTCGGTGGCGTACCGGTAGACCGATGCCTGGACGGGGGAGTCGTAGCGCAGGATCTCGTTGACGACGTTCGCCCAGCCGACCTCGCCCGACAGCACGGCCCGCAGCTGGTCGGGGTGCTGCAGCAGCCGGTGGACCGCCGCGCCCAGGAACTGCACGGTTGTCACATGGCCCGCGCCGAGCACGGAGAGGATCATGGCGGCCAGTTCGTTCTCGTCGCGCAACTGGCCCGTCTCGAAGCCCTTCAGCAGGGCGGCGGCGACATCGTTGCCCGGGTTGGCGCGCTTGTAGGCGGCCAGTCGCCGGGTGTACTCCAGCAGCCCGTGCAGGGAATCCAGGTCCAGGGGATCGGTCAGGCCCGCCTTGTAGAACATCTCCATGCACCGCGCCGGGGGTTCGCGCTGTTCCTCGGGTATGCCCAGCACTTCGTGGATGATCGCGACGGGCACCGGCAGCGAGAACGACTCCACCAGATCGCAGCGGCCCGCGTCGGCGAACGCGTCGATGGCCGCGTCGGTGATCCGCGCCATCATCGGCCGCATGCCGTCCACCGCTCCGGCGCTGAACGCGCCGGCCACCAGCCTGCGCAGCCGGGTGTGCTCAGGCCGGTCGAGGTCGAGCAGACCGCGGGCCGGGTCCCACTCGCCGCTGCCGAACGGCGCGGGAGGCGCGGCGGAGTTGCGGTCGTCGTTGCTCAGCCGCGGATCCGCAAGCCCGGCTCTGACCAGCGCGTAGGAGGTGACCAGCCAGGTACGGCCCTTGCGGTGCGGGGTGTAGACCTCGCTGACAGGGGCGTTCTCCCGCAGCCAGGCGTAGTTGGCGTACGGATCGGGGTCGCCGCCCTCCTTGAGCGCACCCGATACGTAGTCGCTGGTGCCGGCCTCGGTCATGCGTGCTCCTCGATCTCGGTCACCGGCGAGGGCACCGGCGAGTCGGCGGCCGACATGGTCCCGGAGAGCGCCGCGCACAACGGCTCCGGCGCTTCCAGGAACGCGAAGTGCCCACCGGGCAACAGGCTTTCGCGGTAGCGGCCCGGTTCCGCGTACGCGTCCCAGCCGGTCATCTGCCCGGGCCGGATCTCGTGGTCGTCCTCCCAGGAGAGGGCGTGCACGGTGCAGGGCAGTCGTACCGGCCGGGGCAACCGGTAGGCACGGTTGGCGGCCAGATCGGCTTCCAGCACCCGCATGCCCAGCTCGATCATGTCGGGCTGCGGACGGCCGCCCATCGCGACCGCCATCTCCCGCAGCTCCTCGCGTAACCGGTCCGGCGGCAGGTCCAGAAACCGTCCGTACGGTCCCAGATGCGGGGCGACCTGGGAGGAGACGAACAGCCACGCCGGCGTGGGCAGTCCGTGCTCGGCCAGGAACAGAGCCGTGGCGAAGCCGGGCAGGGCACCGCCGCAGTGCCCGAAGAAACCGAACGGCCGGTCCAGATACGGCAGCAGCGCCTCGGCGAGCCGCTCGGCCAGTTCCGGGTAACTGCCGTAGTGCGGCTCGCGTATCCGGTTCTCCCGGCCGGGGAGCTGGATACGGCACACCTCGGCCGGGCCGATCTGCTGGGGCCACCGGTTGTACATGGAGGCACCGACCCCGGAGTAGGGCAGCAGGAACAGCCGCGCCCCGGCCTCGCTGCCGGGCCGGCGCAGCAGCCAGCGGCCGGCGCCTTTCACCTCAGCCATCGCACACCTCCGAGTGGGTCGGGCGTGGAGAATCACGAAGAACGGTCACGGCACGGCCTCCCGGTGGGGCTCGGCGGCCTTTGCGGCGGCGAGCCGTTCGGCAGCGCCCGGCCGCAGCCGTGCCGTGACCGGCAGGTGCTTGATGCCGGCGACGAAGTTGGAGGCGAGGTGCTCGACGGGTCCGGCCTGCTCGAACCCGTCCACGTGCCGGACGATTTCCTCGAAGAGGATGCGCAGTGCGATACGGGCGAGAGGTGCGCCCACGCAGTAGTGCGGTCCGAAGCCGAAGGCCACATGCCGGTTCGGCGAGCGGGCTACGTCGAAGGTGAACGGGTCGGCGAAGACCCGCAGGTCGCGGTTGGCCGATCCCAGCCAGGCGACCACGGCCTCCCCGGCGCCGAGGCGCACCCCGCTCAGCTCCGTCTCCCGCCTGGTGTACCGCATGAAGTGGTTGGCCGGTGAGGACCAGCGCAACCCCTCCTCGACGGCGCGGGAGACCACGCCGGGATCGAGGGTGAGCCGCGCGTACTGTGCGGGCTCCTCGATGAACGCCAGCACGGTGCCGGCCACCGCATGCGGGGTTGTGACGTTGGCGCCCAGCAGCAGGCTGTAGCAGTTGTAGACGATCTCGTCCTGACGCAGTCGCCGTCCGCCGTCGACCGTCATACCGCGCAGAAAACCGACGAGGGAGTCGTCGGCCGCATCCCGGGTCGCGTGCAGATGGTCGGCGAAGTACTCGAACAGTTCGTGGTGCGCGGCGACGAGGGTGCCGCGCCCCTCGCTGAACTCGCCGTCCTCGGGTGCGATCGCCATCGTCGTCAGCCTGGTGAGCCGGGGCCAGTCCCGCTCGGGCAGGCCCATCAGCGTGCCGGTGAACGCCATGGGGAAGTCGGCAGCCGCCTCGGCGATGTCCCACGCATCGCCGTCGGCCAGTGGGGCGATGAGCCGGCACACCATCTGCCGGATACGCGGCTCCCAGCGGCGCAGGGCGCGCGCCGACAGCACTTTGGACAACGGCTCCCGCATCGCCGTGTGGGTCGGCGGGTCACTGGCGGCCATCATCTTGCCGCCCGCCGGGTCGTCGACGGCCAGGGTGGACAGCAGAGTGCCGCGTTCGGAGGTGAAGCGGGTGTGGTCCCGCAGTACATCGTTGACGTCGTGGTAGCGGGTGACCGACCAGAACGAGCGGCCGTCCGGAAGCGTCTGCCGCCATACCGGGTGCCGTTCGCGGAGGGCGAGCCATACCGCGTGCGGATCACCGGTCGCGTACAGCTGGGGGTCGGCCAGATCGACGGCCGCCGGATCGAGGTCGGGGGCGGCCTGGGGCCGGGTGATCCTCATCGGCCGGCTCCCTCGCGCCCGTCGGCGGCGTGCTGTACGGCGGCGAGTTGCTCGGCGGGGAGGCGGTCCTCCAGATAGCCGGCCAGTTCGGCGACGGTGGGGTGCTCGTAGAAGGCACGCGCCGTGACCAGCACGTCGTGGGTATCGGCAATCTCCGCCGTGATCTGGGTGGCCATCAGGGAGTGGCCGCCCAGCTCGAAGAAGTCGTCGTCCACGCCTATCTCCTCGTACTGGAGGGTGTCGGCCCACACCCGGGTCAGCCAGTGCTCCAGCCCGGTGCCCGGCGCGCGGAAGTCGGCGTCGCACTCCGGCCTGCGGGGGCTGCGCCGCTTGGCGAGGGTGCCCCGGTCGACCTTGCCGGTTCCGGTCAACGGCAGGGCCTCCACCTGCTGGAGGACGGCCGGTACGAGATAGCCGGGCAGCCGTTCGGCGAGCCATCTGCGCAGCCGGGGCACCCGGATGCGTTCCTCGCCGACCATGAAGGCCGCCAGCCGTCTGGTGGCGCCGCTGTCGCCTTGCACCACGACGGCGCAGTCGGCGACCTCCTCGTTGCGGCGCAGCACCGTCTCCACCTCGCCGGGTTCCACCCGGAAGCCGCGGATCTTGACTTGTGCGTCGGACCGCCCGAGGAACTCCAGCTCCCCGCCGGGGAGTTTCCTGGCCAGGTCCCCGGTGCGGTACAGGCGCGCGCCGGGGACGTCCGAGAACGGGTCGGGCACGAACCGCTCCGCGGTGAGCGCGGGGTCCTGGGCGTAACCGTGTGCGAGACCGAGCCCTCCGGCGTACACCTCTCCCGGCTGGCCGTCCGGCACGGGCGCGAGCGCGGCGTCCAGCAGGTGCACCTGAGTGCCCCGTACCGGGCTGCCGATGGGGACGCGGGTGCCCTCGACGGGTGCCGTCATCACATGGCAGCAGGTGAAGGTGGTGTTCTCGGTCGGACCGTAGCCGTTGACCAGACGCAGCCCGGGAAGCGCGGCCAGAACGCCGTTGACATGCGTGGGGGAGAGCACGTCCCCGCCCGCCAGGAGGTGACGCAGCCCGCGCAGGTCACCCGGCCGGCGCTCGGCGACCTGGTGGAAGAGACCGGCAGTGAGCCACATCGCCGTCACGCCCTGCGCCCTGACGAACTCGACGACGCGCTCCGGCTCGGGACGCGGATCCGGATACGGCACCAGGCGGGCCCCGTTGAGCAGCGGCGCCCAGATCTCCAGCGTCGAGGCGTCGAAGGCGACGGGTGCGAGCTGGAGGACGGTGTCCTCACCGCTCAGCGGGAGGAAGCCGTTGGCGCGGGCGATCCGCACCACCGCGGCGTGCGGCACGGTCACGCCCTTGGGGGACCCGGTGGAACCCGAGGTGAACGCGGTGTAGGCGGGCGCCTGGGCCGGCACGGGCCGCGGATCGGCGACCGGCAGCCCGGCGTAGCTCTCCCCGGCGGGGTCGATCACTGCGACCTCAGCGCCGGGGAAGTGCCGCTGCTCCTCGGGCCCGGCCAGCACCAGCCGCGCGCCGGCCGCCCCGAGCATCGCCGTGGCCCGCTCGGCGGGCTCGCCCTGCTCGATCGCGACGTACTGGGCACCGCACTTTAGGACGGCGAGCAGCGCGGTGATCAGCGCGGTGCCGCGGGGCATCGTGACGGCCACCGCGTCGCCGGGCCGTACGCCGCGGTCACGCAGCTGGTGGGCGAGCCGGCCGGAGGCCCGGTCCAGCTCCTGGTAGGTGAGGGAGGCGTCACGGGTACCGACCGCCGGCGCTGCGGGGGTGGCCGCCGCCTGCCGCGCGAAGAGGCTGTGCACCGATTCCGTGCCCTCACCGGCGCCTTGGTGCACGTGCTGGTGCTCGGTCACGATGGCGTCCCTTCCACAGCGGTCTGGTGCTTCCCCAATTGATGGCGAGCGGTTGCGGTCCTGGCTCCGACGCCGGATGTACTCCCCGTCCCGGTCCTCGTATCCGTCTCCCTCCCGGCCCTCGTCTCCGTCCCGGTTCCTGCTCCGGTTCCGACCGCGACCCAGGTGGCGGCGGCCCGGGCCAGGAGGGCGCCGGAGGCGTCGTAGAGGGCGGTGACGTTCTCGCTCGTACGCTCTTGGCGCCGGGTGACGCGTCCGACCAGCACGCAGGCGTCCCCGGCCCTGGGCCGTGCCTCGATACGGGCGGCCATCCGGTGCAGCACCATCGGCCGGCCCACCGGGTCGTCGGCCCAGCCACCAGGGCAGTCGAGCGCCGCCCAGACGAGTTCGGCAGGCACGGGCTGCCCCGGCCCCGCGGCCGGTTCGGGCCGGGGATGCCAGGGAGAGGCGACCGTGCCGGTCTCTCCCGGAACGTGCCCGGGCCGCAGGCCGAGACCGTCGGGCCGGTCGGGACCGCACACGAAGCAGTCCGGGAACGGATGCCCCCGCACCCCCTCGAAGTGCTCCGCCGCTTCCTGGGCCCGGGCGTACGGCACCCAGGCCGGCGGGGGCGGTGGTGGCCGCCGGGCCGCGGCCACAACGGCGACCAGCCGCTCCCGCTCGTAGAGCGCGTACCGGCGACCGGCCGGGCGCAGCTCCAACGCGGTCTCAAGTGGCGGCGGTGCGTGGAGCGTCACCACCATGTCCGGCCCCAGCCGTGGCTCGGCCAGGCCCGCGAGCAGACCGCACACCAGACCGCCCTGCGCGGAGTGGGCAGGCCCGTTGTACCGGCTCGGAACGACCAGCCGCGACGTGGCGCCCCGGTCACCGCCCGGCATCGCTACCGCCCCCGGCGGTTCCCGCACGGGGAACATTGTCCGCGGTCACCGGCTCCG
The DNA here is from genome assembly GCF_052245835.1 of Streptomyces sp. 8N114. Classification (NCBI taxonomy): domain Bacteria; kingdom Bacillati; phylum Actinomycetota; class Actinomycetes; order Kitasatosporales; family Streptomycetaceae; genus Streptomyces; species Streptomyces sp. 8N114. The sequence goes on along the minus strand of NZ_JBQQBT010000031.1, from coordinate 13,450 downwards.
GCGTGGTTCCGGCCCGCTGCGGGGCCCGGTCGACCGCCTCGTCGATCGCCGCGGCGAACAGCGCGACCGTGGGTGCCGAGAACACCGTTCTGGCCGGGAGACGCACCCCGAACCGGCGCCGGACGCGCGCGATCATCCGCATGGTGAGCAGCGACTGGCCGCCCAGCTCGAAGTAGTCGGCGGCCCGGTCGAGCGGCCCGGTTCCCAGCAGTTCCTGCCACAGCTCGGCGACGGTCCGCTCGGTGGCGGTCCGCGGCGGGTCCGTAACCGGCGCTCCGGGTGCGGACGGCTCCGGGGACGCGGGGGCGTATCGGCGGTCGGCTAGGGCGAGCCGGTCGACCTTGCCGCTCTGCAGCCGGGGCAGGACGCGGTGCTGGTGCCAGCTGCTCGGCAGGGCCGCCGGCGGCAGCCGGTCCAGCAGGAAGCCGCGTAACTCGGCCTCGGTGGGCAGGCCCTGTGCGGTGTCGGCAGCCACGACATGGGCCACCAGCCGCGCTTCGCCTCCCTCTCCGGGCACGCTCACCACCGCGGCCTGCGCCACCGCCGGATGCCGCAGCAGGGCGTGCTCGGTCTCCGAGGGCTCCACCCGCACCCCGCGGATCTTCACTTGGTGGTCCACCCGGCCGAGGAACTCGTAGACACCGTCACCGCGATCGCGGACCAGGTCCCCGGTGCGGTAGAGGCGCTCGCCCGGCCGCGCCGGGGCGTCGTCCGGTACGAACCGCTCCGCGGTCTGGGCCGGGTCGCCGTAGCCCCAGGCCAGGCACCGGCCGCCGAGGAGGAGTTCCCCGGTCCCGCCGCTCGGAACCGGGCGGCCCCGCTCGTCGTGCACCACGGCGCGGACCCCGGCGATGGGCCGCCCGATGGGTACCGCTTCGGCCGCCGCGTCCTGGGGTGTCAGCTCGTGGTTGAGGACGTCGATGCAGGTCTCGGTGGGTCCGTACTGGTTGATGACGCGGGCCCGGGTCGCGGCGAAGATCTGGGCGGCCAGCTCCCCGGGCAGTCGCTCACCCGCGACGAGCAGATAGGTGAGGCCGGCCAAGCCCGCTCCGGCACCGGCGGCGAGGAACTCGCGCAGCAGGGAGGGGACGAAGTGCATCACCGTGACCCCGTGCGCCCGGGCCAGCTCGGCCAGGCGTTGCGGTTCGGACTCCGCGCCCTCGGGGGCCACCAGCAGGGTCGCGCCGTAACACAGCGGCGCGAGGACGACCCACATCTGGCAGTCGAACACGAGCGACCCGGCGTAGAGCACCGTGTCCTCGGGCCCGACGGGGTAGAGGGACTGGCCCCAGGAGAAACGATTGCGCACCGCTGAGTGCGGTACATGGACCGCCTTCGGCCGGCCGGAGGAGCCCGAGGTGTGCAGCACGTACGCGAGGCGGTCGGCGGTCGGCGTCCCGGTGCTGCGGGGCTGCCCGGCAGTGTGACCTGCCGGTCCCGACTCGTTGAGCGGCGGGGTGCCCGGCGGGGCCAGGGGTAACGCTTCGGGAAGGAAGGAGCAGGCGTCCTTGTCCCCGAGCACCAGCCGGGGTGCCAACCGCGCTATCGCCTCCCGGGTGGTGCCGACGGCCTGTTGGGCGGGGAACGGCGCGACCGCGGCCCCGGCTGCGAGGATCCCCGCAACGGCGAGCACCTGCTGCACCGAGCGGCCCGAGCACAAGGCGACGACGTCTCCTTCTGCCAGCCCGCGTGCGCGCATTGCGGAGGCGCTGCACTCGGCCTCGGCGACGAGCCGCGCATAGCTGATCTCCTCGACCCCGTCGCAGAGCGCGACGCGGTCCGGATACTTTGCGGCGGTGTTCACGACCGCCTGCCAGACATCGTCGTGCCGCGCGTCTTCCGGGGGATTCATGTCATACCTCCACGACGCCGTGGGAATGAGGACTTCATCTTTGTGAGATGCCTGTCCGCTATCCCGCGGTAGAGCAAGTGGAATACACGGCTGAAATGACGTGGAATTCGGGAAGTTCGAAAGCCGAACTCCCCCGGCTCGGATCCTCGGTTGCGGTCTAGACCGGAACTGCATCAGAAAACCGCGACCTCGGCGGCTCTGTCAAGCGGTCGTTCCCGCTGTCATATGCGAGCCCCGGCGCCCGATCGGAAGTCGTGCCCAACCCCTACGGCCCCCAAACCAGGAATATCCGCGTCCGGTTCGAGGCCCGCCGGGTACAGTCCCGGGCCCCGTACTCATGCGTCACGGACGCTGCCGAGGTTTCACCGTCGGACGCTGTCCAGGTTTCATCGCCGGCCCCTGTCGAGGTGTCGCCACGGCACTCTCGCGAAGGCCACGAGTCGCGTGATATAAGAACATTCGGTCTGCACACTTCTCCGACACATCTCGCGCGGCACCCCCCACCGAAGGAGCGACCGCACACATGGTGAGCCGCCCGAACCACCCCTTGCGCGGCGCCCTGCAAAATTTGGCTGTACTGCGGGAACGCAACTTCCGCACCTTCTTCGCCGGCTACACCACCTCGATGCTCGGCACCGCCATGGCGACGGTCGCGCTCTCCTTCGCCGTGCTGGAGGCCACCGGCTCCCTCTCCGACCTCAGCTTCGTCATGGCGGCGCGCATCGTGCCGCTCGTCGTCTTCCTGCTGGGCGGCGGCGTCCTGGGGGACCGGCTGCCACGCCGCCTGATCATGCTGTGCTCCGACTGGCTGCGGGCGCTGACCCAGGGCGCGCTGGCGGTTCTGCTGATGACGGACTCGGCACGGCTGTGGCAACTCCTCGTACTGGCCGCGTTGGGCGGGATCGGCGAGGCGTTCTTCAAGCCCTCCTTCGACGGGCTGGTGCCGCATGTCGTCTCTCCCGCCCGGCTGCCGGACGCCAACACCATGATCGGGCTCGGCAACTCGGTGGCCGGAGTCGCCGGACCGGCGCTCGCCGGCCTGCTGGTGACCTTCGTCTCACCGGCCGCGCTGCTGTTGGTCGACGCGGGCACCTACGCGCTGTGCGGAATCTTCCTGCTGCGCCTGCGCGTACCGGAAACGCGGGCCGCTGCCGCCCCGGGAGTGCTGCGCGAACTCCGCGACGGCTGGGGGATGTTCACCAAGCACCGGTGGCTGTGGACGGTCACGCTCCAGTTCACCATGTTCAACTTCGTGGTGTGGGCGCCGTACCTGGTGCTCGGACCGGCCGCGGCCAAGGAGACCTACGACGGGGCCAGTTCGTGGGGCACGATCGTGTCGATCTACGGCCTCGGCTCCATCGTCGGCGCACTGCTGCTGCTCGGCAGGCGTCCCACGCGCCCGCTGCTGGTCACCACGCTGGTCACGGTGCTGTGGGCGGCGCCGTCAGCCGCGCTGGCCGGCCAGGCACCGCTGGTCGTGGTCTGCGCCGGAGCGCTTGCCGCGGGCGTGGCCAACTCGGTGTTCAACGCACTGTGGATGACCACCATTCAGCAGCACGTGCCGCACGAAGCCCTCTCCCGCGTCATGTCCTACGTCTCGTTCGGCGCCTACTCCATCGGCCCGATCGGGCTGGCGCTGGCCGGACCGCTGGCCGAGCGGACCAGCATCTCCGCGGTGCTGTCCTTCGGCGTGTGCTGGCAGGTGGCGGCCAACGCCTTCATCCTGTGCCTGCCGTCGGTACGTGGCGTCCGCCTGGCGCGACAGACGGACGACGCTCCCACCGCGGCGTCGGACGGAGAGGACGAGCAGCCCCGCGTGGTCACCTAGCGCCCCGAAGGGGCGCGGGGAACTGCTCCCCTGGGGGCACCTCCCGGCCGGAGGCTGGGGGACTCCGGCCGGTGCCCGCACCCCGCAAGCGCCTGCCAGGGGGCACCCCTCGCCGAAACAGGAGAGGGGGAACCCACCCAGCGACGGCTACAACAACTGCGTGCCGCCGTCGACAGAGAGGATCTGCCCGGTGATGTAGGGGGAGTTCACAAGGTCCAGGCAGGCCCTCGCCACGTCCTCCGGCTGCCCGACGCGCCGCAGCGGAATCACCTCCGAGGCCCGGTCGATCCGCTCCTGCTTGTCCTCGAAGCCGTCGAACCACGGTGTGTCCGTCATGCCGGGAGCGACGGCGTTGACGCGTACCTCGGGGGCCAGCGCCTTGGCGAGAATACGGGTCATGTGATTGACCGCCGCTTTGCTCACGGCGTACGGGACGGAACTCCCGCCCGGGAGTATGCCGGAAATCGAGGAGATGTTGATGACGCATCCTCCGCCGCTCGCCTGACGGAGGTGCTTTTCGGCAGCGGTCACCATGTTCCACACTCCGAGGACGTTGACGTCGAACAGGCGCCGCCACACCTCCGGATCGGCGGCCTGCAGATTGTCCATCGGAATATGTGCGGTGATCCCGGCACAGTTCACCAGGACATCCAGCCTGCCGAATGCCTGCTCCGTCTCCGTCACCAGGCGGCGCGCGGCATTCTCGTCGGCCACGTCCGCTCCGATGTAAACGGCGTCGGGAAGCTCCGCCGCCAACGCCTCTCCCGCCTCGGCCGAGCGGCTCGAATTGACGACGACGCGCATGCCATGTTCCGCCAGCAAGCGGACGGTTCCGGCGCCGATGCCGGAGGAGGAGCCAGTGACCAGCGCGACGCGGTTTTCCTTATTCACCGTTCCGGTCTCCCTCATTCTCGTACGCATCCTCGAACGCCTACCGAATATGCGCTGGGACCTTAGCAGCCGTTCGGGAACCAAAGGGAGAGAAAACGAGCCACACGGCCCGCGCGGCTCACCTCCTGAGAACCGGTCGGCGCTCTGCGGAACACCCGGTCCAGGTCGTCCGGCATCCGGGCGCTGCTTGACGAGCTGCGCGACGCTCTGCTCAATTACTCGTATGAATGCCCAGCAGCGCTTGGTCTCGCGGGATCACATCGACTTCGGTCGAGTGTGGTCCGCCGCGTGTTGCGGCTGACTCGGCAGCGGGCTGTCTGACCGGCCCTTCCCTCCCCCGGTGACCCCGTTGCGGGCCGAGTTCTTTCTCCGTACGACCGTCCCGACGCACCTACGTCGTCACGCCTGTCCCTGAGCAGCCGTAGCTCCAGCCGGACGGACCGGCCCTCGTGCCCTAGTCGGCCAATTTACCGACCCCACCTGTTACTCCTGAAAGGTCTCCCTCCGCATGGCCACCGTTCTGTCCGTATCCGGCAGTCCTTCCCCCACCTCCCGCACGGCCCGCCTCCTGCGCGACCTCGACGCCCGGCTCACCGCACAGGGCCACGACGTGGTCCCGCTCGATGCGCGTACCCTCCCGGCCGACGCTCTGCTACATGCGGACTTCAGCCATCCGGCGATCGTCGAGGCGATATCACTCTTCACCCGGGCCGACGGAGTCGTCATCGGCACCCCCGTCTACAAGGCCGCGTACTCGGGACTGCTCAAGTCGCTGCTCGACCTGCTTCCGCAGTACGCCCTGACGGGGAAGACGGTCCTCCCGCTCGCCACCGGCGGCACCACCGCGCATGTCCTGGCCATCGACTACGCGCTGCGCCCCGTGCTCAGCTCGATGGGGCCCGCGCACATCACGCCGGGCTGGTTCGTGCTGGACAAGGACATAACGGTGGGCGACGACGGCACGCTGACCGTCGCACCGGGCTCGGCCGAGGCCCTGGGCCAGGTCACGGATCAGTTCTCCGCTGCCCTGGGCGGCCGTACGACGCTGGTGGCGGCGGCCGGATGAGTGCGGCGACCGTGCTCGTGAAGAACTCGCCTTCCGGAAGCGGGAATCGGACGACAGACCTGGTGTTCCCTATTTTTCCTACCGAATTACTAGGGAAATATTGACCCTGGTCACGGAGGCGAGTGAAGATGAGGTGACCGGCGTACGGACCATCCGCCGGTCTCCACGCCCAACCCGGCGCCGTGTTCCCCCGGTTCCTGAAGGAGCCCCGCCATGACCACTGCACCACCGGCACCGACCGCCCCGGCGCCTTGCCCGGCGGATCTCGCCTACCCGGCACGGGCGCTGTGCCCCGAAGGGGCGCGGGGGACTGCCCGACAGACCACGACGTGCCCGCACGCGGCGCACTTCGGCCAGAGGCGGCACCCCCTCACCGGCACAAAGGAGGGGCCCGGCAAGGTTCGCCGGACACGGTCTTGCCCTCCCAACGTCCGGGCGCAGGCATGACATCGGTGGACGAGATCACCGGCGTCGGCGCCGGACCGGCCGACTGGCTGCACATAGCCCGTGAGTTGGCCGACGACCTGGCGACGGACGCGGTCCAGCGCGAGCAGGCCGGCAAACCACCGCTCGACGAGGTCACCCGGCTACGTGAATCGGGGCTGCTGACGCTGCTGATACCGGCCGAACACGGCGGAGGGGGCGCGGACTGGCGCACCGGCTACGCGGTCGTCCGTACCATCGCCGCGGCCGATGGTGCCATCGGCTATCTGCTGGGCAGCCACTATTTCCTGTCCCGCACCGCGAGGTTCTTCGCCGATCCGGCACACGCCGCCCGCATCGAGCGGGAGTTCGCGGCAGGGCAGTGGTACTGGGGAGGCGGTATCGCCCTACAAGAATCGCCGCTCATCCTGACGCCCAAGGCGAACGGCTATCTGCTGGACGGCTATCAGAGGTACGGCACCGGGGCCGGCGTCGCCGACCGGTTGGTGGTCCGTGCGGTCAGGCGTGGCACCGGCGAGTCCCTGATCGTCCTCGTCGACCCCGCCTACGCGGGATTTGTGAGCGGCGACGGCGGAGACACCTTCGGGCAGCGGCTGGCGGCCGGCGGCGGTGTGGAGTTCGACTCGGTGCCGGTGGCGGCCGAGAACGTGCTGGGCTCCCTCTCGCCGGACGAGGAGGTCCTGTCGCCCTCCGCCTGCCTGGCCGCGCCGACCGCACGTCTGGTCTGTGCCCAGTTCTGTCTCGGCGTCGCCGAGGGGCTGCTTGCCGAAGTCCGTGAGCACGGAAGACTACTGAAGGCCCGCCGGCAGCCGTCCTCACCCCTTCCCTGGCCGGGCGGCCCGCCGCAGGATCCGTATGTGGTGACGGTCTACGGCGAACTCATGGTCGCCGCACACGCCGCATCCGCCCTCGCCGACCGGGCGGTTGCGGCCCTGACGCAAGGACTCGCACGCGGCGAGGATCTCGACGACGAGGAGTGCGCGGAGATCGCCGTACTCGCGAGCGCGGCCGAGGCCGCCGCGTCCCAGGCCGCACAGGAGATCACCACGCGCGCGCTGGACGTCATCGGTGCTGATGCAGCCTCTTCGCGGCATGGATTCGACCGCTTCTGGCGCGACGTCCGAACGCATCTGCTGCGCGAGCCGACCGCACGCAGGCTGCACGAGGTCGGGGACTACTTCCTCAACGGCGCGCACCCGTCGTTCACCGTTCCCTGCTGACCCGCCACGGGACGCCGCCGTCGGCAGGCCCCTTCCACCTGGTGGGATGTTCAAGCGCGGGCGGGTCGATCCCTTGACGGGCGTGCCGGGCGGCGACCGACGGGAATCGCGGTCGCCGACCCGGCTGCGGGCTGTGGGCTGCGGGTTGGGCTCAGGCGGACGCCGGCTGTGCGGCCTCGGGTGCCGGCTCGGCCTGCGGGTCCGGCTTGCGGCGGTGCTCCCGGACGGAGTGGACCAGCGCCGCTGCCCACGCCGCGTAGATGATCCCGTAGGCGGTCCACCGGGCGGCGTCCCCGGCGGAGATCCAGTCGCTGTGCAGCAGTGTGCGGACATTGGTGAGGACGATGACGCCACCCACCGCGGAGCCGAGGACCCGCGGTGGTACGTGGCGCACCAGCCAGGCGGCGAGCGGTGCGGCGACGAGCCCGCCGATGAGCAGCGCCGCCGCCCATCCCGCGTTGACGCCCTCCGAGCCGAGTCCGTAGAGGAATCCGAGGCTGGCGGCGACCGCGACCAGGAACTCGCTGGTGTCGATCGAGCCGATGACCTTACGCGGCTCCATCCGGCCGCTGGCGAGAATCGCCGGGGTACCGACCGGCCCCCAGCCGCCCCCGCCGGTGGCATCCAGGAATCCGGCCACCAGGCCCAGCGGGGTCAGGAACCGCTTGCGCAGCGGCTTGCCCAGGTGGCCGGTGGGCAGCCCCTGGACGGTGAAGCGGACCAACACGTACAGACCGAGGGCCAGCAGCAGGAGGGACATCAAGGGTTCGGCCATCTCGGTGGACAGCTTGGACAGAAACGTGGCGCCCGCGAACGCCCCGACGGCGCCTGGGACCCCGATCTTGGCGACCACGCGCCAGTCGACGTTGCCGAAGCGCCAGTGGGCGGCGCCCGAGGCCAGTGTGGTGCCGATCTCGGCCAGGTGCACGGTGGCGGAGGTCGCGGCCGGATTGGTGCCGATGGCCAGCAGAAGGGTGGTGGAGGTGACGCCGTAGGCCATACCCAGGCTGCCGTCCACGAGTTGGGCACCGAGCCCGGCCAAGGCCAGCAGGATCAGCGTGCGCACAGCCACCTCACAGATTCCTAGTTTTCCTACCGGAGTCATAGGAATGCTGGGCCGGAGGGAGCGGGGCGCCACAAGAGCCCGTCCACCATGCGGACTTGAGCATCCCAGCGGTCGGTGGGGAAGCGGCCTGTCGGCGCGTACGAGGGAAGCGTGTACTCGGGGAAGCGCGTACGAGGGAAGCGTGTACTCGGGAAAGAGGGGACACGCGAAGCGGGCGCGCGGGAGGGGATTCAGGCGGGAACGGTTATGGGTTGGTCCAGGCCGACGGGGCCTCGGTCAACAGTGACACCTCGCCGGGAAGCCGGCCCGAGACCACGTCCGCGAGCGAAACGTCGTCGAGGATTCGCCGGACGTTGACCCGCAGCGCGATCCACAGCGGCAGCAGCGACTCGGCCGGGCCGCTGTACGACAGCTCCGGGGGACGCACGCCGCGCACCGAGACCAGCGGGCCGTCGACGACCCGGATGATGTCGGCGACGCTGATGTCCTCCGCCGGCTTCGCCAGGCGGTAGCCGCCGTTGATGCCCCGCTGACTGGTGACGAGCCCTCCGCGGCGCATGTCGTTGAGGATGCTCTCGAGGAACTTGTGCGGGATCTCCTGCGCCTCGGCGATGGCCTCCGCCTTCAGCGGTTCGTCCGCGTCGGCCGCCGCAAGCTGAAGTGCTGCGCGCACCGCGTAGTCCGCTCTGGCCGAGATCCGCATGGCGACATTATGCCCCGCGTGGATTCGGCACCGGCGGCCGGGCGGGGCTGCGGATCTTGCCCCGCCCTTCGGGGCGCGTCCTCCCCCGGCCCTTGGCAGGGAGGGAACGGGAGCGGGTGCGCCGCGGGCATCATCGTGTCTTCCTGCGCGACGGGAACCTCGACCTCGACCCGCCGCTCGACTGGAAGGTCTACGGCGACAGCTACCACATCGACTGACAGTGAAGCCTTCCGCGCCGTCGGTGCCCTGGCCGGGGGCGGCACCGGCGGCGCTGAGGTGAAAGGCTGGCCGGCATGGTCGAGCCGTCCGAGAACCCGGAACTGTGGGCGTTCCTGAGCGCACTGCGCTGCGGTGAGCTCCTTTCCGGGACCGTCACGGCGATCGAACGGTTCGGTGTGTTCGTCGCGCTGGACGACGGCCCCGCGCACCCCGTCTTCCCCGGCGTCGGGTTCATCACGATCCCCGAACTGTCCTGGCGGCGCATCGAAGCGGTTGCGGACGTCGTCCGGATCGGTCAGCGCGTTTCGTGCGAATTCCTGCAGTTCGACACATGGAACGGAGAGGCCAGGCTGTCCCTGCGAGCCACACAGCCGGACCCCTTCCCGGCGTTCGCCGACCGCACCGCGGTGGGCCGCACACTGCACGGACAGGTCACCAAGCTGGTCCCGTTCGGTGCCTTCGTCCAGGTCGTCGACGGAATAGAGGGCCTGGTCCGCCTTCGGGAGCTCACCCGGACACCCGTCGAGGTTCCCGAGGACGCAGTCCAGGTCGGCGACGCGGTCACCGTCGTCGTCACCGAAATCGACCAAGAGCAACGCAGGTTGACCCTCTCCCGACGACAGGTCCCACCCGGCCTCCCATGACTCCTTCGCGCCGCCCTCGCACGTTTCCTGTCCGCGGTGCTTCATCTGGCGGGTGGGGCGGGCGGGTGGTGAGCGCTGGTGGCGTGCTCGCGTATTTCGGTGGTGACGGCGTGCCATGCGCGTTCGGGGAGTTCGTGTCCGACTCCGGGCAGGAGGACCAGCCGGGCGCCGCGGACGCGAGAAGCGATCGCCTTTCCCGCGCCGGGTTTGATGAGGGGATCGTCTTCCCCGTGAAGTACGAGGGTGGGCCGGGCGATGGCGCTGATCGGCGGGCCGTGCCATTGGGCGCCGATCTGGCGGCTCTGGGCCTGCTGGTCATGAACGCCGCTGTCGACGTTGCGTTCGGCTGCTTCTCGTACGGCCTGCTCGTCGAGGGGGCGGTTGGGCGAGGCCAGGAGACGGGAGGCGGCGATACCGGCCGCGACGGCCCCCTCTGGGGTGTCGGGAAACTTCAGCCGGGCGAACTTCGCCAGGGTACGCAGCCGGATGTACCGCATGGTGCGCAGCCCGGTTGCGTCTCCCGGGACGGCGGCCATGGAGGTGAGGGTCCGCACGCGGTCCGGGTGCCGTAGCGCCACCCGCTGGGCGACGGCGCCACCGAGCGAGATGCCCAGCAGATGCGCCGAGTGCCACTCCAGAGCGTCCATGACCGCGGCGGCGTCGTCCGCCATGTCTTCGGCCGTGTACGCCTCGCCGCGCTTGGCGAACAGCGCGGTGATCGGATTGCGGGTGGTCGTGGGTGGCAGGTGGGTCGACTCCCCGCCGTCGCGCTGGTCGTACCGGGCCACCGCGAAACCCTGCGCGGCCAGCATCCGGCAGAGCCCGTCCGGAACCCACAGCCGGTTGACGCCCAGGCCCGTGGCCAGCAGGAGCGGCTCACCGTCCCGCTGTTCGGTCAGCTGGTCGAAAGCAAGCCGTACGGAGCCGTTCTCCGCCCAGCGGACGGGGCTCCACAGGTGCGGTGATGACGAGGACACAGGACCTCCCGGTAACTGCGAGCAGCGTTCGCGGTTTTAGGATAGGCGATGCCCCGTGGAACGTAGAAGGCGGATGGACGAATGGCCCCGGAACCCCTGATCGTCTGGACGCGGCCCGAACGCGGCGCCCGCGGCCCCGCAGCGCTGCACAGCCGCGCGGAGCTGACCGCTGTCGCCGTCGAGCTCGCGGACGACAAGGGGCTGCCAGCGGCATCGATGCGTCAGGTGGCCAAAGAGTTGGGCACCGGTCAGGCGTCCCTCTACCGCTACATCTCCGGTCGTGATGATCTGCTCGACCTGATGACGGACATGGTGACCGGGGAGATCGACCTCGACGTCCCGCTCGGCGGTGACCCGGTCGAGGACCTGGCAGCGCTGGCAGCGCGGACCAAGGCCGTCCACCTGAAACACCCCTGGCTGCCCGACATCCCGCCCGAACCTCTGCGACTGGGCCCCCGGGGGCTGGACTACCTGGAGTACGCGTTGCGGGCACTGGCGCCCGCCCGGCTGCCGGGCGGGACCAAGATGGAAGTCGTCGCCCTGATGAACGCGCTGATCGCGCAGTTCGCCCGGGTGGAACTCCAGCGCGGGCGGACGGCCACCGACCGGCAGACGGCGCAGGCCGCCTATCTCGGCCAGGCCGCCGCCCAAGGAGACCACCCGCACGTCGCGGCCGCCATGGCGGAGCACGTCGGAACGGAACCGGCCCAGGATCCACGCGAGTTGTTCGACCGGACCATGCGCCGAGCACTGGCCGCACTCGTCTCGTCCAGCCCTCGCTGAGCGCTCCAGCCCTTGCTGAGCGCGCAATCCACCACAAGGGGCAGGCCCCGAAATCGACTTGTCCCGCCACGGCGGCTCGCTCTAGGGTGAGATCACTTCGAAGAGATGTTCCCCAGGAGTACGCCGCAGAACGGGAGCGTCCCACCTCGCCGAGGTGCCGGAGGGGCGGCAGCAGTCTTTGTCGACCCTTCCTCTCGGAGGTCTCCTTCATGAACGTCGGTATCGGTCTGCCCATCGGCGACCCGGCCACCTTGCTCACCTGGGCCCAACACGCAGACGCCGGGCCCTTCAGCACGCTCGGCCTGCTCGACCGGCTCGTCTACCACAACCCGGAACCCATGGTCGCGCTTGCCGTTCTCGCCGGCGCGACCTCCCGCATCCGGGTCCAGACCGAGGTGCTGCTGGCCCCGCTGCGCGACGATGCCCTCCTCGCCAAGCAGGCCGCCACCCTGGACCGAATGACCGGTGGTCGCCTGGTCCTCGGTCTCGGCATCGGTGGCCGGGACGACGACCACCAGGTCGCGGGTGTGGACATGCGCGCGCGAGGCCGACGCCTCGATGAGCAGATGGCGGTGATGCGGCGTCTGTGGTCCGGCGAGCCGTACGGCGACGGTGTCGGCCCGATCGGCCCCGCGCCCGCCCGGCCCGGTGGTCCCGAAGTGCTCTTCGGTGGCTTCAAACCCCTCGCGCTCGAACGCGTCGCGCGCTGGGGGGACGGCTTTCTCGCCGCCGCAGCGCCCTCCTGGGCAGGCGGCCTGTTCGACACCGTCCGCGGGTTCTGGAAGGAATACGGCCGCGACGGTGAACCCCGTATTGTCGCGCAGGTCAACGTCGCGCTCGGCCCGCAGGACGTGATCGACGACGCGCGGGCCAACATGCACGCGTACTACGCGTTTACCGGGATGGCCGACCGGATGGTTGCCGGCATGCTCACCACGCCGGCCGAGATCCGTGGGGCGATTGCCGAGTTCGACGAACTCGGCGCCGATGAGGTGATGCTCTACTGCTACGGGGTCGACCCGGCGCAGGTTGAGCGCCTCGCCGAGATTCTGTGACGGTTGTCGGGTCGGGGCGGGTCGGGTCGGACGGTTGGCGGGGTGCGGGTTGGTCGACTTCGCCTAGGTAGGTATGCCGCGGACGGCTAAAGCGGTGCCGCACCGGTTGGGATGACAGGTGCGGCACCGCTTTCGTTTGCCGGGGTGCTGCTTGCGGGGTGTCGGTGTGTCAGCTGTGAAATCCATTTCACGTAAGTGTGGAGAGGGCTCTCAGGGGTGTCAGGAGTTTCGTCTCGTCGGCGACTAGTTGGGCGGGTTGCCTAGCTGTTGTCCCGTCTCTTGACCGTGAAATCGATTTCTGTCACGGTCTCGGGTATGCCTTGCTGCCGTCATCGCGTCGAGTGGGCCCCGCTGCTTGTGGACGCACGCCTCCTTTCGTTTTCGGCTGCCGCCGACAGGTCGTGTCGGGGGGCTCCGCCCCCCAACGGCCCCCCCGCCAGGTGGGCTTCGCCCCCCTAGAACCCCCCTTCCGCAATTCCCGGAGCCATTGACGTAAGCCCTGTCCCCCATGCGGCGGGGGCCGAGATGCACTGCCGGTGGCGCCCTTGCGGGAGGAGTCGCACCACAGACGAGATCCGCAGGGTCGTCACCGGCGGGTCCAAGGACCTTAACGGGCTGGCGGAGTGTGCTCGTAAGGAAGGACGGCCCTCTCAAGGGGGCAGGGGGGTGCTAGGGGGGCGAAGCCCACATAGCGGGGGGTTG
>NZ_JBQQBT010000030.1:0-75765 GCF_052245835.1 Streptomyces sp. 8N114 | reverse complement strand
CAACAAGACCGTCGACAGGCCGGGGTATCAACATATCTGGCGTTGACTTTTGGCACGCTGTTGAGTTCTCAAGGAACGGACGCTTCCTTCGAAACCGTCTCACCGGCTTCTCCGGACGTTTGCCCTTTCGGTGTCCACTACGTTAGCGCGTTTCCCCGGAGACTCCTAATCGGGTCCTCGGAGTCAGTTTTCGGCGTACCGAAAGTGACCCCGATTCTGGGGTACCTCGTAGGTAGTGATGTTCGCTTCCGGGGGCCGCTCTCACTGGGCCTTCAGGCCCGTGGCAAGCCGTCCCGTTTCCAGCGACTCGTCCAACGCTAGGCGGTGGATCGGCCTGCGTCAAGCGAAGGCCGACGGTTCCGGGGCTTGTGTGGCCGGTACGGGCTCACCGTCGGGTCGTCGGCGAGCCAGAAGCGCCAGGGGTAGTGGGAGCCGTCACCGCCGACGCCGGTCCGCGGACCGCTCTTCATGGCCCCGGGGTCCAGGTCGTGACCTGCGAGGATACTCAGCGGGGCGGAGTCTTCGTGAGAGCAGACGTCGGTGCCGTTCAGCTCTCGGTCCACGGCGAGCGCGGTGGCCAGGCGGGCCGGGCCCTTGGCCAGTTCCAGGTCCCTGCGGGCCTTGGGGCGGCGCTGCCGTGCCAACTCCGCTCCCTCCAGCACCTCGCCGGCGCGGATCAGTACACCGCTTGCCTTCCCCTCCGGACCGCAGACCAGGTTGAGGCTGAACCACATGCCGTAGATGAAGTAGACGTATGCGTGACCAGGCGGACCGAACATCGAGGCATTGCGTTCGGTCCTGCCGCGGTAGGCGTGGGAGCCGGGGTCGGCCTCGCCCGCGTACGCCTCGACCTCCGTGATGCGCAACCGCATGCGGCCCTTCGTCGTCGTGCGTACCAGGACGCATCCGAGAAGGTCGGGGGCGACATCCAGGACAGGACGGTCGAAGAAGGCTCGGGGTAGGTGCGCATCGCCGCTGGTCGTGCTGGGCTTGCGGTCTCGGCCTGCGATCATGCCGTCCGAGCGTACAAGAACCGGTCATTGCTTCCCGCGGGGGAAGCCGAAAGGGGAGGACAAGGGGATGGGCTTCAAGAAGCTTTTCGCGAGCATGGGGATGGGTGCCGCCTCGGTCGATACGGTGCTGCACGAGCCGCACGCCGTGCCCGGTGGTGTGGTGCAGGGCGAGGTGCGGATCGAGGGTGGCTCGGTCACTCAGGAGATTCAGTCCCTGTCGGTGGGGCTCCAGGCCCGCGTCGAGGTGGAGACGAACGACGGGGAGGGGCATCAGAACATCGAGTTCGGCACCCAGCGGCTCGGTGGGGAGCTCACCCTGCACGAGGGGGAGTCGCATGTGGTGCCCTTCAGCCTCGAGGTGCCGTGGGAGACGCCGATCACCACGTTCCTGGGGCAGCAGCTGCGGGGCATGCAGATAGGGGTGACCACGGAGCTGGCGATCGCGCGGGCGCTGGACTCGACCGACCTGGACCCGGTGGACATCCACCCGCTGCCGGCTCAGCAGGCGATCCTGGACGCCTTCGGGCAGCTCGGGTTCCGCTTCAAGTCGGCGGACATGGAGAAGGGGCACATCCGCAACACGCGGCAGAAGCTGCCCTTCTACCAGGAGATCGAGTTCCACGCGCCGCAGCAGTACCGGGGGCTCAACCAGGTCGAGCTGTCGTTCGTCGCGGACTCGCGGGGGATGGATGTGGTGCTGGAGATGGACAAGAAGCCGGGCCTGTTCTCGGAGGGCAGTGACACCTTCCGCGCCTTCCCGGTGGACTTCGACTCCTACCAGCAGACGGACTGGACCGGGTACCTCAACCAGTGGCTGGCCGAGGTCGGCGGCAAGCGGAACTGGTTCTGAGGCCGAGAACCCTCTGTCCGAGACCGGCGGAGAGCGTCGCCGGGACCCCGCTCAGCCCAGCAGGATGCTGAGCGGGGTCTCGCGTACCGCCCAGAAACCGACCGCCGCGGTGAAGACCTCCGCCGCGGCGGCGGCGTCCTCCGGATCGGTCTGTTCGAACTCCGACCAGCCGGTGGCCAGCAGCAGATAGCCGCGGGGCTTGCCCCACCAGGACAGGTCGGTGAGGAGGTCGGCAAGCGCGTCCCAGTTGCGGCCGAAGTAGTCGGGCAGCTCCAGACCGGTGACGCAACGTTCCATGAAGTCGGCCTTGTTGCCGACGCCGGTCAGGTCCACGACCGCACCGAACCAGCCTGCCGCGTCCGCCTGCATCAGGGCGTCGGGGCCCACCGAGGGCAACCGGTAGACGCCGGGAGGCACCGAGTCGTCGAAGAGGCCGGGGAGGTCGGCCTGGGGCAGCTCGGGCAGGTCCACGGGGCTGGTCATGGTCGGCACCACCGCTTCGGGGTCTCGTCGTGGTCACTCACCTGATGGCGTTGACGGCTGCGGGCACAGGGCTGGGGTGTACGGGGTGTGCTGTCGCACCCCGTCATGGTGGCAAAGAGAGGCTGTCCGGATCGTTAGGCTGGCCGTTGCAGCGATTCGCGTGACGAGGAGGTTCCCGACGTGACCGACCAGCAACGGCGCCCGCTCCCCCATGACTTCCACCCCCCGGTGCCGTCAATCCGCGTGGTGAGCAACGATCTGGCGGACGGCGGCCATCTGGGTTCCGCACAGGTGTACGCGGAGGGGAACACCTCGCCGCACCTGCGCTGGGAGGGCTTCCCGGAAGCGACCAAGAGCTTCGCCGTGACGTGCTTCGACCCGGACGCGCCGACCGGCAGCGGGTTCTGGCACTGGTCCGTCTTCGACATCCCCGCCTCGGTGACCGAGCTGCCCACCGGGGCCGGTACGGGTGAAATGAAGGGGCTCCCCGAAGGGGCCGTGCACGTGCGCAACGATTTCGGGACGCGGGACTTCGGCGGGGCCGCGCCGCCGCCCGGGGACGGGCCGCACCGCTATGTCTTCACCGTGTACGCGGTGGACACCGAGAAGCTCGGTCCGGAAGCCGAGGCGACGCCTGCCTTCGTCGGGTTCAACCTGCGCTTCCACACGCTGGCGCGGGGCCAGCTGATCGGCGAGTACGAGATCCCCGCCGAGGGCTGATCCCCGGGCCTGTCCCGAAGAATTCCGTTGCGCCGCGCCCTCTGCGCGGCGCAACGTGTATGAGGGCAGTCGGCACCGTGGCGCGGTACATCACCGCGAGCGGGGGCGGCAGGCGCTGATCGGCGCCGCCGTCTGCCGGAGTCCGGCCCAGGGCCGGGCGACCGCGCCGGCTGCCTTCGGTCCTGGGCTGCGAGCACCTGTTGTCCGCGCGTTTCTTCTCCCGCTTTCTCCCTCGGGAATTCTCCGCGATTTGTCCCTCCGTGATCCTTTTCCGCCCTCTGTGACCTGGCATTCCCGGGTGCTTCATTTCCTGTACAGCCTGGGGAAATTGCGTTGTCGGTCTGCGTGGACAGCGGCACAGTTGGTGCCACCCCGGCGCGGGTGCGTGCGGGCTGAGACGGGAGAAGGGGAGGCGGTCGGGATGCGGGAGACGCTGGTACTGAACGCGAGCTTCGAGCCGCTGTCGACGGTGTCGCTGCGGCGGGCGGTCGTGCTCGTGATGCGGGAGAAGGCAGTGGTCGAGCAGTCGCATCCCGGTCTGCGGGTGCGCGCGGCGCAGGTGGAGCTTCCGGTGCCTCAAGTGATCAGACTCTGCCGGTATGTCCGGGTGCCCTTTCGACAACGGGCACCGTGGTCGCGGCGGGGCGTCCTGGTGCGGGACCGGCACCGGTGTGCGTACTGCGGGCGTCGGGCGACCACGGTGGATCACATCGTTCCGCGTTCGCACGGCGGTGGGGACACATGGCTGAACACGGTCGCGGCGTGTGCGGCGGACAACCACCGGAAGGCGGACCGGACGCCGGGGCAGGCGGGGATGAAGCTGCTGGTCAAGCCGTTCGAGCCGACTCCGGCCGACGCGCTGCTGCTGGCGCTGGGGCTCAAGGAGGGGGAGACGCTGCCGGAGTGGCTGTCGCTGCCGACCACGGCGTGAGCGACGGGGCGGCAGCCCAGACCCGGCGCTCAGCGCAGCAGGAGCTGCACGATCGCTACGAGGCCGACTGCCACGATGACGCCCCGTAGCACTCCGGGGGCCAGTTTGCGTCCGATGCGGGCGCCGAGCTGGCCCCCGGCTGCTGAGCCGATCGCGATCAGCAGCACGGCCGTCCAGTCGAAGTCGGCGACGAAGAGGAAGAAGACGGCCGCTGTGCCGTTGACGACGGCGCCGAGCACGTTCTTGACGGCGTTGATGCGCTGCAGGTCGTCGGGGATGAGCAGGCCCATCAGGGCCAGGTAGATGACGCCCTGGGCAGCACCGAAGTAGCCGCCGTAGGCGCTGGCGAGCAGCATGCCGCCCTGGAGGGGGATGCCGCCGTGCGGATGGGCGCTGTTGTTCTCACGTTCGCGGCCGCGGCGGACGGCAGCGGCCAGCCGGGGCTGGAGGACGACGAGGACCAGTGCGAGTGCGATGAGCACCGGGACGATGGTGTCGAACGCGCTGGAGGGCAGGGTGAGCAGCAGGATCGCGCCCGTCAGTCCGCCGAGGAGCGCGACGGTGCCGAGCCTGAGGACGCGGCGGCCCTGGCCGCGCAGCTCCCGGCGGTAGCCGATGGCTCCGCTGATGGAGCCGGGGACGAGGCCGAGCGAGTTGGAAACGTTGGCGGTCACAGGCGGCAGGCCGACGGCGAGCAGCACGGGGAAGGTGATCAGGGTGCCGGAACCGACGATGGCGTTGATGCCTCCCGCGCCGATGCCTGCTGCACAGACGGCCACGGCCTCCCATACGGTCACGCGTCAGCCCCTTCGGTGATCGGCGTCAGTGCACTGATCATGCCCGAAGGGGCTGCGTCCGCGTGCGGCGGTCCGACTGCTGGACGAGGGCTGTTGCTCTTGGAGCGGCGCCGTTCCGTCCGTCAGGAGTCGAGCGGGGGCTGCTCGCGCGGGGGCTTGGGGACGCTGGGCGGGGTGGGGGTGCCGCCGCGGTTGCCGCCGTTACCGCCGGAGTCGGGGCGGAAGTTGTCGAGGGCGCCGCCGAGGCCCTTGAGGGCGTCGCCGATCTCGCTGGGGACGATCCAGAGCTTGTTGGCGTCGCCCTCGGCGATCTTCGGGAGCATCTGGAGGTACTGGTAGGAGAGCAGCTTCTGGTCCGGGTCACCGGCGTGGATGGACTCGAAGACCGTGCGGATCGCCTGGGCCTCACCTTCGGCGCGCAGGGCCGCGGAGCGGGACTCACCTTCGGCGCGCAGGATGGCGGATTGCTTCTCACCTTCGGCGGTGAGGATCTGCGACTGGCGGACACCTTCGGCCTGGAGGATCGCGGCGCGCTTGTCGCGGTCGGCGCGCATCTGCTTCTCCATCGAGTCCTGGATGGAGGTCGGCGGCTCGATGGCCTTCAGCTCCACGCGGTTGACGCGGATGCCCCACTTGCCGGTGGCCTCGTCGAGCACGCCGCGCAGGGCCGCGTTGATCTCCTCGCGGGATGTGAGGGTCCGCTCCAGGTCCATGCCGCCGATGATGTTACGCAGGGTGGTGACGGTGAGCTGTTCGATCGCCTGGATGTAGCTGGCGACCTCGTAGGTGGCCGCACGGGCGTCCGTCACCTGGTAGTAGATGACGGTGTCGATGTTCACCACGAGGTTGTCCTGGGTGATCACCGGCTGCGGGGGGAAGGGGACGACCTGCTCCCTGAGGTCGACACGGTTGCGGATGGTGTCGATGAAGGGAACCACGATGTTCAGGCCCGCGTTGAGGGTCCGGGTGTACCGGCCGAAACGCTCGACGATCGCCGCACTCGCCTGTGGGATGACCTGGATCGTCTTGATGAGTGCGATGAAGACAAGCACCACCAGGATGATCAGGACGATGATGATGGCGTCCATGGCCTTGCCCCCTGCATGCTTTGAAAGACGCTGCCCGAAGAGTTACTGCCCGTGTGCGGTTGCTCATTGCCATCACATCACGACAGCAGTGGCGCCGTCGATCTCGACCACATCAACCTGGCTGCCCGGCTCGTAGCTTGTGTCCGAATCAAGTGCACGAGCTGACCAGATCTCACCGGCGAGCTTGATGCGGCCGCCGTCCCCGTCGACCTTCTCCAGCACCACGGCCTGCCTGCCCTTGAGCGCGTCGACCCCGCTGGCCAGGGCGGGGCGTTCGGTACGCATCCGGCGTGCGACGGGTCGTACGACCAGGATCAGTGCCGTGGAGACGATCGCGAAGACGATGACCTGGGCGACCGGGCCTCCGCCGATTCCGGCCGTCCCGGCGGCCGCTACCGCACCCACCGCCAGCATGCCGAACTCGGGCATGGCTGTGATGATGAGCGGAATCCCCAGCGCTGCGGCGGCTACCAGCCACCCGATCCATGCGTCCACATGGCCATGGTAGGCGCACGCTCAGCGCAGCGGCAGGCCCTGCGCGGTCCAGCGGCCGTTCTGCGCCTCGACGACGAGCGGCAGGCCGAAGCACAGCGAGAGGTTACGGGAGGTCAGTTCGGTCTCCAGCGGTCCTGCTGCCAGCACCCGCCCCTGACGGATCATCAGAACGTGGGTGAAGCCCGGCGGAATCTCCTCGACATGGTGGGTCACCATCAACATGGAGGGCGCGTACGGGTCGCGCGCGAGCCGTCCGAGGCGGCGTACAAGGTCCTCGCGCCCGCCCAGGTCGAGACCGGCCGCGGGTTCGTCGAGGAGCAGCAGCTCGGGGTCGGTCATCATGGCGCGCGCGATCATGGTGCGCTTGCGCTCGCCTTCCGAGAGGGTGCCGAACTTGCGGTCGAGGTAATCGGACATGCCAAGCCGGTCGAGGAAGGCCAAAGCGCGGTCCTCGTCGACCTTGTCGTAGCTCTCCTGCCAGTGCGCCGTCATGCCGTAGGCAGCGGTGAGCACGGTCTCCAGCACGGTCTGGCGGCGGGGCAGCTTCTCGGCCATGGCGATGCTGGCCATGCCGACGCGGGGACGCAGCTCGAACACGTCGACCCTGCCGAGGCGTTCGCCGAGAACGGCGGCGGTGCCGGAGGTCGGGAACAGATAGCTGGAGGCGATGTTGAGCAGGGTCGTCTTGCCGGCGCCGTTGGGGCCGAGGATGACCCAGCGTTCGCCCTCCTTGACCGACCAGGAGACATCGTCCACCAGAGCACGTCCGTCGCGGACCACGGATACGTCCACCAGCTCCAGTACTTCGCTCATGAGCGCGTTGTCTCCTATTGCAGTCGCGTTTAGGTGCCTGTGAGCACATTCCCCAGGGGAAAACCTACGCCACCGTGTACGACGCCTGTTCCCTAGGCTTGGTTCATGCTCACAGAACCTCGTTCAGGGCGGCTGGCCGCCTGGGGAAACGCACTGCTCGCCGGACTCGTCTCGCCGGACGAGGCTGCCGAACGCATCGCGGCACCGGACGCGCGGCACCGCGTGGTGCTGCCGGGGGACGACGACCCGGTGGGGCTGACGCTGGCGCTGGGGCGGCTGCGGTCGCTGGGTGCCGTAGGGCTGCGGGTGGCGCTGCCGGTGCCGGGGCATCCGCTGGGGCTGAGCGGGCCGCCGGAGTTCAACGCGCGGGCATTGGAGGCCGAGGAGGCGGTGCTGGTGCACGGCACCGCGCTCGGTCTGGTGCCGGAGGTGTACGAGGCAGGGCCGGCGGACGCGGATCCCGAGGACGTGCATACGGAGGTGCTGTGGGAGTGCCTGCCGGTGCGGGAGGCCCCGCCTGCCGACGTGCCTCCGCTCGCGGAGGCCGAGCGGGAACTGGCGGAGGCGATGCGGGAGGCCACCGAGGTGCTGACCCGGCTCGATGTGGCGGGTTCGGGTCCGGTGGCCGAAGCGGCACTGGAGGCGTACCGGGCGCGGATGGAGGCGGGCAGGCAGCTGCTGGCGCCGGGCTATCCGCCGCGCGCCGTACGGGTGCTGGAGCTGGCGCAGCGGGTGGGGGCCCTGGTGTCGATCGCGTACGGCGACGGAAGCGGCGCCGGTGACGTTAGGGAGCACGGGGGTGCGGTGAGTGCCGCGGAGATGGCAGCCCGCTCCGAGGCACTGCGGCCGGTGGAGCGGACGGCGCGGCGTGCGCAGGTGGCGGCGTACAACGCCTACGCGGAGGAGCTGGAGCGGCGGCGGGAGGGCGGGCGGGCCTGAATGGCGTCGCCCGGCCCTCCCGGCCTCATGGCCTCATGGCCTCGCGCGGTCCGCTAGTGCGCGATGTTGCCGAAGACGGGGTTGAGGACGCCCACGACATTGCCCGAGTTGCCGTCGACGTTCACCGGGACGTCGACCGGCACCTGCACCAGGTTGCCCGAGCCGACGCCCGGCGAGTTCACGGCCTTGCCCTGCGCGCCGGAGCTGTGGGCGAGCGCGGAACCGGCGGAGGCACCGACCGCGACGCCGGCGGCGGCGATGACGAGAGCGGCCTTCTTGGCAGTGTTCATGGGGTGTTCTCCCTGTGGATCTGCTGAACAGTGCCGCGGCCGACCGCCGCGGGCACGCCATGGAGAACGGAGCATCTGCCGGGAGGGTGCGCGGAAAAGATGACGACCACACGACGGTATGAATTACCGCCCGGGGCTGAACCTTTGGCCGATTCCTCCCGTCCGGTCCCGCCCCTTGTCCTTCCGTGACCCGTCATCCCGTCACCCCGTGGCGGACCGCCCACAGGGCTGCCTGAGTGCGGTCGGCAAGGTCGAGCTTCATCAGGATGTTGGAGACGTGGGTCTTGACCGTCTTCTCCGACAGTACGAGCGCACGGGCGATCTCACGGTTGGAGCGGCCGTCGGCTATCAGGCCGAGCACCTCGCGTTCCCGCTCGGTCAGCGAGGGGCCGCGGCCCGCGCCGCTGCTCTGGTCGTCGCTGAGCAGCGCCCCGGCAACCTCGGGTTGCAGCAGTACATGGCCCGCGTGCACCGAGCGGATGGCACCGGCCAGCGCCTCGGGGTCGACGTCCTTGTAGACGTACCCCGCGGCACCGGCACGCAGGGCGGGGACGACGGTGCGCTGTTCGGTGAAGCTGGTGACGATCAGAACCCGGGCCGGGTTGCCGCGTTCGCGCAGCGTCCGCAGCGCCTCGACGCCGTCGGTCCCCGGCATCTTGACGTCCATCAGGACCACGTCGGGCCGCAGCTCCTCGGCGCGTGCCACGCCCTCGGAGCCGTCCGACGCCTCCCCCACGACCTCGATGTCGTCCTGCACCTCGAGAAAGGTGCGCAGCCCGCGCCGTACGACCTGGTGGTCGTCGACGAGCAGCACACGGATCGGGTCAGCCACCGGGCACCTCCAATTCGACAACTGTGCCCTTGCCGGGCTCCGACTGGACGGTCAGCGTGCCGCCGACACCGGAGGCCCGGTCGCGCATGGAGACGAGGCCGAGGTGGCGGCCCGCCGAGCGCACGGCGCCCGGATCGAAGCCCGTGCCGTCGTCGGTGACGGTGAGGACCACGGACGGGCCGCGGCGGACGAGGGCGACGCGGACGTGCGAGGCGTCCGCGTGCCGCAAAGCGTTGTGCAGCGCTTCCTGGGCGACACGCAGCAGGGCCTCCTCCTGGGCCGAGGGCAGCGCGCGGACGCCCTCGCACAGGAAGTCGACCTCGGCGCTGTGGGCGCGGT
Source organism: Streptomyces sp. 8N114 (assembly GCF_052245835.1). Lineage (NCBI taxonomy): Bacteria > Bacillati > Actinomycetota > Actinomycetes > Kitasatosporales > Streptomycetaceae > Streptomyces > Streptomyces sp. 8N114. The sequence goes on along the minus strand of NZ_JBQQBT010000030.1, from coordinate 66,175 downwards.
CCAGCACCTGGGCCTGGGTGCGCAGGGTGGCGACGAGGCCGTCCTCGTCCAACGCGGCCGGCCGCAGCTCCACGACGGCGGCCCGCAGTTCGTCGGCCGCCTCGCCGGACAGCCGGGCCACCTCGTGCAGTTCGGCCTTGGCCCGCTCCGGATCGCGGTCGACCAGGGCCGTGGCCGCCTGCGCGGTCAAGCGTAGGGAGAAGAGCTTCTGGGCCACCGCGTCGTGGAGTTCATGGCCGATGCGGGTGCGCTCCTCGGCGATGGTCAGCTCGCGGCTGCGCTCGTACAGGCGTGCGTTGGTGAGCGCGATGGCGGCGTGCTGGGCGAGCAGCCGCAACAGCTCCTCGTCGTCCTCCGTGAAGGCACAGACCCGGTCCCGGGAGGCCGGGCAGCGTTGCTGCTCCGGTGAGCCGGGGGCGCAGCGCTTGTTGGCGAGGAAGAGGGCACCGAGCACCTGCTCGCCGTCGGCGATGGGCATGCCGAGGAAGTCGGCCATCTTGGGGTGTGCGGCGGGCCAGCCGCCGAAACGGGGGTCTTTGCGGACGTCGGCGAGGCGCTGCGGGGTGGCGTCGTGCAGCATCGCGGCGAGGATGCCGTGCTGGCGCGGCAGCGGGCCGATCGCCTTCCACTGCTCCTCGCTGACCCCGGCGACGACGAACTGGGCGAAGCCGCCGTGGTCGTCGGGTACGCCGAGCGCCGCGTACTCGGCATCGAGCAGGTCCCGGGCCGAGGCGACGATCGTCTGGAGGACGTCACGCACCTCGAGCCGGCGGTTCATGGCGAGCAGCGCCGCGCTGACGGCGGCGAGTCCGGAGCGGGGGACCATGCTGGTCACCGTACTCGCGAGGCCGCCGGCGCGGGATCGGGCCGGGGCCATGGGTGGTGCGGGCCGGTGGTCCTAGGTCCACCGGCGTAGCGGCCCGGCAGCGTAGCAGCCCGGCGGCGTGGCGGCCCGAGGGGCGGCTGGGCCGCCCGCCCGGCTCGCGGCGGAGCACAGCGTGAGCGAGCAGCGCCGGAGCATCGACGCAGAGTCCTCGCGCGCCACCGAGCGGGCACTGCTGCGGCGACCCGGACGGCGCCGACGGCTTCGGCGCCGCGGCCTTCCGCTCGGCCGAACGGCTCACCTCGGCCGCCTTACGGGCCCGCTTCATGCAGGTAGTACTGACGCCGAGGTTTCCGACGACAGCGAAGGGGCTCCCTCGTCCGAGGGAGCCCCTTCGCTGCGCGTCAGCCGGTCAGGCGCTCACTTGCGCATGATCTCCGGCTCATGCCGCCGCAGCAGCCGGAGGACGACGAAGTAGCACACGACACCCATCGCAACGAGGATGCCGACGTCCATCGTCCACTGGTCCAGCGAGTGGTCCCACAGCGGATCGGTGTTGGTCGGGTCCTTGTCGTCCTGCGGCATCAGGCGCCCCAGCTCGATTGTCGTACCCAGGGCCGCCATCCCCCACCGGAACGGCATCAGCCAGGCGAGCTGCTCCACACCGGGGTTGTCGAAGAGCTTGAAGAGGATGCCGGTGAAGACGACCTGGACGACCGCGAAGAGCACGAGCAGGATCATCGTCTTCTCGGAGGTCTTCACCAGCGAGGAGATGATCAGGCCGCACATCATCGAGGTGCCGCCGAGCGCGATCATCACCAGGGCCATCTCGATGGCCGCGTTGGAGGCGAGCAGGCCCTCCTCGGGGAGGTCGCGCGGGTAGAAGCCCACGGCGCACATCAGCACGCCCTGGATGGCGGCGACCACCGTCAGGACGATCACCTTCGACATCAGATAGGCCGACCGGGACAGCCCGGTGGCCCGTTCCCGTTCGTAGATGACCCGTTCCTTGATCAGCTCACGGACCGAGTTGGCCGCACCCGAGAAGCCGGCGCCAATGGAGAGGATCAGCAGGATGGAGCCCGCGTCGCCGTTGGTCTTGCGGGGTGGTGCCGTCAGACCGTAGTCGGACGGCATCACGGTGCTGACCAGGCCGAGGAGCACCGGGGTGACGAAGGACAGCACCAGGAAGGAGCGGTCCGCGGAGATCACCGAGACATAGCGTCTGATCAGCGTCCACAGCTGGCTGCCCCAGCTCTGCGGCTTCTGCAGCCGTGTCGGCTGCATCGCCTGCTGATGGGCCGCGTACGGGTCCTGCTGCGGCATCTGCTGGTCGAGGTCGGCCGCATACATCTGGTAGTGCTGGGAGCCCTGCCAGCGGCCCATCCAGTCGTAGTCGCGGTAGTTCTCGAAGGCGGAGAAGACGTCCGCCCACGAGTCGTAGCCGAAGAAGTTCAGCGCCTCCTCGGGCGGGCCGAAGTAGGCCACGCCGCCGCCCGGCGCCATCACCAGAAGCTTGTCGCACAGCTGGAGCTCAGCCACCGAGTGGGTGACGACGAGCACCGTACGGCCGTCGTCGGCCATGCCGCGCAGCAGCTGCATGACGTCCCGGTCCATGCCCGGGTCGAGGCCGGAGGTGGGCTCGTCCAGGAAGATCAGCGACGGCTTGGTGAGCAGCTCCAGCGCGACGGAGACGCGCTTGCGCTGACCGCCGGAGAGGGAGGTGACGCGCTTGTCCGCGTGGATGTCGAGCTTGAGCTCGGCCAGCACCTCCTCCACCCGGGCGTTGCGCTCGGCCTCGGCGACGTCGCCGGGGAAGCGCAGCTTGGCCGCGTAGCGCAGCGCGGTGCGGACCTTCAGCTCCTTGTGCAGGATGTCGTCCTGCGGGACGAGGCCGATGCGCTGCCGCAGTTCGGCGAACTGCTTGTAGAGGTTCCGGTTGTCGTAGAGGACCTCGCCGACATCCGCCGGGCGGTATCCGGTCAGCGCCCGCAGCAGCGTGGACTTCCCGGAGCCGGACGGGCCGATCACGCCGATCAGCGACTTCTCGGGTACGCCGAAGGTGACGTTGTTGAGGATGACCTTGCCGCCGTCGACCTTCACCGTCAGATGGCGGGCCGAGAAGGACACGTCGCCGGTGTCGACGAACTCCTCCAGCCGGTCGCCGACCAGCCGGAAGGTGGAGTGTCCGATGCCGACGATGTCCTGCGGCCCGATGGCCACGGTGCCGGACTTGGGGATCGGCTGGCCGTTGACGTAGGTGCCGTTGTGGCTGCCGAGGTCGCGGATCTCGCAGCGGCCGTCGGGCGAGGCGTGGAACTCCGCGTGGTTCCGGGAGACCTGAAGGTCGGAGACGACCAGTTCGTTCTCCAGCGCACGGCCGATGCGCATCACCCGGCCGAGGGAGAGCTGGTGGAAGGTGGTCGGGCTGCGGTCGCCCGCTGCCTGGCCTCCGCCGCCCTGACCGCCGGGCGCTCCGCCGGGGCCGCCGGCACCGGGACCGCCCATGCCCTGCGGGCCGGGACCGCCCTGCTGCGGTATGTGCTGCTGAGGTGGCTGCTGCGCGTACTGCTGCGGCGGCGCCTGTTGCATCTGCTGCGGCATCTGGGGGGCCTGCTGCTGCCAGCCCGGCTGCGGCTGCTGCTGGCCCCAGCCGGGACCGCCCTGGCCGCCGACCTGCGGCTGCTGGGTAGGGGCGCTGTGCTGGGCGGCGGCCTGTGCCGCCTGGGGCTGCCCGGGCTGCTGGTGCTGGCCCTGCTGCTGGTGCTGGTGCTGGGGCGCCGTCTGACCGCCGTACATGTCGGCAACCGGCGCCTGGCCACTGCCCGCCCCGCCGGAGAAGCCGAGCCGCGGGCCGTCGGTGGCGTTGCCCAGATGGACGCTCATGCCGGGGGCGAGCTCCAGCTGCTGGATCCGCCGCCCTTGCACATACGTGCCGTTGGTGCTGCCGTGATCCTCAATGACCCAGGCGCGCCCTCCCCAGCGCACCGTGGCGTGCCGCCAGGAGACCCTGGCGTCCTCGATCACCACGTCTCCCTGCGGATCGCGGCCGAGGGTATAGGCCCTGGACTGATCGAGCGTCCAGGTCTGTCCGTTCAATTCCAATACGAGTTCCGGCACTCCATGCCCCACAAAGTTGTCCCCCGAGGTACCCCCTTCGGAGAGGGAGTCTAGGGATGGCGAACATCGTGAGGAACTATTTCAGGCTCGGCCGCCCGACAGGAAGCCGGGCCAGCACTAGGGACCAGGCTGTGACCGTTCCGGCCAGGGAATGTCGGAGGGAAACGGACCCAGCTACGGATGCCCCCACGGATCGCCACCGATCCCGACTGATACGGACAAGGGTGGTGCGGAGCAGGCACGGACCACACGGAGCAGGCACGGGCCACAAGGCGCGGCCGGGCCCCACCAGGGGTTCCGGGCCGGGCGGCGGTAGTGTGAGAGGACCATGAGCGCACCTGTGGCCCAGCCTCCGTCGTACGCCGAGACCCCGACCCTGCTGGTCAAGATCTTCGGCAAGGACCGGCCCGGCATCACCGCCGGCCTCTTCGACACCCTCGCGGCCTTCGCTGTCGAGGTCGTCGACATCGAGCAGCTCGTCACCCGTGGCCGTATCACCCTGTGCGCCCTGGTGACCGCGCCCAGCGCCGGCACCGCCACCGAGGGCGAGCTGCGCGCGACCGTGCACAGCTGGGCCGAGTCGATGAGCCTGACCGCCGAGATCATCTCGGGTACGGGCGACAACCGGCCCCGCGGCACCGGACGTTCGCACGTCACCGTGCTGGGCCACCCGCTCACCGCGGAGTCGACCGCCGCCATAGCGGCCAGCATCACCTCCACGGGCGGCAACATCGACCGCATCTTCCGGCTCGCCAAATATCCGGTCCTGGCTGTCGAGTTCGATGTCTCCGGCACGGAGACGGCGCTGCTGCGTACGTCTCTGGCTCTGGAGGCCGCGAAGTACGGCGTCGATGTGGCCGTCGTCGCCTCTGGGCTCCAGCGGCGGGCGCAGCGGCTGGTGGTGATGGATGTGGACTCCACCCTCATCCAGGACGAGGTGATCGAGCTGTTCGCGGCCCATGCGGGCTGCGAGGCCGAGGTCGCCGAGGTGACGGCGCGGGCAATGCGCGGCGAGCTCGACTTCGAGGAGTCGCTGCACGCGCGGGTCGAACTGCTGGCGGGACTCGATGTGTCGGTCGTCGACAAGGTGCGCGAGGAGGTGCGGCTCACCCCGGGGGCACGCACCCTGGTCCGTACGCTCAAGCGGCTCGGCTTCCAGGTGGGTGTCGTCTCCGGCGGCTTCACACAGGTGACGGACGCGCTCCGGGAGGAGCTGGGGCTGGACTTCGCCTCCGCCAACACGCTGGAGGTCGTGGACGGCAAGCTCACGGGGCGGGTCACCGGGGAGATCGTCGACCGCGCGGGCAAGGCGCGGCTGCTGCGGCGGTTCGCCGATGAGGCGGGGGTGCCACTGGCGCAGACCGTCGCCATCGGTGACGGCGCCAACGACCTGGACATGCTGAACACCGCGGGGCTCGGCGTCGCCTTCAACGCCAAGCCCCTGGTGCGGGAGGCCGCCCACACGGCGGTGAACGTGCCGTTCCTGGACACGGTGCTCTATCTGCTGGGCATCACCCGCGAAGAGGTCGAGGCCGCGGACGGGCCCGAGGGAGCGATCGAGAGAGTCTGAGCTCCCTCGGTCCGTCCGCGGACGGTTGCCTCACTCGTGCGGTGACCAGAAGCGGGTCAGCTCCGCGCTGCCCGGCTCCACCGACTTCCAGGAGCCGGTGTAGCGCAGGACGGCGACGGCGGCCGTGGGGAAGCCGCGGGCCATCCGCTCCTGCGCTTCCTGGTCGGCGGCCCCGGCAAGCACGTCGGCGACCGACTGCATCCCGGGGTTGTGGCCGATGATCAGCAAGTCCCGCACGTCGTCGGCGACTTCGTTGATGACCTCGATGATCTGGCCGGGCGGCGCCTCGTAGAGACGCTCCTCGTAGACGGTCTTGGGTCGCTGGGGGAGATGGGAGACGACCAGCTTCCACGTCTCGCGGGTGCGGGTCGCTGTCGAGCAGAGGGTGAGTTGCGGGGTGATGCCCTGACCGGCGAGCCATTCGCCCGCCGCGGGGGCGTCCAGGCGGCCTCGCTCGGCGAGGGGCCGCTCATGATCCGCCACCTGGGGCCAGTCCGCCTTGGCGTGCCGGAGAAGGACGATACTGCGGGGCACATCGACGCTCATGTCTCCCAGCTTCGCATGAAACCTCCTGACAGGCGCGGGGTGTTGGACGGTCGGTTCCCCATAAGTGACGCACGGTGATGCACCGCTCACCGCTACCGCTCCCCGTCACCGGGACGGCCCAGGCCCGCCTCAGCCCAGCAGGGAACCCCACAGATGGGTGAGGAAGGACAGCAGCGGGCTGTCGGCTGCACGCTGGGCGGCGTCCGCCTGTCCCCCGCCCATCAGGAGGACCAGCAGCAGAGCGAAGCCGACTATCGGCAGCAGCACCCCCCACCAGGGCAGCTGCGTCTGCGCCGCCTCCGACCGCCTTGGCTGTGCGGCGCCCGGGGCCGGGCGGTTCCTGCTCCGGTCCGATGTGAGGTGCGCGGGGGCCGTCATGGTCTCGCCTCCGGATTCGGTGGGGTTTGCCGGTCCTTCTCGTCCGTCTCGTATCTCGACGGTACGGAGGACGAAAGAGCGATCCCATCCGGTGAGCCACCCAGTTACCCCTGACGCCAGCCCCCTAGGGGATGGTGGTGCCAGCTACACCCCACGGGCGGCCGGCAGGGCCGGGCCGCGGAGGAGGGGGTGTCAGCCGGCGGCGATGCTGGCGATCACGCCGATGACGACGGTGACGGCCATCATGGCGCCGAAGATCAGCAGGAGCTTCTTCCGTGGTTCCGGGGGATTCGGTTCGAGCACTGGCATGTGAGCCAGTGTCGCACTCAGCGTCCTTCCTCGATGACCCGGTCCCTGCCCGCCAGCAGGCCCGTCGCCATCTGCGCGAGCATCAGCGCGGTCATCAGCAGGAGCGGCACGTGCCAGCCACCGCTGAGGTCGTGCAGCGAGCCGACGAGCAGCGGGCCCGGGATGGAGATCAGATAGCCGGTGCTCTGCGCGAAGGCGGAGAGCTTGACGACGCCGGCGTTGGACCGGGAGCGCATGCCGATCATGGTGAGGGCCAGCGGGAAGGCGCAGTTGGAGACCCCCAGCACCAGGGCCCACGCCCAGGCACCGGCCGCAGGCGCGAGCCACAGGCCCGCGTACCCGACCAGACCGCAGACGCCGAGCGCGAGCACCAACGGACCCTGATGCCGCATCCGGGCGGCCAGCTTCGGCAGCACGAAGGAGAGCGGGACACCCATGCCCATCGTCACCGCGAGCATCACACCGGCCGCCGACGCCGAGACCCCGGCGTCGCGGAAGATCTGCGGCAGCCACCCCATGGTGATGTAGGCGGCGGACGCCTGGAGGCCGAAGAAGACACCGAGCGCCCAGGCGGTGGGCGACTTGGTGATACGCAGCGCGGGCACGGAACCCTCGGCCGTCTCGGGAGCTTCCTGTACGGCCTCCGGCTCGGGTGTGCGGGCCGCGCGGTTCCGGGAGATCACTGCCCATGGGACGACGGCGACGGCGGCCGGCACCGCCCAGGCAGCCAGGCCGATCCGCCAGCTGCCGCCGAGCGCGTCGGTCATCGGCACGGTGACGGCGGCGGCACCGGCCGTCCCCAGGGCGAGCGCCATCGAGTAGATCCCCGTCATGGAGCCCACCCGGTCGGGGAACCAGTGCTTGACGATGACGGGCATCAGTACGTTGCTCACCGCGATCCCGGCGAGGGCGAGCGCGGTGGCGGCCAGGAAGGTGGCGGTACCGCCCGTCAGCGGCCGCAGAACGAGCCCGAGGGTGATGGCGACCATGCCGGCCAGCACGACGGGGGCCGGGCCGCGGCGGCGGGCCAGCCGGGGAGCCAGACCGCCGAAGATGGCGAAGCACAGCGGCGGCACGGAGGTCAGCAGCCCCGCGACGGTGCCGCTCATATGCAGCCCGTGCCGTACCTCCTCCAGCAGCGGACCGAGCCCGGATATGGCGGGGCGCAGGTTGAGCGCCGCGATCACCAGTCCGGCGGCGACGAGACCGACCAGCCAGCGCGGCACCACAGGACCCTCGGCTCCGAGTTCGGGAGGCGGCGCCTGGATCCCGGCGGGGTGCTCGGGGACGGTGCGGGTCCCCACGTCGGTGGCGGGTGCGGAGTTCCTGCTGTCGTCGTCTGCCGATGCCATGCCCCCCATCATAGAATCATGGGATGAATGCTCGCCAACCAATTGACCCTCCCTCGCTTCCCGCGCTCTCCGCCCCCCATCGCGCCCCCTTGGCCACTCAGGTGATCGCGACGCTGCGGCACCAGATCACCTCGGGCCAGTGGCCGGTGGGCAGCCGTATCCCGACCGAGCCGGAACTGGTCGAGCAGCTCGGCGTGGCCCGCAACACGGTGCGGGAGGCGGTGCGTGCCCTCGCGCACAACGGGCTGCTGGACATCCGGCAGGGCTCTGGCACCTACGTGGTGGCGACCAGCGAGCTGGCCGGGGTGATGCACCGCAGGTTCGCCGGTGCCGACCTGCGGCATGTGGCGGAGCTGCGCTCCGCGCTGGAGACGGCGGGCGCACGGCTGGCGGCACGCCGCCGTACGGATGCCGACGTGCAGCAGCTCGACGGGCTGCTGGTGCGCCGCGAGGCGGCATGGGACTCGGGCGACGTCGAGCACTTCATCGACGCCGACCGGAGCCTGCACATGGGCGTGGTCTCGGCCTCCCACAATGAGGTGCTGGCGGCGGTGTACGCCGACCTCGGTGAGGTGCTGCGGGCCTACCTCCGGCAGGACGTCGGCGAGGAGTTGCGCCCGGAGAACTACATGGACCACGCCCGGCTGCTGGAGGCCATCCGCGCACAGGACGCGGAGGCCGCCTCCAAGGAGGCGGCCTCCCATACGGCGGAATGGGGCCAGGGCGCGCTGTAGCCGTCCGGCGGGCCGGCCGAACGCGGTGGTTGCGGAGTACGTTCCATTCCGCCGGGCCCTGTTGTGGGGTGGTTGCGCGCCCTGGCGGCGGTAGAGAGGCGGGGCCCTCCCCGCGAAACGCGGCCTACGCCCCCATCATGTGGACGCCGCCGTCGACGTGGACGATCTCGCCCGTCGTCTTGGGGAAGAAGTCCGAGAGCAGAGCGACGACACCGCGGCCGGCGGGCTCCGGGTCGGCCAGGTCCCAGCCGATGGGGGCGCGGGTGTTCCAGACGTCGGACAGCTCCTCGAAGCCCGGGATGGACTTGGCGGCCATCGACTTGATCGGGCCCGCGGAGACCAGGTTGCAGCGGATGTTCTTGTGCCCGAGGTCGCGTGCGAGGTAGCGGGAGGTGGCCTCGAGCGCGGCCTTGGAGACGCCCATCCAGTCGTACTTCGGCCAGGCGAGCTGCGCGTCGAAGTCCATACCGACGACGGAGCCGCCGCGCTTCTCCAACAGCGGCAGCAGCGCCATCGTCAGCGCCTTGAGCGAGTACGCCGAGACCTCGACGGCCGTGGCGACCGACTCCCACTCGGTGTTGAGGAAGTTGCCGCCGAGCGCGTCCTGCGGCGCGAACCCGATGGAGTGCACGACACCGTCGAGCGCGGTGTCTTCGCCGAAGTGCTCGGCGACCTTCGCGGCGAGCCCGTCCAGGTGCTCCTTGTTCTGTACGTCCAGCTCGATGACCGGCGCTTCCTTGGGGAGTCGCTTGGCGATGCGCTGCACCAGGGAGAGCCGCCCGAAGCCGGTCAGTACGACCTCGGCACCCTCCTCCTGGGCGACCTTGGCCGCGTGGAAGGCGATCGAGGAGTCGGTCAGCACGCCGGTGATCAGTACGCGCTTTCCAGCGAGGATTCCGCTCATGTTCAGTGACCCATGCCCAATCCGCCGTCCACGGGAATGACGGCTCCGGTGATGTACGCGGCCTCGTCGGAAGCCAGGAAGCGGACCGAGGAGGCGACCTCCTCGGGGGCGGCGTAGCGGCCCAGCGGCACCTGCTTGACGATGTCCTCGCGCTGTTCGTCGGTGAGCGCACGGGTCATGTCGGTGTCGACGAAACCGGGCGCGACGACGTTGCAGGTGATGTTGCGGGAGCCCAGCTCACGGGAGAGCGAGCGGGCGAAGCCCACGAGACCGGCCTTGGACGCCGCGTAGTTGGCCTGACCGGCCTGGCCCATCAGTCCGACGACCGAGGAGATCAGCACGATACGGCCCTTACGGGCGCGCAGCATGCCGCGGGAGGCGCGCTTGACCACCCGGTAGGTGCCGGTGAGGTTGGTGTCGAGGACCGAGGTGAAGTCGTCCTCGGACATCCGCAGCAGCAGCTGGTCGCGGGTGACGCCCGCGTTGGCGACGAGCACCTCGACCGCGCCCTGCTTCTCCTCGATCTCTTTGTACGCCTGCTCCACCTGCTCCGGCTCGGTGATGTCGCACTTGACGCCGAGGAAGCCCTCGGGCGGCTCTCCGGAGCGGTAGGTGACGGCGACCTTGTCGCCTGCCTCGGCGAAGGCACGGGCGATGGCGAGGCCGATGCCGCGGTTCCCTCCGGTCACGAGCACTGAGCGGCTCACTGTGTGACCACCCTTTCTGCTTCTGCTGTCGCGGTCTGTCGCAAAGAGAACCTATCCGGCGCCGCCAGGTCACGAGCACTCGGGCACGGACAGGGGCATCTGCGGCCTCCTGTGGAGTCCCTACAGAAACGCCGGTCCGCAGACCTGCAGACGGCGAGCGGTGGCGATCCGCCGTGGGCGGCCGGTGTCAGTACAGGCGCATAGACTTCCGGTGACCGTATTCAGCAACCACCACACCAGGACAGTGACGTGACACGCCTCGGCGACTCCGTACAGCGCGCCAGTGAGCTGCTGGCCCAGGACCTCTCCTCCGACACCAACGTCGAGCGGCTGCTCGCGGAGACCGGGGCGCGGCGCTATCTGGACCTGAGCGATCTGCCGGCCAAGGAGCAGGCCGAGCTGATCGGGGCGCGGTCTGTGGAACTGCTGCCGTCGGTGGAGAAGCTCGCCGAGCGGATCGAGGAGCGGGCAGCGCAGGGCAAGGGCCTGCACATCAAGCTGGGCATCGACCCGACGGCGGCGGACGTGCACCTGGGGCACGCGGTGCCGGTGATCGTGCTCAGCCGCTTCCAGCGGATGGGCCACGACGTCACGCTGATCATCGGTGACTTCACCGCCAAGATCGGCGACCCCTCGGGCCGTACGGCCGAACGCCCGCCGCTGACCGACGAGGACATCGCGCGGAACCTGTCCGGCTACCAGGAGCAGGTACGGCCCTTCTTCGACTTCGAGAAGGTGCGGTTCGCGCACAACGGCGAGTGGCTGGCCCCGGTCACGCTGCCGAAGCTGCTGGGGCTGCTGGCACAGGTGCCGGTCTCCGCGCTGCTCCAGCGCGAGGACTTCCGCAACCGGCTCTCGGAGGGCTCGGGGCTGACGATGTCCGAGCTGCTCTACCCCGTCGCCCAGGCCCTGGACTCCGTCGAGCTGGCCTGCGACGTGGAGCTGGGCGGTGTCGACCAGCTGCTCAACCTGCAGATGGGCCGCCGGGTGATGGAGGCGTACGGGCAGCAGCCGCAGCTCGTGGTCACCATGCCACTGGTGGAGGGCACGGACGGCTCGGGCGCCAAGATGTCCAAGTCCAAGGGCAACTACGTGGGCCTGGGCAGCGCACCCGACGAGGTGTTCGGCAAGATCATGTCGATCCCGGACCGGCTGATGGCCCCCTACCTGCGCGCCTGGACCGAGTGGACGGACGCGGAGATCGACCAGGTGAAGGGCCGGATCGAGGCGGGTTCGCTGCATCCGATGGACCTGAAGAAGGTCCTGGCGGGCGAGGTCGTCGCGGCGCTGCACGGAGTGCCCGCCGCGATGGCGGCCCGTGCCCACTTCGTGGCCCAGTTCTCCAAGAAGTCCTTCTCCGACGTCGAGACGCTGCCCTCCGTGGAGGTGGCCGAGCACGGCGAGGAGAGCGTCGCCGCAGTGCTGACGAAGGTCCTGGAGTTCACCCCGAGCGCCTCGGCGGCCCGCCGGATCGCGAAGCAGAACGGGCTGCGGCTGATCATCGAGAAGAGCGGTCAGGAGCAGCAGGCAGTGGTGCTCTCCGAGGCGGAGGCGCTGCGCCCGCTGGCCGAGGTCGCCCGGGACGCGGTGGCCACGCAGGAGGGCGGCGCGGCCGACGCGGTGTACCTGAAGGCGGGCCGCAAGGTCGCAGAGATCCGCGGTCTGTGAAGGTGCGCGGCGGATCGGACGGGCCATGCCGTACCCGGCTCTCCGGCCGGGGTACGCAGCCTGTCGGATCCGCCGTGCCGCCGTCGTACGCAGGGCGGCCGGTCCGGTGCGACCAGCGCCCCGATCTCGTAGCGGACGCATCCGAGGCGTACCGTGGAAAACGTCCGGATCTCCGTGCAGAGCCACGGAGAACGGCAGGTGAGCAGGTGGTGAAACGTGATGCGGAAGCAGCACCAGCCGGAGGTTTTCCGGATCACCGGCGCCCGTCAGGGGCTGCAGGATGATGTGCGCGGGAGACAGCGTCGCTATGTGATCTCCATGCTGATCCGCACGGTCGCAGTCCTGCTCACCGTGGTGCTGTGGAACGTCCAGCGTCCGCTGGCAGTGGTGGCGCTGGTGCTCGGACTGACCCTTCCGTACATCGCGGTGGTGATCGCCAACGCGGGCCGGGAGAATGCTCCTTCGGCTCCGCCGACGGTTATTCCTGATCCTCCGCACGAAGCGCTGGAAGCCTCGCGGGTGACCAAAGCGGAGGACGAAACCGCCCCGGAAGGGGCTGAGCCGGACTCGAACGAGGCCACGAGCGACCGCAGTTGATCTGGCTCTTCGCACAAAGCTCAAGAAAACCTCAGATCAATCCTGCGGTTCCGGTGCACTGCGAGCGCTCCCGCATGCCATACTTCAGGTGCGCTCCGCATCCCCCGTCGGAGCGATGGACCGACGCCGGGCGGCTCCCCCCGTGGCTGCCCGGCGTCGCTTAATGTCCGGGGCGTGCGAGAAGATGGAGGGGTGATCCCTTCCGCCTCCCCCTCCTCCGAGGGGCCCGACACCCCGATCTGCTCCGCCAAGGGCTGCCGTGAGCCGGCTGTGTGGGTGCTCGCCTGGAACAATCCGAAGCTGCACACCCCCGACCGCCGCAAGACCTGGCTGGCGTGTGAGGAACACCGCGAATACCTCTCGAAGTTCCTCGGCGTCCGCGGCTTCCTGAAGGACACCGTGCCGCTGGCCGAGTGGGAGTCGGCCCATGGCGGGTAGCGCGGCTCGCTGAGTGCGGACTGGCGCATCGCCGAGCGGCGAGCGGGGGTCGGAGGGCTCGCTGGGTGGGGCCCTCGCGTTGTTGAGCGCGCGCGATCGCCGGCTCGCCGAGCGCGGGGCGTTGACTCGCCCGGCGCGGGGCGCCTCGTTGAGCGGTCGGTCGTAAGGTCAGCCGCCGATTGCCGACATCGGGCGCTGCGGCTGGACGAACGAGGGGTCGTCGATGCCGGCGCCCGCCTTTTTGCCCCACATCGCCTTGCGCCACAGCGCCCCGACCTCCGCGTCGGAGGCGCCGCCGCGCAGTGCGGCACGCAGGTCGGACTCCTCCGTGGCGAACAGGCAGGTGCGCACCTGTCCGTCGGCCGTCAGCCGGGTGCGGTCGCAGGCCCGGCAGAACGGCCGGGTGACCGAGGCGATGACGCCGACCCGCTGCGGGCCCCCGTCCACCAGCCAGCGCTCGGCAGGGGCCGAGCCGCGTTCCTCCTGGCCCTCCGGGGTGAGGGTGAAGCGGGTGCGCAGCGACTCCAATATGTCACCAGCGGTGATCATGCCGTCGCGCTGCCAGCCGTGCTGGGCGTCGAGCGGCATCTGCTCGATGAAGCGGAGCTCATAGCCCTCTTCCAGTGCCCATTCCAGCAGGTCGGGAGCTTCTTGTTCGTTGAGCCCCGGCATCAGCACCGCGTTGACCTTCACCGGCGTCAGGCCCGCCTCCCGTGCTGCGGCCAGGCCGCGCAGCACGTCGGCATGGCGCTTGCGGCGGGTCATGCGCTGAAACGTCTCGGGGTCGAGGGTGTCCAGCGAGACGTTGACCCGGTCCAGGCCCGCCTCGCGCAGCGCCACCGCGGTGCGCTCCAGGCCGATGCCGTTGGTGGTCAGCGACATCCTGGGGCGAGGCTCCAGCTCCGCGCAGCGCGCCACGATGCTGGTCAGGCCCGGGCGCAGGAGGGGCTCGCCGCCTGTGAAGCGGACCTCGGTGACGCCGAGGTCCGTGGTGGCGATGCGGATCAGCCGGACGAGCTCGTCGTCCGTCAGCAGCTCGGGCTTGGCGAGCCACTGCAGCCCTTCTTCCGGCATGCAGTACGTGCAGCGCAGGTTGCAGCGGTCGGTCAGCGAGACGCGCAGGTCGGTGGCGACCCGGCCGTAGGTGTCGAGCAGCATGCTGACGGCCCTCCCAGGTGCGTGATCTGCTTCGCAGCGTAGGTCACGGGTGTGACATTCGACAGCGCCAATTGTTGCGCCCTCGCACCTGAGAGGGCCGCGCCCTCTGGGGGACCGCATACGCGTGAGGGCCGTTGCTTGTGGGGGCACGCGGGCGGGGCCGCCGCTTTGTGAGGCGGCACCCGCCCGCGGAGCCCTCAGTGGGCGCCGACGCCTGTCATGGAGCGCACCTCGAGCTCGGCGTACTTCGCACCGCCGGCGCCCTCATCCTTGGAGAGGAGGGAACCGATCCAGCCGAGCAGGAAGCCCAGCGGGATGGAGATGAGGCCCGGATTCTCCAGGGGGAACCAGGCGAAATCAGCGTCGGGGAACATGGAGGTCTCCTTGCCGGTGACCACCGGCGAGAAGAACACCAGGAACACCGAGGAGAGCAGTCCGCCGTAGATCGACCACAGGGCGCCCGTGGTGGTGAAGCGCTTCCAGAAGAGGCTGTACAGGAGGGTGGGCAGGTTCGCGGAAGCGGCGACCGCGAAGGCCAGGGCCACCAAGCCCGCGACATTGAGCTTGCCCGCGAAGATGCCCAGTCCGATGGCGACTCCACCGATGATGACGGCCGAGATGCGGGCCGCCTTGACCTCCTCCTTCTCGGAGGCCCTGCCCCTGCGGATGACGTTGGCGTACAGGTCGTGGGCGAAGGAGGACGACGAGGCGAGGGTCAGTCCGGCGACGACGGCGAGGATGGTGGCGAAGGCGACCGCGGAGATCATCGCCAGCAGTACGGCGCCGCCGGTCGAGTCCGCGCCGCCGCCGATCTCCTGGGCGAGCAGCGGCGCCGCCGTGTTGCCCGCCTCGTTGGAGTCGGTGATCGTCTTGGGGCTGAGCAGCGCGGCGGCGCCGAAGCCGAGCGCGATGGTCATCAGATAGAAGACGCCGATGATGCCGATGGCCCAGTTGACCGACTTCCGTGCTGCCTTGGCGGTGGGCACGGTGTAGAAGCGGATGAGGATGTGCGGCAGCCCGGCGGTGCCCAGGACGAGTGCGATACCGAGGGAGATGAAGTCGATCTTCGAGGTCGTCGTGACGCCGTATTTCAGCCCGGGTTCCAGGAACGACGCACCCTTTCCGCTGTTCTCGGCGGCAGCGCCGAGGAGGGAGGAAAGGTTGTAGTTGAACTTGTGGAACACCAGGACGGTGATGATGACGGTGCCGCCGATCAGCAGGCACGCCTTGATCATCTGCACCCAGGTGGTGCCCTTCATGCCGCCGATCGTCACGTAGAGGATCATGACGACGCCGACGAAGACGACGATCAGGTTCTTGCCCGTATCGCCGGTGATGCCCAGCAGCAGTGCGACGAGCGCGCCGGCGCCGACCATCTGGGCGAGCAGGTAGAAGATCGAGACGACGATGGTGGAGACACCGGCGGCGGTGCGTACGGGCCGCTGGCGCATCCGGTAGGCCAGTACGTCGCCCATGGTGTAGCGCCCGGAGTTGCGCAGCGGTTCGGCGACCAGGAGGAGGGCGACGAGCCAGGCCACCAGGAAGCCGATGGAGTAGAGGAATCCGTCATATCCGGACAGGGCGATGGCGCCGGCGATGCCGAGGAAGGACGCGGCCGACATGTAGTCGCCGGAGATGGCCAGCCCGTTCTGGAAGCCGGTGAACTGCCGCCCGCCGGCGTAGAAGTCGGTGGCGTCCTTGGTGCGGCGGCCCGCCCAGACGGTGACAGCCAGGGTGGCGACGACGAAGACGGAGAAGAGGGTGATGATCAGCGGGCGGTGCTCGCTCGCCCCTTCGGCGGCCAGCTGCACGGCGGGGGCCGCGAGTGCGTGGGTGGCGCTCATGCGTCGTCCTCCTTGCCGGTGAGCTCGCTCTTGTCCTTGATGAGGCGATCGGCCTGGTGGCCGATCCCTCCACCGGCGGCCCGCTGGAGGTTCTCAGCCTCCAGCCGCGTCTTGAGCGCTTCCGCCTTGGGGTCGAGCTTCGCGGCGGCGAACCGCGAGTACCACCAGGCGATCAGGAAGGTCGTCAGGAACTGCGCGAGTCCGAAGACGAAGGCGACGTTGAGGTTGCCGACGACCTTGTGGCCCATGAACCCGCCCGCGTAGTTGGAGAGCAGGACGTAGAGCAGGTACCAGACGATGAATGCGACGGTGAGCGGGAAGACAAACGAACGGTAGCCGCGCCGCAGTTCACCGAACTCGGCGCTGTGCTGCACGTCCGTGTAGTCCCGGGGCCCCGGTGGGCCGGGGTTCGCGTGCTCTGGGGCGGTGTCCACAGTGACTCCAGACGGAACGTGAGGAACGTGATGGGGGACGGTTCGGACAGAAGGTGTGACCCACGTCTCAATGGACGCACAGTGCGCGCATCGTAGATCGTGACTTGGGCGCTACAACAGGGGTCGGTAGTTGAAACGGATAGGACCGATCACGGTTGTGCACTGCCTTCGGACTTTCTTCATCAATCCATTGCAGTTACCTGGCCCACAGGGATAACTTCCGTCGTCTGTGGACAACTTCAGACGACATGGAGACCCCATGGATTCGAGACCATCCAGACGGCGGCGCGCACTCGCGGTGCCGTTGGGACTGGTACTGACCGCCTCCCTCGGCCTGGCAGGCGCGGCTGCCGCCAACGCGCAGACCACCGAGCGGGCCGCTGCCGCGGCGCCCAAGGCGAAGTCCGGCGAGAAGCTCAGCTACATCGTCAACACCGAAACCGAAGGCGGTACCGTCGAACGGGTCAAGAACGAAATACGCGAGGCTGACGGCAAGGTCGTCGCCACGTACCGGAAAATAGGCGTCATCGTCGCGCACTCCAGCAACCCGGAGTTCGGCAAGACGCTGCGTGCGGTCGACGGCGTCGACTCGGCGGGCGCCACCCGCACCGCCCCGCTGAAGGCCGCCACCACCACCGAGGTGGGCAAGCCCCACTTCGTCAAGGAGCCCAAGGCGAAGTCCACCCTGGCGAAGGCGAAGGCCAAGGAGCAGGAGCCGCTGGAATCCCTCCAGTGGGACAAGCGGGCCATCAAGGCCGACAAGGCGGCCAAGGTCGACGAGGGCAGCAGGAAGGTCACCGTCGGCGTCATCGACACCGGCGTGGACGACACCCACCCGGACCTGAAGCCGAACTTCTCCGCGACGCAGTCCGCGAACTGCGTCGGCGGCAAGGCCGACACCACACCCGGCGCCTGGCGGCCGTACAACCCTGACGGGGACTACCACGGCACTCACGTCGCGGGCATCATCGCCGCCCCTCGCAACGGCGTCGGCATCGCGGGCACCGCTCCCGGTGTGAAGATCGCGTCCCTCAAGGTGAGCGAGCCGGAGACCGCGCTGTTCTACAGCGAGGCCGTCGTCTGCGCGATGGTCTACGCGGCCGACCACGGCATCAAGGTCACCAACAACAGCTACTACGTCGACCCGTGGCTGTACAACTGCGACGACCAGGCCGACCAGAAGGCCATTGCCGAGTCGGTGCAGCGTGCCATCAGGTACGCGCAGGGCAAGGGCGTCACTACGGTCAGCTCTGCGGGCAACTCCTCGCACGACCTGGCGGCATCGGAGATCATGGACGACACCAGCCCGGACGACAGCACTCCGGTCAAGCGCACCATCGATCCGGCCACCTGCCCGGACGTGCCGACCATGCTGAACGGCGCCACCTCGGTCTCGTCGACCGGTCCGGAGAATCTGAAGTCGTACTACTCCAACTACGGCCGGGACCAGATCGACGTCACCGCCCCAGGGGGTGACCGGTCGTTCCAGACGCCGGAGGAGCCCGCCAAGGACGGTGGCGTGCTGTCCACCATGCCGAACGGCGAGTACGCCTACCTCCAGGGCACCTCGATGGCCGGACCGCAGGTCGCGGGCGTGGCGGCGCTGCTCAAGAGCAAGCACCCCAAGTCCAGCCCCCAGGAGATCTCCTGGCTGCTGAAGGCGCAGGCGCAGACCCTGCCGTGCCCGGAGAAGTACGACCCGGGCAACCGCGGCACCTACGCCGCGAAGTGCACCGGTGTGAAGGGCAACAACAGCTTCTACGGCCATGGGCTCGTGGACGCGCTGGCGGCCGTCACGAAGTGATGACCGCGCCGATTGCCCACTGCTGCGAAGCTTGGGCAGTCTGCTCCCCCAGCCTCCGGCCGGGAGGTGCTCCCAGGGGCGCAGGGTGGGCAAGCGCAGCCTCACATGCCGGGTACGAAGAGGCGCCGGACGCGCCCTAGGGAAGTGGCGAGGAGCCGGACCGCACATCCTGCGGTCCGGCTCCTTCCGTTGCGGG
The DNA here is from genome assembly GCF_052245835.1 of Streptomyces sp. 8N114. Classification (NCBI taxonomy): domain Bacteria; kingdom Bacillati; phylum Actinomycetota; class Actinomycetes; order Kitasatosporales; family Streptomycetaceae; genus Streptomyces; species Streptomyces sp. 8N114. The sequence continues at coordinate 47,593 of NZ_JBQQBT010000030.1, read as the reverse complement.
CCGCGCTGTGACGGCCGTCGGCCGCCATCCCGGACCGCGGAAGACGCGGCCCGCCCGCTCGCGCCAGCTGCGCGCCGTGCGGAGGTCGCGGGCGATGGCCGCGTACTCGTGGGTGGCGACGCGCAGCGGGTTGTAGGTGTTGATGTTCTTCGTCAGCCCGAAGACGCACGCGTCGGTCTCCGGTACGAACGAGCCGAAGAGCCGGTCCCAGACGATCAGGATGCCGCCGAAGTTGCGGTCCAGATAGCCGCCTTGGGACGCGTGGTGGACCCGGTGGTGCGAGGGCGTGTTGAAGACGAACTCGATCGGCCTGGGCAGCTTCCCGATCCGCTCGGTGTGGATCCAGAACTGGTAGACGAGGTTGGCGGAGGAGCAGAACGCGAGGGCCGCCGGATGGACGCCGCAAGCGATCACCGGGACGTAGAACGGCCACACGGTCCAGGTCGTCCACGGCTGGCGCAGCGCCGTGGTGAGGTTGAACTTCTCGCTGGAGTGGTGCACGACATGGCAGGCCCACAGGATGCGGATCACATGGTGGCCACGGTGCGACCAGTAGTAGAAGAAGTCCTGCGCGAGCAGCATCAGGGGCAAGGTCCACCAGAGGATCGGCACGCGCAGCGGGGTGAGTTCGTAGATCGCCGCGTAGATCGCGACGATCGGTATCTTCCACAGCGCGTCGAACACCAGGCTGCCGAGCCCCATGGTGATGCTGGCCGCGGCGTCCTTCACCTCGTAACCGGCGGAGTCTTCGTCCGGATGCAACCGGTAGCTCACCATTTCGATGACGGTGAGCAGGACGAAGGCGGGGATGGACCAGAGGACGACATCGGGCAGGCTAGACGGCATGTCAGCAAGGTAAAGCCGGTGACGGCGCCGCGCCAGGGGTTGTTACCGCCCGGTATGAAGTTCTTGCCTCACCACACCCGTACGCTCCCTCCCGGGGCGAAGGCCGGGCTGGTGGCGTCGGCCGGGACCTGGGTCAGCGGCTCGGCGATCTCGGCGACCGTGGGGCCGACCCGGGCGGCGATCGCGTCGAGGAACTCCAGGTCGAACCCGTACACCCGGGCCGCGTTGCCGCCCACCATGGCGGCGACCTCCTCCGGCGGCAGCCCCGCGAAGGCGATCCGCAGCCCCTCCCGCGAGTAGGGCTGGGTGCCCTCGTCATGGGGGTAGTCGCTGCCCCACATGATCTTGTCGCGGCCGATGCGCTCCCGCAGCGGCACCTCGTGCGGCCGCATGAAGCTGGCCCCGACATAGCAGTTCTCGCGCCATACCGCGCTGGGGCGCTGCCCCATGGCCTCGGCGAGGCCCGCACCGAACTTGGACTCGGCGGTGGCCGCCGACCGGCCCGCCGCGGAGACCAGCCGCTGATGGTAGTAGTCCAGCATCTCCAGCACGCCGGGGATCCATCCGGACCCCTGCTCGGTCAGCACCAGCCGCAGCGAGGGATGGCGGCGGAAGGCCCCGCCGAAGATCAGATGCCACAGGGCGCGGTGCGAGAACCACGTCGTCTCCACCATGAACACCGCGCGTGCGGCGGGCTCGTCCCCCAGCGGCGGAGAGGCCGAGCCGCCGTGGTGGTTGACGGGAACGTCCAGTTCCGCGCAGACGGCCCACAGCGGGTCGTAGACCTCGGAGTACAGCTCGGGGATACCGGAACCCGGCGGTACGCCCGGCAGCAGTACGCCGCCTGTCAGGCCAGCCTCACGGGTCCGGCGCACCTCACGTACGGCCTCGTCGACGTCGTTGAGGAGAATCTGTGCGACACCGGCCCGCTGTCCCGGCGCCTCGGCGCAGAAGTCGGCGAGCCAGCGATTGTGGGCGCGCAGCCCCGCCCAGCGCCGGTCCAGCTCCTCCGGGGTGGGGACGGGCGCCATCAGGGAGGCGGACGGGAAGAACGGCGGGATGGTGTTGGGGAAGACGACTTCGGCGACGATGCCGTCCGCCTCCATCTCGGCCAGCCGCCGCCCGGAGTTCCAGTTGCGGTCGGCGGTGTCGGCGAGCAGGTCCTCGTACGGGTTGACGTAGTCGGCCGCCCAGGCGTCGAAGTCGTCGTGGTGGCGCTTGGGCAGATAGGGCTTGTAGTCGAGCAGGTCGGCGCCTGCGTGGCAGTCGGCAGAGATGACGGTGTAGCGGCCGGCGGCGCTGTGGTCGGTGCGGGTGCTCATTGCGCGTCCACCCCCGTGAACGGGAAGTCGGCTCCGGTCAGCCAGTGCCGGCCCGTCTCGCGGGCGCGGCGCCAGGACTCCTCCACCGGCCCCTGGTCGGCGGGCTGGCCCAGCTCGGCGGGGGTGGGGCCGATCCGGTGGGCGAGCGGCGCGAGGGCCGCGGTGTCGAAGCCGAAGACCTCGGCCGCCGCCTGGCCCAGCATCCGGCGCGTCTCGGCCACCGGAATGTCGTGGAAGGTGTCGCGCAGCCACTCCCGGGTGCGGGGCCAGGTGCCCTCGGGGTGTGGGAAGTCGCTGCCCCACAGGATGTTGTCGACGCCGATCTCGTAGCGCTGGGCCAGCTCGCGCCGCTTGGTGTTGGTGGCGCAGACGAAGATCTGCCGGTCGAGGTACTCGTGCGGCGGGCGCTGGAGCTCGGCGAACGGGGAGAGCTTCTTGCCGCCGTGCGCGCCCAGGTAGAGCCGGTCCATGAACCACAGCAGATTGGGCAGCCACCAGCAGCCGGACTCGGCGACGCCGAACCGCAGCCCCGGGTGCCGCTCGAACGCGCCGGACCACAGCAGGAACCACAGCGGGCGCGCGGGCCACCAGGTGACTTCGCTGACGTAGATGCCCAGATGATCGCCGTACTCGTGGCGGGGTGCCGCACCCGAATGAGTGACGACCGGCATGGCCGTCTCCGCCGCTGCCGCCCACACTGGGTCGTAACGCCGGTCGTGGTAGGGCGCCTTGTCGACCCACATGGACGGGATCATCAGCGCCCCCAGTCCGGATTCTCGCGCGCGGTGGATCTCGGCGACAACGCGTTTCACCTCACCGGTGACCGGTAAGAGGGCGACGCCGCAGTGCCGTTCGGGATGTACGGAGCAGAACTCGGCCAGCCAGCGGTTGTGTGCCTGTGCGCCGGCCATGCCCAGCTCCGGGTCCTGGTCACCGCTCAGGCCCAGGCCGACGCCGAAGGGCGCGGCGGTACCGCTGTCGACGGCGTCGGCGTCGGGGAAGACCACCTCACCGGCCACCCCGTCGCCGTCGAGCTCCTTGACGCGCTGCGCCGCATCCCAGCCGCCGCGCAGCCCTTCCTCGTTCTCCTCGAACCACTTGCGGGCAAACGTCTCGTTCCGGATGCCGAGGCGGGTGGACTCCTCGATCCGCGCGTCCCGCTGGGCGAGGAAGTCGTCGAACTCCCGGTGATACTTGCTCTCCAGGTAGGGCCGGTACTGCTCGGTGGGCAGTCCGGCGTGGCAGTCGGAGGAGATGATCAGGTACGGGTCGTCGTGGGGTGCACGCATGGCTGGGCCCTCCTCATCCAATACGCTGCGACCCTCCAGGGGACAACCCCCGGACCCCCGGCCGGTCACAACTCGAGCACGCTGCGACCCTCCAGGGGACAACCCCCGGACCCCCGGCCGGTCACAGCTCGAGCACTAATCCAGTACGAAGCTCTCCAGGTAGCCCGGGTCGGTGCGCTCCAGCATGGAGCGGGCACGGGCGCGGATCTGGGCGTCGCTGTGCTCGCTGGGAGGGAGCATCCAGAAGCTGTCGTTCCGGATGCCCGCCACGACGAGTTCGGCGACGTCTTCGACGGGTGTGAAGCGCACCTGCTGCCCGGACTCGCGCATGGCCGCCTCCCACTGGCCGAGCGTGCGGTAGGGGGTCTTGCGCGGGCGGGTCTTGGCGTAACGCGTGGGGCGGTTGCGGTACGACTCCCACAGGCCGGTGCGCAGCATGTGCGGGCCCGGGAAGAGCACCGAGGCGCCGACCGCGGCCGACTCGGCGCGCAGGTGTGCGTAGAGCGACTCGGTCATGGTGACCACGGCGGACTTGGTCACCGCGTACACCGAAGCGGTCGGCAGTGGCGCGATACCGCCGTCACTCGATGAGGTGTTGACGACGTGGCCGGGCTCGCCGGACTCCAGCATGCGGGGCAGGAAGGCCCGGATGCCGTGGAAGACGCCCCAGACGTTGACCGCGAACGCCCACTTCCAGTCGTTGAGTTCGTGCTCCCACATCCGGCCCTCGGCCCCGGAGCCGACGCCCGCGTTGTTGCACAGCACATGGACGCCGCCGAACGTCGCCCAGGCGGCCTCGGCCAGCGCCTCGACGGAGTCGGGTTCGCTGACGTCGGTGAGATGTGCCAGCACCCGCGCCCCGTCGGCGCGCAGTTCACCGGCGGCCTTCTCCAGCGGGCCGCGCTCCACGTCGGCGAGCACGACGCACAGCCCCTCGGCGGCGAACCGGCGCGCCAGGGCGAGACCGATTCCACTGGCGGCACCGGTGACGACGGCCGTCTGCCCTGGTTGCAGCCGCATCAGGAGCTCCCCTCTGACGCCACGCCGGCCGGCTGTGGTGGGGCGTCGAGCACCTGCGCCGCGTCGTCGTAGCGCTGGTGCACGTAGGGCAACAGGGCCTGGGCGCTGACGTGTTCGGCGACACGGCCGCGCTGGTCGCTGGTTTTCTCGCCGAGGGTGATCTCGACCAGCCGCCGCACGGGCAGATCGGCGACCGGGTCGTACGGCGACTCGCGCAGGACGACCTCGCCGGTGACGGACTCCAGCTTGCGGACCTTCTCGTGGCGCAGGCAGTGCACGAGGACGGGGTCGATGTCGAATCCGGTGCCGTCCACACCGGGGAGGAACTTGAAGTAGAAGTCCAGCTTCTCGCCCGGCTCGGGCGGCGGCAGCGCGGGGCCCACCGTGCCGGTCACTTCGACGAAGGTGATGCCGTGCCGGGCGAGCCTTGCCCGGAGCGAACCGTCCGGACTGCGCTCGATCGTGACCTCGCCGAGTTTCTTGGGCTCGCCGAAGACCTCCCGGCCCCCGATGAGCGCCCGCTCATGGGTCATCGGCATCACCAGCGGATACCAGCCGTCGGCGCCGGAGTGCCGGGCCGCCACGGCGACCGAGCCGGCGCCGAGCGGGTAGCCGGGCAGGTCGACCTGGCTGATGTTGGCCCGTACCAGGGGGCGTTCGGCGGGTTCGAGGGGCGGCGGGAGGACGGCGGCCACCACATCGGGGTCGGTCTCCCAGACGGCCACCACGCCTGTGGACCAGATGTCAGGGAGTTGGGCGCCGGCTTCTCTCGCCCGCCTGATCTCGGTCTCGTCGCGCGGGCCGTACCGGACACGTGCCATCTGCGACACCTCCAAGGGACAGTGCTGTAACACCGTTACAGCAGACTCCGCGAAGGGTGAAGACACACGGACCGTCCAGAATGGGGGATCATGACCGGTCTGAACCGCGAGGCGGTGCTGGACGCCGCCGCGGCACTGGTGCGGCAGCACGGCCCGCAGGCGCTCACCATGCGCAAGCTCGCCGCCGAGCTCGGCACCGCGGTGACCTCCATCTACTGGCACGTGGGCAACCGCGAGTCGCTGCTGGAGGCCCTTGTCGAGCGCACCGTACGGGAGTTGGGCGAGATCCAGCCGCGCGGCCGGACCCCGCAGGCCCGCACGGTCTCCATCGCGCGGACGCTGCGGCGCGAACTGCGGGCCCGCCCGCATCTGATCGCGATGGTCCACGAACGGGGCCTGACGGAACGGATGTTCCTGTCCGCACAGCGGGCGCTCGTGAGGGAAGCGCACGCCGCCGGGCTGCGCGGGGCGCGCGCTGCGGAGGCGGTACGCGCCGTGCAGTTCTCGGTCATCGGTCATGTGCTGGTCGAACGCAACCGGGAACGCGCGCCCCTGCAGTATCCCGGCGAACCGGAACTGTGGGAGAGCGACCGGGAGACGGACGACGCGGCGCTGGTACGCGCGCTGGCCACGCCACCGGACGCGGAGAAGGTCTTCACGGCTACGCTGCGGGCGCTGGTCGACGGCCTGCTCGGAGTGCCCGATTCGCCCCCACAGCAGGGGGTTTGACGCTCCTCCGTACTGCCCTGCTCCGAGCTCTGGGCGGATGGCCGGGCGAGCCCCGTCGTCCGCACCGGCGCGGGCGCGGCGTAAGGCACTGTCAGTACCGCCCCGTATTCTCTGTGACCATGCTCGAAGACCAGACGGCACGCATGGACGGGACGTCCACGCGCATTCCCGCGCAGCCCGCCGCCGACGCACAGCCGCCGCTCAGCTGGCCCGCCGGATACCCGGACGGCTATGCGGTGGTGGACGTGGAGACCACGGGCCTCGCGCGGGACGACCGGATAGTGTCCGCAGCCGTCTACCACCTGGACGCACGCGGCGAGGTCCAGGACCACTGGTACACGCCGGTCAACCCGCAGCGCGACCCCGGCCCCACCTGGATCCACGGGCTGACGTCCGAGGCGCTCGCCGACGCGCCGCTCTTCGAGGAGATCGCCGAGGAGTTCGCCGCCCGTCTGGCCGACCGCGTCCTGGTCGCGCACAACGCCATCTTCGACTGGTCGATGATCGCGCGGGAGTACGCGCGGGCCAAGAGCGAGGCCCCGGTGCGCCAGCGGCTGTGCACCATCGCGCTGTCCAAGGAGCTGTCGCTGCCGCTGCCCAACCACAAGCTGGAGTCCCTCGCCGCGCACTACGGCGTGGTCCAGCAGCGGGCGCACCACGCGCTGGACGACGCTCGGGTGCTGGCCGAGGCGTTCCGCCCCAGCCTTCATCTGGCGGCGCGGCAGCAGGTACGGCTGCCGCTGCTGGCGTGCCAGCCGCTCAGCGAGTGGACCGACGCGGTGGTGCCGCGCCGGGCCGGCGGCGGGGCGGGCGCCGGATCCGGGTACGGCTCGTACGGCCGCGGGTACGGCACCTGGCGCCCCTCGCGCAAGCGCCCCGCCTGCCCGTACCCGAACCCGGGGCGGTACGAACCGGAGGGGCGGCTGGTGCAGGGGATGCGGGTGGCCATCTCCGGGGACACCTCCGTGGACCGGGAACTGCTGGAGGACCGTGCCATCGAGGCGGGGCTGCACATCGCGACCAGCGTCTCGCGGCTCACCAGCCTGCTGGTCACCAACGACCCGGACTCCCCTGCGTCGAAGGTGGTGAAGGCCCGCTCCTACGGCACGCCCGTCATCGACGAGGCCGCCTTCACCCAGCTTCTCCAGGACGTGGCCCCCGCGCCGGAGGGCTGAAGGGCGCGGGGTACCGTCGGTAGACGTGTACCGCTTCCTGTTGTCCCGGCAGTGGGTGATCCTCACCCTGCTCGGCCTTGTGCTGATCCCCACCATGATCAAGCTGGGCTTCTGGCAGCTGCACCGCCATGAGGACCGGGTGGCGCGCAACGAGGAAGTGGCCGCGAGCCTGGCGGCACCCACCGTGCCGGTCACCGAACTGACCGGGAAGGGCCGGGAGCCCGCCGACGACGACAAATTCCGTACGGTCACCGCGCGCGGGACGTTCGACACCGCGCACGAGGTCGTCGTCCGGCACCGTACGGGCCCGGACCGCGACACCATCGGCTACTTCGTCGTCACCCCGCTCGTCCTGAAGGACGGCTCGGCAATCCTCGTCAACCGCGGCTGGATCCGCGCCGACCGCGATCTGACCGCCTTCCCCAAGGTGCCCGCGCCGCCGCAGGGCCGGGTCGGCGTCGTCGGGCGGCTGATGCCCGACGAGACCACCGAGGCCAGCGGCATCAAGGACACCAAGGGCCTGCCCGACCGCCAGGTCATGATGATCAACAGCCACAAGCAGGCCGAAGAGGCGGGTCGGCCGCTGCTGAGCGGCTTCATCCAAATGGTCAAGACCTCCCCCAAGCCCGCGGGCAAACAGCCCGAGGTGCTGCCCGAGCCCGACCACAGCGGCATCGGCCCGCACATGGCCTACGCCGTCCAGTGGTGGCTGTTCACCGCCGCGGTACCCGTCGGCTGGGTCATCCTCGTCCGCCGCGAGGCCGCGGAGCGGCGGGGTTCGTCGGACGTGGTGGCTGAGGCCGCCTGATTTTCCGCCGGACCCTCGCCCTCGTGGTTGCTCGCCATTGCGGCGGAAAGGGTTACGAGGGCTCCGCCCCCGTAACCCCATCGCGCGGGCTTCCGCCCCCACACCCCCGTCGCGGCGGACAGATGTGGCTGATGGCTCTGCCTCCGCGCCCCAGGGGGCGAAGCCCGAACGGGGGCCGGGGCAAAGCCCGACCGGGGGATCGGGGGCGGAGCCCCCGAACTTTTCCCGCCGCGACGGCGAGCAACCACGAGGGCGAGGGTCCGGCGGAATAGGCGGACTCCGCAACCACAGCGTCCGCAGCCGTCAGGCAAACTGCAGGGCATGGACCTTGGACTATCAGAGCGCGTCTATGTCATCACCGGCGGCACCCGGGGGCTCGGGTTCGCCACTGCTGCTCAACTGCTCGCCGAGGGGGCACGTGTCGTCGTGACCGGCCGGTCGGAGAAGTCGGCCGAGGAGGCGGCGGCGCAGCTCGGGGTGGAGGCGTCGGGAGCCGAAGGCCGGGCGCTCGGCGTTGCCGCTGACAACGCCGACCCGGAGACCCCGGGGCGGGTGATCGCGGCGGCCCGGGAGCGGTTCGGGCGATTCGACGGCATCCTCGTCAGCGTCGGCGGCCCGCAGGCGGGCGTGCCCGCGGACCAGCTCACCGACGAGCAGTGGCAGACGGCCTTCGACAATGTCTTCCTCGGCGCCGTTCGGCTGGCGCGCGCGGCGGCGGGCGAGCTTGGCGAGGGCGGGGTGATCGGCTTCGTACTCTCCGGCTCCGTACGCGAACCGATCCCCGGGCTGACCCTCTCCAACGGACTGCGCCCCGGCCTGGCGGGGTTCGCCAAGACCCTCGCAGGCGAGCTGGGCCCGCGCGGCATCCGGGTGCTGGGGCTGATGCCCGGCCGGATCGGGACCGAGCGGATGCAGTACCTCGACTCCCTCTCCGGCGACGGGGACGCCGCCCGCGAACGCAATTCTGCGGGCATCCCGCTGCGCCGCTACGGCACCCCGGAGGAGTTCGGCCGCACGGCGGCCTTCGTGCTCTCCCCCGCCGCCTCGTATCTGACCGGGGTGATGCTTCCGGTGGACGGCGGGGCACTGCACGGCCTCTGATCGCGGCGCCGGCCGCCGGTTTCCTCGGCCGTCAGCTCACGCGCTCCGCGCGGTGGCGGGCGGCGCGCATTCTGACCTCGGCCGGGAGGGCTTCCAGTCCGGCCGAGGTCACCGCATGGGCGATTGCCTCACGGCGGAGCTGGTGCACGGCGGGTCCCGGCTTGGCGTACGCGGCCAGCACCAGTCCGATACGGGCCCTGGGCTGGTGGCGCCGCCCCGTCAGCACGACACGCGCCCGGTCGATACCCGGCTGCGATTCCGCCTCGGCCCCGATGACGTCCTCCACGGCACGCCCGCGCAGCACCGCGCCCTCGCCGTCCCGGCTGTCGACCAGTACCTCGTTCAGTCGCTGCTGCCGCAACTGCGCCAGTAGCCACCACATGCACAGAAGGAAGAGCGCAGCCAGGACGGCGAGGGCTACCGGCCACCACCAGCCCTCGTCGGTCCACCGGGTGCGGTCGGCATCGCTGAGCACCACGTCCCGGGGCCGGTCCCACGGCCAGCCGGACGGCATGGTGACCCCCCAGCGGCGGGGCAGGTCCAGCCCCGCGAAGAGCACGGCCAGGCCGAGCGCGAGCAGCGCCAGCCCGATCAGCGCGGTCAGCACCCGGTTCACGGTCCGCAGCATCGCCCTCGCCTCACCGTCGTTTCGCCGGCCGTCGTACGTGTACGGACAGATCGGGCCGACTGGCCAGGCCCAGCTGTCCGATGCCTTCGCGCAGCGCGCCGTCCAGGTCGCTGCGTACCTCGTCCAGGTCGCGGAAGTGCGCTGCCGCCCGGGCGCGGACCTTGCGGCGGGTGACGGTGACCCGCACCGACTGCACGCCCGAGATCTCCATCGCCCTGTCCCGCAGCACCAGCGCCGCAGCCGACCGCTCCAGCCCGGCGCGCACCTGCGGAACATCCGGCCGCATCATCAGCAGCGACCGCTTCCCAGGCGTGAGGGCCAGCACCAGCAGCCACAGCCCGAGCACGGCGACCACCGCGGCGCCCGCCAGCATGTAGGTGTCATCGAGCCGTCGGCCTGCCAGCTCGTCGGTGAGGGTGCGGCGCCAGACCATGCCCGGACGGTCGGCGCGAACGGAGGCCACGTCGTACAGCAGAATGCCGACCCCGGCGAAAAGCAACAGTGCGACGATTCCGGCCGGCATCCTGCGTACCGACCAGAACCGCCCCGCCTTCCCCTCGCCCGGCCCGCCGTCCGCGCCGGGGGGCGCCGCCTCGGCCCTGGGGTGCTCGGGGGTGGGCGGCTCCGGTGGCTCGGGAGTCCCGGGGGTCTGGGGGGTCTCAGGGGTCTCGGGGGTCTCAGGGGTCTCGGGGGTCTCAGGGGTCTCGGGGGTCTCGGGGGTCTGGGAGGGCTTCTCCATCGTGGAGCCCGGTCCGTGCCCATGCCCCTGCTTCCGCGCGGCCGGGCGGGGGTCGCCGGTATCGCTTTCCCGGGTCACGTCACCCTCCCGGAGCTGTCGCCCTTCAACTGCGCCGAGTGGAGGCGTTCGATGTCCAGGGCCACGTCCGGTACGTCCATGCCGACCAGTTCACCCACCCGCGAGATCACGCGCCGGCGCACCGCGCCGCACTGCGCGCCGATGTCCGAGGGGTAGCCCAGCTCCAGCCCGATCCGCACCCGTGCCGTCCGCTCCCGGACCGTGACCCCCGTACGTCGGACCGGCCGGCGCACGGGCGGCCCGCCCGTCGGCCGGCCGTCCTCTTCCCGGGCCCCGCGCAGCGCCTCCCGCGCCGCCTGGGCCGCGACCTTGGCGACCACGCGGTCGGCGATCCGGATCGCCCCGCGCTCACCCGCGGAAACCTGCGTATCCGTCACGGAGTCACCTGCGGCGCTCGCTGCCCCGGCCACGGAAGAACTCCCCCGCGTCCATATCCCCGTCGAAGAATCTGCCCACCAGGAAGCCGACGGCCCCCAGCGCCGCCACCAGCACGAAGGCTCCGAAACCGCCGAAGTACCCGGCGAAGCCCAGCGCCAGGCCGGCGATCAAGCCGACAAAGGCCATGCTCATCGTGCGCTCCTTCGCTCGGCACCGCGGCGGGGCGCGCGGCGCGCGATCACTTCGCCAGGGGCGCCGCTAGCGCTCACCGCGGCGCTGCTGTTCATTGCGTTGCTCACTGCAAGTGCTCATTGCACGGTCAAGTTCTCATTGCAGGCGGGGGCGTTCCTGCTCCTCTTCTTCCTCTTCCTCCTCGTCCGGCAGCTTGACGTCGCTCACCGCGATGTTGACCTCGACCACCTCGAGGCTCGTCATCCGCTCGACGGCCGAGATCACGTTCTCCCGCACGGAGCGCGCCACGTCCGAGATCGACACGCCGTAGTCGATGACGATCTCCAGATCGAGCGCCGTCTGTACCTCGCCGACCTCGGCCTTGACGCCGCGGGTGACGGACCGGCCGCCGCCGGGCACCCGGTCGCGGACGGCGCCGAACGTACGGGCCATGCCGCCGCCCATCGCATGGACGCCGACCACGTCGCGGGCCGCCATGCCCGCGATCTTCTCGACCACACCGTCGGAGATGGTGGTGCGGCCGCGGGAGCCCGCGGGCGCCAGCCCGCCGATCCGGCGCGGCTGCTCGGTCGTGCCACCGGCGGGCTGGTTGGCCGTGCGCGCGGTGCGGCTGTCGGAGCGGGCGGACGAACTGGTCTCGGACATCTCTGCGCCCCTTTCGGAGGTTCGAAGCGGCCTGCCGCTCCGCTGCTCACCGTAAGCACGACCCGGTGTGCACCGCTCGCGCAGATCCGGGGCGCGCCGCCGACCGGGTGACAACGGCCCCCGTACGCAGTGCGGTGCGCGAGGGGGCACCGCCGACGCGGCAGGTTCTCCTTGCGGCAAGCAGCAGGATGCGGAAAGGGAGTGCGCACCATGACGGCGGAACGGCTGACCCAGGCGGTACGCCAACAGCTCGGTCTGGGGCGGCTCCTGCCGCTGGGCGAGGCGACGGACGGCGCCTGGGTGACGGAGGAGGCAGCGCTCGCCGTACTCGGCCGGTCGGTACGGCCGGTACCGGGCGTACGACTGAGCGCGATGCGGGTGGAGCTCACCACTCCGCGGGCTGCCGTCGAACCCGCCGTCCCCCCGCCGCCCAGCGCCATGCCGCCCGGTCCGCTGACGCTGACCGCCGAACTGGCGGCCCCCGCCGACCGGCCCGTACCCGCTGCCGCTGACGATGTACGACGCACGCTGCTGGCCGCCGCCGAGCAAGAGCTGGGGCTCGCGCTGGAGAGCGTGGATCTGCGGGTCACCGAGCTCGTGGAGGCGGGGATCACCGACTCGGCCGAGGGCGGCGGGCCCAGGCCCGGACGGGCACCGGAGGCGGAGGAAGCCCGGATGTCGGGCTCGGCCGGCTCCGCCGGGGCAGCCCACCGTGCCGCCGCCGACCGCGTCACCCGCGCCGTGCTCGCCGTGGACGGTGTGGCCCGGCTCGCCCCCGTGACAGGCCCGGCCCTCTCCCGCGTCGCCGCCGGTCCGGCGGTCAGCGCCGTCAAGATCGAGGGCGACCCGGAAGAAGGCCGCTGTCACGTCCTGCTCCAATTGGGGCTCTCGCCCACCCGCCGCGCCCTCGACACGGCTCGCGCCGCCGGAGCCGCAGCGCGCGACGCGCTCGGCGCCTCCGGCAAGGTGACCGTCGCCATCGTGGTGACCGCCATCGACCGAGTGTGACCCCGCGCGGCGGCGGATCTTGCGTACCCGGCATGAAGGGCTGCGCCCCGTCAGGGGCGCGGGGAACTGCGCGACCAGCCATAACCAGCCCGCAGCCCGCAAGCGTCCGGCAGGGGCACCCCGTACCCGGAACAACGGAGGGGCGAACCAAAAGGCGCCGGGCAAGCCTCAATCGCCGAACCCCGCGAGGTCGCGGAGACGGCGGGCCTGGGCGGCCCGCTCCGCGGCGCGCTGTTCCTCGTACGTACGCGTACCGGCTCCGGCGAGCAGCGCCTTGGTCTCGACCACCGCGTTGCGGGGAGCGGCGAGGAGGGCTGCGGTCAGATCGGTGACGGCGCCGTCGAGCTCCTCGGCGGGCACGACCAGATTGGCGAGCCCGACGCGCTCGGCCTCCTCGGCGTGGACGAAGCGGCCGGTGGCGCATATCTCGAGAGCGCGCGCATAGCCGACCAGTCCCACCAGGGGGTGGGTACCGGTCAGGTCGGGTACCAGTCCGAGGCTGGTCTCCCGCATGGCGAACTGCACGTCCTGCGCACACACCCGCAGGTCACAGGCGAGTGCGAGCTGGAACCCGGCGCCGATGGCATGGCCCTGGACTGCTGCGATGCTGATCAGGTCGGGGCGGCGCCACCAGGTGAACGCCTGCTGGTACTCCGCGATGGCGGCGTCCAGTTGCTCGTCGGTGTCACGCGCGAGCTCCAGGAAGGACCGCTCGCCCTCGAAGCCGTCCGGCTCGAACGCCTGGCGGTCGAGCCCCGCGGAGAAGGACTTGCCTTCGCCGCGCAGCACGACGACCCGGACCGTCCCCGGCAGCACGCGTCCCGCCTCGGCCAGTGCTCGCCACATGGCGGGCGTCTGCGCATTGCGCTTGGCCGGGTTGGTGAGGGTGACCGCGGCCACCTCACCGTCGGCGGCGACGTGCACGCCGTCCTGGTTGAGCAGGGTCATCGAGGTTCCTCCGGTGGTTACCCAGCAGTATGTCCAACCGAAGAGTAACCACCGGAGGGAACGCCCGAAAGCCTCCTCAGGAGGAGCTCGACTTCTTGCCTCGGGTCGCTCCGCCGCGTCCGCGCAGGTTCACACCCGACTCGCTGAGCATCCGGTGCACAAACCCGTAGGAACGGCCCGTCTCTTCGGCCAGCGCCCTGATGCTCGCTCCGGAGTCGTACTTTTTCTTGAGGTCTGCCGCGAGCTTTTCGCGCGCGGCGCCGGTCACCCGGCTGCCCTTCTTCAGAGTCTCGGCCACCCGTGCCTCCTCATGGGAAGTGCGCTCTGTGACTCTCATGATCACCCCTCCCCCCACTTCTGGCCACCCATTCGGCAAGGTCTTCGTGAGCAGCTTGGGAACTTGTGCACACCACGCTTGCCCTGGAGCAATCGATTCCGTCCTCATGCAGATGCACGTGCACGACCCATACCGAGCCGGAACAATGGGGAAACCCGCAGGTCAGCAGCGTGCCCGCGAAATGAGCGCGGCCCGTCGACGGCTCCTGCCACGAAGACCCGGCGCAGCCGCGGGGCCGCGCCGGGGTACGAGCCGCACTCACTCAGATGAAGGATCAACCGTCGGCCGAATGATCCATCTCAGATGGATCAAGCAAGGGCGACGAGGTCCGCGTACTCCTCGCCCCACAGGTCCTCGACACCGTCCGGCAGCATGATGATGCGCTCCGGCTGGAGCGCCTCGACGGCGCCCTCGTCGTGGGTGACCAGCACGACGGCGCCGGTGAAGGTGTGCAGGGCTCCGAGGATCTCCTCGCGGCTGGCCGGGTCGAGGTTGTTGGTCGGCTCGTCCAGCAGCAGCACATTGGCCGAGGAGACCACGAGGGTGGCCAGGGCCAGCCGGGTCTTCTCGCCGCCGGAGAGCACCCCGGCGGGCTTGTCGACGTCGTCGCCGGAGAAGAGGAAGGAGCCCAGCGTCTTACGGATGGCGACCAGGTCCATGTCGGGCGCTGCCGAGCGCATGTTCTCCAGCACCGTGCGGTCCGGGTCCAGCGTCTCGTGCTCCTGCGCGTAGTAGCCGAGCTTGAGGCCGTGGCCGGGGACGACCTTGCCGGTGTCGGGCTCCTCGATGCCGGCCAGCAGCCGCAGCAGCGTCGTCTTGCCCGCGCCGTTGAGGCCGAGGATGACGACGCGTGAGCCGCGGTCGATTGCCAGGTCGACGCCGGTGAAGATCTCCAGCGAGCCGTAGGACTTGGACAGGTCCTCGGCCATCAGCGGCGTCCTGCCGCAGGGCGCCGGGTCGGGGAAGCGCAGCTTGGCGACCTTGTCGGCCTGGCGCTCGCCCTCCAGCCCGGACAGCAGCTTCTCGGCGCGGCGCGCCATGTTCTTGGCGGCCACCGCCTTGGTGGCCTTGGCGCGCATCTTGTCGGCCTGCGAGTTGAGCGCGGCTGCCTTCTTCTCGGCGTTGGCCCGCTCCCGGCGGCGCCGCTTCTCGTCGTCCTCGCGCTGGGTGAGGTACTGCTTCCAGCCCATGTTGTAGATGTCGATGGCCGATCGGTTGGCGTCCAGGCAGAACACCTTGTTGACCACCGTCTCCACGAGATCGGCGTCGTGGGAGATGACGATGAGACCGCCGCGGTAGGTCTTGAGGAAGTCGCGCAGCCACACGATCGAGTCGGCGTCCAGGTGGTTGGTCGGCTCGTCCAGCAGCAGGATGTCGGCGTCCGAGAAGAGGATGCGGGCCAGCTCGACGCGGCGCCGCTGACCGCCGGAGAGGGTGCGCAGCGGCTGGCCGAGCACCCGGTCGGGCAGGCCGAGGCTCGCGGCGATGGTGGCGGCCTCCGCCTCGGCCGCGTAACCGCCCTTGGTGAGGAACTCGGTCTCCAGGCGCTCGTACTTCTTCATCGCCTTCTCGCGGGTGGCGCCCTTGCCGTTCGCGATGCGCTCCTCGTTCTCCTGCATCCTGCGCAGCACCACGTCCAGACCGCGTGCGGAGAGGATGCGGTCGCGGGCGAGCACATCGAGGTCGCCGGTGCGCGGGTCCTGCGGGAGGTAGCCGACCTCGCCGCTGCTGGTGATGGTGCCGGCCGCGGGCGTGCCCTCGCCCGCGAGGCATTTGGTGAGGGTGGTCTTGCCGGCGCCGTTGCGGCCCACGAGGCCGATGCGGTCGCCCCTGGCGACGCGGAAGGTGGCCGACTCGATGAGGACGCGGGCTCCGGCGCGCAGCTCAAGACCGGTGGCGGTGATCACTGGAGAACTCCAAGGCAGGACTGTGGACGTGCGTACGGCAGAAGTGCGGAAGCGGCGTACGCACGCCTAATGCACGAGGAGATGAGGCATGAGAGCCAGTCTACCGGCGGCGGGCAAACGCTTTTCCGGTCTGCGGCCGGACGCTCGACAGCACCGGCAGCACGCCTGGGGGGACGCCGGCCGGCGACGCCCGTCACTCCCCGCCGGTGTGCACCTGGAAGGCGGCCCGCCGTACGGCCTTGGCCAGCGCGGGGTCCGGATGGGCCGCGGCGAGTGCGACGAGGACCTGGACGGTGCGCGGGTGGCCGGTGGCGCGGACCTCTTCCAGCAGCTTGGGCACCGAGCCCTGTACGGCGGTGCCCAGGTGGTCGACCAGCAGCCGCTCCTCGCCGTGGTCGGTGACGGCCGCCGCGGTGTCCACCCACAGCCAGGTCGCCTCCTGCCGGGTGAGGACGCCGGGTGCCCCGCCCGCCAGATCCTCCGGGTCCGTGCCCGCCTGCTCGGCCAGCCACAGCAGCGCGTACGGCCGCAGGGTGGGCTCCTCCGCGGCCTCCTGTACGGCATCCTCCGCGGGCGCGCCCACCACTCGCAGCGCCTCGAAGGCGAGCCCGCGGATGAGCGCGTCCTCGCCCCGGGCCGCCTCCAGAAGTTCGGTGACGGCCGGTCCGGTGGGGCGCGCGGCGAGCCAGGCGCGGTACTCGTCGCGGGCCGGGCCTGGGGTCATCCGGGCGCAGCCACGCAGCATCTCCTCGGCGGACTGCTCGATGTTCCCGGCCGGGCTCTGCGCCGCGACGCAGATCTGCTCCAGCTTGGTCCACACCGCCCAGTTGCCGAGCGGTGTCAGGACGGCGGAGCCCTGCCGTACGCCGGTCTCCTCGGCGGGATCCTCGTCCGGGCAGCGGGTCAGCGCCCCCACCGCGGAGAGCCCGTCCAGTGCCCAGTCGAGCAGCCCCGGCAGGGCGACGCCGACCATCGCGCGGCTCGTCGCGTGCTGGTTGGCGTGCCGCTCGGCCCGCAACTCGGCGATGCGCTGGGCGAGCAGGTCATGCAGCAGCGAGAAGGTGACGGGGCCGCCGGAAAGGTGCATCACGGAGAGGAACTGCGGCACCGCCTCGACGATCTCCGCCACCAGGCTCTGCTCGTGCGGCAGCGGCGCGGGGTGGGCCAGCGACCAGGCGTCGAAGAGGGCGACCCAGCCACGCAGCACGGCGCTGTCGTCACGGTCCCAGGCCCGCAGCCGCCAGCCGGCGCGGGCGGTGTCCCCGTGGAGTTCGATCAGGCCGGCCAGCTTGGCCCGGTCCCAGTGGGTGCGTACCAGCGGGACGGTCATCCGCAGCGCTTCGGCCGCCTGTTCCGCCTCGGGGCCGGGCTGCGGAGAGCGGCCGGTCTCGGCAGCCCAGCGGGCCACGCGGACGGCGTCTGCGAGGCAGGCACGCGCGTGCCGGGCAAGCTGGTCGCGGGGCAGCACACCGTCCGGGGGCGGTGGCGTCCTGGCGGAGCGCCTGGTCGTCACAGTGCGCCGGGCGGCGGCGACGGGCTGTCGGGGGACGAGGCGGAGCCTGTTGTCCCCCGGGGTACGGGACGTCGTCACAGGAGCAGTCTTCACGCTGTGCCGTTGAAACCCAAACCTGGGGTGCCGTTTCCGGTCGTTCACCTTCTCCGGCCAGGTGTATACGGGCGCTTGAAAAGGGCTCAGCGTGACATGGCCTCACATGGTCGCCCGTATGGCGGCCTCACATGAAGGGCGTGATGAAGCGGCGCAGCTTCTCCTCGTAGCCGTGCGGGTCGGCGTTCCACATCGCGGCGTGCGGGGCGTGCGGGATCTTGTGGAGGGAGACGAGTTTCGGGCGGTGCGCGGCCAGTGCGCGGGAGCTGTCCCAGGAGGCGATGGTGTCCGCGGGGCCGTGCACCAGCAGGGTGGGCACGGCCAGCTTCGCGGGGTCGACCAGCGTGGCGTCGCGCCCCTCGGGCAGTCCGGCCCGGCCCTGGACGGCGCGGACCACCAGCGGCAGCAGCGCACGGGGGGTGCCCCGGGAGAGCGCCAGCGCCCGCACGGTGTGCGACCAGTCGAGCACCGGCGAGTCCAGCACGAGCCCTGCCACCCGGTCCCGCAGCGGGGAGTTGGCGGCGGCGTGCAGGGCCATGGTGGCGCCGCTGGACCAGCCGTGCAGGATCAGCCGTTGGGCGCCGTGCTGGACGGCGTAACGGATGGCGGCGTCCAGGTCCCGCCATTCGGAGCTGCCCAGGTGGCCGATGCCGTCGAGCGGCGGGGGCGCGCCGGTGTCGCCCCGGTAGGCGATGTCGAGCACCGGGACGCTGTAGCGCCGGTAGAACGGGAGCAGCGTCAGCGGATGCTCGCGGGTGGCGCCGAGGCCGTGCACGGTGATGACCCAGGCGTTGCGGTCGCCGGGCACGAACCAGGCGGGCAGCGGCCCGAGTTCGCCGGGGATCTCGACGTCGGTGTACTCAGCGCCGAGGGCCTCGCCGGGGTTGCCGACGTACACCTGCGGGGTGAGGCGGACGGTGGCACCGGCGCTGAGCCGGCCCCGGTCGATACGGCGCAGTTCCCGTACGACGGCGTGCGGACGGGGCTCCGCGGCCGTCGCATCCTCCAGCACCGGCCCGACGACGGCGTGGATGCCGCGCCCGGTCAGTCCGTAGACACCGGGCAGCCGGGCGGCCAGGGAGCGGGTGATGGCGATCCGGCCCTCGTCGTGGGAGTGCACGGTCAGCCGGGTGCCCTCGAACCCCGCGGTGGCCCTGCTGCCGCCGTCGCTCCGGGGACGCGGCGGGCGCAGCGCTGCGTCGGCGGCGTACCGTCCGGCCGCCAGGGTGGCCGCGCCGGTACCGAGCACGGAGGTGGCGGCCAGTGCTGCCGCGGTTCGCAGACGCATCCTTGTCAGTGTTGACACGATCGGGCGTGCGAAACCAGCGGAGCGGGCCGGGAGGGTGACGCCTGGTCGGCGGAGCCGGGGCCCGGCGGCGGGTCGTACCGGCGCGTCGGCCGGCACGGCAACTGGCTGGGCGCCGCGTCGTGTTGGCGGCCGGGAGACATCTGGCGTCGGCACCCGGACGTGCCTTGCTTGGCCCCGAGGAGCCCTCGGCCTACGGTGTGATCTGGCCCACACAACAGGCTTCAGGGGGCGACACTTCGATGCCTGCCTCAGTTCACCTTCCGTTCACTCGCCGTCTTTACGTTCACGACGTCATTGCCCCTCGAACTGATTGTGCCTGGTGAATGGAACACATCACGCTTCTCATCGGGATCGTGATCGTCACGGCCTTGGTGTTCGACTTCACGAACGGCTTCCACGACACGGCCAACGCCATGGCCACAACCATCTCCACCGGGGCACTGGCTCCTCGGGCGGCGGTGGCCATGTCCGCGGTCCTCAACCTCCTCGGGGCCTTCCTGTCCATCGAGGTGGCCAAGACCATATCTTCAGGAATCATCGATGAAGGTTCCGGCATCCAGCCCGAAGTGATCTTCGCGGGGCTGGTGGGCGCGATCATCTGGAACCTGCTGACCTGGCTCGCCGGGCTGCCCTCCAGCTCCTCGCACGCGCTGATGGGCGGACTGATCGGCGCGACGCTCGCTGCCGTCGGCACGGGCGCGGTCAACGGCGACGTCGTCGTCATGAAGGTCCTCATCCCGGCGCTCGCCGCGCCCCTGGTCGCGGGCATCGCCTCCGTGTGCGCCACCCGGCTGACCTACCGGGTCGCCCGGCACGCCGACGAGGAGCGCACCGCGAAGGGCTACCGCGCCGGGCAGATCACCTCGGCCGCGCTGGTCTCCCTCGCCCACGGCACCAACGACGCGCAGAAGACCATGGGTGTCATCACGCTGGCCCTGGTCACCGGCGGCGCCCTGGCGCCCGGCTCCGACCCGCCGGTGTGGGTCATCGCCGCCGCCGGGCTCGCCATCGCACTGGGCACCTACCTCGGCGGCTGGCGCATCATCCGCACGATGGGCAAGGGCATCACCGACATCCAGCCCCCGCAGGGCTTCGCAGCCCAGACCAGCGCGGCGGCCACCATCCTGGCCTCCTCGCACATCGGCTTCTCCCTCTCCACCACGCACGTGTGCTCCGGCGCCGTGATGGGTTCAGGGCTCGGCCGCAAGGGCGGCGTCGTGCGGTGGGGAACGGCGGGCCGCATGGTCATCGGCTGGGCGCTGACCCTCCCCGCAGCCGGCGGCGTCGCGGCCGGGGCCGCGCTGCTGGCCCAGCAGGGCGACTGGGGCGTCACGACAGTCGCCGTCCTCGCCCTCGTGCTCTGCGGCGCCATCTGGCTCCGCTCCCGGCGCGCGCCGGTGGACCACACCAACGTCAACGAGGTCGAGCCCGCCTCGGCCCCGGAGACAACGGGGATCCCGAGCCCGGCCGGAGAGCCGGAGCCCGCGGGGCCCGAGTCCGAGCCCGTCGGGGTGGTCACCACCGCCATTCGGGCCGTCTCTCCGCCCCCGCCGCCGGCGGGAGTGAGCTCCGCCGCCTCGGCCGCCTCCGCCGCCTCCGCCGAGGAGACGAAGGCGGCCGAGACCCCGCATCCGACCGGCCGCCCCGCTTCGGCGAGCAGCCTCCGCTAGGCAGAAGGGACGACCGCATGAACATCGACTGGGCCGCACTCGGCCAGGTCTTCGGCGTCAGCCTGGTGGCGACGGTGGGACTCGTCGGCGTCTTCACCCTCGGCATCGTCGCCGGCTCGCCCCGCACCGCGGGCTCCGCGCCTTCGCCGCTGGCCCGCACCGGTGCGTACGTCTGCTACGCCCTGTGCGTGGCGGCAGTGGCGTACGGGATCTATCTGATCGCGGCGTAGCCGTTCCACGACGGGGGTTCGCCCCCGGTCTCCGACGCCAGGAACCATGTGTGGGGCTTCGCCTCCCGACCCCCGGCTCCACAGGGGGTGTAGGGGCGAAGCCCTCACGCTTTTTCCCGCCGCGACGGCCGTAACCAGCACGTTCGAGTTGCCCCCCGCAGGGGCGACGTGGTGGACTGCCGGGTGCCAAACGGCGGCATGGGGAGGAAGCCGGTGCGAATCCGGCGCGGTCCCGCCACTGTCACCGGGGAGCGCCTCCCTCAACGAAGCCACGGCCCACGCGGGCTGGAAGGCGGGGGCGGTGTGGATCCGGGAGCCAGGAGACTCTCGCCGCCGGTCGAGTCGAGCCAGGGCGAGGACCCTGAGTGAGGACACCGCCATGCGTGGCCCCGTCGCCATAGCTGTTGCTGCCGTATCTCTTGCCGAGGTGCCTGCTGCCTTCCCCTTGGAGCATCCCCGGGGACTCCGGCCGGGAGCACCCCCGACTGCCGCCGTCGTGGATGCGTGTGCCGGAACCGTCGTCTGATGCGGGCCCGTGACGTCCATGTCCGCGGCACTCTGCTGGGGTTCGCCGCCGACGCGCTGCTCGGTGATCCGCGGCGCGGCCACCCGGTCGCTGCCTTCGGGCGGGCGGCCGCCGCACTGGAGCGCCGAATGTGGCGCGACCACCGGGGCGCGGGGGCGCTCTATGTCGCTCTCTGCGCGGGGGGCGCGGTCGCCGCGGCGGGCGCGCTGAAGACGGTCGGTGCCGCACCCGGCCCCTCCCCCGCCGCGGGCCGCTCCCCGGCGCCCGGCATCGCGCTGACGGCCGTCACCGCGTGGGCCGTGCTCGGGGGTACGTCGCTGACCCGCGAGGCACGGGCCGTGGGCGCCGCGCTGGAGGCGGGAGACCTGGAGCTGGCACGCGAACGGCTGCCCGCGCTGTGCGGGCGCGACCCGCAGCGGCTGGGCGCGCCGGAAGTGGCCCGCGCCGTGGTCGAGTCGGTCGCGGAGAACACCTCCGACGCCGTGGTGGGAGCACTGGTGTGGGGGGCGCTGGCGGGCGTTCCGGGGCTGGTGGGCTTCCGCGCGGTCAACACGCTGGACGCGATGGTCGGGCACACCTCCCCGCGGCACCGCCGGTTCGGCTGGGCCGCCGCGCGGCTGGACGACGTGGCGGGCTGGCCGGGGGCACGGCTGACCGCCGTACTGGCCGCGTTCGCCGGGCCGGACCCGCGCGGTGCCGTACGCGCCTGGCGCGCCGACGCGCACCGCCACCCCAGCCCCAACGCGGGCCCCGTAGAGGCGTCGTTCGCGGGCGCACTGGGCGTGCGGCTGGGCGGGACGCTGTCGTACGGGGGGCGGGTGGAGCACCGGCCCGTCCTCAACGCGCCCGGCCGGGCCGTCCGAACGGCGGACATCGAGCGCGCTGTGCGGCTGTCGCGGCGGGTAGGACTGTTGGCGCTGGCCACAAGTTGTCTGGTGGGCACGGCAGTACGCCGCTTCGGGCGTGGCCGCGGGGAGGGAGGGGTGCGGTGAGCGCGCGTACGGGAGGCGGACTGCTGGTCGCCGGGACGACCTCGGACGCCGGCAAGAGCGTGGTGACGGCGGGCATCTGCCGCTGGCTGGCCCGCAAGGGGATGCGGGTGGCGCCGTTCAAGGCGCAGAACATGTCGCTGAACTCGTTCGTCACCCTCGACGGCGCCGAGATCGGCCGCGCGCAGGCCATGCAGGCGGCTGCCGCGCGGGTCGAGCCGAGCGCGCTGATGAACCCGGTGCTGCTGAAGCCGGGCAGCGACCGCACCAGCCAGGTCGTACTGCTGGGCAAGGCGGTCGGCGAGATGTCGGCACGGGGATACTTCGGCCGCCACACGGAAGGCGACGACAGCGGCTGTGGCGACGGCGTACGGCACGGGCGGCGCGAGGAGCTGCTGGAGACGGTCGCGGGCTGTCTCGAGGAGCTGCGGCGCAGCCATGACGCGGTCATCTGCGAGGGCGCGGGCAGCCCTGCGGAGATCAATCTGCGGCGCAGCGACATCGTCAACATGGGGCTGGCGCGCGCCTGTCGGCTGCCGGTGCTGGTGGTCGGCGACATCGACCGGGGCGGGGTGTTCGCCTCGCTCTTCGGTACGACGGCACTGCTGGCCCCCGAGGACCAGGCGCTGCTGGCAGGCTACATGGTCAACAAGTTCCGCGGCGACGTCACACTGCTGGAGCCCGGCCTGGAGATGCTGCACGGGCTGACCGGGCGGCCCACGCTGGGCGTACTGCCGTTCCAGCACGGGCTGGGCATCGACGAGGAGGACGGGCTGAGGGTCTCGCTGCGCGGCACCGTACGCGAGTCCACTGTCGCGCCCCCCTACGGGGCGGATGTGCTGCGGGTCGCCGTGCTGCCGGTGCCGTTGATGTCCAACTTCACCGATGTGGACGCACTGGCTGCCGAACCCGGTGTGGTGGTGCGGTTCTGCGACCGGCCGGAGGAACTGGCCGACGCCGACCTGGTGGTGGTGCCGGGCACCCGGGGCACGGTCAAGGCGCTGGAGTGGATACGTGAACGGGGCCTGGCCGGAGCGCTGGCGCGGCGTGCGGCCGAGGGGCGGCCCGTGCTGGGTGTCTGCGGCGGCTACCAACTGCTGGGCGAGCAGATCGAGGACGAGGTCGAGTCACGTGCGGGTGTGGTGGACGGACTCTCACTGCTGCCGGTGCGGGTGCGGTTCGACCGGGACAAGACGCTGGCCCGGCCGCACGGGATCGCGCTGGGTGAGCCGGTGGAGGGCTACGAGATCCACCACGGGGTGGCGGACGTGCACGGTGGTGAGCCGTTCCTGAGCGGCCCCGAGGGTGCTCCGCTGGACGGCTGCCGGGTGGGGAGCGTGTGGGGCACCCACTGGCACGGCTCGCTGGAGTCGGACGGCTTCCGCCGCGCCTTCCTGCGCCGGGTGGCCGCCGACGCGGGCCGCGCCTTCGAACCGGCGCCCGACACCCGGTTCGCCGCACTGCGCGAGGAACAGCTCGACCGGCTGGGCGACCTGATCGAGGAGCACGCGGATACGGCGGCGCTGCTGCGGCTCATCGAGGACGGCGTGCCCGAGGGGCTGCCGTTCGTACCGCCGGGGGCGCCGTCGTGACCGGCCCGCGGTCCGCCGCCTCTGATCCACCCAAGCCACTCGAAGGAGTGACAGTCGCGTGACGACCCCCTATCCCTTCACCGCCCTCGTCGGCCAGGCGGACCTCCAGCTCTCCCTGCTGCTGAACGCCGTCTCCCCCGCCATCGGCGGCGTCCTGGTACGGGGCGAGAAAGGAACGGCGAAGAGCACGGCCGTCAGAGCACTCACAGCGCTGCTGCCCGGCGTCGAGGTCGTGCCGGGCTGCCGCTTCTCCTGTGCCCCCGCCGCACCCGACCCCGCCTGCCCGGACGGCCCGCACGAGGGCGCCGGGGCTGTGGAGTCCCGCCCCGCGCGCATGGTGGAGCTGCCCGTCGGTGCCTCCGAGGACCGGCTGGTGGGCGCACTGGACATCGAGCGGGCGCTCTCGGAGGGAGTGAAGGCGTTCGAGCCGGGGCTGCTGGCGGACGCGCACCGGGGCGTGCTGTACGTGGACGAAGTCAACTTGCTCCATGACCACTTGGTCGACCTGCTGCTGGACGCCGCCGCCATGGGTGCCTCCTATGTGGAGCGAGAGGGCGTCTCCGTACGGCACGCCTCGCGGTTCCTGCTGGTCGGGACGATGAACCCGGAGGAGGGCGAGCTGCGCCCGCAGTTGCTCGACCGGTTCGGGCTGACGGTCGAGGTGGCCGCATCCCGCGAGACGGACGAGCGGGTGGAGGTCGTACGGCGGCGGCTCGCCTACGACGACGACCCGGAGGGCTTCGCGGCGCGCTGGGCGGACGACGAGCGGAAACTGCGTGAGCGGATTGCCGCAGCGCGGGAACTGCTGCCCCGGGTACGGCTCGGTGACGCGGCGCTCCGGCAGATCGCCGCGACCTGCGCGGCGTTCGAGGTGGACGGCATGCGCGCCGACCTCGTGATGGCCCGTACGGCGACGGCGATGGCCGCCTGGGCGGGGCGTACCGAGGTGGAGTCGGCGGACGTACGGCAGGCCGCGCTGCTGGCCCTCCCGCACCGTCGGCGGAGGGCGCCCTTCGACGCCCCCGGCCTCGACGAGGACAAGCTGGACCAGACGCTGGAGGAGAACAGCGGCCAGGACGAGGGCGGCCCGGACCCGGAGGGGCCGGACGACAACGGGCCCGACGACGACGGACCTGACGGCGGCCCGGAGGGCGGCGGGCTGCCGTCGCAGGGCGCTCCGCAGGACGATGCCCCGCACGAAGGTGCCCCGCACGAGCCCTTCCTCCCCGAGCAGACCGACCGGTCGGTCCCCGAAACCCCCTCCCCCGGTCAGCCCGAGCCCGACCCGCAGGCCCCCGCTGCCGCCCATCAACCCACCGCTCCCTCCGGCGAGCCGTTCAAGGCGCGCACGCTCACCGTCCCCGGGCTCGGCGAGGGCGCGGCCGGGCGGCGCTCGCGGGCCCGCACGGCGCACGGCCGTACGACAGGGGCGCGCCGCCCGCAGGGGGCGCTGGGCAGGCTGCATCTGGCGGCGACGGTGCAGGCGGCGGCTCCGTACCAGCACGCGCGTGGCCGTCGCGGCAGTGGCCTGGTGGTGCGCAGGGACGATCTGCGGGAGGCCGTGCGGGAGGGCCGCGAGGGCAATCTGGTGCTGTTCGTGGTGGACGCCTCCGGTTCCATGGCGGCGCGGCAGCGGATGAGTGCCGTCAAGGGCGCGGTGCTGTCGCTGCTGCTGGACGCCTATCAACGGCGGGACAAGGTCGGCATGGTGACCTTCCGGCGCGGCGAGGCGGAGGTGGTGCTGCCGCCCACCTCGTCGGTGGACGCGGCGGCGGCCCGGCTGGAGTCGCTGCCGACCGGGGGGCGTACTCCGCTGGCGGCGGGGCTGTTGCGGGCACGCGAGGTGCTGCGGGTCGAGCGGCTGCGGGACCCGGCGCGGCGGCCGCTGCTGGTCACCGTCACGGACGGGCGCGCCACCGGCGGCGCGGAGCCGCTGGTACGGGCCCGGCAGGCGGCGCGGCTGCTGGCGGCGGACGGTGCCGCTTCGGTGGTCGTGGACTGCGAGGCGGGGCACGTGCGGCTCGGGCTGGCCCGCGAGCTGGCCGCCGAGCTGGGCGGCAGCGCCGTCACGCTGGACGAGCTGCGCGCCGACGCCGTCACCGAACTCGTCCGGCGGACAACGGACTCACACAACTCGCGCGCTGCACAGCAGGCAGCCGGGCAGGCAGGGAGGGCGGCGTAATGCCGAAGGGACAGCCGAGCGTCGTACCGCAGGACGGTCTCACCACTCGTCAGCGGCGCAACAGGCCGCTGGTTGCGGTCCATACGGGTATCGGCAAGGGCAAGTCGACGGCCGCGTTCGGGCTGGCGCTGCGCGCGTGGAACCAGGGCTGGCCGATCGGGGTGTTCCAGTTCGTCAAGTCCGCCAAGTGGAAGGTCGGCGAGGAGCGCGCGCTCAAGGTGCTCGGCGACTCCGGCGAGGGCGGCAGCGTGACCTGGCACAAGATGGGCGAGGGCTGGTCGTGGATCCAGCGCAACGTCCAGGACGGTGAGCTGAGCAGCGAGGCGGCGGCCCGCGAGGGCTGGGAGCAGGTCAAGCGCGATCTTGCCGCGGAGACCTACCGGCTGCTGGTGCTGGACGAGTTCGCCTACCCGATGCACTGGGGCTGGGTGGACGTGCAGGAGGTGGTCGCCGTACTGCGGGAGAGGCCCGGTAGCCAGCATGTGGTCATCACCGGACGGAACGCACCGCAGCAGCTGATCGACGCGGCCGATCTGGTCACCGAGATGTCCAAGGTCAAGCACCCGATGGACGCGGGCCAGAAGGGACAGAAGGGCATCGAGTGGTGACGACTGCCACCGGTGCGCACGACTGGAGGGACGCCGCGTGATCCGGGTACCGCGGCTGGTGGTCGCCGCGCCGTCCTCCGGGAGCGGCAAGACGACGGTGGCGACGGGGCTGATGGCCGCCTTCGCCGACCGCGGGCTGACCGTCTCCCCGCACAAGGTCGGCCCCGACTACATCGATCCCGGCTACCACGCGCTGGCGACCGGCCGTCCGGGCCGCAATCTGGACGCGTATCTGTGCGGTCCCGAGCGGATCGCACCGCTGCTGGGCCACGCCGCACAGGGGGCGGATCTCGCGGTGGTCGAGGGCGTGATGGGGCTGTACGACGGTGCTGCCGGGCAGGGCGAGCTGGCGTCGACCGCACACGTCGCCAAGCTGTTGCGCGCCCCGGTGGTGCTGGTGGTGGACGCCTCGTCGCAGTCGCGCTCGGTGGCCGCGCTCGTGCACGGTTTCGCCTCCTGGGACCCTCAGGTGCGGGTCGCAGGCGTGGTCCTCAACAAGGTGGGCTCCGACCGCCACGAGGAGTTGCTGCGCGAGGCGCTGGACGGCTCGGGGGTGCCGGTGCTGGGCGCGCTGCGCCGTACGAAGGTGGTGCGGGCGCCCTCCCGGCATCTGGGTCTGGTGCCGGTGGCCGAACGGCGCGCGGAGGCCGTGGAGTCGGTGGCGGCGCTGGCGGAACGGGTGCGCGAGGGGTGCGACCTGGAGGCGCTGCTGGCGCTGGCGCGGCAGGCTCCGCCGCTGCCGGAGGAGTTGTGGGACCCGGCCGCCGAGGTGGGTGCGGAGCCGGTGGCCCGGGCGCCGCGGGTGGCGCTGGCCGGCGGTGAGGCGTTCACCTTCTCGTACGCCGAGCACGCGGAGCTGTTGCGGGCTGCGGGCGCGGAGGTCGTCGGATTCGACCCACTGCGGGACGAGGCGCTGCCGCACGGCACGGCGGGGCTCGTGATCGGCGGCGGCTTTCCGGAGGTATACGCTCCGGAGTTGGCCGAAAATCGACCCCTGCGGCAGCAGATCGCGGCCTTCGAAGGGCCGGTCGCGGCCGAGTGCGCCGGGCTGCTGTATCTGGCCCGGGAGTTGGACGGCAAGCCGATGTGCGGCGTGCTCGACGCGCACGGGCGGATGGCGGAGCGGCTGACGCTGGGCTACCGCGAGGCGGTGGCCGTCGCGGACAGCGTGCTCGCCGAGACGGGCACCCGGGTGCGGGGACACGAGTTCCACCGCACGGAACTGCTGCCGGGCGCGGGGCAGGTACCCGCCTGGGGACTGGTGCGGCCCGAGCGGCGCCCGGACGGGTTCGTCCAGGGCAATGTGCACGCCTCCTATCTGCATGTGCACTGGGCGGCGGCGCCGCGGATGGCGGCCCGGTTCGTGGCCCGCTGCGCGGCACGGTGGGAAACGGGAAACGGAGCCGGGGGCCAAGCGGGCGACGGAGCGGGGAACGCAGCATGAGCCCGTTCGGCGCCGGCACGGGGCCGGGACCCCGCCTGGTCACCGTCGGCGTGGGCACCTGCGCCGGTGTGACGTCCGAAGAGGTGCTGGATCTGGTGCGGAGCGTGCTGACCGCCGCGGGGCTCGCAGAAGGCGAAGCGGCGGCGCTGGCGACCGTCCAGGCGCGGGCCGAGGAGCCGGGACTGCTGACGGCGGCACGGAAGCTGGGCCTGCCGCTGATCGCCTACGACGCACGGACACTGGCCCGCGTACGGGTGCCGCACCCCTCGGACTTCGCCCGTACGGCAATCGGCACGCCCTCCGTCGCCGAGGCGGCGGCGCTGCTGGCCTGCGGCGGAGGCAGCCAGGGAGGCAGCGGATCGGCCGTGCGGGGAGGGGCGCCGATGCTGCTGGTGCCGAAGACCAAGGCGCGAGCGACGGCCGGGGCTCCGGTGCGCGTCACCGCCGCCGTGGCCGCCGTCGTCGTGCCGGGGGCCGTGGCCGCCGTCGCCGTGCCGGGGAGAGAGCCGTGAGCGCAGACGGAACCGCCCTGGGCGACGCCCTGCGGCACCATGGGGACGCGGAAGTACGGGGCGCCGGAAGCGGGTTGACCGATCTCGCCGTCAACGTCCGTACCGGCACTCCCCCGGCGTGGCTGCGGGAGCGGCTGGCGGCCTCGCTGACGACGCTGGCCGCCTACCCGGACAGCACTCCGGCGCGCAGTGCGGTGGCCGAGCGGCACGGGCTGCCGGAGGACCAGGTGCTGCTGACTGCGGGCGCGGCAGAGGCGTTCGTCCTGCTCGCACGGGCCCTCTCCGCGCGCCGACCGGTCGTGGTGCACCCGCAGTTCACCGAACCGGAGGCCGCGCTGCGGGATGCGGGGCACCGGGTGGAGCGGGTACTGCTGCGGCCCAGGAACGGCTTCCGGCTGGAGACGGATTCCGTACCGCCCGAGGCAGACCTGGTGGTGGTGGGCAACCCCACCAACCCGACCTCCGTGCTGCACCCCGCAGCGGCCCTGGCCGGGCTCGCCCGTGCGGGGCGCACGCTGGTCGTAGACGAGGCGTTCGTGGACGCGGTACCGGACGAGCGGGAGTCGCTGGTCCCGCTGTTGGGGCAACTGCCCGGACGGACGGTCGTACTGCGCAGCCTCACCAAGACCTGGGGGCTGGCCGGACTGCGCGTCGGCTATGTGCTGAGCGATCCTGAGACGGTGCGTGCACTGGCACACCAGCAGCCGCTGTGGCCCGTCTCGGCCCCGGCGCTGGTGGCGGCCCAGGCGTGCAGCAGGCCGGAGGCACTGGCCGAAGCCCAGCAGGCGGCCCGGCAGTTCGCGGCGGACCGCGGCTATCTGCGGGACCGGCTGGCGCCGCTGCGCGCGGCCGGTCTGCGCGAGGCGACGCCCACGCCGGAGGGACCCTTCCTGCTGGTGGAGCACCCGCACGCGGCGACGCTGCGCGAGCGCCTGCGCGAACTTGGCTTCGCCGTACGGCGCGGGGACACCTTCCCCGGGCTCGGCCAGAAGTGGCTCCGGATGGCGGTACGGGACCGGGCGACGACCGACCGGTTCATGGAAGCCCTGCACAAGGCACTGGAGACGCTGGACGTTACGGGCGAGAACTGAGCGGAACCGCCGCTCCTTGCCCCAGAAGGAGGACTGGATGACTGCCGCCCTGCTGAACCACAGCACCGTGCTGACCGACCATGTCTTCGCCGTACCACTGGACCACTCCCGTCCGGACGGCGAACAGATCGAGGTGTTCGCGCGTGAGGTGGTCGCGGCCGGCCGGGAGGGCGCGGAGCTGCCATGGCTGCTGTTCCTCCAGGGCGGGCCCGGAAGCGGTTCACCCCGCCCGATCGGACAGGACGCCTGGCTCGGCGTCGCGCTGCGCCACTACCGGGTGCTGCTCCTCGACCAGCGCGGCACCGGCCGCTCCACGCCCGCCAACCGGCAGTCCCTCGAGGCGCGCGGCACAGCGGCACAACAGGCCGCGTATCTGGCGCACTTCCGCGCGGACGCGATCGTGCGTGACGCGGAGCTCGTACGCAGGCGGCTGCTGGGCGAGGGCACACAGTGGTCGACGCTGGGGCAGAGCTTCGGCGGCTTCTGCACGCTGACCTATCTCTCGTTCGCGCCCGAGGGCATCCGGGAGGCGTTCGTAACGGGCGGACTGCCGGGACTGCGCACCCGGGTGGAGGACATCTACCGCACGGCCTACCCCCGGGTCGCCCGCAAGAACGCGGCACACTATGCGCGCTGTCCGCAGGACGTGGCGACGGTGCAGCAGATCGCCGAACACCTCGCGGAGCACAGGGTGCGGCTGCCGGACGGGAGCCCGCTGACGGTGGAGCGGTTCCAGTACCTCGGCATGCTGTTGGGGCAGGGCGCGGGCTCCCAGAAGCTGCACTATCTGCTGGAGAGCCCATGGATCCGGTCAGCTGCCGGGCCGGAGCTCTCGGACACCTTCCTGGAGGGCGTACGGGCGCAGGTCTCGCTGGCGTCCAACCCGCTCTTCGCCGCGCTGCTGGAACCGATCTACGCACAGCGCTCGGTCAGCACCGAGGGCACCCGGTGGGCAGCGCAACGGTTGCGGGGCGAGTTCCCGGAGTTCGACGCGGAGCAAGCGCTGGAGGCGGGCCGACCGGTGCTGTTCACCGGCGAGATGATCTACCCCTCGATGTTCGACCTCGACCCGGCGCTGGTGCCGCTCCGCGAAGCGGCGCATCTGCTGGCCGAACGGGGCGACTGGCCCGACCTGTACGACACGGAACGACTGGCCGGCAACGAGGTACCGGTCTACGCGGCCGTCTACGACGACGACATGTATGTCGACCGCGACCACTCACTCGCCACCGCACACACGGTGCCCCGTATCCGCACCTGGGTCACCGGTGAGTGGGAGCACGACGCCCTGCGCGTCAGCGACGGCCAGGTGCTGGAGCACCTCTTCGCGATGGCACGCGGCGAGGTGTGAGGAACCCTGGTGACCGGTCAACACGTCGGCTTCAGCCGCGCTCCCGGCGCGCCGAGCGCCACTGCCGTACGGCGCTCTCCACGTCGAAGGGGACGAGGCGATGGGGTGGGCCCTCCAGGGGGTGGCGGATGGCCTCGTCGATCTTCGCGTTGATCTCCGTCAGGATCGAGTGCACCTCGGCCTCGGACCGCGCCTTGGCCGCGCGGTCCCGGGCTTCCTGTGCCTCCTTGCGGAGCGCGAGGGAGGGCGGCAGGTAGGAGAGGTTCTCGTCGCGCATCTTGCGCTCGACCCACCACTGTTCGGTGTACGGCTTGTCGAGGCCGGGGAGCGGTTTCCCGGCGCCGGGGAGGTCTGCGAATTCGCCGCGCTCCTCGGCCTCACGGATCTGCCGGTCCGCCCAGCTCTCGAAGCTGACTCCTGGGGGCTTGCGTTCGGTCACGGCACGTCCTCCGTGCGGTGTGCGGGCACGTCGCACGTCCCATCGTCACATGCCGCTCCGCCGTGCGGTCCGGGTGCGCCGGATCCGGCCGCCACCACCTGCACGGGTCCGCCCGCCGCCGCGTACGCCTGCTCCAGCGCCTGGGTGAACACCTCGGCGGGCTGGCCGCCGGAGACACCGAAGCGGCGGTCCAGCACGAAGAACGGCACTCCGGTGGCGCCGAGGGCTGCCGCCTCGCGCTCGTCGCTGCGTACGTCCGCGGCGTAGGCGTCCTCGTCGGCCAGGACGCGGCGTACCTCCGCCTCGTCCAGCCCGGCGCCGGTGGCGACGGAGACGACGGTCTCCGGGTCGCCGAGGGGCAGCAGCTCGGCGAAGTTGGCACGGTAGAGGGCGTCCAGCAGCGCGGTGTGCACGGCCGGGCCCTGCCGCTTGGCGTGGTGCAGCAGTCGGTGCAGTGCGAAGGTGGAGCCGTTCATCAGTCGGCCGGACGCGTAGCCGAGACCCTCGCCGTGCGCGGTCTCGGCAACCCGTGCCTCGGCGGCCTCGGCCTGCTCGGGCGTCAGACCGTACTTGTCCGCCAGGAGCCTGGTGACCGGCAGCCCGGTCGGCGCGCCCGCATCCGGATCGAGCTCGAAGGAGCGGTGGACCACCTCCACCTCGTCCCGGTGGGCGAAGGCCGCCAGGCCCTTCTCGAAGCGGGCCTTGCCTATGTAGCACCAGGGGCAGGCGATGTCCGACCAGATCTCTACGCGCATGTCCGGTCGAACCGCTGCCGCGCACCGGCTATTCCCCGTCGGCCGGCGTGCCCGTGACGCCGCGCACCGTTCCCTTGACGCCGGGTGTCCCGGCCGTCCCGTGCGCCGTCTCCACCACGCCTCGGGCGACGCCGAGTTCGACGGCGTCCTGGGGGCGCAGCCGCAGCTCCTCGGCGGTCTGCGGCACCTGCTCGGAGCCGCGCTTGAGGATCGCGGCGGCCAGCTCGGGGGCGATGACGGAGAAGTAGCTGTCCGGGGTGACCCACAGCCTGCCGGGAGCTGCCATCGCGAGGGCGCCGCCCGAGCCGCCCTCGCCGATCAGCAGCGAGGTGACCGGCACGGTGGCCTCCGCGACGGCGGCGAACACCTCGGAAATGGCGGGCCCCGCACCGCTGCGCTCGTCCTCCGGCCCGTTGGCGGCACCGGGCGTGTCGATCAGGGTCAGGACGGGGATGTGCAGCCGCCCGGCCATCCGGATGAGCCGCGCGACGGTGCGGTAGCCGGCCGGCCGGGTCGGGGTGCCGCACTGTGCCGCGTAGGCGACCGTACGTCCGTCGTGCAGCCCGAACCCGCACAGCACGCCCTCGTCGGCGCCCGAGCAGCGGTCGCCGCTGATCTCCTGGCGGTCCGCGAAGTAGGCGTCCAGGTAGGCGGCGGCGCGCGGTCGGCCCGCGGCGCGGGCGCGCGCGACGGCTTCCGTACCGCTGTCGGGCAGCCGGCCGCAGGCGGTCGGACCGGGCAGCGCGTACGGCACCGGTGCGGGCGCCGGCCTGGCTCGACCGGTGCCCGGCCCGGCAAGCAGGGCGAGCCAGCGGGCGAGGGTGGTCGGGAGTTCCGCTTCCGGCACGATCCGGTCGAGGTGGCCGGCCGCGTGCTGGGCCTCCACGGTGTACGCGGCGGGGTCGGCGCCGCGGGGCCGTACGCGCGAGCCGGCGAACGCGGCCTGGGCGCCGGGCAGGGCGAGCACCACATCGGCGCCCGCGGCGAGGGTGGCCCAGCCGCCGCCGGTCGTCGGGTCGCGGACGACCGCGAGCTGCGGCAGTCCGGCAGCACGGGTCAGCGCGGTCTGCCGGGCCACGCGCTGGAGCTGTACGAGGGCGCGCATGCCCTCCTGCATCCGGCTGCCTCCGGTGGCCACCAGCGTCACGAGAGGCAGCCGCCCCGCGCGTGCCCGGACGTGGGCCGCCTCGATGCGGTCGCCCGTGCGCTCCCCCAGCGAGCCGCCGAGGTAGCCGAACTCGAAGCAGAGCAGTACGGCCTCGACGCCGCCGAGCCGGCCCGTGCCGTACACCACGGATTCGTGCTCCCCCGTACGCTGCTGCGCCCTCGCGCGCATCTCGTCGTATCCGGGCCAGCCCAACGGCCCGTCCGCCGCGGGGCGGCCCTCCGGGCCCCTCGGGGGGTGAAGCTCCGTAAAATCCCCCGCCACCTGGGCGAGCAGCGAACGCGCGGTGATCCTCATGCATCCAGGCTGCGCTACGGAGGCTGCCATGCGCACCAGTGCGTGCCCAGGAACGCTTGCGTACCCAGCACGGGGGCTGCGCTTGCCCACCCTGCGCCCCTGGCGCAGACTGCCCAAGCTTGCGGGGTACCAAGTAAGGGGCGCAAGGAACTGCGCGACCAGCCACAACACAACCCGCAGCCTGCGAAGCACAGACAGGGGCACCCCCTCCCCAGCAGGTCAGCGCACCACGCGGCCCCGCAGTACGACATGGCTCGGCGCTTCCAGCACGCGAACATCGGCACGCGGATCGGCCTCGTAGACAACGAGGTCCGCGGGGGCGCCCTCGGCCAGGCCGGGCCGACCAAGCCACCCGCGGGCACCCCAGGTGCCCGCGGAGAGCGCGTCCAGCACCGGTATCCCCGCCTTGACCAGTTCGCCGATCTCCTGGCCGACGAGTCCGTGTGCGAGGGAGCCGCCCGCATCGGTACCGGTGAAGACGGGGATGCCCGCCTCCCAGGCGGCCCGCACGGTGTCGTAGCGGCGGGCGTGCAGCTCGCGCATATGCGCTGCCCAGCGCGGGAACTTGGCCTCGCCGCCCGCGGCGAGGTCCGGGAAGGTGGCGATGTTGACCAGGGTGGGCACGATGGCGACGCCGCGCTCGGCGAAGAGCGGAATGGTCTCCTCGGTCAGCCCGGTGGCGTGCTCGATGCAGTCGATACCCGCCTCCACCAGGTCCTGCAGCGACTCCTCCGCGAAGCAGTGCGCGGTGACGCGGGCGCCCTCCTCGTGGGCCGCCGCGATGGCTTCCTCGACCGCCCAGCGGGGCCAGCAGGAGCTCAGATCGCCCTTGTCGCGGTCGATCCAGTCGCCGACGAGCTTGACCCAGCCGTCGCCGCGCCGTGCCTCACGGCGTACGTACGCGGTCAGGTCGCCGGGCTCGATCTCGTGGGCGTAGTTACGGATGTAGCGGCGTGTACGGGCGATATGGCGGCCGGCCCGGATGATGCGGGGCAGATCGTCCCGGTGGTCGATCCAGCGGGTGTCGGAGGCCGACCCGGCGTCGCGCAGCAGCAGAGCGCCCGCTTCCCGGTCGGTGAGCGCCTGCTTCTCGCTGGTCGAGTCGTCGACGGGGCCGTGCGCATCCAGTCCGACATGGCAGTGCGCGTCCACCAGGCCCGGCAGCACCCAGCCGGTCAGCACGGCGGGCTCGGCACCGCCGCGGGGCCCGGACGGCCGCTCGTAGGTGACGTGTCCGTCCACCACCCACAGCTCGTCCCGTACCTCCTCGGGCCCGACCAGCACCCGCCCCTTGATATACAGACTCGCGCACTCGCTCATGCCCGCACTGTACGAGTGCCCGCCATGGCGGCGTCCAGGGCGCATCCCCGGGCCGGCGGACCTGCGGACGGCTGCCGCGTGAACATTGCCGGGACCGAAAGCGAAGAAAGAGATCCACGAAAAGGCAGACAGGCCCTAAGCTCCGGCTTTACGATGCAATCCAGACCGCATTTCCGGTACAGGTGCCCGTATTCTTCTGCCCGCTCTTCGCCAGCTCAAACGCTAAGATTTCGTTAGCTTCATCGCAGCTTCAGCGGACTAATCACCGGCAGATCTCGCGGACGTTATCGGACTGTGACGCACCCAACAAGTCGCCTGCTATACCGGGACATATCCCCTTAAGCAGGGGCGCAACACGGCGATCCAGCGCGCCCGCTCGCCCGCGCGCGATAACACAGGACCATCCCTTCGCGTAACCCCTCACCCCCGTGCAGTTTCGGATTCTGCTGGGTAAGTTGAATTCACATGACCGCCGCACAAGCAGACCATGCACGTGCCCATAGAGGATTTCTCGAAATGCCGGAGGGACTGAAGCTCGACACACCCCGTGTGGACGACGGAGCCGCGATCTGGCGCATCGCCCGCGACTCGAAGACCCTCGACCTGAACTCCTCGTACAGCTACCTGCTGTGGTGCCGCGACTTCGCCGCCACCTCGGTCGTCGCCCGCAACGACGCCGGCGAGCCGGTCGGCTTCATCACCGGCTACGTACGACCCGAGCAGTCGCGCACCCTCCTCGTCTGGCAGGTCGCCGTGGACGAGGCCGCCCGCGGTCGCGGACTCGCCGCCGCGATGCTGGACGGACTGACGCTCCGCGTTGCCGAGGAGTACGGCATCGACACCGTCGAGACCACGGTCACCCCGGACAACACCCCCTCCAACCGGCTGTTCACCTCCTACGCGCAGCGCCATTCGGCCGCGGTCGCGCAGGACGTGCTGTTCGACGCCGCTCTCTTCCCGGAGGACGGCCACTTGCCGGAAGTGCTGTACCGGATCGGCCCGGTCGTGTTTCCCGGCGCATCGAAGCGCTGACGTATACGGCCGCACACCTGCGGGTAGGCACCGTCGCCGACCGCCCATCCGCCCATAACCAGACTTTCTTCTCACGCGACTCACTCCCTGGAGCAAGCTGTGACCATCACCCAGCCGGACCTCAGCGTCTTCGAAACCGTGGAGTCGGAGGTTCGCAGCTACTGCCGTGGCTGGCCGACCATCTTCGACCGGGCGCAGGGCGCGCACATGTACGACGAGGACGGCCACACCTACCTCGACTTCTTCGCCGGAGCAGGCACTCTCAACTACGGCCACAACAACCCCGTGCTCAAACGCGCCCTGCTGGACTACCTCGAGCGCGACGGCGTGGTGCACGGACTGGACATGTCCACCAGCGCGAAGCGCTCGTTCCTGGAGACGTTCCAGGAACTGGTCCTCAAGCCCCGCGACATGAACCACAAGGTGATGTTCCCGGGGCCGACCGGCACCAACGCCGTTGAAGCGGCGCTGAAGCTGGCCCGTAAGGTCAAGGGCCGCGAGTCGATCGTCTCGTTCACCAACGCCTTCCACGGCATGTCGCTGGGCTCGCTCGCCGTCACCGGCAACGCCTTCAAGCGCGCCGGCGCCGGCATCCCGCTGGTGCACGGCACCCCGATGCCGTTCGACGACTACCTCAACGGCACCACCGAGGACTTCGTCTGGTTCGAGCGGCTGCTGGAGGACCAGGGCTCCGGTCTCAACAAGCCCGCGGCCGTCATCGTCGAGACGGTGCAGGGCGAGGGCGGCATCAACGTCGCCCGCGCCGAGTGGCTGCGCGCCCTCGCCGACCTGTGCGAGCGGCACGACATGCTGCTGATCGTCGACGACATCCAGATGGGCTGCGGCCGCACCGGCGCCTTCTTCTCCTTCGAGGAGGCGGGCATCAAGCCGGACATCATCACGCTGTCGAAGTCCATCGGCGGCTACGGGATGCCGCTGGCGCTCACCCTGTTCAAGCCGGAGCTGGACATCTGGGAGCCGGGCGAGCACAACGGCACCTTCCGCGGCAACAACCCGGCCTTCGTCACCGCGACCGCGGCGCTCCAGACCTACTGGGCCGACGGTCAGATGGAGAAGCAGACGGTCTCCCGCGGTGAGCAGGTCGAGGCCGTGCTCAAGGCGATCGCCGAGGAGCACTCCGAGGAGGTCGCCGACCACCGCGGCCGTGGCCTGGTGTGGGGCCTGGAGTTCCACAACAAGAGCCGCGCCACCGCCATCGCCCGGCGCGCCTTCGAGCTGGGGCTGCTCATCGAGACCTCGGGTCCGGAGAGCGAGGTCGTCAAACTGCTGCCCTCGCTGACCATCACCCCCGAGGAACTGGACGAGGGGCTGCGCATCCTGGCGCGGGCTGTCCGCGAGACCGTCTGACCCGAACAACATGGCCCGTCCCGGCTTTTCCCGCCGGGACGGGCCATGTCCGTAATGAGCAAGGGCCGTGATGGCCACAGTTGGAACGGACTTCGTCCGAAATGGACAACAAAAAGCCCCTTCCATAAGGAACACAGAGAAAGGCACCATCGCACCGTGATCGTTCGTTCCTTCAAGGACATCGAGAACACCGACCGACACGTCAAGGCGGCGTCGGGCACCTGGGAGAGCAAGCGCATCGTTCTCGCTAAGGAGAAGGTGGGCTTCTCCCTGCACGAAACGGTCCTCTACGCGGGCACCGAGACCTCGATGTGGTACGCCAACCACATAGAGGCCGTGCTGTGCGTCGAGGGCGAGGCGGAACTGACCAACGACGAGACCGGCGAGAAGCACTGGATCACTCCCGGCACGATGTATCTGCTCGACGGGCACGAGAAGCACACGATGCGCCCGAAGACCGACTTCCGGTGCGTGTGCGTCTTCAACCCGCCGGTCACCGGCCGCGAGGATCACGACGAGAACGGCGTCTATCCGCTGCTCACCGAGCCCGACGACGACTGAGCCGAAGGCTGAGCGGCGACGCGCCGCAGCACCGCCGCGCCGAAGCGTCGACGTGCTGACACGCTGAGGCAGCAAGCCCTTCGTGACTGGGGACCGTTCGCCGGTCCACTTCGGCCGTCCCGGCCGTTTCGCCAACTGAACAGGGCCGTACGAGAGGAGAGGAAGGCACATCCATGACCACCGCACCCGAGCGCACCGCCGACCTGTACCCGACTCGCGGAACCACCGAGGTGGCCATCCCGCGGATGGACCCCGTCGTGTGGTCCGAACCGGGTACGCCGGGGCCCATCGAGGCCGCGGATCTGGCGGGCTTCGAGCGGGACGGGTTCCTCGCCATCGACCAGCTCATCGGACCGGACGAGGTCGATGTGCTGCGCGCGGAACTGGAACGGCTCACCTCGGCTCCGGAGATGCGTGCCGACGAACGCTCGATCGTCGAGCCGAAGTCGCAGGAGATCCGGTCCGTGTTCGAGGTGCACAAGATCAGCGAGGTCTTCGCACGGCTGGTGCGCGACCCGCGCATCGTGGGCAGGGCACGGCAGATCCTGGGCTCGGACGTCTATGTCCACCAGTCCCGGATCAACGTCAAGCCGGGCTTCGGCGCCACGGGGTTCTACTGGCATTCAGACTTCGAGACCTGGCACGCGGAGGACGGTCTGCCCCGGATGCGGACCGTGTCGGTCTCGATCGCGCTGACGGAGAACTACCACACCAACGGCGGCTTGATGATCATGCCGGGGTCGCACAAGACCTTCCTCGGCTGCGCAGGCGCGACGCCGAAGGACAACTACAAGAAGTCGCTGCAGATGCAGGACGCAGGGACCCCGACCGACGAGTCCCTGACCAAGTTCGCCGAAGCACACGGCATCAAGCTGTTCACCGGAAAGCCGGGCTCGGCAACCTGGTTCGACTGCAACTGCATGCACGGAAGCGGTGACAACATCACTCCGTTCCCGCGGAGCAACGTGTTCATCGTCTTCAACAGCGTCGAGAACCAGGCGGAGGAACCCTTCGCCGCGCCGGTCCGCCGCCCCGAGTTCATCGGAGCGCGGGACTTCACGCCTGTGAAGTGACCCTGCCGGTGACCTGCTGATGCGGGGGCGGGCGCACACAGTCCCGCCCCCGTGTCGTACGTGCTCAGCCCGCCAGCAGGTTGAGCAGCCGGTCCACGTCCTCCTCGGTGTTGTAGAGGTGGAAGGCCGCACGCAGATTGCCTTCCCGGTCCGACACCGCCACCCCGGCCGCCGCCAGCCTGCCCACGGCATGCCCCAGACCGGGCACCGCGACGATCGCCGAGTCCCCCGGCACCGGTTCGTACCCGCGGCCCAGCCCCGCGATCCCCTTGCGGAACCGTGCGGCAAGCGCCCTG
Organism: Streptomyces sp. 8N114; assembly: GCF_052245835.1. NCBI lineage: Bacteria > Bacillati > Actinomycetota > Actinomycetes > Kitasatosporales > Streptomycetaceae > Streptomyces > Streptomyces sp. 8N114. The sequence goes on along the minus strand of NZ_JBQQBT010000030.1, from coordinate 8,206 downwards.
TCGTGCGCCCCGACCGCCTCCGGCCCGCCCAGCTCCTCGACCAGTTCGAGGGAGCGCACGGCACCCAGATACGGCAGGAACCCCACCGACTCCTGATACGCCCGCGCATCCGGAGCGAGCCGTGCGATGGGGCCGTAGCAGTCGTCCCAGGGCGAGGCCCCCGCCACCCATCCCGCATGCAGCGGCAGCAGCGCCCGTTCCCGCTGCGCCTCGGGCGAGACGACCAGGAACGAGACACCGCGCGGGCACAGCAGCCACTTGAACGCGGCGCACACCACGTAGTCGTAGTCGTCGGCGCTGAAGGGCAGCCAGCCCGCCGCCTGCGTCGCATCGAGCAGGACCCGCGCACCGGCGGCACGGGCGGCGGCCCGGACGGCGGGCAGATCGGCGATCCGGCCGTCCGCCGACTGCACGGCGCTGAGGGCCACCAGCGTGGTGGAGGGTTCCACCGCCGCCGGGAGCTGGCCGAGGGGCACGGTGCGCAGGGTGATGTCGTCGCGCACCGTGAACGGGTTGACCACGGAGCTGAAGTCGCCCTCCGGCGCCAGGACTTCGGCACCGGAGGGGAGGGAGGCGGCAATCAGTCCGGTGTGCGTGGCCACCGCGCTGCCCGCCGCCACCCGGGCCGTGGACGTGCCGGCGATCCGCGCGAACGCCGCGCGTGCCTTGTCGACCTCCGCGTAGTAGGCCGCCTGGTCGATGCGGCCTACGGACATCCCGGTGACGGCCTCGGTGATCTCCGCTGCCGCGCGGGCGGGGAGCAGGCCGTGGGAGGCGGTGTTGAAGTAGGTGACCTCGGGCTTGAACTCGGCGGCGAGCACGCGTTGATCCATCACGCCAGTGTCGCGGGGCGGCTGCCACCGGTCCACCGGGTTACGTCACCCCCGGATGCCGTCCACCCTGCGCGGCAGACCCAGCGGGTTGCCGTCCCGCAGCTCGGGCGGGAGCAGGGCCTCCGGCGTGTCCTGGAAGGCGACCGGCCGCAGCCAGCGCTCGATGGCGGTGGCCCCCACGGAGGTGGAGGTCGACGTGGTGGCCGGGTACGGCCCCCCGTGATGCTGGGCCGGAGCGACGGCGACCCCGGTGGGCCACCCGTTCACCAGCACCCTCCCCGCGACCGCGGTGAGCCGCGCGACCAGCGAGGCCGCGCCCTCGTCGCCCGCCGCCTCGCCCGCACCGAGGTGCACGGTGGCGGTGAGGCTGCCGGGTACCCGCGCCAGCACGGCTTCGGCCTCCGCCTCGTCCGCGTACCGGACGGCGACGGTCACCGGGCCGAAGCACTCCTCCAGCAACAGCTCGTGCTCCTCGCCCAGTTCACCGGCCGCGACGGTGAACACCCCGGGGCGCACGGTCCGCTCGTCGTCGCCGGCCCCGGCGACGACCGGCGCCTCGACCCGTTGCAGCGCCGCCCGTGCGGTGACGCCCGCCAGGAACGCGTCCCGCATCCGGTCGTCCAGCAGATGGCCGGGGGCCGTGCCGCGCAGGGTCTCGGAAAGTTTGTCGAGCATCCGGTCGCCGTCCTGGCCCTCCGGGACGAGGACGAGGCCGGGCTTCACGCAGAACTGGCCGGTGCCCAGGGTCATGGAGCCGCCGAGTCCCTCGCCGATCTGCTCGGCGCGCTCGGCGACGGCCTCGCGCGTGATCACCACCGGGTTGAGGGAGCCGAGCTCACCGTGGAACGGGATGGGCCGGGGCCGGGCGGCAGCCGCGTCGAAGAGGGCGCGGCCGCCCTTGACCGAGCCGGTGAACCCGGCTGCCGACACCAGCGGGTGCCGCACCAGTTCGACGCCCGCCTCGAATCCGTACACGACGGAGACGACATCCTCGGGCACTCCCGAGTCCACGGCGGCGGCCCGCAGCGCGGCTCCGCACAGCGCTGAGGTGGCGGGGTGGTCGGGGTGCGCCTTGACCACGACGGGGCAGCCGGCGGCGAGCGCGCTGGCGGTGTCGCCGCCGGGAACGGAGAAGGCCAGCGGGAAGTTGGAGGCGGCGTAGACGGCGACGACGCCGATCGGCAGCTTGTAGCGGCGCAGATCGGGGCGGGGCGGGGTGAGCGTGGGGTCGGCGTGGTCGATGACGATGTCGAGGTAGCCGCCGTCCTCGATCTCGTCGGCGAAGGCCCGCAGCTGTCCTGTCGTACGGGCGAGTTCGCCGGTCAGCCGGGGGGTGCCCAGGGCGCTCTCGGCGTCGGCTGTCGCCACGATCCGCTCGCCGTCGGCTTCGAGGCGCTTCGCGGCGGCGCGCAGGAAGGCCGCGCGGACCACGCGGTCGGCGAGTGCGGGAAGCGCCTCGTGCGCGGCCCGTACGGCGCTGTCCACGTCGGCCGCCGTGGCCTCGTCGGCGACCTGTTCCCGCTGCTTTCCGGTACGGGGGTCGACGCTCCACACTGGTACTGCTGCTGCCACCGGGGTCCTCCTGGTCCTGCGGATCTGCTCTCCTGCAGGCGTCCCGCACGGCCCTCTCGGCCTGCGGAGCCGTCTTGTTCGGTATGCTGAACAATATCCCTGTAGGTGAATTCCTTTGGGACTGTAGGTCTGCGCGAACAGAGGGGTCAAGGTCGATGTCGGGTACCGAGGCGGGGGGTTCGCAGGTCAAGTCGGCCGTGCGGACGGTGGAGCTGCTGGAGTTCTTCGCGGGGCGGCCCGGGATGCATACGCTGGCCGCCGTCCAGGAGGCGGTCGGCTATCCCAAGTCGAGCCTCTACATGCTGCTGCGCACACTGGTCGATCTCGGCTGGGTGGAGACGGACGCCACCGGCACCCGGTACGGGATCGGGGTGCGGGCGCTGCTGGTGGGGACGTCGTACATCGACGGTGACGAGGTGGTGGCCGCGGCCAAGCCCACTTTGGACCGGCTCTCGGACGACACCACGGAGACCATCCACCTGGCGCGGCTGGACGGCACCAACGTCGTCTACCTCGCCACCCGCCAGTCGCAGCACTATCTGCGCCCGTTCACCCGCGTCGGGCGGCGGCTGCCCGCGCACTCGACCTCGCTGGGCAAGGCGCTGCTGGCGACGTACTCGGACGAGCAGGTGCGCACAATGCTGCCCGAGACGCTGGCCCAGCTCACCGAGCACACCCTCACCGACCGGGAGCAGCTGATCGAGGAGCTGCAACTGGTGCGCGAGCAGGGGTACGCCGTGGACCGCGAGGAGAACACGCTGGGGCTGCGCTGCTTCGGCGTCGCCGTCCCGTACCGCACCCCGGCCCGGGACGCCATCAGCTGCTCGGTGCCGGTGGCCCGGCTGACGCCCGCACACGAGCAGATGATCAAGGACGCGCTGTTCGACGCGCGGGACCGGCTGATGCACGCCACGCGCACGCTCTGACCCTCCGCCGCACGGCGGCATCTCCCCCCTCCCTGAGGGCGGAAGCCTCCGCCGCGCGGCGGAGGTGGTTCGTCGCAGGGCAGGACGTCCGTACCCGGGTGCGGCCGGGAGCGTGTTCTCCATGGAGAGAACGAGAAAGATCCTCGCGCCGCTCACCGTGGCCGCCTGCCTGCCCTACCTCACCTTGAAGGTGCTCTGGCTCTCGGGGAGCCACATCGGCATCCCCGAGGGCAGCCGCCTGCTCGACGGCGGCGCCACGCTGTGGATCGTCAACGCGCTGACCGTCGCCATGGACGGTGCCGTCATCCTGCTGGTGCTGACCCTCACCCGTCCCTGGGGACGACGGGTCCCCGGCCCGCTGCTGGCCCTGCCCATGTGGATCGCCTGCGGCCTGCTCGGCCCGATCGTGGTCGCCTTCCCGCTGCAGACCGTGTACACGGTACTGACGGGAGATTCGGCCGCCGGCGGGGGCGGTGACGGTGGAGCCGACGAGCTGCTGGACAGCTGGGTGTGGACGCTCGTCTACACCGGCTTCCTGGCGCAGGCCATCACCTTGAGCGTGCTGTCCGTGCTGTATGTGCGTGACCGCTGGGGCCCGTTGCTGCGCTCACCGCTCCACCCCCGGGCGGACGGCACGGGGGCCGCGGCGAGATGGGGGCTCGCCGGAGCGTCGCTCGTGGTGCTGCCCGCTCTGGTGGCACACACGCTGTGGGCTGCCGGCTCGGAGGCCGGCTTGACCGCGGAGCACTCCGGCAACGCCAGCCGGATCACGGACGCCACATTCGTGCTGTACGTGGTCATCGCCTTCGTCGGAGTCGGACGGCTGCTGCCCCGGGGCAGCCGGAAGGGGCACTCGGATGCACGGCTGTGGCCGACGCTTACCGCGGCCTGGGTCGGTTCGGGAGTGCTCGCGTGCTGGGGCGGCTGGCTGCTCATGGGGGCGCTCTCCAGCGGATCGCTGGGCGAGAATGCAACCGCCACGATGTTGCTCGCCTACGCTTGCCAGGCACTCGCCGGGCTGCTTCTCGCGGCGCTGGGCGCGCAGCAACTGCGCCGCCGGGCGCGAGTGCCGGCGTCCCGCCCTGTGCCCGGTGCGGCAGTGCGGCAGAACGCCTGAGCAGGTACACACAGCGGGGGGACGGCATGACAGAACGGCTGCCGGGCCGCGGCAGGGTGCGGACCCTGGCGCTGCGCTGGGTGCATCTGCTCCAGGGCGGTGCGCTGCTGATGCCGTTCTACCTGCTGGTGAATGTCGGTATCGGCGTCGTACGTCCCGACATGTCCCAGTTCCTCAACACCCGGCCCGGCCCGCAGTTCCTGGCGTACGGGCTCTCCCTCCCGCTGGTCGCGGCTGCCGGGCTGATCCCGGTGCTGCGGGCGCTGGAGTCCGCCGCAGCCCGCACCCTGTGCGAACTGCCCGGCGGCACGCTCGCCCTGGGACCCGCCGACTCGTGGGCGGCCCGGCGCCGCTCTGCGGTCTGGTTCACGCTGCACGTGGGCCTCGGCGGGCTGCTGAGCGGGGCTTCGCTGGCGGTACCGCCGATGGCCGTCGTCCTGCTGGCCTTCCCGCTCTTCCCGGCCCTGCGCGGCAAGCACTGGGCCTGGCCGTGGGACCACGCGGGCAGCGCACTGTGGACGGCCCCGGTGGCCGGATTCGCGCTGCTGGCGGCCTTGGTGGCGGCCGTGTACGGAGCCGGGGCGCTGCTGGCGCGCTGTGCGCCCGTGCTGCTGGGCCCTACGCCTGCCGACCGGCTCGCCGCCGCCGAGCGCCGCGCCGCCGACCTGGCGGTCCGCAACCGGCTGGCGCGCGAGCTGCACGACTCGGTCGGGCACGCGCTCAGCGCGGTCTCGCTCCAGGCGGGCGCCGCACGCCGGGTGCTGGACGGCGACCCGGAGTTCGTACGGCAAGCGCTGGCCGCGATCGAGGAGACCAGCCGGGACGCCGTTGCGGAGCTGGACGCGGTGCTCGGAGTGCTGCGGGAGGGGGAGAGCGCCCCGGCGACCGGCCCCAGCCTGGCGGCAGACCTGGACGCCCTGGTCGCCCGCACCCGCGCCACCGGCACCGAGGTCCGGCTGCGGGTGGACGAAGCGCTCGGCCCGCTCGCACTGCTGGACGCTCAGGTGTCCGCCGAGTCCTTCCGCGTGGTGCAGGAAGGGCTGAGCAACGCGCTGCGGCACGCGCCCGGCGCCGCCGTGGACGTCCGGCTGGAGCGGCAACGCTCCCCGCAGGGCGAGCTGCTCGCGGTCACGGTCGAGAACGCGGCGAGCGGGGCAGCAGTCACCCGGGCCTCGGGCGGGCGGGGCCTCGCCGGGATCGCCGAACGTGCCGCGCTGCTGGGCGGCACCGCACGAGCGGGCGGCGAGGACGGCGTATGGCGGCTGACGGCCCGCCTGCCGCTGGCCCCGGCAGAACGAGAGGCCAGCAGGCCGCAAAGAGCGGTACGGGAAAGCACGAGACAGGAGAGCACCCCATGACAGCGGCGCCCTTGCGGGTCCTTCTCGCGGACGACGAGCGCATGGTCCGTACGGCACTGCGCGCGATCCTGGCGAGCGAGCCCGGGATCGAGCTGGTGGGCGAGGCGGCGGACGGCGACGAGGCGGTCTCCGCGGTACGCGAGCTGCGCCCGGACGTGGTGCTGATGGATGTCCGCATGCCGCGTGTCGACGGCATCCGCGCCACGGAGCATCTGGTGCGGACGATGGGCGAGGAGGCGCCGCGCATCCTGATCCTGACCACATTCGAGAACGACAGCTATGTCTACGACGCGCTGCGGGCCGGCGCGCACGGATTCCTGCTGAAGCGTGCGACGGCCGAGGATCTGATCGCCGGTGTCCGGCTGGTGACGCGCGGCGAGTCGCTGCTGTTCCCCGCCGCCGTCCGCGCCCTGGCCGCCCATCACGCGCGGGACCGCCGCGCCGAGACGCTCACCGCGCGGCTCACCGACCGGGAGGCAGCGGTTCTGCGGCTGATGGCCCAGGGGCTGACCAATGCGGAGATCGCCAAGCAGCTCGCCGTCAGCATGGCGACCGCGAAGACGCACGTCGCCGGCGTGCTGGCCAAGCTGGGCGCCCGGGACCGCACCCAGGCGGTCATCCTGGCGTACGAGAACGGTGTCGTCACCCCGGGCTGAGCGGGCCGTCGTCCGGGCGGGAAGCCGTCACCGGGTGCGGAGCCGTCACCGGGCAGGGAGATGAAAATGTCCTGAGAAGTCCCTCCGGCGGGAACCCGCGCCGACACCGGCCGCGTTCTCATGCGGGATGAACAGGACGATCAGGCGTGCGGGCACCGTCACGCTGCTGCTGGTGATGGCACTGCTGCTGCGGCTCACCTGGATGCAGCTGGCGGACGGCCAAGCCCTCGCGGACAGCGAACAGAACCCACGGAACACGATCGAGCAGTACGCGCAGCCGTTCGGGGACATCTACGTGGGCGGCGAGCCGGTCACCGGCTCCGAACGCTCCAAGGACGGCGGTGATCTGCGCTATCAGCGCACCTACACCGACGGCCCGCTCCACGCGCCCGTCACGGGCTTCGCCTCGCAGGTGCGGGGTGCGACCCAGCTCGAGGGCATCTATCAGGACGTGCTCGACGGCACCGACGACCGGCTCAAGAACCCGCTGGACCTGCTGACCGGGAAGCAGGCCAAGCCGGGCAACGTCCTCACCACCATCGACCCGCGCGTGCAGCGCGCCGGGTTCGACGCGCTGGGCGACAAGAAGGGCGCAGCGGTGGCGATCGACCCGGACAGCGGCGAGATCCTCGGCGCCGTCAGCACTCCCTCGTTCGACCCCTCGACGATCAGCGGCAGCGGCGCGGACGACGCCGCTGCCTGGAAGAAGCTGACGGCGCGCAGCGGCAGCGAGAAGACCGACGACCAGCCCACGCTGAACCGCGCGCTGCGCCAGGCCGTGCCGCCGGGCTCGACGTTCAAGCTGGTGGTGGCCGCGGCGGCGCTGGAGGACGGGCGGTACTCGTCGGTGGACGAGCCGACCGACAGCCCCGACCCGTACACCCTCAAGGGCACCTCCACGGTCCTGGAGAACGAGAACAGGTCGGCGCCCTGCGAGAACGCCTCCTTGCGGACGGCGCTGCGCTACTCGTGCAACAACGTCTTCGCCAAGCTGGCGACCGACCTGGGCGCCGGGAAGCTCCGCGAGCAGGCCGAGAAGTTCGGCTTCAACGACAAGAAGCAGGACGTACCCGTCCGCGCCGCCAAGAGCAACTTCCCCGCCAAGATGGACGAGGCGCAGACCGGACTGTCCGGCATCGGGCAGTTCGACGTCACCGCGACACCGCTCCAGATGGCGATGGTCTCGCAGGCCATCGCACACGACGGCGAGCTCGTCGACCCGCACATGGTCTCCCGGGTGCAGGACGCGAGCGGACACACCCTCCAGTCGTACGAGGACCCCGGCTCGCACCGCGTGATGAGCGAGCGCACCGCCCAACAGCTGCGATCCGCGATGGAGACGGTGGTGGACAAGGGCACCGGCAGCAACGCGAAGATCGACGGCATCACGGTGGGCGGCAAGACCGGAACGGCCCAGCACGGCGTCGACAACAGCGGTACGCCGTACGCCTGGTTCACCTCCTACGGCGAGACGGACTCCGGCAAGAAGGTCGCCGTCGCAGTCGTGGTGGAGGACTCGGACGCGGCCCGCGCCGAGGTCAGCGGCAACGGGCTGGCGGCCCCCATCGCCAAGAAGATGATGGAGGCGGCGCTGCGGTGAGGCTGCCGCCGGGCTTGGGCTTGTCCGGCGGAACTTGCCGCGTCCCTCCCGTGTGCCGGCTAGGGGGTGCCCCTGCCCGACGCCCGCAGGCTGCGGGCACGTTGTGGCTGGTGGGGGCACCTCCCGGCCGGAGTCCCCCAGCCC
>NZ_JBQQBT010000029.1:0-75893 GCF_052245835.1 Streptomyces sp. 8N114 | reverse complement strand
ACAGAGTTTCGGTGGTCATAGCGTGAGGGAAACGCCCGGTTACATTCCGAACCCGGAAGCTAAGCCTTACAGCGCCGATGGTACTGCATGCGGGAGCGTGTGGGAGAGTAGGACACCGCCGAACAATCTTTATGGCCCTTGGCCTTCAGCGTACATGCGCTGAAGGCCAAGGGCTTTTTTGTTTTCCTCTCGCTTTCCGAAGAGCGTTGTTCCACCGCCTGCGCGAGAATTGTGCGCGGGCACGCAGACAGGAGTCATCATGTCCCCCAGCTCCTCCGACGACCGCGGCCGAGCGGACCGTCGGCCACGACAGTCCGGCCCGCGTAGCAGCGACGGCCGCGAGCGTTCCCGCGGACCCAAGCGGGAGGACGGTGGCCGGGCCGGCGGGGGCTTCCGGCGCGACGATCGAGGTGGCTCCTCGGGCGGTTTCCGTAGGGATGAGCGCCGCGGCGAAGAGCGTAGGCGGGACGACCGCCCGCGCGGTGAGCGGGCGGTCGACAACCGTGGGCGTGATGACCGCGGACGTGACGACCGTGGCGGGCGCGGTGGCCAGGGCGGCCCCGGTTTTCGTCGGGACGAGCGGCGAGATGACCGTCGGGACGAGCGGCGGGATGGCCGGAGGGATGAACGGCGCGGTGATCGGGACCGGGACGGTTCGGGTCGCTCGGACCGTGGTCCGGGCGAGCGTCGAGGCGATTCCCGGGGCCGCGACTCCCGTGGACGTGGGGAGTTCCGGCGCGACGACCGGGGGCGGGGTGAGCGCAGGGACGACCGGCGTGGTGGGTACCGGGGGGACCGGCCGCAGCGGGACGACCGGGACCGCGAGCGTGCCCCGTACCGTCGGGACGACCGGGAGCGCGAGCGTGCGCCGTACCGTCGGGACGACCGAGACGGCGGGCGGCCGCAGGGTGGCGGGCCGCGTCGGGATGACGACCGTGCCGGTCGGCGGCCGTACGGCCAGGGCGGTGGCGGCCGGGGACGTGACGACCGGCGGGACGAGCGGCGTGGTGGCGGCTTCCGGCGGGACGACAGTCGTGGGGGCGGTGGCTTCCGGCGTGGTGGTGACCGCGACCGGCCGTACGGGCGTGGCGACCGGGACCGGGACCGGGAACGCGGTCGGGAGCGGCCGGAGCGGGAACCGCTGCGGCGGTTGCCGATCGATGAGGACGTCACCGGCGAGGAGCTGGACAAGGACGTCAGGCAGGAGCTGATGAGCCTGCCGAAGACGCTGGCCGAGGATGTCGCGCGCAACCTGGTGATGGTGGCGCGGCTGCTGGACGAGGCCCCCGAGCAGGCGTACGCGTACGCGAAGGTGGCGCTGCGGCTGGCGTCGCGGGTGCCGTCGGTGCGGGAGGCTGCCGGGTTCGCCGCGTACGGGGTGCAGAAGTACTCCGAGGCGCTGGCCGAGTTCCGGGCGGCCCGGCGGATGACCGGGCTTCAGCACCTGTGGCCGGTCATGGCCGACTGTGAGCGTGGTCTGGGGCGGCCCGAGAAGGCGCTGGCGATGGCGGGCGAGCCCGAGGTGCAGAAGCTCGACAAGGCGGGGCAGGTCGAGATGCGACTGGTCGCGGCGGGGGCGCGCCGCGACATGGGGCAGCCGGACGCGGCTGTGGTGACGTTGCAGAGCCCCGAGCTGGCGTCCAACTCCGTGCAGCCCTGGACGGCGCGGCTGCGGTATGCGTACGCCGACGCACTGTTGGAGGTCGGGCGTGAGGACGAGGCCCGTGAGTGGTTCGCCAAGGCGTTGGAGGCGGATCAGGGCGGGTTGACCGATGCGTCCGACCGGCTCGCCGAACTGGACGGTGTGGAGTTCATCGACGCGCTCGCGGAGGAGGACGAGAACGAGAACGAGGACAAGGGCGTCGTCGGCGAGGCAGGGGCCGAGGGACAGGTGTCCTCGGAGGGCTGAGCTCTCGGTGGTGCAGTGAGTTAAGGGCGGACCCCCTTTGGGGGTCCGCCCTTTGTGCTGCTTGCTGCCTTTACTTGTAGGCGCTCAGGGGGTTTTTCAGGGTGCCGGTCAGCTGGAGGGCGCCGGCGGGGTCCTGGAGGTCCACCATCTGCTGGTTGTTGCGCAGTTGGAGGCGGTTGAGGCAGGAGAGGGCGAACTCGTCGGCGAAGAGGTCGTACTGGGCGTGGCGGGCTGCCAGATGGGGCGTTGCTTTCTGGTAGTCCTTCGTCACGTCGGCCACGGTCGACCAGAAGCTCGTCTCATCCAGGACCCCTGCCGCGTCGAGGGTGGGGGCCAGGAAGCGGAAGAAGCAGTCGAAGACGTCGGTGAAGAGGGAGAGGATCTTCATGTCCTCGGGGACGTCGGCACGGATGCGTTCCACCTCGGGCGGCAGTTCGGCGTCCTGGCTCATGACGGCGATCTCCTCGGCCAGGTCCTTGAAGAGTGCGCGGCGTGGGACGCCATGTTCGTCAAGGACGAGGATGACGTTCTCGCCGTGCGGCATGAACACCAGGTCGTAGGCGTAGAAGCAGTGCAGCAGCGGGGTCAGGTATGCGTGCAGATAGGCACGCAGCCACTCCGTGGGTTCCAGTCCGGAGCTTTGGATGAGGGCTGCTGCCAGCGAGTTGCCGTCGCGGTCGACGTGCAGGAGCGAGGCCATGGTGGCGGGCTTCTCGCCCTCTTCCAGGAACGGTATCGGGCTCTCTCGCCAGAGGGCCGCCAGCATTTTGAGGTAGGCGGAGCCCTTGGGGGCCGCGGCCTCGTAGGGGGCGGGGTGGTAGCCGACGGCGGCGCGTTCGCGGAGGACGCCCAGGCCGGTGTCGCGCAGGACGGCGTCGCCTGCCACCAGGTCGGCCAGCCAGTCGTTGATGGCGGGGGTGGCTTCCATGTAGGCGGCGGACAGACCGCGGACGAAGCCCATGTTGAGGACCGAGAGGGCGGTCTTCACGTAGTGCTTGGCGGGGTGGGTGGCGTTGAAGAAGGTGCGGATGGACTGCTGGGCCAGGTGCTCGTCGTCTCCATGGCCGAGGCAGACCAGGTGGCGCTGGGCGATCTCGGCGGCGAAGGTCACCGAGAGCTTGTTCCACCATTGCCAGGGATGGACGGGAAGAAGGTAGTAGTCCTCCAGGTCCAAGCCCTGCTCGGTCATGGCGGCGGAGAAGCGGCGCAGCGTGGCGGCGGAGAGCTCGGAGAGCAGCAGCTTGTCGTAGCTGAGGTCCGTGCAGGCGGTGAAGGTGGCACGGTCGCGGCGCGCGGCGATCCAGATGAGGCGTACGGGCGAGCCCGTCTCGGGGGCGTAGGCGCGGTACTCGGCGATGTCGAAGCCGAGGCGGCCGTTGTTGGCGACGAAGCACGGGTGGCCCTCGGTCATCCCTGACTCGATGGCCTGGAAGGAGGCTGCGGCCAGCTGCGCCGCAGTGACCGGCGGGGCCGCGAGTTTGTAGGCAGTGCCGGCCAGGGTGGAGCTGATCTCCTCCAGATAGACGGGGAGGATCTCCTCGCCCAGTCCCAGTGTGCCGCGCAGCTCCGTGATGAACGCGAGGGCGTCCAGCGGGAGTTCGCTGCCGTCGCGGTGCCGGGTGACGCTGTCGGCGTCGACCTGCCAGTGGTCGAGGGCGAAGCGGCGGGCCGTGAAGCGGTATTCGGTGGTGCCGTCGTCGGAGCGGACCGCGTACCGGTTCTCGCCGTCGTCCAGCGGGGCCGGTCTCAGCAGCCGCTCGTGGCTGAATTCGGCCAGCGCCTTGCGGACGAGGAGCCGGGTGGCCTGGGCCCAGCGTTCGGGCGTGAGATGGCTGACGGCCTCGTACGGCTGGGTCGGCTGGGGCGTGGTGGGGAGGGTCATGCGGGGGTCACTCCTGTGGCGGTCCGGAACTGCTCGCGGGTGCAGAAGCTGAGCAGTGCTTCCTTCTCCGGTTTGGTGAGGGTGGAGTCGACGCGGAAGCCGACCGCCTCGTTGAGGGCGTGCACGGCGGTGTTGCGTACGTCCGGCTCGACGACGACGCGGCGGGTGTCCGGGTCGTCGAAGAGCATCGCCATGACGGTGGTGATGACCGCCCGGGTGAAGCCGTGCACCGGCTGCTCGGTGGGCGCGCACAGGAAGTGCATGCCGACATCGCCGGGCTGGTGCGGGTAGAGCCCGGCCAGCTCCACGTAGCGGGGGTCGTAGCGTTCCATGAGGAAGGCCGGCTCGCCGTTGTGCAGACCGAGGAAGGCGTCGTGGTGCGGGGAGGCCGCGATGCTCATGAACTCCCGCTCCACGTCGGGCAGCGTGGCGTCCTGGAGCAGGTAGAACGCGGACTTGGGGTGGGTCACCCAGCGGTGCAGCAGCTCGGGGTCGGTGAGCGGGTCGACGGGACGGAGGGCGAGGGTGCCCAGTGTCGCGTCGGTGCGGGTGAAGACGGTGGGGTCGGCGGTCGTCACAGCGCTGCCTCCAGGCCGTCCGTTCCCGTCGCGGCGGCGCCGTTCGCTCCCGCAGCCGTCGGGTCGTCCGTGGGCGCGGTGAACTCCTGGAAGGCGATGGACTTCTCGACCGGGTAGACCTCGCGGCCGAGCAGCTCGCGGATGATGCAGGAGTTGCGGTAGGCGGCCATGCCCAGGTCGGGGGCGACGAAGCCGTGGGTGTGCAGCTCGGCGTTCTGGACGTAGATCTCCTGTCCGGCGGTGTCGATGCTGTAGTCGCGGCGTACGGCGAAGCGGCCGCGGGCGTCCCACTCGATGCGGTCGGCGATCGGGTCGAGGAAGGCGGGCCGCTGGTAGCGGTAGCCGGTGGCCAGGATCAGCCCCTCGGTGGTGAGGCTGAAGTCACGTTTCTGCTCTTCCTGGCGCAGCCCGAGGGTGTAGATGCCGCGGGACTCGTCGTACGAGGCGTCGGTGAGTGCGGTGTTGGTCATCAGCCGGGTGGGGCAGGGCCCGCGGCGGTTCTTCTGGTAGAGCAGGTCGAAGATGGCGTCGATCAGCTCGGAGTTGATGCCCTTGTAGAGGCTCTTCTGCGAGGCGACCAGGCTGTCCCGGGTGTCGGGCGGGAGGGAGTGGAAGTAGTCCACGTACTCCGGGGAGGTCATCTCCAGCGTCAGCTTGGTGTATTCGAGGGGGAAGAACCGGGGGGAACGGGTGAGCCAGTTGAGGGAGTAGCCGAAGCTGTCGATGTCCTGGAGGAGGTCGTAGTAGATCTCCGCAGCGCTCTGGCCGCTGCCGACCAGGGTGATGCTCCGCTTCTTCTGGAGGGCTTCCTTGTGCTCCAGATAGCGGGAGTTGTGGATCAGGTCGCCGCCCAGATCCTGGCAGGGCTCGGGGAGATACGGCGGGGTGCCGGTGCCCAGGATCAGTTTCCGGGTGCGGAACGTACGGGAGGTGGCGCGTTCCCCGCCGGTCAGATGCTCGGCGTGGACGGTGTAGAGGCCCTCGCCCTCGTTGTACTCGACGCTGGTGACGCGGTGGCTGAAGCGTACGGTCTCGCCGAGGCGGTCGGCGGCCCAGCGGCAGTAGTCGCTGAACTCGGCGCGGAGCGGATAGAAGCTCTCGCGTATGTAGAACGAGTACAGTCGGCCGGACTCCTTGAGGTAGTTGAGGAAGGAGAACGGCGAGGTCGGGTCGGCGAGGGTGACCAGGTCGGACAGGAACGGGGTCTGCAGGGTGCTGTCGTCCAGCATCATGCCGGGGTGCCAGCTGAACTCCGGTTTGTCGTCCAGGAAGACGCCGGCGAGCTCCGGGATCGGTGCGGTCAGACAGGCGAGGCCCAGGTTGAAGGGGCCCAGGCCGATGGCGACGAAGTCGTGTACGGGCGCGTCGGCCGGGTGGGCGCTGGAGGGAGTCACGTGAGGGCTCCGTGGGGGGTCGGTCAGCATGCCTGGGCGGCGCTGAGGACTGACGGGCGGGCGGCGTTGTGCTGGGCGGCGTTGGGCTGCTCGGCGTTGTGCTGGTCGACGTACCGGTCGGCGTGTGCGGCGATCAGGTCGAGGACCGTGGCGATGTCGGCCAGCGAGGTCTCGGGGTTGAGCAGGGTGAACTTGAGGTAGTGGCGGCCGTCGACCACGGTGCCGGCGACGATGGCCTCACCGGAGGCGAACAGCGCCTCGCGGGCGTGCAGATTGGCCCGGTCGGTCAGCGTCTCCTCGGCGCTGTCCGCCGGCAGATGGTGCTCCCCGGGCAGGTAGCGGAAGACGAGCGTGGAGAGCCGGGGCTCGACGACGACCTCGAACCGCTCGTCGGCGTCCAGCAGCCGCCAGGCGTCTGCGGCGCGGTCCACGACCTCGTCGAACAGTTCGCCGAGCGCGTCGGCTCCCATCACGCGCAAGGTCATCCAGAGCTTGAGCGCGTCGAACCGGCGCGTGGTCTGGAGTGATTTGTCTACCTGATTGGGTATTTCCTGTTCCACGCTGCGGGCCGGGTTGAGATAGTCCGCGTGGTAGGTGACGTGGCGCAGAGTGTCGCGGTCGCGGACCAGGACGGCGCTGGAACTCACCGGCTGGAAGAAGGACTTGTGGTAGTCGACGGTCACCGAGTCGGCGCGCTCCACACCGTCCAGCAGTGCGCGACGGCGCCGCGAGGTGAGCAGCCCGCAGCCGTAGGCGGCGTCCACATGCAGCCACGTGCCCGTCCGTTCGCACAGGTCGGCGATGGCGTGCAGTGGGTCGATGCTGCCGAAGTCCGTGGTGCCCGCCGTGGCGACGACGGCCATCACCGTCTCTCCGGCACGCTCGCAGCGCGCCAGCTGCTCGGTCAGCGCGTCGACGCGCATCCGGCGCTGCTCGTCGCAGGGGATCGAGAGGACGGCCTCGGGGCCCAGGCCCAGCAGGACGGCAGCCTTCTCGATGCTGAAGTGGCTGCACTCGGAGGTGAGGATGCGCAGCCTGGGCAGGATCTGCGGAGTGGTCGGCGCCGTCTCGGAGTTCTTCCGCACGAGGCGGCAGGTCTCCTCGCGGGCGAGCAGCAGCGCCTGGAGGTTGGACTGGGAGCCGCCGCTGGTGAAGATGCCGTCAGCGGCGGTGTCGAAGCCGATACGCTGCGCCGTCCACGCGATGAGGCGGCGCTCGATCAGGGTGCCGCCCGCGCTCTGGTCCCAGGTGTCCAGCGAGGAGTTGACGGCCGCGATGACGGCTTCGCCGAGCACGGCCGGGATGACCACGGGGCAGTTGAGGTGTGCGAGATAGCGCGGGTGGTGGAAGTAGACGGCGTCGCGGAGGTACACACGCTCCAGTTCGTCCAGTGCCTCGCGCGCGGTGCCCAGCGGTTTCTCCAGGTCCACAGCGGAGACGGTGGGGGCGAGCTCGGCGGGCGAGACGCCGGTGAACGGCTGTTCGGCGTCGGCGAGCTTCGCGGCGACCCGCTCGACGCCGTGTGTGAGGGAGCGCCTGTAGTGCTCCGCTGTCCTGTCGTTGAGCAGGTGGGACCTGCTGCTCATCTGGGGCTACCTCCGGGGGAGTGGGGGTTGCTGTTCACCGGCAAAGGGCCATGGCTCGGAACGAGTTGGCCTGCCGGGAGTGGAGTGCAATTAGGTAAGGCTACCCTAACTTGTACGTATCGGCGGCGTGCAAGAGGGCTCCCCGGGCAGTCGTACGAGGGGAAATGCAGGCAGAAATGCGACAGAATGCCCCGCCCGGCGCGGGGGCCCGGGCGGGGCGCCGAGGGCGCGGCCCCGAGCGGCCGCGCAGATCAGCGAGGCACGTCGGCGATCGTGCGGAGTACCAGTCCCGTGGCCGGTTTCGGGCCGAACGAGGTTGACTTGCGCGGCATTGTGACGCCCTGTTCGGCCAGCTCCCGCACCGTCGCCTCCGGAACGGCCCGCAGCAGTACGGCCGTACCGCCGTACGCCGCGGCCTGCTCGATGGCCGCTTCGGTGTTGTGCAGATAACTGATGTCCTCGGGACGGTCAGGCACCTGCCAGACAGCGTCCAGCAGCGTCGAGTGCAGCACCGTGGCGTCCAACTTCCGCCATGCCGCGGGCCGCCCCGCGGGGACCGTACGGGCCACCAGCGTGGGGGAGGGCTGGTCGAGCAGATGGAAGACGCCTTCGCCCTCGGTCAGCAGGAAGGCGTTCCCCGCGGTGTCCTCCAGCTCCTCCAGCGCCTCGTCCAGCGGAGCCTCCAGCGTACGGATGCGGAAAGCACCCTCCTCCCCGTACGCCGCGCCCGTCCGGTCGAGCAGGTCGAGCGCCCTCTTCAGCGGAAGCCTGGGCAGCACCCGGTGGATGGCGCGCACCTGGAGGGGATAGCGCGCGGTGTCGACCAGCAGCACCAGGCCGTAGTTCCACGGGGACTCCTGACCGGGGCCGGAGCCGGAGTCGGAGCCGCCCTGCTCGGCGCGCAGTCGCAGATACGTCGCCCACCGGTGGTGGCCGTCGGCGATCAGCGCACTGTGCCGGGACAGCTCGGCGTCGACCTCGGCGAGTTCGGCCGGGTCCGTGACGGCCCACAGCCGGTGCGCGAAGCCGTTCTCGGTGGTCGTCGCCGCCAGCGGTGTGCCGCACGTGGCCCGTTCGATGACGGCGGTCGCGCCGGTACGGGTGCCGTCGCCGCGGTAGGAGAGCAGCAGCGGCTCGGGGTTGGCGGCCATCTCGCGCATCAGATCGGCGCGATCGGCGACGACGTGGTCTATCACGTCTTCGTGCGGCAGGACGACTCCCTCCTCGGGAGCCGAAAGCCGCAGGGCGCCGATGAGGCCGCGTTGCAGCAGTTCGCCTTTGCGCTGCTCGTAGACGTACAGCGCCGGCTGGGGGTCGCGGGCCAGTACTCCGTCGGCCTGCCAGCGGCGCAGTGTCTCGGCAGCCTTGTGGTGCCGGGTCCGGGGGTCCTCGGCCTGCGGAAGGATGAGCCGCACGATGTTGTACGGGTCCGCCGTCTCCAGATCCCGCAGTCCGTCCGGTGTGACCACCACGTCGTACGGCGGCGAGGTCACGGCAGCGAGGCTGCTGACCCTCTCCGGCGCGTAGCGCAGCCCCCGGAACGGGGCGAGTCTCAGTCCTCGGACGGTCATCCGTGCATGGTAAGCCTGTGCCCCGTTCCCGGTGGAGCGGGGCACAGGGGGCGCAGGGGTGCGGAGCGCGCGGCGGTGTGCGAGAGGATCGGTACGGCGCGAAGACCCGTGACGGCCCTTTGCGTACCCCGGGAGAGAGCACAAGGAGCAAGCCCTCATGCACCACAGCCCCGCCGCCGACACCGCCGCGAGCGCCCCGCTGTCCAGCCCGCGGGCCAGCGACAGCGCGCTGCACGCCGCGTACGACACGGCACTGCTGGACCTGGACGGGGTGGTGTACACCGGGGGAGAGGCGGTGCCGCACGCGGTCGACGCGCTGGCCGCCGCGCGGGAGAGCGGGCTGCGGCTGGCGTATGTGACGAACAACGCGGCCCGCACCCCGCAGACCGTCGCCGCGCATCTGACGCAGCTGGGTGTGCCCGCGGCGGCGGACGAGATCATCACGTCGGCGCAGGCAGTCGCCCGGCTCATCGCCGAGCAGGTTCCGCGGGGCGCGCGTGTGCTGGCCGTCGGCGCCGACGGGCTGCGGGTCGCGCTGGAGGAGCGAGGGCTGACCGTTGTCGAGACGGCCGACGAGGAGCCCGCGGCCGTGGTGCAGGGCTACGGCGGGCCCTCCATGGAGTGGGGGCGCCTGATCGAGGCGGCGATCGCCGTGCAGCGCGGGGTGCCCTGGTACGCGTCCAACACCGATCTGACCATCCCCAGCGGGCGCGGCATCGCGCCCGGCAACGGTTCGGCCGTCGAAGTCGTCCGCATCGCCACCCGGTGGATGCGCACACCGCCGGAGCCCCAGGTCGCGGGCAAGCCGTTGCCGCCGATGCACCGGGAGTCCATCCTGCGGACAGGCGCACGACGCCCGTTGGTGGTCGGCGACCGGCTCGACACCGACATCGAGGGGGCGCACGCGGGGCGCGTGGACTCACTGCTCGTACTGACCGGGGTGACCGACGCGACTCGGCTGCTCGCCGCCCGGCCTGTCCACCGGCCGACCTATGTGGCCCGCGACCTGCGGGGTTTGCTGGCGGCCCAGCCGGATGTGACAGGGGACGCCGGGACGGGTTTCAGCTGCCGCGGCTGGACCGCGCACGCCGGTGCGGACCGGCTGACGCTGGAGGGCGACGGCGAACCGCTGGACGGGCTGCGTGCCCTGTGCGGGGCGGCCTGGTCGGCGGCGGGGGACGCCGAGTGCCGGCTGGACGCCGGTAACGTGCTGACCCGGCTGGGGCTTTGAGGCCCCAGCCGGGTCAGCGCTGCTGTGCCCTCAGCCGGCCGCGCCCGCAAGTGCCTCCGCAACCAGCTGCTCCTCGGTCGCGCCCAACCGCCAGTACCCGGTGAACTTGACGGCCCGGCGGTCGAAGCAGCGCTCGGTCACCAGATGCCGCCGCAGCGCCTTGACGGTGCCGGCCTCGCCCGCGAGCCATGCATAAGGCGTGCCTGGGGGCAGCTCGGCGGCGCGCACGGACTCGACCATCCGCTCCAGCCGGGAACCGGTGGCCGCCTCGTCCCGCACCAGCCAGCTGAACCGCGCATCCGAGAGGGTCGGCAGGTCCTGGACGTCCTCCCGGTGCGGGACCTCCGCGAACACCCGTACCGGCATCCCCGCGGGCAGCCACTCCAGGATGGCGCCGATGGCGGGCAGTGCCGTCTCGTCGCCGCTCAGCAGCACCCAGTCGGTGCCCTCGGGCGGCCGGAAATCGACGCCCGCGTTGTCCTCGACGACCGGGCCGAGCAGGGTGACCCGGTCCCCGGGCATCGCCCGCAGCGCCCAGCGCGAGGCGGGGCCGCTCTCGCCGTGCAGGGCGAAGTCGACGTCCAGTTCGGCAGCGCCCAGCCCTCGGCCGGCAGGTACCCCTGCGCCGTACTCGCCGCCTGAGCGCAGCGCCCGCACGGTGTAACTGCGCATGATCCCGCGGATGTTCTCGTCCATCGCGCGCCACTCGGTGAACCAGTTCTCGCCCGCCTGAGTGGGCACCACGGGCGCGGTCTGTCCCGGCTGCGGCAGGAAGAGTTTGAAGCGCTGGTCCCGGCCGCCGGAGGCGAAACGATCCAAGCCG
This sequence comes from Streptomyces sp. 8N114, assembly GCF_052245835.1. Taxonomy (NCBI): domain Bacteria; kingdom Bacillati; phylum Actinomycetota; class Actinomycetes; order Kitasatosporales; family Streptomycetaceae; genus Streptomyces; species Streptomyces sp. 8N114. The sequence continues at coordinate 64,919 of NZ_JBQQBT010000029.1, read as the reverse complement.
TGGCCTCCGAAGGTGACCCGCAGCATGGTCGGACCCAGCCGACGGGTCCGTACGACGCGCAGTTCGAAGAACTCGAACGGAACGGTGGAGGGCGCGGGCGGCGCCGTGCTGACCGTGCTGCTCATCGTGTCTGCTCCTCCCGAAAGGGGCGGGTTCGCTGTGCGGGGGTACGGGAAGGTGCTGGGCCGTCGGGCGCGGCAGCGGATCAGAGGCTCAACCGACCTTCTTGGCCTTCTCGATCGCTTCCGCGAGGTCCTCCAGCAGCGGTGCGGCGCCCGCGTACGAGAAGCGCGGTTCGGCCGCCCACGAGGCGACCTGGCCCTTCTTGACGGCCGGGAGGTCGTTCCAGGACGGCTTCGACTTGAGGGCCTTGGGCTGGAGGGACTGGGTGCGGTTGTCCAGAATGATCAGGTCCGCCTGGTACTTGTCGGCGTTCTCCCAGCTCAGCTCCTCGAAGAAGCCCTGCTGCGTGACCTTCTTGGGCTTCACGAACTCGACACCCAGCTGCTTGAAGTACTGAAGGTCGGAGTTGGCGTCGGGGTCGGAGACATAGAGCAGATCGGCGGCGCCGGAGGCGGCCATGACGCGGATGCCGCTCTTCGCGGCCTTGCGCAGCCGCTCGGCCGCCTTCTCGAACCGGGCCTTGGCGTCCGTGACGGACTTGGTCTTCACGTTCGCGCCCAGCGACTGGGCGAGCTTCGCGTACTGCTGGATGACCTCGACCATCGGGACATGCGACGACTTGATGCCCACCTGGGGCGCAAGCTTGTAGATCTTGTCCTTGCTCTCGTCCGGGACGTAGAAGAGCGCGTCCTTGAGGTACATGTTGCTGATCAGCAGCTCGGGACGGAGCTTGGCGTACTTCTCCAGGTCGAACTCGCCGAAGGCGTTGCCGATGATCTTCACCTTGGAGATGTCCATGTCGCCGGCGAGCACGTCGGGCTTGCCGTTCTTCTGCTTCGTCGGGCCGAAGACGCCGACGACCTGCTCGCGGACACCGAAGTCCCACAGGGCCGCTGCCGCGCCGATGTAGGCGACGATCCGCTCGGGAGCGGCGTCCAGGGTGACCTTCTTCTTGCGGCCGTCGGTGAAGGACCAGCCGTCGCCCTTCGAGCCGCCACCCGAACCGGACCCGGAGTCGTCGCTTCCGCAGGCGGCGAGCAGCGCTCCGAGACCGACGGCGCCGCCCGCGGCCAGCAGACCGCGGCGCGAAAGGTGGGGTACAGGGGAAGAGCTGGGCATTTCTCCGGCCTTCTCTCGACGTGCTGAGACGCGCCGCGGGCATGCTGCGGGGCGTACATACGGGGCGTACATACGGGGCGTAGGTACGGGGCGGCCGTGGGGCCGAGTTCGTAGTTAGGTTAACCTAACCAAAGTTGTTGTTGTCCAGTGGCCGGGCGCCCCGAGTCTCCCGGCCCCGACCGGAGCGCGTACGTGACTCTCACCAAGTCCCCGCAGGTCCAAGGGGGTTCAGCGGCCGGAGAAGAACAGTCGGCGGCCGGGCGGGAACAGCCCGCACGTGCCCGGGCTCCGCTCGCCCGGGCCACCGGGCTGCTGGCAGCCCTGCTCGCCCTGTTGCTCGTCGTCTTCCTCAGCCTCGCCTTCGGCGCCCGCCCGCTCTCGTTCGGCGAGGCGTGGTCGGGGCTCGTCGACAGCGGCTCGGCGAGCTACACCGTCGTCCACGAGATGCGGCTGCCCCGCACCCTCCTCGGGCTGCTCGCGGGTGTCGCGCTCGGCCTGGCGGGCGGCGTCATCCAGGCGCTCACCCGCAACCCGCTGGCGGACCCCGGGCTGCTGGGCATCAACGCGGGCGCGGCGGCAGCCGTCGTCACCGCCATCTCGTTCTTCGGCGTCGCCGGGTACACCGGCTACATCGGCTTCGCCTTCCTCGGTGCCGCCGCCGTCTCCGTACTCGTCTACGCGGTCGGCGGCGGGCGCGGCGCCACCCCTGCCCGGCTCGCCCTCGCGGGGACGGCGCTGAACGCCGCGCTGATCTCGTATGTGAGCGCCGTTCAGCTCCTGGACACCGCCTCGCTGGACCGGATGCGGTTCTGGATGGTCGGCTCGCTCGCCCGCGCCCAGGACTCGACGGTCGTCTCGGCCCTGCCCTTCATCGCCGTCGGCACCCTGCTCGCGCTCGTCCTGGCCCGGCCGCTGAACGCGCTCGCGCTCGGCGACGACGCGGCACGTTCCCTCGGCTCCCGGCCGGCGCGGACCCGCGCCGCAGCCATCGTGGCCATCACCCTGCTGTGCGGCGCCGCGACCGCCGCCTGCGGACCGATCGTCTTCGTCGGGCTGATGGTGCCGCACATGGTGCGTGCGCTCACCGGTCCCGACCAGCGCTGGATGCTGCCGTACTGCGCGGTGCTGGCGCCCGTGCTGCTGATCGGCGCCGACATCATCGGCCGCATCGTGGGCCGGCCCAGCGAACTCCAGGTCGGCATCGTGACCGTCGTGGTGGGCGGGCCGTTCTTCCTCTACTTCGTACGCAGGCGGAGGGTGGCACACGCATGAGCCTCACCGGTATCCGTACGAGTGTCATACGCACCCCCGGCGGCCTCTCCGTCAACTACCGCCCGCGCGCGCTGCTCGTCGGCGCCGGCTGCGTGGTGCTCGCGCTGGTCGCCGCCGTGTTCGCGATCGGCAGCGGCGAATACCCGATGGCGCCCGACGACGTGATCCGTACGCTGCTCGGAGGGGGCGACCCCGCCGACGCGTTCATCGTCAACGAACTGCGGCTGCCCCGCACCGTGACCGCACTGCTCGTCGGGGCGAGCCTGGGGCTGTGCGGCGCCGTCTTCCAGGCGGTCGTCCGCAACCCGCTCGGCAGCCCCGACATCCTCGGCTTCACCAACGGGGCCGCGTCCGGGGCGCTGTTGGTCATCTTCGCCGCGGGCGGCAGCAGCGCACTGCTGGCGGGCGGCGCCGTCGCCGGAGCCGTCGTCACCGGCACGCTGATCTACGCCCTCGCCTGGAAGCGCGGCATGCACGGCTACCGGCTGGTGCTCGTCGGTGTCGGCGCCACCGCCATCCTGACCGGCGTCAACAGCTACCTCATCACTCGCGCGGGCATCACCGAGGCGTCCCGGGCCGTGCTGTGGATGACCGGCAGCCTGGACGGGCGCGGCTGGGGCGACGTACTGCCGCTGGTCTTCGGCATGGTGGTGATCGTCCCCCTGGTGCTGCTCGGCTGCGGGCGTGCCCTGCGGATGATGGAGATGGGCGACGACGCGGCCGGCGCGCTCGGTGTCCGCGTCGAACGCACCCGGCTCGCGCTGCTGGCCGCCGGAGTACTGCTGGTGGCGCTGTCGGCCGCCGCGGCGGGGCCCGTCTCCTTCGTCGCGCTGACGGCACCGCAGCTCGCCCGGCGGCTGACCAAGGCGCCGGGCCCCAATCTGCTGCCCTCCCTGTGCATGGGCGCAGCCCTGCTGATCTGCGCCGACCTGATGGCCCAGCGGGCCTTCGGAGAACATCAGCTCCCCGTCGGCGTGATCACCGGCGTAGTGGGCGGCGGCTACCTGGTGTGGCTGCTGGCGAGCGAGCGCAGGGCGGGACGTATATGAGAGGGTCGAACGTTTTGGCCGGGCCGGAACGCAAGCACGTCAAGCACACGACAGAGGCGGGGACACGATGAAGACCGCGACGGACAACAAGGAGCCGGCCTCCGACGGTGCTGCCACGGCGACCGGCGACCCCCGGCTGACCGGGCACCGACTCACCCTCGCCTACGACCAGCGCACCATCGCCGCTGAGCTCGACGTCGCCGTGCCCGACCGGTCGTTCACGGTCGTGGTCGGCCCCAACGCCTGCGGCAAGTCGACGCTGCTGCGCGCCCTCTCGCGGATGCTCAAGCCCGCCGAGGGACAGGTGCTGCTGGACGGCAGCGACATCGCGGGCATACCGGCCAAGGCGCTGGCCCGCACCCTGGGCCTGCTGCCCCAGTCGTCCACGGCCCCCGACGGGATCACCGTCGCCGACCTGGTGGCCCGCGGCCGCTACCCGCACCAGGGGCTGCTGCGCCAGTGGTCGCGGGACGACGAGCGGGTGGTGGCCGAGTCCATGGCGGCCACCGGCGTCGAGAAGCTCGGCGACCGGTTCGTCGACGAACTCTCCGGCGGCCAGCGGCAGCGCGTATGGATCGCCATGGCGCTCGCCCAGCAGACGCCGCTGCTGCTGCTGGACGAGCCCACCACCTATCTCGACATCGCGCACCAGATCGAAATCCTCGACCTGTGCGCGCGACTGCACGAGGAGGAGGGGCGCACCCTCGTCGCCGTGCTGCACGATCTCAACCACGCGGCCCGCTACGCCACGCACCTGATCGCCATGCGGGACGGCCGGATCGTCGCGCAGGGGGATCCCCGCGAGGTGGTGACGGCCGAGCTGGTGGAGGAGGTCTTCGGCATGCCCTGCCGCGTCATCGACGACCCGGAGACCGGCACCCCCCTGGTGGTGCCCGCCGCGCGGCGCTGAGCCGTCGGACCCGGGGGTCTGTCAGACCCGGGAGGTAGCGTCGGGGCATGAGCGAGTTCGCGCAGGGACCCGGGCCCGGGCACGCCCCCACCCCCGAGCAGCACCTCTCGGTAAGCGGCACCGAGCGGTACGACGAGACAGCGCAGCCCGAGGAGCCGCACGGGCAGGCCGAGCCGGACCACGAAGAGGGCGCCGGGGCCGCCGAGCCCGACGACGGCCCGCGGCCCCTCGGCGTGGGCGTGCGCCCCACCGGGTACGCCTCGGTCGACGCCCAGCTGAGGCGGCTGGAGGACGCCGACCACCTCGCCGTCTCCGGCCATCTGGAGGTGTACGAAGATGTCCACCGCGGCCTGCGCGAGAGCCTGGCCGCGCTGGACCGACCCCACACCCCCCGGAGCTGAGCCGTGGCACGACGCCGACTCGACGCGGAGCTGGTGCGCCGCAACCTCGCCCGTTCGCGGGAGCACGCCGGCCAGTTGATCGCCGCGGGGCGGGTCACGGTCGGGGGCAATGTGGCGGCCAAACCGGCCACCCAGGTCGAGACGAGCGCCGCCCTGGTCGTCAAGGCGGACGAGAGCGATCCGGACTACGTCTCGCGCGGCGGCCACAAGCTCGCCGGGGCGCTGGACGCCTTCGTTCCGCGCGGGCTGCGGGTGGCAGGCCGGCGTGCGCTTGATGCGGGCGCCTCCACCGGCGGCTTCACCGATGTGCTGCTGCGTGCCGGCGCGGGCCATGTCGTCGCTGTGGACGTGGGGTACGGGCAGCTGGCCTGGTCCTTGCAGAGCGACCCCCGGGTCACCGTCAAGGACCGTACGAATGTCCGGGAACTGACGCTGGAGGCCATCGGCGGCGAGCCCGTGGAACTCGTCGTCGGTGACCTGTCGTTCATCCCCCTGGGGCTCGTGCTGCCCGCGCTCGTCCGGTGCGCCGTACCCGAGGCGGATCTGGTGCTGATGGTGAAGCCACAGTTCGAAGTGGGCAGAGAACGGCTGGGCAGCGGTGGTGTGGTCCGCAGCCCTCAGCTGCGTGCCGAGGCCGTGCGCACGGTCGCGGGACAGGCGGCTGCCCTGGGTCTGGGCGCGCTGGGTGTCACCTCGAGTCCGCTGCCCGGGCCCTCGGGAAACGTCGAATACTTTCTGTGGCTGCGTGCCGGGGCCGACGACCTCGACCCGGCCGAAGTCGAGCGAGCGGTGGCGGAGGGGCCCAAGTGACCGAGGACAGCCGAGCGAATGCGCCCTCCGGGATCCGCCCGGTCAGCGCGGAGGTTCCCGTTGCCGAGACCGGAGACCGGGCCCCCGGTGCCGGGGCCGGAGACCGTACGGTCTTCCTTCTCGCCCACACCGGCAGACCCGCCGCCGTGCGCAGCGCCGAACTGGTCGTCCAGGGGCTGCTGCGCTGCGGGATCGGGGTGCGGGTACTCGCGGAAGAGGCGGTCGACCTGCCGCTGCCCGACCGGGTGCAGACCGTGACGGCCAAGCCGGACGCCGCAGAGGGCTGCGAACTGCTGGTCGTGCTCGGCGGGGACGGGACGCTGCTGCGGGGCGCCGAGTTCGCCCGTGCCTCGGGCGTACCGATGCTGGGCGTCAACCTCGGCCGGGTCGGCTTCCTCGCCGAGGCCGAGCGGGACGACCTGGACAAGGTCGTGGACCGGGTCGTCTCCCGCGCCTACGAGGTCGAGGAGCGGATGACCCTCGACGTACTCGTACGCAACGCGGGCTACAACCCGCAGAGCCCCGGCAGCGGCCATATCGTGCACGCCGACTGGGCGCTCAACGAGGTCTCGGTCGAAAAGGCCGCCCGGGAGCGGATGCTGGAGGTCGTCATCGAGGTCGACGGCCGTCCCGTCTCCAGCTTCGGCGGTGACGGAGTGGTGTGCGCCACCCCCACCGGATCCACCGCGTACGCCTTCTCCGCGGGCGGGCCCGTGGTGTGGCCCGAGGTCGAGGCGCTGCTGATGGTGCCGATCAGCGCGCACGCGCTGTTCGCCAAGCCCCTGGTGACCGCGCCCGATTCGGTGCTGGCCGTCGAGGTGCAGCCGCAGACTCCGCACGGGGTGCTGTGGGCCGATGGACGGCGCAGCGTCGAACTGCCGGCCGGGGCCCGGGTCGAGGTGCGGCGCGGCGCGGTGCCGGTACGGCTGGCGCGGCTGCACCATGCCTCGTTCACGGACCGCCTGGTGGCCAAGTTCGCGCTGCCCGTCACAGGCTGGCGCGGGGCGCCGCGGTAAGTTTTTCGGCGGGTTTTGCTTGCCCCCTCCCGTTGTTCTGGGGAGGGGGTGCCCCTGGTCGACGTATGCAGGCTGCGGGTCCGTCGTGGCTGGTGGGGGCACCTCCCGGCCGGAGTCCCCCAGCCTCCGGCCGGGAGGTACCCCCAGGGGGAGCCGTTCCCCGCGCCCCTTCGGGGCGCAGCCCGGGCGAGGGGAGAAAACGTACAAGGCGGGCGAAGGGCGATGGATCGGCATGGCGGGGCACCCCACGATCCGGCTACCACCCGGACCACTGGTGTGGCCGACGCGGGCGGACCTCGTATGGTCGTATCCGTGTTGGAGGAGATGCGGATCAAAGCCCTGGGCGTGATCGACGACGCCGTTGTCGAGCTGTCCCCCGGCTTCACCGCGGTGACCGGTGAGACCGGGGCCGGCAAGACCATGGTCGTCACGAGCCTCGGGCTGCTGCTCGGCGGGCGCGCCGACGCCGGACTCGTCCGGGTCGGCGCCAAGTCGGCCCTCGTCGAGGGCCGGATCGCGCTCGCGCCGGAAGCGCCGGCCGCGCGCCGCGCCGAGGAGGCGGGCGCGGAGCTGGACGAGGGGGCGCTGCTGGTCAGCCGCACCGTCTCGGCCGAAGGCCGCTCGCGCGCCCACGTGGGCGGGCGCTCGGTGCCGGTCGGGCTGCTGGCGGAGCTCAGCGACGACCTGGTGGCCGTGCACGGCCAGACCGACCAGCAGGGCCTGCTGCGTGCAGCGCGGCAGCGCGAGGCGCTGGACCGCTACGCGGGTCAGGCCGTGTCCCGGCCGCTGGCCGCCTATCAGGAGGCGTACCGCAGGCTGCGTACCGTCGCCGCCGAGCTGACCGAGCTGACCACCCGCGCCCGCGAACGGGCCCAGGAAGCCGACATGCTGCGGTTCGGCATCCAGGAGGTCGAGGCCGCCGAACCCCAGCCCGGCGAGGACGCCGAGCTCGCGGCCGAGGCCGAACGGCTGGGCCACGCCGAGGCGCTGGCCTCCGCAGCCACCACCGCGCACGGTGCCCTGGCCGGCGATCCCGCCGACCCGGAGGGCGTCGACGCCGCCACCCTCGTCGGGGGAGCCCACCGCGCCCTGGAGGCGGTGCGCAGGCACGACCCGGCGCTCGCGGCGCTCGCCGACCGGCTGGGCGAGGTGCACATCCTGCTCTCCGACATCGCGGGCGAACTGGCCGGATACGCCGACGACCTGGACGCCGACCCGCTCCGCCTCGCCGCCGTCGAGGAACGCCGCGCCGCACTGGCCCAGCTCACCCGCAAGTACGGCGAGGACATCACCGCCGTGCTGGCCTGGGCCGAGCAGAGCACCGAGCGGCTGGCCGAACTGGAAGGCGACGACGACCGGATCGGCGAGCTGGGCGCCGAACGCGACGCGCTCCGCACCGAACTCGCCACGCTCGCCCGTACGCTGACCGAGGCGCGCGCAGACGCCGCCAAGCGGTTCGCGGACGCGGTCACCGAGGAGCTGTCCGAGCTGGCCATGCCGCACGCCCGGGTCACCTTCGAACTCAAGCACGCCGAGGACCCCGACGGGCTGGAGGTCGACGGGCGCACCCTCGCCTTCGGCCCGCACGGCACGGACGAGGTGGAACTGCTGCTCGCCCCGCACCCGGGCGCCCCGCCCCGGCCCATCGCCAAGGGCGCGTCCGGCGGCGAGCTGTCCCGGGTGATGCTCGCTGTGGAGGTCGTCTTCGCCGACTCCGACCCGGTGCCGACCTACCTCTTCGACGAGGTGGACGCGGGCGTCGGCGGCAAGGCGGCCGTCGAGGTCGGCCGCAGGCTGGCGCGGCTGGCCAAGTCGGCCCAGGTGGTCGTGGTCACGCATCTCCCGCAGGTCGCCGCGTTCGCCGACCGCCACCTCGTGGTGCAGAAGACCGACGACGGCACGGTGACCCGCAGCGGCGTCCAGGCCATGGAGGGCGAGGACCGGGTGCGTGAGCTGTCCCGGATGCTCGCCGGCCAGGAGGACTCCGAACTCGCCCGCGCCCACGCCGAGGAACTTCTCGAAGCAGCCCGCACCGGAACGTGACGTTCTGCGGCACGAGCGCTGTCACTCGTGTGAGTGAGAGCGCCGCGCGTGCGCCCCACCGTGGCGGCACTCCGCGCCGTACGGCGGCACGGCGGGCCCCCGCGCCTGGCATCCTGGGCAGACCCAGCCCCCCACTGCCAGCCAGGAGCCCGCCTGTCGTGAGCCCGAGCCGTACCCACGCGCCGCGTCGGCCCGCGGTCGGCGCTCGACCGTCGCACGTCGTCCACGTGCTCGGCGGCGGCCCGGCGGCCGACGGGGCCGAGGCGCCCTCGGCCCGGACGGCAGCCCACGCGCGCTCCCTCGCCCAGGGGCTGACCGCACGCGGGGTACGGGTGACGGTGTGCACCCGGTACGACGGCGCACTGCGGCACGCCTTCACGGAGACCGGCGCGGAGTTCGCCGCCTTGCCGGGCCGTACGGAGGCGGACGCGGTGGCCCGGCTGCGTACTGTCTGCGCCGACGCCGACCTCGTCCACGCACACGGCCTGCGCGCGGGGCTGCTGGCCGCCTCCGCGCTCGGCAGGCGGCGCGGTGAGCTGCCGCTCGTCGTCACCTGGCACACGCTGCCCACGGCCCGGCCGGAGCACGCCTCCCGTGCGGATGCCGCCCGCGAACTGGTGACCCGGCTGCTCGCGAGGCGGGTGGCCCGCGCCGCCACCGTGGTGCTCGGCACCACCACCGAGGTGGTCGACATGGCGCGCCGCAGCGGCGCCCGCGACGCACGGCTCGCCCCGGCACCCATCCCGCTGGCCCGCGCCGGGGCGAGCCGGCCGGGGGACGAGTGCGAGGGCGAGGCCGAAGCGCTGCGGCACAAGGCACGCGCCGGTATCGGCGCCCTCGACCGCCCGCTGGTCCTGACCATCGGCCGGCTCGACGGGCAGCGCGGCCACGACACCGCGCTGACCGCCTCCCGCGGTTGGCGCCACCTCACCCCGCCGCCGCTGCTCGCCGTCGCCGGGGAAGGCCCGCAGCGGGTGTCGCTCCAGCACCGGATCGACGCGGAGAAACTGCCCGTACGGCTGCTGGGGCGGCGGGACGACGCGTTGGGGCTGCTGGCGAGCGCCGACATCGCGCTGCTGCCCACACGGTGCCGGGGGCGCTCACTGGTCGCCCAGGAGGCCCTGCGTGCCGGTGTGCCGCTGGTTGCCGCGGACGGTGGCGGCGTTCCCGAACTGGTCGGCACCGCCGCCGTACTGGTGCCGAGCGGCGACGCCGACTCCCTCTCCGCCGCCGTCCTCGCCCTCCTCGCCGACCCGGCCCGCCGCGCCGCACTCGCCGCCGCGGGACGTGAACGGGCCCGCACCTGGCCGACCGAGGACGACGCCGCGGCCCAAGTGCTCAGCGTCTACGACGAAGTCAGAGGCCCGGCCGCAGGTGCCGGCTGAGCCGGTCGGACTTCCTTCGACGATTCCGCCCGGAGCCGGCTCAGACCCCGTACGCTCCCGACGCCGTCAGGCGCAGTGCGGTGTCGATCAGCGGGACATGGCTGAACGCCTGCGGGAAGTTGCCGACCTGCCGCTGGCGCACGGAGTCCCACTCCTCCGCCAGCAGACCCACGTCGTTGCGCAGGGCGAGCAGCTTCTCGAACAGCTTCCTGGCCTCGTCCACCCGCCCGATCATCGCCAGGTCGTCGGCGAGCCAGAACGAGCAGGCCAGGAAGGCCCCCTCCTCGCCCGCGAGCCCGTCCACGTTCTCGGCGGTGCCGTGCTCGCCCGCCTCGCTGCTGGTGGGGTAGCGCAGCACGAAGCCGTCCTCGGTGGTCAGCTCGCGCTGGATGGCCTCGATGGTGCCGATGACCCGCTTGTCGTCCGGCGGCAGGAAGCCCATCTGCGGGATCAGCAGCAGCGAGGCGTCCAGCTCCTTGGAGCCGTAGGACTGGGTGAAGGTGTTCCGCTCCTTGTCGTAGCCCTTCTCACAGACCTGGCGGTGAATCTCGTCACGCAGGGCCCGCCAGCGCTCCAGCGGCCCGTCCACGTCGCCCGACTCGATGAGCTTGACGGTACGGTCGACGGCCACCCAGGCCATCACCTTCGAGTGCACGAAGTGCCGGCGCGGGCCGCGCACCTCCCAGATGCCCTCGTCCTTCTCCTCCCAGTGGTTCTCCAGGTAGCCGATCAGCTTGAGCTGGAGCAGCTGGGCGTAGTCGTTGCGCGCCAGGCCCGTCATATGGCCCAGGTGCAGCGCCTCGACCATCTCGCCGTACACATCCAGCTGGAGCTGGCCCGCGGCGCCGTTGCCCACCCGGACCGGCGTGGAACCCTCGTACCCCGGCAGCCAGCTCAACTCGGCCTCGGACAGTTCACGTTCGCCCGCGATGCCGTACATGATCTGGAGGTTCTCCGGGTCGCCGGCGACCGCGCGCAGCAGCCATTCGCGCCAGGCGCGCGCCTCTTCGCGGTAGCCGGTGCGCAGGAGGGAGGAGAGGGTGATGGCCGCGTCCCTCAGCCAGGTGAAGCGGTAGTCCCAGTTCCGCACCCCGCCGATCTCCTCGGGCAGCGAGGTGGTCGGCGCGGCGACGATCCCGCCGGTGGGCGCGTAGGTCAGCGCCTTGAGCGTGATCAGCGAGCGGACCACGGCCTCCCGGTAGGGCCCGTGGTAGGTGCAGGTCTCGACCCACTCGCGCCAGAAGTCCTCGGTGGTGCGCAGCGCCTCCTCCGGCTCGGGCAGCTCCGGTGCCTCCCGGTGCGACGCCTCCCAGCTGATGGTGAACGCCACCCGGTCGCCCGGGCCGACGGTGAAGTCGGAGTAGGTCGTCAGGTCCTTGCCGTAGGTGTCGGCCTCGGTGTCCAGCCAGACCGAATCGGGCCCGGCGACGGCCACCGTGCGCTGCCCCACCTTGTGCACCCACGGCACGACCCAGCCGTAGGAGAAGCGCATCCGCAGCGCCGAGCGCATCCGCACCCGCCCGCTGACGCCCTCCACGATCCGCACCAGCTGAGGTGCGTGGTTCTCACGCGGAGGCATGAAGTCGATGATCCGGACGGTACCCCGCGGGGTGTCCCACTCCGATTCGAGAACGAGAGAGTCCCCCCGGTAGCGGCGGCGGTCGGCCTGCGGCGGGTCACCGCCGGCCGGGTGGGCCGGGCCCACCCGCCAGAAGCCGTGCTCCTCTGTGCCGAGCAAGCCGGCGAACACCGCATGGGAGTCGAAGCGGGGTAGACAGAGCCAGTCGACCGTGCCGTCCCTGCCGACAAGGGCCGCGGTCTGCATATCCCCGATGAGTGCGTAATCCTCGATGCGCCCAGCCACGTGCATCTCCAGTCGAACGAACTGCGACGCCCCCGCGGGACGTGCTGGATGACCTGTGTGTTTCTGCCTGTCCCAGGCAAGTGTCCGTGAAGGATACGACGCAGCGAACCCTTCCGCTCGACGGTCGACTGGGTCCAGCTGCGCCGATTAGGTGACCTTCGCTGCTGCATTCTGCCGACGTTTACCTGCTGCGACTCCTCCATCACGCTGGGACGCGCCCAGTCGCTCGCCGACCCGGCGGGGCCCCTCGGTAGCCGCACCGCTCCGGCGGCACTGTTACGCTGGTAGCCCGTGGAGCGGTGGGCACGCGAACGCGATCTGTTCGAGACGAAGCCCCCCGAACCGCAGCGAGGCCACCTCGGACACCCGCTCCAGGATGCAGCCTCCGCACCCCACCAAGCGACCACGGGAGCCCCCTCTTGGCCATGCCGCCTACGTCCATGACGACCAAGCACCTCTTCGTCACCGGGGGTGTCGCCTCCTCGCTCGGCAAGGGGCTCACTGCCTCCAGCCTGGGCGCGCTCCTGAAGGCGCGCGGCCTGCGGGTCACCATGCAGAAGCTCGACCCTTATCTGAACGTCGACCCGGGCACGATGAACCCCTTCCAGCACGGTGAGGTGTTCGTCACCAACGACGGCGCCGAGACCGACCTGGACATCGGCCACTACGAGCGCTTCCTCGACGTCGACCTCGACGGCAGCGCCAACGTCACCACAGGGCAGGTCTACTCCACGGTCATCGCCAAGGAGCGGCGCGGCGAATACCTGGGCGACACCGTGCAGGTCATCCCGCACATCACCAACGAGATCAAGCACCGCATCCGCCGGATGGCCACCGACGACGTGGACGTCGTCATCACCGAGGTCGGCGGCACCGTCGGGGACATCGAGTCGCTGCCCTTCCTGGAGGCCGTCCGCCAGGTGCGGCACGAGGTCGGCCGCGACAACGTCTTCGTCGTGCACATCTCGCTGCTGCCCTACATCGGCCCCTCCGGCGAACTGAAGACCAAGCCCACCCAGCACTCCGTCGCCGCGCTGCGCAACATCGGTATCCAGCCGGACGCCATCGTGCTGCGTGCCGACCGCGACGTGCCGGTCTCCATCAAGCGGAAGATCGGGCTGATGTGCGACGTGGACGACGCCGCCGTGGTCGCCTGCAAGGACGCCCGCTCCATCTACGACATCCCCAAGGTCCTGCACTCCGAGGGCCTGGACGCCTACGTCGTCCGCAAGCTGGACCTGCCCTTCCGCGACGTGGACTGGACCCAGTGGGAGGACCTGCTGCGCCGCGTCCACCAGCCGGACCACGAGGTGACGGTCGCGCTGGTCGGCAAGTACATCGACCTGCCCGACGCCTATCTGTCGGTCACCGAGGCGCTGCGCGCGGGCGGCTTCGCCAACAAGGCCCGCGTCAAGATCAAGTGGGTCACCTCCGACGACTGCCGCACCCCCGAGGGCGCCAAGCGCCAACTCGGCGACTGCGACGCCATCTGCATCCCCGGCGGCTTCGGCGAACGCGGCGTGGACGGCAAGGTCGGCGCCATCACCTACGCCCGCGAGAACCGCGTGCCGCTGCTCGGCCTCTGCCTGGGCCTGCAGTGCATCGTCATCGAGGGCGCCCGCAACCTCGCGGGCATCAAGGACGCGAACTCCACCGAGTTCGACCAGGGCACCGCGCACCCGGTCATCTCCACCATGGAGGAGCAGCTCGACATCGTCGCCGGTGAGGGCGACATGGGCGGCACCATGCGGCTGGGCATGTACCCGGCCAAGCTCGCCGAGGGCTCCATCGTGCGCGAGACCTACGGCGGCGAGCCCTACGTCGAGGAGCGCCACCGCCACCGGTACGAGGTCAACAACCACTACCGCACCGAGCTGGAGAAGAAGGCCGGCCTGGTCTTCTCCGGCACCTCGCCCGACAACAAGCTCGTCGAGTACGTCGAATACCCGCGGGACGTCCATCCCTATCTGGTCGCCACCCAGGCCCACCCCGAGCTGCGCTCCCGCCCGACCCGCCCGCACCCGCTCTTCGCCGGCCTGGTCAAGGCCGCAGTCGAGCGCCGGCAGGGGGAGTGAGCACCATGGCCGACCGCATTGCCGACACCCCCGAGGAGTGGGAGGTCACCGCGACCTCCGAGCCCTTCCAGGGCAACAAGACCGGGGTCCGTACCGACCACGTCGTGATGCCCGACGGCTCCGTCGTCAGCCGCGACTACCAGACCCACCCCGGGTCCGTCGCCATCCTGGCCCTCGACGACCAGGACCACGTCCTGGTCCTCAGCCAGTACCGGCACCCCGTCCGCGAGAAGCTGTGGGAGATCCCGGCCGGGCTGCTGGACGTGCCCGGCGAGAACCCGCTGGTGGCGGCGCAGCGGGAGCTGTACGAGGAAGCCCACGTCAAGGCCGAGGACTGGCGGGTACTCGTCGACGTCTACACCACCCCCGGCGGCAGCGAGGAGGCCGTACGGATCTTCCTGGCCCGCCAGCTCTCCGACGTCGAGGGCGAGCGCTTCGAGGTCGCCGAGGAAGAGGCCGAGATGGAGCTGGCCCGGGTGCCGCTGGAGGAGCTGGTGCGGGGCGCGCTGGCCGGGGAGCTGCACAACAACTGCCTCGTGGTGGGGTCCCTGGCGCTGAGCGCCGCGCTGTCGAGCGGTGGCGGGCTGGGCGCTCTGCGGCCCGCCCAAGCGCCATGGCCCGCACGGCCCTTCGACCCGATGTAACGGCAGCCCGCCACCCCGTCCGCCTGCCCCTGTGAAGAGGGCGGGTGGACGGGGAAGGTCACCTGAGCCGATGTGGTGATTTTCGGGACGGGCGCGGCAACCAATGGCGGCTGTCCCCCCTACGCGGTGAACTACGCTCGCAACCATTCCTCCGCGCACACACCAGGTGAACAGCGAACGGGAGCGTAGCCCGTGACAGATCAGGCGGTGCAGCCCACGACGGCGGGGCCGGCCCCGCGCCCTTTCACGGGACCCCACCCCTTCACAGGCCGCGACCGCGAACTCCGCGCGCTGCGCGAGGACATCGAACGTGCGGGGCTGCACACCATCTCCGGCCGCCCCCTCCCACAGAGCCGGGTGCTGCTGATCGCTGGGGCGCCCGGCTCCGGCCGTACCGCTCTCGCCGAAGAGTTCGTCCGCCGGATCGCCGACCGCTACCCGGGCGGCGTGCTGCGGGCCCGCCTCACCGATCCCGGCGGCACCCGGGTCCCCACCGAACGCACCGCGCGCGACCTGCTGGCGGCCCTCGCGCAGGACGGGACAACCGGGACAGCCGGGGAAACCGGGGCGTCCGGGGCAACGGCTCCCGGCACACCGCCGCCCGGCGCCGACGAGTCCGTCGTCACCGAGACGCTGCGCGCCGCCCTCGTCCGCCGTGGCCGCGTCATCCTGCTGCTCGACGACGTGGCCGACTCCGACCAGGTGCTCGACCTGGCGCCGGAGAGCCGGGACTGTCTCGTGGTCGCCGTCTCCTCCGGGCCGCTCACCGATGTGCCGGATGTGCGCCCCTGCACTCTCGGCGGCCTCGACCGGGCCGCGGCCGTCGCTCTGCTGGCCCGGTACGCGGGCTCCGCGCCCCGCATCACGGTGGATCCGCGCAGCGCCGAGGCACTGGCCGAGCTGTGCGGCGATCTCCCCGCCGCGCTCACCCTGATGGGCGGCTGGCTCGGCGCACACCCCAAGCTCTCGGTGCTCGACGCCGACACGAGGCTGGCCGGGAGCGAACAGGCCGGCCCGGATGGCGAGGAGGCAGCACAGCCCCCGGCATCGCGGCCCTCGATGCCACGGCCCCCGGCGCCGCGAGCCCCCGCGCCGCCCGCGTCTCACTCGTCCTCCGCGCCCGGCACGCCCCCCGCACCCCTCGCACGGGCCTTCCGGCTCGTCCACGATTCGCTGACCCGCCCGCACGCGCGCCTGCTGCGGCTGCTCTCCCTCGCGCCGGCCGGCGTCGTCGACCCGCAGCTGGCCTCGGCGCTCGGCGGCTGCTCGGTGAGCACCGCGCACGCGGCCCTGGACGTGTACGTACGGCTCGGTCTGCTGCGTCCGCTCGACGACGAAGGCGGCGAAGGCGGCGACGGCGGTGGAAGCGGTAGCAGCGGTAGCAGCAGTGACCGCTATCAGGTGCCGGGCTGCCTGGATCCGCTGCTGCGCACGGAGTTGGCGGCGCACGAGCGTCCGGGCGAGGCGCTGCTGGCCCGGGCGCGGATGCTGGAGCGGCTGGTACGTCAGCTCCAGGCGTGCCGCGCGGTATGCGAACCGGCGGGGTCCGAGGCGCGCAAGGAGCTGGCGGGAATGCCGCGGGCGCTGCGCTTCCTGCACCCGCTGGAGGCGCGGGCCTGGCTGGAGGCACGGCGGCCCGCGCTGCTGTCGGCGGCCCGGATGGCCGTCGCGGAGGGGGAGGGGGAGCTCGACACGCTCGCCCGCCGGCTGGTCTCCGCGCTGGCCCGGGCCTTCGACGCGCACCGCGATCCCGAGGAGGCGGCGCCCGAGATCTACCGGCTGCACGAGCTGGTGCTGCGGGTCGCCGAGCGTAACCGTATGCACCGGGAGCGTGCCGCGGCGCTGCTCAACCTCGGGGATCTGGATGCGCGGACGGACCGGTTCGAGGAAGCCCTCGTCCGCTACCGCACGGCGCTGGACGCGGCCCGCCGGGGCAACGACGAGCGGGCGGCGGGCCGGGCCCTGGAATCGCTGGGTGACAGCTATGCGGAACTGGACGACTGCGACCGGGCCGCCGACTGGTACGGCAGGGCGCTCGCGCTGCGGCTGGCCCGGGACGAGCGGGCCGACCGGGAGGCCACGGCACGGCTGCACGGCCGGATCGGCACCGTCCACGCACAGGCGGAGCGCTGGGAGGAGGCGCTGCGGTCCTGGCGGGCCGCGGCGGCGGTCTTCCGCAGGCTGCGGGAACCCGGCGCCCAGGCGCGGGCGCTGGCGGAGGCCGCCCAGGTGCAGGAGCACGCCGGGTGGCCGCAGGACGCGCTGCGTACCTGGGGGCAGGCGCTGGAGGTCTCCAGGGGAGCGGGGGACGTCCGGCTGGAGTCGGCGCTGGAGCTGCGGGCCGCGGACGCCTGCGCGCGGGTGGGCGACCTGCGTGCGGCCCAGCGGCACCGTGCGGCAGCCGCGCGACTGCGGGGCTCGTCGCCGCGGGCCGCCGCGGCGGACCTCGGGCCGGGGCGCCGGGAGGAAGCGGAACCGGTTCCTGGGTACTCGGCGGACAGTGACGAGGGCCACTGAGCGACTGTCCGGAGCCTCATCTGCGGTGCCGACAGGGGCTCTGTCGCGCCACACCACCGGCAACCTGCGAAACGTAAAGCAATCCCGGAAAAGATCGACCCTTTGTAAGGCTGGACAGCTCAGCTTCCTTCATTAGACTGGTCGAGCCGCGGTCCCCCCGGTGTTTTCGAGCATGCGCGACCCGGCTTTCTCTGCCTTCTGCACCCTGAGTGAAGGACCGTGATCGACGTGAAGGTCGGTATCCCCCGCGAGGTCAAGAACAACGAGTTCCGTGTCGCCATCACCCCGGCCGGGGTGAACGAGCTGGTGCGGAACGGTCACGAGGTGTTCGTGGAGAAGGACGCCGGAGTCGGCTCCTCCATCCCGGACGCCGAGTACACCGGTGCCGGTGCCACCATCCTGGCTACGGCGGACGAGGTGTGGGCCACGGCTGACCTGCTGCTGAAGGTCAAGGAGCCGGTGGCCGAGGAGTACCACAGGCTCCGCAAGGACCAGACCCTCTTCACCTATCTCCACCTCGCCGCCTCCCGCGAGTGCACCGACGCGCTGCTGGAGTCGGGCACCACGGCCATCGCCTACGAGACCGTCGAGCCGGCCAACCGGACGCTGCCGCTGCTCGCGCCGATGTCCGAGGTCGCGGGCCGGATCGCCCCGCAGGTCGGTGCCTACCACCTGATGGCCTCCGCGGGTGGCCGCGGCGTGCTGCCCGGCGGCGTGCCCGGCGTGAACCCGGGCCGCGCGGTCGTCATCGGCGGCGGTGTCTCCGGCTGGAACGCCACCCAGATCGCCGTCGGCCTCGGCTTCCACGTCACGCTGCTCGACAAGGACGTCAACAAGCTCCGCGAGGCCGACAAGATCTTCGGCAACCGGGTGCGCACCATCACCTCCAACGCCTTCGAGTTGGAGCGTGCGGTGCTGGAGGCCGACCTGGTCGTCGGTGCCGTCCTCATCCCGGGCGCCAAGGCCCCGAAGCTGATCAGCAACGAGCTGGTCTCCCGGATGAAGCCGGGAAGTGTTCTTGTCGACATCGCGATCGACCAGGGCGGCTGCTTCGAGGACTCGCGGCCGACCACCCACGCCGAACCGACCTTCCGCGTCCACGACTCGGTCTTCTACTGCGTCGCCAACATGCCCGGCGCCGTGCCCAACACCTCCACGCACGCGCTGACCAACGCGACGCTGCCCTACATCGTGGAGCTGGCCAACCGCGGCTGGCGCGAGGCGCTGCGCCGCGACTCCGCGCTGGCCAAGGGCCTCAACGCCCATGACGGGGAGGTCACTTACGGCCCCGTCGGCGAGGCGCACGACCTGCCGGTGCGGGACATCACGACGCTGCTGGGCTGAGCCCGGAACCCGCCGGCGGGCTGGCGTGAGGGCTGGGACTTCAGCCCGCGGCCGGGGTCAACCCCCGGCGTCAACGTCAGCAACCTCACGTCACCGTCCGGACCTTGGAGGGAAGGTCCGGACGGTGACGTCGTCGTGTCCGCGGGACGGCGGCCCAACTTGCCCTTAACGTAACTGTCCAACCTTTTTGTCCACCCGGGAAACTACCCGGACGTCACTCGGGAGCCTCTTGACATCAGGGGGCCCGCATACCGACACATCGGGCCGTCTGAGGCGGATTGTGTTGCTGCGGACCGCCGACACGCCATAGAGTCGCCAACCGTCGGCATGGTGTCACGCTGACCTGTTGAGAAATTTCCTGGTCACCAAGGAGGTACGACGACTTGTGAACGAGTCGACATTTTCTCCCGGGGGTGGTCAACCAGGAGCGCCTGTACGAGGCCAGGGGTCCTCAGGTCCCACAGGACCCGAGGGTGTCGGCTCCGTCGCTGTCCGCACCTTCGCAGCCCACCAGAACCCGACGCCCACCATGACAGCCAACCAGAGCACGGACGGCCAACACGTGAACGCCACGGCCGGCGACGCTACGAACGGTCAGTCCGCCGAGCGTTTCGCCGACTACAGTGACCCGCAATACGACCCCAACTACGGCGAACTGCCAGAGGGTCGCTTCTACGACCCGGACGCGGAGTACGAACCCGATCCGGAGTACGCGGCCACGCTCGCGCCCGACGCCGCGCGCCAGCGCCGTGAGCGGATCGGCCCGACCGGGCGCCCGCTGCCGTACTTCCCGATTCCAGGGCCGGTGAACGAGCACGGCCCGGCCAAGATCATCGCGATGTGCAACCAGAAGGGCGGGGTCGGCAAGACGACCTCGACCATCAACCTGGGCGCAGCGCTCGCGGAGTACGGACGGCGCGTACTGCTTGTCGACTTCGACCCGCAGGGCGCCCTCTCGGTCGGCCTCGGCGTCAACCCGATGGAGCTGGACCTGACGGTCTACAACCTCCTCATGGAGCGCGGACTGGCACCCGACGAGGTGCTGCTGAAGACCGCGGTGGCCGGGATGGATCTGCTGCCCAGCAATATCGATCTGTCGGCAGCCGAGGTGCAGCTCGTCAGCGAGGTGGCCCGCGAGTCGACACTTCAGCGCGCGCTGGGCCCGCTGCTCAACGACTACGACTTCATCGTCATCGACTGCCAGCCCTCCCTCGGACTGCTCACCGTCAACGCGCTCACCGCGGCGCACAAGGTGATCGTTCCGCTGGAGTGCGAGTTCTTCGCGCTGCGCGGCGTCGCGCTGCTGACCGAGACGATCGAGAAGGTCCAGGAACGGCTCAACCCGCAGCTGGAGCTCGACGGCATCCTGGCGACGATGTACGACTCGCGGACGGTGCACAGCCGTGAAGTGCTCGCCCGCGTCGTGGAGGCGTTCGACGACAACGTCTACCACACCGTCATCGGACGCACCGTCCGCTTCCCCGAGACCACCGTCGCGGGCGAGCCGATCACGACGTACGCCTCCAACTCCGTAGGTGCCGCCGCCTATCGCCAGCTCGCCAGGGAGGTGCTCGCCCGGTGCCACGCCGAGTGAGTCTCCCGGCAGCCGACGAATTGTTCCGTACGACCGGTGGTACCGCCGTACAGCCCTCGGCACCGCAGCAGGAGCCGTCCGCACAGGTCGGCCAGGCGAACGGGGAGCCGCCGTCGGCCCAGCCCGCGGCGGGCCCGGCGCCGGGCGCCTCGCCGTCCCCCGGACCCAAGGTGCCCGCGCCCGCCTCCGAACCCGACCCGCAGGCCGACACCGCCGAACAGACGGCCGCTGCCGAGCCCGGCGAGTTCGGCAGCGAGGCGGTCAACGGCAGCCGTCGTACGGCCCGCGGGACGCGTGCCGGAGCCAATGCGGACGAGCAGCGCACCCCCGCGCCACCCCAACAGGCGGTTCCTGCACCGGCCGAGCGGACCGGCCGGCGCGGCAGCACCGCCAAGGGCCGTCAGGCGACCGGCTCTTCGGCCGCGACGTCCTCCGCGTCAGCGTCAGCGTCCGCTGCCGCTTCGCCGTCCCGCCGCGGCCGGGCGGCCCGCCGTCCCAGCGGGCGTGAACGGCACGACGAGAAGATCACGGTCTATGTCTCGGCCGAGGAACTGATGGACCTCGAACACGCCCGGCTGGTGCTGCGCGGTGAGCACGGACTCGCCGTCGACCGCGGGCGGATCGTGCGCGAGGCCGTGGCCGTGGTGCTGGCCGATCTCGAATCGCGGGGAGACGCGAGCATTCTCGTTCGGCGGTTGCGCGGGCGCTGACCTGCTTGCCAGTACGCTGCCTGCGATGCCCACTCCTGACGACGCACTCCGCAGCCGGGGCTCCCGCCGACCGCTGGGGCGGGGGCCCGGAACGGCGTACGAGTCGGAGCCGGCGTCCGTACCGGAGGCGGAACAGGCCCCGGTGCCACCCCCGCCGGTCGCGTCGGTGCCGGAGCAGCCTGTTGCCGAGCCGCAACCGGTGCCGGACGTGCCCTTCGAGGACCCACCGGACGAGCGCCCGGACAAGCTGGCCGAGGCCGAGGCCGAGGCAGAACCCGAGCAGAACGGCGGGCAAGAGGGTGGCGAAGAGGCCGGGCAGGAGGCCGACGACGGCCGTTTCCGGGTCGTCCTCGACAACTTCGAGGGCCCCTTCGACCTGTTGCTTCAGCTGATCTCCAAGCACAAGCTGGACGTCACCGAAGTCGCGCTCTCCAAGGTCACCGACGAGTTCATGGCCCATATCCGTGCCATGGGCCCGGAGTGGGACCTCGACCAGACCACCGAGTTCCTCGTCGTCGCCGCCACGCTGCTCGACCTGAAGGCCGCGCGGCTGCTGCCGCAGGCCGAGGTGGAGGACGAGGCGGACCTGGCGCTGCTGGAGGCCCGGGACCTGCTCTTCGCGCGGCTGCTCCAGTACCGCGCTTACAAGGAGATCGCGGGCATCTTCGCGGCCCGGCTGGAGGAGGAGGCCCGGCGCTTCCCCCGTACCGTCGGCCTGGAGGAGCAGCACGCCGAGCTGCTGCCCGAAGTGGCGCTCAGCGTGGGTCCGGAGGGCTTCGCCAAGCTGGCCGTCAAGGCGATGCGGCCCAAGCCCAAGCCGCAGGTCTACGTCGAGCACATCCACGCCCCGCTGGTCAGCGTCCGCGAACAGGCCGAAGTGGTCGTGGCGCGGCTGCGGGAGCGGGGCGAGGCCAGCTTCCAGGAGCTCACCGAGGACGCGCCCGACACCCTCACGGTCGTCGCCCGCTTCCTCGCGCTGCTGGAGCTCTACCGCGAGCGGGCCGTCGCGCTGGAGCAGGACGAGGCGCTGGGCGCGCTCCTCGTCAGGTGGCACGGCACGGCGGACACCGAACCGCTGGTGACCGACGAGTTCGACCAGGAGCCAGGGGAGCGCAACGATGACTGAGATCACCAGGCCCGACGAGGCACCCGAGAGCTACGAGGTGCAGGAAGCCGCCGCCGAGACGGACCAGGCCGCCGGGACGGATCAGGCGGCCCCGGACCCCGCCGGAGCCTCCGAGGTCGCCCAGCTGCCGCTGAAGCCCGCGCTGGAGGCCGTCCTGATGGTCGTCGACGAGCCCGCCACCCCCGAGCACCTGGCCAAGGTGCTGGAGCGGCGCCCCCGCGAGGTCTCCGACGCGCTGCGTGAACTGGCCGACGAATACACCACCCAGGGCCGCGGCTTCGAGCTGCGACTGGTCGCAGGGGGTTGGCGTTTCTACACGCACGGTGATTACGCGGACGCGGTCGAGCGCTTCGTACTGGACGGGCAGCAGGCCCGGCTGACCCAGGCGGCGCTGGAGACCCTCGCCGTCGTCGCCTACCGGCAGCCGGTCAGCCGCTCACGGGTCTCGGCCGTACGCGGTGTGAACTGCGACGGCGTGATGCGCACCCTGCTGCAGCGGGGTCTGGTGGCGGAGGCGGGCACGGAACCCGAAACAGGTGCGATCCTTTACAGGACGACGCATTACTTTCTGGAGCGGATGGGCCTGCGCGGCCTGGACGAGCTTCCGGAGCTGGCGCCCTTCCTTCCGGAAGCGGAGGCCGTTGAGGGGGAGACCCAGGAAGGTATGCCGTCGTTCGACGTAGACGATCCTTCCCCCGACTCCCAGACGGAACATTGATGCGAAGCAGCGGCAGGAACACCGGCGGAAACCGAGGCGGCAAGCAGGGCGGCGCGGGCCGAGCCGGCCAGGGGGGCCAGCGCGGGCAAGGCGGCCAGCGTGGCCAGGGCGCCCCCCGAGGCCAGCGGGGCCAGGGCGGGCAGCGAGGGCGGCAGCAGTCCTCCGACGCCCGGCCGCTCCGTCCCGAGGAGCGCCGCTACACCCAGGGCGGCACCAAGCCCGGCGGCGGCCAGCCTGGCGGCGGCAAGCCCGGCGGTCCCAAGGCGGGCGGCGGCAAGCCCGGCGGCGCCAAGAGCAACGTCCGCAAGGACGTCACCAAGAGCGGCGCCCCCAAGGCCCGTGACCGCAAAGCCTCGGCGCCCGCGCGCCCCCGCGAGTACGAGGCGAAGATCGAGGAGCGCAACCGGGCCCGGCACAGCAAGCCCCCCGTCAAGCTGCCCAAGACCTTCGGCGAGCAGGAGGGCGAGCGCCTCCAGAAGGTGCTGGCCCGCGCGGGCATGGGCTCACGGCGCGCCTGCGAGGAACTGGTCGAGCAGGCCAGGGTCGAGGTCAACGGCGAGATCGTCCGCGAGCAGGGGCTGCGCGTCGACCCCGAGAAGGACGAGATCAAGGTCGACGGACTGACCATCGCGACCCAGTCGTACATCTTTTTCGCCCTCAACAAGCCCGCCGGAGTCGTCGCCTCCATGGAGGATCCCGACGGTCGCCAGTGCCTGGGCGACTATGTCCAGAACCGGGAGACCCGGCTCTTCCACGTGGGCCGTCTGGACACCGAGACCGAGGGGCTCATCCTGCTCACCAACCACGGTGAGCTGGCCCATCGCCTCACTCACCCCCGCTACGGCGTCACCAAGACCTATCTCGCCGCCATTCAGGGGCCGCTGCCCCGGGACCTCGGCAAGCAGCTGAAAGCCGGTATCCGGCTGGACGACGGCTATGCGCGGGCCGACCACTTCAAGGTCGTCGAGAACACCGGCAAGAACTACCTCGTTGAGGTCTCGCTGCACGAGGGCCGCAAGCACATCGTGCGGCGCATGCTCGCTGAGGCGGGGTTCCCCGTGGAGAAGCTGGTCCGTACCCGGTTCGGGCCCATCGCACTGGGCGACCAGAAGTCCGGCTGGCTGCGCCGCCTCACCAACACGGAGGTCGGCATGCTGATGAAGGAGGTCGGTCTGTAGGGCCCGACCCGGTGCCGGTAGCCCGGGACCCCCAGCAACGGTGGGCCCGGCGGGCGCTCAGGACCACAGGGCGAGCTCGAGCGCCCGCCCCTCGGCATCGCGGCGAACCTCCAGCATCCCGGCCACAGCAGACCGGTTGACCCGCCCATGGATCCGCGGCGCGGGCTCCCAGCAGACGCGAGCGTCCAGCCGACGCTCGTCGATCATGAGGGCCATCACAGGACCGACGGCATCCCGGAAATGCGAGTCGGCGACGGCAAGCGCCAGCCCCTCGTCGGCCGTACACGGAATGAACCCGTCCTCGGCCAGCGCGCGCGGCGCGTACGGGCGGTCCGGGGCGAGCAACCAGTCGTCGAGCGGGACCACGTGGAAGAGCATGTCTTCACTTGTACCGTCTCACTGGGCGGTCGGCCCGGACATCCGCGCGTGCCCGTACCTACCCTGACCCGCCGGACACGGGCAACGGTGAGGAGCGGCGGTGGCGGAACGAGCAGTGCGTGCGGTGCGCGGCGCGGTACAGCTGGACCGGGACGACGCGGAGCACATGAACGAGCGGGTCGGCCGGCTGCTGACCACGGTGCTGGAGCGCAACAACCTCTCCACCGAGGACCTGATCAGCATCTGGTTCACGGCCACCCCGGACCTGCACAGCGACTTCCCGGCCGCCGCGGCCCGCAAGCTGGGCATCGTGGACGTGCCCCTCATCTGTGCGCAGGAGCTCGAGGTCGCGGGTGCGATGCCCCGGGTGGTCCGTATCCTGGCTCACACGGAGACCGAGCTGCCCAGGTCCGGCATCAACCACGTCTATCTGGGCGCAGCCGCAGCGCTCCGCAAGGACATCGCCCAGTAGGCGCAGCAGCCAAGTAAGGACGTCGCTCAGCCATGCGCACCGCCCTCGTGCTCGGCACGGGACTCATCGGCACCTCGGCCGCGCTGGCCCTCTCCGCGCGGGGAGTGAAGGTGCACCTCAGCGACCGTGACCCGGAGCGGGTCCGTACGGCCGCCGCGCTGGGCGCCGGTACGGAGGGGGAGCCCGCGCCGGGCTCGCCCGTGGACCTGGCGATCGTGGCCGTACCGCCCGCACACCTGGCGGCGGCCGTGGCCGACGTGCAGCGCCGGGGACTGGCGCGCGGGGTCATCGACGTGGGCAGCGTCAAGGGCGGCCCGCGCCGGGAGCTGATCGAGCGGGGCGGCGATCTGACGACGTACCTGGGCAGTCACCCGATGTCGGGCCGTGAGCAGTCGGGCCCGCTCGCCGCGACGGCCGACCTGTTCGAGGGACGGCCCTGGGTGCTCACCCCCACGCAGGGCACCGACACCACCAAGGGCACCGACACGGAGGTGCTCAACCTCGCGCTGGAGCTGATCGCGCTGTGCGGGGCCGTGCCGGTGGTGATGGACGCGGACGCGCACGACCGGGCCGTGGCGCTCGTCTCGCACACCCCGCAGCTGCTCTCCACCCTGGTGGCAGCGCGGCTGGAGGAGGCCGCCGAGACGGACGTACGGCTGTGCGGCCAGGGCATCCGGGACGTGACCCGGATCGCGGGCTCCGACCCGGGAATGTGGGTGGACATCCTGTCCGCCAACCCGGGGCCGGTCGCCGACATCCTCGCGGAGGTGGCCGGCGATCTGGAGACGGCGGTGCGGGCGCTGCGCGAGCTGGACTCGGCGGACGAGGCCAAGCGGGCCGACGGCGCCGCGGGCGTCGAGGCGCTGCTGCGCCGCGGCAACGCGGGGCGGGCCCGGGTCCCGGGCAAGCACGGCCAGGCACCGGCCGTCTACGAGACGGTGACGGTGCTGATCAGCGACCGTCCGGGCCAGCTGGCCCGGATCTTCGCCGACGCGGGCTCCGTGGGCGTCAACATCGAGGACGTCCGGATCGAGCACGCGACCGGGCAGCAGGCCGGGTATATGCAGCTCATGGTGGAGCCGGGCGCCGTACCGGTGCTGGAGCAGGTGCTGCGGGAACGCGGCTGGTCGCTGCGGCAGTAACCGGGCGGTCCGTGGATCTTGCGTACCCGGCATGGGGGCTGCGCTTGCCCACCCTGCGCCCCTGGCGCAGACTGCCCAAGCTTCGCAGGGGGACGCGCCCCGTCAGGGGCGCGGGGAACCGCGCGACCAGCCACAACGCACCCGCACCCCGAAAGCGTCGGCCAGGGGCACCCCCTGGTCGGCACACGCGCGGCACGCTGGAGGGAGGGCCCCGCCCCGGAACGCGGGGCCTGACACGACCGTGGCAGCCGGTAGCCTTGTGCGGGGACCCGGCCCGTCCCGTCCGTCCCCGTGCGCCGCCGCGCGCCGAGAGCCTCAGCCCCACGAAAGGTGCCCACAACCGTGTCTGCAACCCCGGCAGTGATTGTCGCCATCGACGGCCCCTCCGGCACGGGCAAGTCAAGCACCTCCAAGGCCGTCGCGGCCCAGCTGGGGCTGAGCTACCTCGACACCGGCGCGCAGTACCGGGCGATCACCTGGTGGATGCTGAACAACGGCGTCGACGTGGCCGACCCGGACGCGATCGCGGCGGCCGCGGGCAAGCCCAGCATCGTCTCCGGCACCGACCCGCTGGCCCCGGCGATCTCCGCCGACGGCGTGGACGCCTCGGGCCCGATCCGTACCCAGGAGGTCACCGCGGCGGTCAGCGCGGTCAGCGCGGTGCCGGAGGTCCGGGAGCGGATCACCGACCTGCAGCGGACCATCGCGGCCGAGGCGCGCGGCGGCATCGTCGTCGAAGGCCGTGACATCGGCACCACCGTGCTGCCCGACGCCGACCTGAAGGTTTTCCTCACCGCCTCGCCCGAGGCCCGGGCCGCCCGGCGCAACGGGGAGCTGAAGGCCACCGACGGCAAGCCCGTCAGCGACCTGGCCGCCACCCAGCAGGCGCTGGCCGCACGGGACAAGGCGGACTCCAGCCGCAAGGCCTCCCCGCTGAAGAAGGCCGACGACGCGGTCGAGGTGGACACCACCGAGCTGACTCTGGAGCAGGTCGTCGAGTGCGTCGTCACCCTGGTCGACAAGGCAGCGGCGGACAAGGCGGGAACCGCGGAGAACGCAGCGAACATGGAGAAGGCAGCCAGGTGACCGGAACCGACGCCGCTGCCAGTGAGCGGGGCGCCGCAGTCGGCCGCCGGATCGGCATCGGGCTGATGTACTCCCTGTGGCGGCCCCGGGTGCTGGGCGCCTGGCGGGTGCCGCCGACGGGGCCGGTGATCCTGGCGGTCAACCACGCGCACAATATCGACGGACCCATGCTGATGGGCACGGCACCCCGGCCGGTGCACTTCCTGATCAAGAAGGAGGCGTTCATCGGCCCGCTCGACCCGTTCCTGCGCGGCATCGGCCAGCTCAAGGTCGACCGCAGCGCCGCCGACCGTACCGCCGTCACCAGCGCGCTGGCCGTGCTGGAGCAGGGCGGTGTGCTGGGCATCTTCCCGGAGGGCACCCGGGGCGAGGGCGACTTCGCGGCGCTGCGCGGCGGGCTGGCCTACTTCGCGCTGCGCTCCGGCGCGCCCGTCGTCCCGGTCGCGGTGCTCGGGAGCACGGACCGTCCGGGCCGGGTGATACGGGCGCTGCCACCGCTGCGCAGCCGGGTCGATGTGGTCTTCGGCGACCCGTTCACCGTGGGGGACGGCTCCGGGCGCCGGACCAGAACGGCGCTGGACGAGGCCACCGTACGGCTCCAGGAGCGGCTCGCCGGGCACCTGACCGACGCCAGGCGGTTCACCGGCCGCTGACCCGCGTACCACCCGCACAGCAGCCGCGGCACCGGCAGCAGCTGAACAGACCCGCTGAACGACGAGGACGAGACGTCATGAACGACCAGATGCACCCCGCCGACGACGGCACCGAGCACGTCCACGGCGAGCTGGGTGACGCCGAGTTCGCCGAGTTCATGGAGCTCGCCGCCGAGGAGGGCTTCGACCCGGAGGAGGTCGAGGGCGCGCTCGGCGAGGCGGGGCATGGGCCGCTGCCGGTCCTCGCCGTCGTCGGCCGTCCCAACGTCGGCAAGTCGACGCTGGTGAACCGGATCATCGGCCGCCGTGAGGCCGTGGTGGAGGACCGTCCGGGCGTCACCCGGGACCGGGTCACCTACGAGGCAGAGTGGGCGGGCCGCCGCTTCAAGGTCGTCGACACCGGCGGCTGGGAGCAGGACGTCCTGGGTATCGACGCCTCTGTCGCGGCGCAGGCCGAGTTCGCCGTCGAGGCCGCCGACGCCGTGGTGTTCGTGGTGGACGCCATGGTGGGCGCCACCGATACCGACGAGGCCGTCGTCAAACTGCTGCGCCGCGCGGGCAAGCCCGTGGTGCTGTGCGCCAACAAGGTCGACGGCCCCTCGGGCGAGGCGGACGCCGCCTATCTGTGGTCGCTGGGGCTGGGCGAGCCGTACCCCGTCTCGGCGCTGCACGGGCGCGGTACGGGGGACATGCTGGACGAGGTGCTCAAGGTGCTGCCGGACGCGCCCCGGCAGACCTTCGACGGCACCCCGCTGGGCGGGCCACGCCGAATCGCCCTCATCGGCCGCCCCAACGTCGGCAAGTCCTCGATGCTGAACAAGGTGGCGGGCGAGGAGCGCGTCGTCGTCAACGAGCAGGCCGGCACCACCCGCGACCCGGTGGACGAGCTGATCGAACTCGGCGGCAAGACCTGGAAGTTCGTCGACACCGCGGGCATCAGGCGGCGGGTCCACATGACCGAGGGCGCCGACTACTACGCCTCGCTGCGTACCGCGGCGGCGCTGGAGAAGGCCGAGGTCGCGGTCGTACTGATCGACGTCAGCGAGTCGATCAGCGTGCAGGACCTGCGCATCATCACCATGGCCGTCGACTCGGGCCGGGCCGTGGTGCTGGCGTACAACAAGTGGGACACCCTGGACGAGGAGCGCCGCTACTACCTGGAGCGCGAGATCGAGCAGGAGCTCGTCCAGGTGCGCTGGGCGCCGCGGGTCAACGTCTCGGCGCGCACCGGGCGGCATATGGACAAGCTGGTCCCGGCGATCGAGACGGCGCTGGAGAGCTGGGAGACACGGGTTCCGACGGGCAAGCTGAACGCCTTCCTCGGCGAGATCGTCGCCTCGCACCCGCACCCGGTGCGCGGCGGTAAGCAGCCCCGCATCCTCTTCGGCACCCAGGCGGGCACCAGGCCGCCGAGGTTCGTGCTGTTCGCCTCCGGCTTCCTGGAGGCTGGCTACCGGCGCTTCGTGGAACGGCGGCTGCGCGAGGAGTTCGGCTTCGAGGGGACGCCGGTGCAGATCTCGGTGCGGGTCCGCGAGAAGCGCGGCCGCAAGAAGTAGCCCGGTCATGGCCGCCCGGCCGGGGCGTCGGGCGGCCCCTGCCCCCGCCGGGCCGGCTCAGTGGTGGTGGCCGTGGCGGGGGGCCGGGGGCAGTGCCGGCAGGTGCCAGGCGGGGCTGTGCCAGGTGGCGGCCGACTGCTCCTGGTCGCCCCAGGTTCCCGTCCCCGTGCCGTGCACCGTGCCGAACCCCTCGAAGCGCAGCTCCTCCTCGCCCGTACGGTCGCCGGGCAGCGCTCGGAAGAGTCTGCGGTACTCCGCGTACAGCGAGTCGTAGATCGGCGTGGACCCTTCCGGGGACGAGCTGTGCGGCGTCCGCATCCGGGGGACCGCCGGGGCGCTGGACGCGCTCACGGCACGCCCGTGGGCGAGGTGGGAGTGGTGGGCTCGGAGAGGCTCGTATTGCTGCACGTCTGCCCAACGACCGTGCGGCGCCCCGGATGCGGGCCCGTGCGACGAATGACCTGATCGCACGGGTTGTCCCTGTTCGTACGTGCTCTGCCGGTGCACACTCTCGCCCCCGGTCGCCCCCTGCGGTCGGGGGCGGTTCGTGCCCGGCCGCTGCGGGCGGCTCATGTGCCCGTCAGCGGCATGGTGCCGGCGACCAGGACGCTGCTTGCCGCCGCCTTCTCCAGTGCCTCGCGCATCAGGTCCTCGCGGGGCTGCGGGCCGATGGAGCCCGCGGGTGCCGCGTAGACGACCACGGTGTGGCTCTTGGCCGCCGCCGTGCGCCAGCCCTCGGTGACGGCGAGCGGCTGGTGCGCCTGCCACCAGGCGACCGGCTGTCCGCCGGGTGAGGCAGGCGGCTGGAAGATGGCGTGCAGCTGCCCCATGGCCACCAGCACCGACCAGCCGATCACCGGTACGGGCCGCCGGGCGACATCGGTGACGGGCATGAAGCCCTGCTCGATCAGCAGGGGGAGGAAGTCGTCGCCTGGCCCCTCCGACCCGGGGCGCGCGATGGGCCCCGTGGGCTCGACGACGATGGCGGGGTGCGGGGAGTCGTCGATGAGGACCTGCCCGCAGGTGACCCCCAACACTGCCTGCCGCGGCCCGGTTTCGGGCGTCCCCGCGCGGGAGGGAGCCGCCGGGGAAGGCACGGCGGGCGAGGGGGCGGGGGCGGCGGGAGCGGGGGTGGCAGGCGCGGGCGGTGGCCCGGTGTGTCCGGTGGGCGGAGCCGTCTCGTTGGTGAGGGAGCGTACGGCGCCCTTGAGCTGGTCCTCGGCGACGGTCACGACCTGGGAGGGGATGCAGGCCGCGTGCGCGAAGGCGAGGACGGCGGTCTCCTCGCCGACGAACAGAACGGTGCTGGTGCGCTCCCGGGCGGTGTTGCCCCGGGTGCGGCACGAGGTGCAGTCGTAGTCTCCTGGGGCGTTCTCTCCGGCGAGCAGCCTGTCGGCTTCTGCTTCGCCGATCTCGGCGCGTACGGCGTCGCTGACATCGAGCATGGGGGGCACGGGAGCTCCTGGCTTTGGGTTCCTGTTCGCCTGGACAACGGGCGATCTGTGGTCACGGTCACGCGTATGCGCCTGCGCGCGTCCCCGGTTCGTACGCAACCGGTCACACAAGCGGGGGAACAGTTCACCCCCCGTCAATATCTGGCAGCGACAAGAGAGTTCGACCGGTGAAGTGACTCACAGGAGAGGGGCCGGGCTGTCAACTACTGCCCGGAATACAGGTGTTTGGGGGGTGTCCTAAAACCGATGTTATACCCGGTAACCGGCGCATGGCCTGCAAAGACATGCTTCTGGTTGAAACTCGGGCGAGGCGCTCTCTACATTCCACGGCGGTGCAACGAGCACCACCCGGGACAGGCGGAGCCGAGCGCGGGCGTCCGATGCGCCGACCAGCACTTGCTCACGCAGGGGGAGACAACGGGGATTCCCGGGTTCGTGGAGAGGGTTTGATTTGTCCAAGCGTCGTACAGCAGTGCTCACGGGTGCCGGTCTCGCCGCCCCGCTCGCCCTGCTCGCCGCCACGGCTCCGACGGCCTCGGCGGCGTCGAACGACGGAGTGTGGGACCGCATCGCGCAGTGCGAGAGCGGAGGGAACTGGCAGACCAACACCGGCAACGGCTACTACGGCGGTCTCCAGTTCTCGTCCAGCACCTGGCGGGCATACGGCGGAGGTGCCTACGCGCCCACCGCCGACAAGGCCAGCAAGGGGCAGCAGATCGCTGTTGCCACCAAGGTGCAGCAGGCCCAGGGCTGGGGTGCCTGGCCCAACTGCTCGGTGAAGGCCGGGGCTTCCGGCACCCCGCCGCAGACGTCCCAGCCGGCCACCGGGTCGGCGCAGTCCGGACAGGGCGCCGGACAGGGCGCCGGGCAGCAGTCCGCACCGCAGTCCGGGTCCGGGTCGGACGACCGTCCTGCCTCGCACCCCAACCGCGGCTCCGTGCGCGAGGGCTCCGGCAACTACACCGTCAAGAGCGGTGACACCCTCGGCTCGATCGCGGCAGCGCACGAGAAGAACTGGAAGGACGTCTACAGCACCAACAAGGACGTCATCGGGGGTGACCCCGACGTGATCCTCGCCGGCCAGAAGCTCAAGGTCTGAGCTCGGCACGGCTCGCACACGGCTCCACAGGCCGAGCGGCCCCGTCAGGCAAGCACCATTGCCTGGCGGGGCCGTCGCCTGTGCGCGTCGGCTCCCCGAACGGTTCACGCATCGAAAAAGTTCCCAACACGGGATCACAAAAGTAAAACCATTCAGAACTCTTCTGAAACAACGTGCTCAATGTGTCCAACCCTCCCCGGTACTTAACGGTCTAGCTCGGTGACAGGCGGACAGAGGGGGACTGACCGCGAGGATGCGTGGGGACTCGGGTAAAATGCACATTTCATTTTTGCTCCACAACGGGTACGCCATCGGGGGAACCGTCCGTACTACCTACAACCTGGCCCGCAGCCTGGCCGAACACCACGACGTCGAGGTGGTCTCGGTCTTCCGGACCAGGGAACGTCCCGTCTTCGATCCGGGGCCGGGGGTGAGACTCCGTCACCTCGTGGACACCCGCGGGGTGCGCTCGCCAGCGGATCTGGGCGCCGAACACGCGCTGCCCGCCCGGGTCTTCCCCGAGGCCGACGGCAAGTACCCGATGTACAGCGGGCTGACCGACCGCCTCATCGGGGAACACCTGGGCAGCACCGAGGCGGACGTCGTCATCGGCACCCGGCCGGGACTCAACACCCACATCGCACGCCAGACCAGACGCGGACCCGCACGGCTGGGCCAGGAGCACCTCACCCTCGCGCTCCACTCCCGCCGCCTCAAGCTCGTGCTGCGCAGGGCCTATCCCCAGCTTGACGGGCTGACCACCGTCACCGAGGCCGACGCCGCCGACTACCGCCGACTGCTGCGGCTGCCCGGCGTGCGGATAGACGCCGTGCCCAACAGCGTGCCGGAGCCCGGCGTCACCCCGGCCGACGGCAACAGCAAATGGGTCGTCGCGGCGGGCCGGCTGGCCCCGGCGAAACGGTACGACCTGCTGGTACGGGCCTTCGCCAAGGTGGTGGCCGAGCGGCCCGACTGGGGGCTGCGGATCTACGGGGGAGGGCGGGAGCGGCCGGGGCTGCGCGCTCTCATCGACGAACTCGGCCTCTACAACCACGTCTTACTGATGGGCCCCACCCATCCCATCGAGCCCGAGTGGGCCAAGGGCTCGATAGCCGCCGTGACCTCCAGCCTGGAGTCGTTCGGCATGACCATCGTCGAGGCCATGCGCTGCGGTCTGCCCGTCGTCGCCACGGACTGCCCGCACGGGCCCGCCGAGATAGTGCGCCCCGGCGTCGACGGCAGGCTCGTCCCCATGGGAGACGAGGACGCCGTCGCCGGAGCGCTCCTCGGCCTGATCAACGACGACGAACTGCGCCGCCGAATGGGCCGGGCAGCGCTCGCCGACTCCGCGCGCTTCGACCCGGCCCACGTCGGGGCCCGCTACGAGTCGATACTGCGCGACCTCGTCGGCAAGGGCAGCCGCGGACTGCACCGCACCCGTGGCTCGCTGCTGAGCGGGGCCTACGCCGTCAAGGACGCCCTCATCGGCATCGGGCAGCCGGGAGCGCTCCCAGGAGGAGGTACAGCATGAGCGGAAGCACCACCGATACCGTCACCCCCCAAGCCGGTGATGCCGCGGACAGTCCGCTCGCCTCACTCCCCACCGCGGAGGACGAGAAGCGCCCCCGAACCGCTGGAGACACCGGAGAGCCCGTGCGCCCGAAGCCCGCCCAGCGTGGCCCGGCAGCCGACTGCACCGCCGACAGCGCAGGGGGCCTCACCTTCGACCTGAGACTTCCGGCAGCCGAAGCACAGGACGGGGACGCGGGGTTGCTGCTGCGCCGCCGTCCGGACCCCTCGGGCGAGACCGAAGAGGTCCGGCTGCCACTGGTCCCCGTGCAGGAGGCGGAACCCGGCACGCTGCGCGCCGCACTGCCCAGCACCGTGCGGCTGACCGAGGGCCGCTGGAACGCCTTCCTCGTACGCGCCGGGCGCGCCCCCCGAAGGCTGGCGCCCGGCGTCAACGACCTGCGCTCGCTGGTCGACCGCGTCCCGCACGAGAGCCGCAGCTGGCTGGGCGTCCGCATCCCGTACGCCACCAAGCACGGCAACCTCAGCGTCCGCGCCTGGGCGCGCTGGCCGCACGCCGAGGCGGGCGTGCTGCGGGTGAGCGACGGCGTACTGGCGCTGAACGGCCGGCTGTACGGAGCCGAAGTGTCGGACACCGCGCGGGTGGAGGCGTGGCCCCGGCGCGGCGAGAGCGCGCCGGTCGTCGTGGAAGCGGCCCCGGAGGGCCCCGACCAGCGGGGGTTCACCGCCGTACTGCCGTACCCGCTGCTGGCCGGAAACCGGCTGTGGGACCTGTGGCTGCGTCCCGCGGAGGGGGCGGAGGCGGTGCGGATCGCCCGCATCCTGGACGACATCCCCGACAAGAAACGGATCTTCACCTACCCCGCACACGCCGTTGACCCCCATCCCGAACACAGTGCGGTGCCCGCCAACGCGAAGCCCTACTACACCCTCAACAACGACTTGGCCGTACGCGTGGACCGCATGCACTAGTGCTGCCCGGCAAGGAGGGCTGCGCTTGCCCACCCTGCGCCCCTGGCGCAGACTGCCCAAGCTTCGCAGGGGAGACGCGCCCCGTAAGGGGCGCGGGGAACTGCGCGACA
Organism: Streptomyces sp. 8N114; assembly: GCF_052245835.1. Classification (NCBI taxonomy): domain Bacteria; kingdom Bacillati; phylum Actinomycetota; class Actinomycetes; order Kitasatosporales; family Streptomycetaceae; genus Streptomyces; species Streptomyces sp. 8N114. The sequence goes on along the minus strand of NZ_JBQQBT010000029.1, from coordinate 30,569 downwards.
AGCCACGACGCTGCCGCAGTCTGCAACGGGCAGGAAGGGACACCCCCTCGTCAGGCGCAGTGAAAGACTCCAGCTCATGCTGGAGACCTCCGCACGCCTGCTACGGCTGCTCTCACTGCTGCAGACCCACCGCGACTGGTCGGGCAACGACCTCGCCCAGCGGCTCGGCGTCAGCCCCCGCACCGTCCGACGGGACGTCGACCGGCTGCGCGAGCTGGGCTATCCCGTCCACTCCACCAGCGGCACGGCAGGCGGCTACCAACTCGGCGCCGGGGCCCAGCTGCCGCCGCTGCTGCTGGACGACGAGGAGGCGGTCGCCGTCGCCGTGGGGCTGCGCGGGGCGGCCGGTGGCGGCGTCGAGGGCATCAGCGACGCCTCGGCGCGAGCCCTCGTCAAACTCGAGCAGGTCCTTCCGCACCGGCTGCGCCGCAGGGTGGGTGCGCTCAGCGAGTTCACCGTTCCGATGGTGGGCGGCCACCGCGGGCCCGCCGTCGACGCCGGCACCCTGGCCGAGCTCGCCCACGCCTGCCGCGACCATGAACGGCTGCGTTTCCAGTACGAGAAACACGACGGTGCCCCCTCCCGCCGCGTCGTGGAGCCGCACCGGCTGGTGACGACCCACCGCCGCTGGTACCTGGTCGGCTGGGACGTGGACCGGGCCGACTGGCGTACTTTCCGGGCGGACCGCATCACGCTCACCCCGCCACACGGTCCCCGCTTCGAGCCCCGTACACCCCCGGCCGAGGACTTGGCGGCGTGGGTGTCCGAGGGCGTGTCCACCCGCGTCTATCCGGCGCGGGCCACGGTGTTGCTGCACGCGCCCATGGAGCAGGCGGCCGAGCGGATTTCGATGTCGGCCGGGACGCTGGAGGCGGTGGACGACCACAGCTGTCTGCTGCGTACGGGCGGTTACTCGATGGAGGCAGTGCTGATCCATGTGCTCATGCTCGGCTTCGACTTCGAGGTACGCGAGCCGGCAGAGCTGACGGAGTACATCGGCCTGCTGCGGGACCGGCTGTCCCGCTCGCTGCCCCCGGCGGACCGGAGGCGGGAGGGGCTGTAAACAGTCCTGGGGAACTCTTCCGCCAGATTTCAGTTGCTCTTCCCGCGCAGTTCCGGAATTCATAAGACAGTCGTCAACACCGGTAATTGCGGCGCCGGAAGCGGAATGCGGAATTCGTCGAATTGTGTGCTGGGTGGGTACTCGGAAGCCACGTACGAGTGAAGCGGGCAACGGGGACCGTGCACCGAGCGTTGTGACGCAAGCGTGACGCCGCCGCAGCGAAGGCGGCACTTCCGGCTGTTGTGGCCGTCCGCATACGGTGGCCCCATGGCACCGGAATCCGCAGTACCGCAACCCCCCGACGACGACCCGGAAAGCTATGTGGGCCTCGCCGCTCAGGAGGCCGAACGACGTGCCCGGGAGCGCGGCTGGACCAGTGTGCGTCAACTGGAGCCGGACGCGATCATCACCATGGAGTACGTCACAGGACGGCTGAACCTGGCGGTCAAGGACGGTCAGGTGGTGCGCTGCTGGCCCGGCTGACGGCCGCCGTCAGCGGCGCTCGGCAGCAGCGCCCGTCAGTATCCGCCCGTCAGTAGCGCGAGGAGGCCGGGGCCCGCGCCTCGTCGGCCGTACGCGGCAGAGCCGTGCGTGCCCCGCCCCCGGAGTCCTGCGCCGGCACCCGCGCCCCGACCAGCGGCTGCCGCGCGTGCACCGGCTGTGCGGCGGGCGGGGCGACCGGACCGGGCCGGGGTGCCAGCGAGGAGCCTGCCGTGCTGAACCGTTCACGCAGCGCGAAGACGAGCGCCTCGACCCGGGCGAGCGCCGGCTCGCACCACGGGAGCCCCAGCAGGATCAGCAGCCCGGCGGCCCAGCCCAGGAGTACGTCGCTCACCCAGTGCGTACCGAGATAGACGGTGGTCGCGCCCACACCGAGCGCGAAGACGGCGGCGACGACCGACAGCCACCGGCGGGCCCGCGGAGTGGTGGCCAGATAGGCGAGGATGCCCCAGGTCACCACGGCGTTGGCGGTGTGCCCGGAAGGGAATATATCGCCGCCTGCCCACAGTTCGGCCGAGCCGATCTCGGTCGCGTAGTGCGGCCCGAGGCGGCCGAGGCCGATCTTGACGGCGCCCACCGACACGTTGAGCAGCAGCAGCGCGAACCCCAGCGCCAGCAGCGGCCGCAGTGTGCGCTGCCGCCAGGAGCGCCAGCCCAGCCAGGCCGCGACCAGCACCGCCGTGGGTCCGCGCTGGCCCAGCACCACGAAGGCGTCAAGGAAGCCGTGGATGGCGGGCCACTGCTTGTACGGGCGGAAGAGCATGACCTGCCAGTCGAGCTGCACCAGCCACGTTGTGCCCAGCACGGCGACCACGATCGCCAGATAGAAGGCGACCGTGGCGCTGAACAGGCCCAGCCGGACAGGGCTCATCCGCGGGAAGGGTCCGCGAGGGCGATGAGGCTCCTGCTCCAGCCGGGAGAAGATTCGGTCGGTACGCACCTAATCGAGATTACCGGGCGTGAAGAGTCACTTCGGCGATGACGGCCCCTTCGTGATGGCGATGTGATGTGCAAAAGCGTCCCGCGCGGGCTTAGGTTCTGTTTATCTCCCATGATTCCGGGGCCGATTGATTGTCCGGACGGGACGCCGAAGCGACTTCGGTCACAGGTGGGTTGACGGGAATTTTCTCCATTCCCCGTCAGGGCGCCCGGTTTTCGCGGCGCACGCGCTCACGCCCGCAGGGCCCGGATCTCACGGCGGGCCCGTGCCGTTGAGCCACCACGCGCCGTAGCAGGCCGACGCCGCCGACAGTGCGCACAGCGCCGCAGCCGCACGTGCCGTACTCCAGCGCGCCAGCCCGGCCGCAGCGGGGAGCAGCAGCGGGAAGGCGGGCAGCAGCAGCCGCGGCTTCGAGCCGAAGTACCCCTTGGCGCACAGCGCGAGAACCACCACCACGCCCGCGTACACCAGCAACGCGGCGGGCTGCCGCTGCCGTACGCACAGCACGTACAGCCAGATCACCAGCGCGACGCCCGCGAGCAGCCCGAGGCCGCCGACGACGGTGCCCGTCAGGTTCTTCCAGATGAACCCGGCGAACGCCCAGCCGCCGTCGAAGCCGTTGCCCCACTGACCCTGAATGTCCAGATATCCAGTGACACTTCCTGTGCGGAATCCCACCCACACGACGTACCCGAACCAACCTGCCGGTGCCAGCAGCAGTCCCAGCGCCATCCGTGCCCCGGGCCCCCGTCGCTCCCGCCGCAGTTCCAGCAGCGCCGCGATCCACACGGCGGCTACCACCGCGGCCCCTACCGGCCGGGTCAGCCCCGCCAGCGCCGCCAGTGTCCCGGCCCACACCCAACGGCCGGTCAGCACCGACCACAGCGCCCATGCGGCCAGTGCCGTGAACAGTGACTCGCTGTAGGCCATCGACTGCACCACACCGACCGGCACCGCCGCCCACAGCACCGCCAGACAGAGCCCCGCGCGGTGCCCGTGCAGCCGCGCACCGGTCAGATACAGCGCCCAGGCCGCCGCCAGCGAGGAGAGCCAGCTCACCGTCATCCCGGCGTCCGGAGCGCTCAGCGGCGAGAGCTCGGCCAGCCCTCGCTCCAGCGCCGGCAGCAGCGGGAAGAACGCCAGGTCCGAGTGGACCCCGCCGTCCGGCAGCCGTATCCGGTAGCCGTACCAGCCGTCGGCGACCCGGACGTACCACAGGGCATCCCAGCGGGCCGTGAGCAGCGTGTGCGCACTCGTGCCGCGCGCCGTGCTCCAGACCGCCAGTACGACCAGGCCCAGCGCCCGCACGCCCGCGTACGCCAGCAGCGCGGCGGCGGGCCGGCGCCATGCCTTCGTACGGACATACGCGGTGGCGGTCCGGGCCTGGGGCTTGCCGGGATCGGCGAGGTCAGTCATTCGGACGATTATTGGCCACCGGCCCGATGCGGTGGTCAGCGGGAGGGAAACCGGCGCCGGTGCGGCCGGAGCCGGGAAATGGCTGGAAAATCGTGGTCATGGACGGCCGTGCCTCGGGCAGATGCACCGGCGACGGTCCACCTGTTGAATGGGGGAGCGATGGACGCGCGCGCCGGTTCGCGTACGCTGACCGGCACTCGCCCTCTTCATCGGGGCCGGACGTCGACGCCGACCGGGCCGTGCGCGGACAGGTCGCCGCGACCCGGGCAGCCGTCCCCCACCCCCACGGTCCGCCCCGCGGGTGCGAGAGCAACAGGAGGTGCGTACATGTCCGGGACGACCACGGCCATATCGCGGAAGGCGGCGGACGTCCCCGAAAGCGGAGCGGGAGCGCGGCAGCCGGGCGGAGACGTGAACCGGTGGATCGTGCTCGTCGTGCTGTGCACGAGCCTGCTCCTGGTGGCCGTCGACGCCACCGTGCTGCACGTCGCCGTGCCCGCCGTCTCCGAGGACCTGCGGCCCGGCTCGATCGAGCTGCTGTGGATCGTGGACACCTATCCGCTGGTGTGCGCCTCGCTGCTCATCCTCTTCGGCACGCTCGGCGACCGGATCGGCACCCGCCGGGTGCTGCTGTTCGGCTATGCGCTCTTCGCCGCCGCCTCTGCCGCCGCCGCGTACGCGCACACTCCGGGCGTGCTGATCGCCGCCCGGGGGCTGCTCGGGGTCGGCGGCGCCATGATCATGCCGGCGACGCTCTCGATACTCCGGGAGGTCTTCCCCGACCGCCGCGAGCGAGCGCTGGCCGTCGGCATCTGGAGCGCGGTCGCCGCGGTGGGCGCGGCCGTCGGGCCGCTGGTGGGCGGGGCGCTGCTGGAGCACTTCTGGTGGGGCTCGGTCTTCCTGATCAACATCCCGCTGATGGCCGCCAGCCTCCCGGTGGGACGGTGGCTGCTGCCGGAGTCCGCCAAGGGCAGCGACGGCCCGTGGGACGTGCTGGGCGCCATGATGGCCGCCTTCGGCCTCTTCGGGGTGATACTCGGCGTCAAACAAGCGGGCGGCGGCGAGCTGCTCACCCCGCTGTGCTGGCTGCCGCTGCTGACCGGCGCCGTACTGATCACGCTGTTCGTCCGCCGCCAGCACCGGCGCCCCCACCCGCTGATCGACTTCGGCACCCTCACCCGCGCCGCCTTCGGCACCTCCGTCGGCTGCATCGTGCTGACCGTGCTGGCGCTGGTCGGGCTCGCGCTGATCGCGGCCCAGTACCTCCAGCTCGTCCTCGGGCTCTCCCCGCTGGAGACGGGGCTGCGGCTGCTGCCGCTGTCCGTCGCCGCCATCGCCGCCGGGCTTCTCGGCTCCCGGCTGCTGGCGCTGCTGGGGCCGCGTCTCATGGTCGCGCTCGGCTTCGTTGTCACGGCGCTGGCCGTGCTGTGTCTGACCGGTGTGGGCCAGCACGACAGGCCAGGGCTGCTGATCGGCGGCTTCGTGCTGCTGGGTTTCGGCCTGGAGACGACCCTGTTCGGCTGCTACGAATCCATGCTGAGCGAGGCGCCGCCCGGCCAGTCCGGCGGCGCGGCGGCCGTCGGTGAGACCGCTTACCAGCTCGGCGCCGGCATCGGCATCGCTCTGCTGGGCAGCGTGATGAACGCCGCCTACGGCCCCGGCGTACGCGCCGCAGCGCAGCGCCTCGGCCTTCCCGGTAGCACCGGCGCGGACGCCAGCCACTCGCTGGGCGAGGCGTACGAGGTGGCGGGACAACTCGGCGGCGCCCACGGCGAGGCGCTGCGGTCCGCGGCCCGCTCCTCGTTCGTCACGGGGCTGCATGTGACGCTGCTGGTCAGTGCCTGTCTGCTGCTGTTCGGCGCGCTGGCGGCGCTGCGGCTGCCCCGCAGGATGGACAGCACCTGCAGCACCGCGGAGAGCGGTACGGGGGAGCGGAACAGCACTCCGGAGGACCAGCAGGGACGCTCCGGGCACCCCTTGTCGCGGGGCGTTACCCACCCGTAGCGTCAGCTCGGTAGCCGTGATCGTGCTCCGCGTGAGTTTTCGCCGCGTGAGCTTCACCACCGAAAGGCACTGCCATGAGTTCGCTGCCCGCGTTCGACGCGCACGACCCGCTGGGGCTCGACGACCTGCTCGGCGACGAGGACCGTGCCGTGCGCGACACCGTGCGCTCCTGGGCCGCCGACCGCGTCCTGCCGTATGTCGCCGACTGGTACGAGCGCGGCGAGCTGCCCGGCATCCGTGAGCTCGCCCGCGAACTGGGCTCCATCGGCGCCCTCGGGATGTCGCTGACCGGCTACGGCTGTACGGGCGCCAGTGCCGTGCAGTACGGACTCGCCTGCCTGGAGCTGGAGGCCGCCGACTCCGGCATCCGTTCCCTGGTCTCCGTCCAGGGGTCGCTGGCGATGTACGCCATCCACCGGTTCGGCAGCGAGGAGCAGAAGCAGCGCTGGCTGCCGTCGATGGCCGCCGGCGAGGTGATCGGCTGCTTCGGGCTGACCGAGCCCGACCACGGCTCCGACCCGGGTGGCATGCGCACCTACGCCAAGCGCGACGGCTCGGACTGGGTGCTCACCGGCCGCAAGATGTGGATCACCAACGGCTCGGTTGCCGGGGTCGCGGTGGTCTGGGCCCGTACCGACGAGGGGGTCCGCGGTTTCGTCGTCCCGACCGACACCCCGGGCTTCTCCGCGCCCGAGATCAAGCACAAGCTGTCGCTGCGTGCCTCGGTCACCAGTGAACTCGTGCTCGACGAGGTGCGGCTGCCCGCGGATGCCGTACTGCCCGAGGCGCAGGGTCTGCGCGGCCCGCTGAGCTGTCTGAGCCATGCCCGGTACGGGATCGTGTGGGGCTCGATGGGCGCTGCGCGAACCTGCTTCGAGGCGGCGCTGTCCTACGCCACGGAGCGGGAGCAGTTCGGCAAGCCGCTGGCCGCCTTCCAGCTCACCCAGGCCAAGTTGGCCGACATGGCGGTCGAACTGCACAAGGGGGTGCTGCTCGCGCACCACCTGGGCCGGCGGATGGACGCGGGGCGGCTGCGGCCGGAGCAGATCAGCTTCGGCAAGCTCAACAACACGCGGGAGGCCATCGAGATCTGCCGCACCGCACGGACCGTGCTGGGGGCGAACGGAATTTCGCTGGAGTACCCCGTGATGCGGCACAGCACGAACCTGGAGTCCGTGCTGACATACGAGGGGACCGTGGAGATGCACCAGTTGGTGCTGGGCAAGGCGTTGACCGGGGTCGACGCCTTCCGCGGATAGCGGTTATCCCGGCTCCGGAGGGGCTGTCGGGAAGCCCCTCCGGAGGTCAGCTCTGGTTGAAGAAGCCGCTCCGGTCCCGGCGGTCCTCGTTGGTGACGACGCTGTAGTCGGGCGGCGTCAGCAGGAAGACGCGGTTGGCGACCCGCTCGATGGAACCGCGCAGACCGAAGGTCAGCCCCGCCGCGAAGTCGACGACCCGCTTGGCGTCGGCGGACTCCATGGCGGTGAGGTTCACGATCACCGGGACGCCGTCCCGGAACAGTTCGCCGATGCCGCGGGCGTCACGGAAGCAGTCCGGGCTTACCGTCGCGATCTTGGTGCCCTGGTCCTGTGCCGTCTCAGCCGTGACGCGGACTCTGGGGTCGGTGACCCACGGCTCGCGTGCGGCGTCCCCGGGCTCCGGACCGTCGGCGGGGCCGTCCGCACCGTCGGCATAGTCGTAGTACCGCATCTCGCTGTCGTCGACGAGGCCCAGCCAGGCACTCGCCTTGCGCACCGATCCCATGGACGCCTCCTCTCCTCTGCGCGGTGTCCCACCGTTCTTAGCGCTCCGCCGCGGGTCCGCAACCCCTATGGTCGTCCATGATGCTGATGATGCGCCAAGCGGTTACCCGTCCGGCACGGCATTCGTGACGGTTCTGGTGCACAAACGGGTGGCGCTCTGTCAGGTCTTGAGTGTTCAACGGCTGGTGACGGGGCGCAGGATGCTCCACATTGTCCACGTTCCGACCGGACCGGATTGTCGCCGGTGACATCCGAGTGAGCGACCGCCCCGCCGTGCTCCCAGGTTGACCAGGGGGCCGGCCAGGGATTGGCCAGGTCCGTCTCCTCCCCACTCCGCCCGGGGTCAAACGGTGTTGGCGGCACGCGAACTGGACTCAAGGAGTCCGAAAGACGCCCTTGCGGGTCCGGAAAACTACGGCGAATACTCCATTCAGCGTTTGTCAGGAGCACGCTTGGTTTTCCCTGAACGGGAGGAAAAGTGAGGATCAAACGCACAAAAGCCATCGACAGCATGGCACGTCGCAGACGCAGCCGGCTGATCGCCGTCGCGTCGGGCATGGCAGCGGCAGGGGCGCTCATCGCGCCGGCCACGGCCTCAGCAGAAGCTCCGTCCCCCCACACCTACACCGCGAGTCAGCTCAACTCGGCAGGTGACGCCGTGCGCGCCGCCGATGTCGCGGGCACGGCGTGGCACGTCGACAAGGAGAGCAACAAGCTCGTCGTCGCGGTCGACAGCCGCGTCTCACGAGCCGACATCGCGCAGATCCGGCGCGCCGCGGGCAAGAATGCGGGCGCGGTGGAGATCGAGCACGTCAAGGGCACGTTCCAGAAGTACGTTTCGGGCGGGGACGCCATCTACACCGGTTCCGCCCGCTGCTCGGCCGGCTTCAACGTCCGCAGCGGCAGCACCTACTACCTGCTGACCGCCGGACACTGCACCGAGCTCGGCGGCAACTGGTACACCAACTCCAGCCGCACCACCCTGATCGGTCCCACCGCCGGATCCAGCTTCCCCGGCAACGACTACGGCCTCGTGCGCTACAGCAACTCCTCCGTCCCGCACCCCGGCACCGTGGGCAGCGTCGACATCACCGGCGCGGGCAACGCGTCCGTCGGCCAGAGCGTGACCCGGCGCGGCAGCACCACCGGCATCCACAGCGGTCAGGTGACCGGGCTCAACGCCACGGTCAACTACGGCGGCGGCGACATCGTCTCCGGCCTCATCCGGACCACCGTGTGCGCGGAGCCCGGCGACAGCGGCGGGCCCCTCTACCGGGGCGGCACCGCGCTCGGCCTGACCTCCGGCGGCAGCGGCAATTGCAGCAGCGGCGGAACGACCTTCTTCCAGCCGGTGACCGAGGCGCTCAGCGCGTACGGCGTGAGCGTCTACTGACGTACTGCCTCTCTGAGGCGCGCCGGTACCACCAGTATCTGCACTGATACAGCTCGGCCTTGTGCCCGTGCACGCTCCCTGGGTGCGTGTACGGGCACTTCCGCGTGTGCGGGGATGCTTCTTCGTGCGCGGGTGTGTTCGGGTTGCACGCGTGGCGAGGCGCCGTGCGCGCGGGTGCGGGCGGCTGCGGAGTGCTTCGATCCGGCGTCGCGATCGCGCTGTTGGGGGATGAATACCGGACAGGTCCATTCCTCACGTCGCGAACACGCGGTGTTGCCCCGCGTGTTCGCGCTACCGGACGTCGGGGACAGGAAGGGACGTTCGGCACCTTGACGGGCGGACCGAACTTCCGGTCGGCTGACGCGAACTGAACCTTGTGCGGGGATCGGTGGGTCGCAATACTCGGCCCACAAGTTGGCATGGACGCGACTTCCTCTTGGGTAAGAGGCCCGTGTCCATACATCCTCCGGGACCGCCCACAACTCGGGCGGGCCCAACCCCCCACTGGAGGTATCACGTTGTCCAACCACCGACGCGTTCCCAAGCGGCGGATACTGCTGGCCGGCGCGGGCGCCGCGGCCCTCGCGGCCGGCGCGCTCACGGTCACCACCGCCAACGCCGCTCCGGAAGCACCCACGGCCAAGACCCTCTCGGCCACCTCGGCGGCCGAGCTCGCTTCCAAGCTCACCTCGGACCTCAAGGGTGACGCGGGCTCCTACTACGACGCCAAGGCCAAGCAACTGGTCGTCAACGTCACCGACGACGCGGCCAAGGAGAAGGTCGAGGCGGCGGGAGCCAAGGCCCGGGTCGTCGAGCACACGCTCTCCCAGCTCACGTCCGCCAAGGACGCCCTCACCAAGAACGATGTCACGGGCACGGCCCGCGCCGTCGACGTGAAGACCAACAAGGTTGTCGTCACCGCCGACAGCACGGTCAAGGGCGCCAAGCTGGACAAGCTGAAGAAGCAGCTCAAGGCCCAGGGTGACAAGGCCGAACTGAAGCGCACCAACGGCAAGTTCACCACCAAGATTGCCGGTGGCGACGCCATCTGGGGCGACGGCAGCCGCTGCTCGCTCGGCTTCAACGTCACCACCAAGGACGGCAAGCCCGGCTTCCTGACCGCGGGCCACTGCACCACCGCGATCGCCTCCTGGTCCGACAAGGAGGGCGGCCAGCCGATCGCCGAGAGCGGCGACGGCAAGTTCCCGGGCGCCGACTACGGCATCGCCACCTACTCCGGCGACACCGACCACCCGAGCGAGGTCAACCTCTACGACGGCGGCAAGCAGGCCATTTCCGGCGCCGGCGAAGCGGAGGTCGGCCAGAAGGTCACCCGTAGCGGCAGCACCACCCAGGTGCACGACGGCACGGTCAAGGCGCTGGACGCCTCCGTCTCCTACCCGGAGGGCACCGTCGACGGGCTGATCCAGACCGACGTGTGCGCCGAGCCCGGCGACAGCGGCGGTTCGCTCTTCGCGGGAGACAAGGCGCTGGGTCTGACCTCCGGCGGCAGCGGTGACTGCTCCTCCGGCGGCGAGACCTACTTCCAGCCGGTGCCCGCCGCGCTCGACGCGCTGGGCGCCAAGATCGGCTGACCCCCACCGGCTGATCGCAGCATCCGGCCACCACGCGGGATCCTGGTGAGCCCCATACGCGGAGGGGCTCGAACCCCCCACAGCGGAACCCCCCGGACCCAGGTCCGGGGGGTTCCGTCGTTCCGTGCGCCTCAGGAGGATCCGAAGGCGGCCGTCAGCTCAGCTCGGCTGCGACCAGCTCGGCGATCTGTACGGCGTTGAGCGCGGCGCCCTTGCGGAGGTTGTCGTTGGACAGGAAGAGCGACAGACCGTGCTCCACCGTCTCGTCGGCACGGATCCGGCCCACGTAGCTGACGTCCTTGCCCGCCGCCTGGAGCGGGGTGGGGATCGGCGACAGCTCCACGCCCGGCGCCCCGGCGAGCAGTTCGGCGGCACGCTCCGGGCTCAGCGGGCGCGCGAAGCGCGCGTTGACCTGGAGCGAGTGGCCGGTGAAGACGGGGACACGCACACAGGTGCCGGAGACCTTCAGCTCGGGGATGTCCAGGATCTTGCGGCTCTCGTTGCGGAGCTTCTGCTCCTCGTCCGTCTCGGCCAGGCCGTCGTCGACGATCGAGCCGGCCAGCGGCAGCACGTTGAAGGCGATGGGACGCTTGAACTTGTCCGGCTCGGGGAAGTCCACCGCCTCCCCGTCGAAGGTCAGCCGCGCCGCGTCGTTCTCCACCGCCTTGCGAGCCTGGCTCTCCAGCTCGGCGACGCCCGCCAGACCGCTGCCGGAGACCGCCTGGTAGGTGGCGACGACCAGCGCGGTCAGCTCCGCCTCCTCGTGCAGCGGGCGCAGCACCGGCATCGCGGCCATGGTGGTGCAGTTCGGGTTGGCGATGATGCCCTTGGGGCGGTGCTTGGCCGCGTCCGGGTTCACCTCGGAGACGACCAGCGGCACCTCGGGGTCCATTCGCCAGGCCGAGGAGTTGTCGATGACGACCGGGCCCTGCGCCGCGACCTTCTCGGCGATCGCCTTCGAGGTGGCGCCGCCCGCGGAGAACAGGACGATGTCCAGCCCGGTGTAGTCGGCAGCGGCCGCGTCCTCGACGGTCACCTCGCCGTCCTTCCAGGGCAGCGTCCGGCCCGCGGAGCGCGCGGAGGCGAACAGGCGCAGCTCGTCGACCGGGAAATCACGCTCGGCCAGAATCTCGCGCATCACTGTGCCGACCTGACCGGTGGCTCCGACAATCCCGACCTTCATGGGGCTCCTTCTGCCTTTCGCTGAGCGCGCGGCTTTGTGAGGCTTGCGCCTTTCGCCGCGCTGGTGTCGTGCGTGCCCCTACCCTGCACGGTGCCGGGTACGGGGTGCCAGTACTTTGATTTCGGTCACAGCCCGGCACCGGGGAGAGAGCTGCACGCGGCGGGCTATGCGCGGGGCGTGCGCAGTCCCGTGGTCAGCCCCCGCAGACAGCGTACGGCGAGTGCGGCGGGACCCTGCTCCGGATCGTCGGGCTCCGCCTCGGTGGTCGCCCAGGTCTCCATCGCGATCCGCATGGCGGCATTGGCGGCGGCTGCCGTCAGCCGTAGCTCCAGGGGATCGGTGCCCTCGCGCGCGAGCTGGGTCAGTACGGGCACCAGCGCCTCCTCCGTCTCCGCGTGCACCCGCAGCCACACCGAGCGCAGCGCCGGATCACCGGGAACGGCACGCAGCAGGCCGCGAGTACTCTCCAGCGCCTCGGCCTGGAGGTCCGCGTACGGCCCGTCCGGGGTGAGCGCCGCCCGGACGGCGTGCTCCAGCGCCTGCGCCACGGACAGCTCGGCGGGCGCGGCGGCCAGGTCGGCGAGCCACTGGCGTACCCCGCCGGTCAGCAGCGGGGCTACGGCCTCCTCCTTGGTGCGGAAGTAGCGGTAGAAGGTGCGCAGCGAGACGCCCGTCGCCCGGGCGATCCCCTCCGCGGTGACGCCCGCCGCCCCGTGTTCGGAGAACAACTCGGCGGCGTGCCGTGCGATCTCCCGCTCGGTCTCGGCCTTACGGCGCTCGGTGAGGGAGGGGCGCTCCGTCTTGCGGTGCTCGGTGGGGGAGAGGGAGGGGTGGGGGCGGGAGGTCATGGACGGAAGCGTATGTCAGGGGATGAGCGCTTGTGCAGGATGAGCCTTTATGGCACGTCGTGCCATTGCGGCGTACTTTGGCGAAGCAGTGACTCGTCAATCGCCATGGAAGAGGAGCAGCCATGAACCGCTTCACCGGCCGCAAGGTTCTTGTCACCGGCGCGGGCTCCGGTATCGGCCAGGCCACCGCGCTGCGAATACTCGCGGAGGGCGGCACCGTCGTCGCGGCGGACATCGTCGAGGCCGGGCTGGAGAAGACCCGCGCCCTGGCCGCCGAGGCCGGTACGGACGGGCGGCTCGGTACCGCCGCCGTCGACATCTCCGACGAGGACTCCGTACGGGAGCGTGCCGGGGCCGCCATCGAGCGCCTCGGTGGGCTGGATGTGCTGGTCAATGCCGCGGGCATCCTCGACTCGCGGCACACCGAGAGCATGACGCTGGAGTTCTGGAACCGGATCATCGGTGTCAACCTCACCGGGACCTTTCTGATGACCCGGCAGGCGTTGCCCGCCTTGCTGGCCGGCGGTCGGGGGGTCGTCGTCAATTTCAGCTCGACCTCGGCGAGTTTTGCGCATCCATATATGGCTGCGTATGCCGCGACGAAGGGGGGCATTCAGTCCTTTACGCATGCCATTGCGGCCGAGTACAGCAAGCGGGGGTTGCGGGCCGTGTGTGTGGCGCCGGGGTCGATCGCGTCTGGTATGACGCGGGATCCGGGGTTGCCGGAAGATGCGGACTTCGGGTTGTTCGCGAAGTTGATGCCTGCGTTGGGGGAGGGGTTTGCCGGGCCGGAGGTTGTTGCCGGGGCCATTGCGATGTTGGCCTCCGACGATGGGGCCTTCATCACTGGCACCGAGCTCCGCATCGATGGCGGCACCCACATGTGAGGGCCCTCGCGGCGTACCCCCCACAAGCGACGTGCCCCCCTCGCGCGGGGGTCTCACGTATGGGGGTGCTATTCGAATACAAGTTCGACGACCTGGTTTATTGTGGTGGCCCGGGACGACGGGAGGGGGCACAGGGGCGAGGGCGACAGAGGATGCGGAGGTGACAGACGGTGCGGAGGTTCACACACCTGCACGTGGCCTCCGGTTTCTCCATGCGCTACGGCGCCTCCCACCCCGAATCCCTCGCGGAGCGCACCGCTGAGCGGGGAATGGAGGCGGTCGCCCTCACCGACCGGGACACCGTCGCGGGAGCGGTCCGCTTCACGAAGGCGTGCACCAGGGCTGGGGTGCGCCCGGTGTACGGGGTCGAGCTCGCCGTCGAACAGGCGGCGAACCAGGACGGCGCGCGGACCGGAGGCCGCCGTCGTACGCCGGTCAGAGGCGGAAGCTTTGTCGATGAGTCGGCCCAGCGAGTCGTCTTCCTCGCCCGGGACGGCGCCCATGGCTGGGCCGAACTGTGCCGGATGATCACCGCGGCGCACGCCGACACGCGGGGCAATCATGACAAGCCCCTCCTCCCATGGGCGGCGCTGCGCGGCGAAGCCGTGACCGTGTTGCTGGGCGCCGACTCCGACGTCGGCCGCGCCCTCGCCGCGGGGCGCCCCGACCGTGCCGCGGCCCTGCTCGCCAGATGGCGGGAGATATACGGTGCCGCGCTCCGGCTGGCCGTCACGGGTTCCGGGCCGCTGCGGGAGGCGGCCAGGACGCTGGGGCTGGCGGCCCAGGAGGGAGTGAAGCCCGTACTGACCAACGCCGTGCGCTACGCCGACCCGGCAGCGCCGGCCGCCGAGGTGAACGTCGCCGATGTGCTGGACGCGGCGCGCCGCCTCGTCCCCGTCGACCCGCGCAAGGGCCTGGACAACGGTGAGCGCTGGCTGAAGGGGCCGGAAGAGATGGCCGAGGCGGCGGAGCGGATCGCGGAGGCCGCCGGATACCGGCACAGCACCGCACACCGCCTGCTCGCCCTCACCGAGGAGACCGCGGAAGCCTGCCGGGTCGATCCGGAGGAGGACCTGGGGCTGGGGCGGGTGCACTTTCCCGAGCCGCATCTGGCCGGGACCGGCGGTCGTACGACGGCACGTGCCCTGCGCTCGCGCTGCGCCGCCGCAATGGTCACTCGCCGTTACGACAAGGACCCTGCGCGCTGGCGGCGGCTGGACGAGGAGCTGGCCGTTATCGAGGGGCTTGGTTACTCCTCGTACTTCCTGACCGTCGCGCGCATCGTCGAGGACGCCCGGGAGCTGGGGATCCGGGCCACTGCGCGCGGGTCGGGGGCCGGGTCGTTCGTCACCCACCTGCTGGGCATCGCACAAGCCGACCCGGTCGAGCACGGGCTGCTGATGGAGCGGTTCCTCTCGCCGCGCCGGGCCGAGCTGCCGGACATCGACATCGACGTGGAGTCGGCCCGGCGGCTGGAGGTGTACCGCGCCATCTTCGAACGCTTCGGCGAGGAGCGGGTGGCCACCGTCGCGATGCCCGAGACCTACCGGGTACGGCACGCCATCCGCGACGTGGGTGCGGCGCTGGCCCTGGACCCGGCCGAGACCGACCGGCTCGCCAAGGCGTTCCCGCACATCAGGGCGCGGGACGCGCGCGCCGCACTGGCCGAGCTGCCGGAGCTGGAGCAGCTGCGGCAGGAAGGGGCGCCCACGGAGCACGGAGAGCGGTTCTGGGAGCTGGTGGAGGCGCTGGACGGGCTGCCGCGCGGGGTGGCCATGCACCCGTGCGGGGTGCTGCTCTCGGACTCGTCGCTGCGTGCCCGTACGCCCGTCGTGCCCACCAGCGGCGAGGGCTTCGCGATGGCGCAGTTCGACAAGGACGACGTGGAGGATCTCGGGCTGCTCAAGCTGGATGTGCTGGGTGTGCGCCTGCAGTCGGCGATGGCGCACGCGGTCGCCGAGGTGGAGCGGGCCACGGGGGAGCGGATCGAGCTGGATGCCGTCCCGGAGGGCGATCGTGCGACCTATGAGCTGATCCGCGCCTCCGAGACGCTGGGCTGTTTCCAGATCGAGTCGCCGGGCCAGCGCGATCTGATCGGGCGGCTCCAGCCGGAGACCTTCCACGATCTGGTTGTCGACATCTCCCTCTTCCGGCCCGGGCCGGTCGGTGCCGACATGGTCAACCCCTTCATCGAGGCCCGGCACGGGCGGCGCCGTATCCGCCATCCGCATCCGGCGCTGGAGGAGCCGCTGGCCGAGACATACGGGGTGGCGATCTTCCATGAACAGGTGATCCGCATCCTCTCCCGGCTGACCGGCTGCGACCGGGGCCGGGCCGACGAGGTGCGGCGGGTGCTCAAGGACGACGAGCAGCGGCCGGGTGCGAAGCGCTGGTTCGAACGTGCGGCCGCGCGGCAGGGGTTCACGGCCGAAGTGATCGCCCACGCCTGGGAGGTGGTGGAGTCCTTCGGCTCGTACGGCTTCTGCAAGGCGCACGCCGTGGCGTTCGCCGTACCGACCTACCAGTCGGCATGGCTCAAGACGCATCGCCCTGCTGCTTTTTATGCCGGGCTTCTGGAGCACGACCCGGGCATGTACCCCAAGCGGCTGTTGCTGGCGGACGCGCGGCGGCGCGGGGTGCCGGTGCTGCCGCTGGATGTGAACCGGTCCTCGGTTTCCTATCGGATCGAACTGGAGTCCGATTCCGGGGTGTGGGGGCTGCGGCTCGCGCTCGCCGAGGTGCAGGGCATCAGCGAGGCCGACGCCGCCCGCATCGAGGCCGGACAGCCCTACGGCTCGCTCAGCGACTTCTGGCGCCGGGCCCGCCCCTCCCGCCCCGTGGCCGAACGCCTCGCGCAGATCGGCGCACTGGACGCCTTCGCGCCCGGCGGCAACCGCCGCGACCTGCTGCTGCACATCGCCGAACTGCACCGCGCCCAGCGCGCGGCCGGGGCACGCGAGGGGCAGCTGGCACTGGGGGAGAGCGCTGCCCCGAGCGGGACCGCGGACCCGGCCCTGCAACAGGCCGAGCCCGTCCATCTGCCCGACCTGGACAGCGGCGAACGCCTCGGCGCCGAACTCGACGTCCTCGGCATGGACACCTCCCGCCATCTGATGGCCGACCATGTCGCCTTCCTGCGGGAGCTGGGCGCCCACTCGGCCCGCACCCTGCGCTCTGCACGGCACGGCGAGACGGTGCTGATCGCGGGCGCCAAGGCCGCCACCCAGACTCCGCCGCTCGCCTCGGGCAAGCGCGTCATCTTCACCACCCTGGACGACGGCACCGGCCTGTCCGACCTCGCCTTCTTCGAGGACTCGCACGCGGCCTGCGCCCACACCGTCTTCCACTCCTGGCTGCTGCTGGTGCGCGGCGTGGTCCAGCGGCGCGGCCCGCGCAGCCTCACCGTCGTCGGCTCCGCGGCCTGGGACCTGGCCGAACTGGTCGAACTGCGCCGCGAGGGCGGCCTGGAGGCGGTCACCGCGCGGCTGGGCGCACCCGCGGAGGGCGGCGGGGAGCCCGCCACCGGGCCCGGCCGCACCATCGAGGTCGCCCCCGGCTACGAGATGCACCCCTGGGCCGACCTCCGCCCCGCGGGCGAGCCGGCGGGCTCTCCCAAGGCGCTCCGCAAGATGTGGCACTCCAGCACGGGGAGCGCGGGATGAACGACATACCCGCGAACGACGGCTCCGCGAACGACAGATCCGCGAACGCGCCGGGCGAACCGCATGTGCTCTACGTGCACTTCGGCGACCCCACAGGTGACCTCACACCCGAACGGTACGACGCGCTCCTCGCCCTGCTCACCGACATCACCCCCGTCGTCCAGGCCCTCCCGCCGGACGCGGCGCTCGCCGATGTCCGGGGCGCACTGCGGTACTTCGGGCGGGACGCGGCCGAACTGGCGCGACTCGTACGGCTGCGCGCGCTCGCCCTGTACGGCGTCGACTGCACCATCGGCGTCGCCGCCAGTCCGCTGCTCGCCCGGATGGCCGCGCAGGCGGGCGAGCCGGGACAGGTACGCGAGATACGCCCCGAGGAGGCCGCCGACTTCCTCGACCGCAGGCCGGTGGCCGCGCTGCACGGGGTCGGCCCGGCGACAGCGCGGGCACTGTGCGCGTACGGGCTCGACAGCGTCGGCAGGCTCGCCGCCGCGCCGCTCGCCACTCTCCAGCGCATCCTCGGCGCCGCGCCGGGCCGGCGGCTGCACGAGCGGGCGCGGGGCATCGACCCCACGCCCGTCACCCCCACGGCACCGCCGCGGTCGGCGAGCGCGGAGCACCGCTTCGAGCGGGACGAACTCGATGCCGCGCGCCGCCGGGGCGTACTGCTCACCCTCGCCGACGAGTTGGGCTTCCGGCTGCGCGCCGAGGAGCAGGTGGCCCGGGCCCTCACCCTCACCGTCCGCTACGCCGACCGCTCCGCCACCACCCGTACCCGCACTCTCCCCGAACCCACGGCCCACACCCCCGCGTTGGCCACCGTGGCCTACGCCCTGCACGACGCGCTGGCTCTCCAACGTGCCCGGGTCCGCGAGGTCGCGCTCCGCGCGGAGGAGTTGACTGCCGCTGAGCTTGCCTCCCATCAGCTCTCGTTCGACGTACGGGAGGAAAAGGCCCGCCGTGCGGAGGCGGCGGCCGATCGCGCCCGCCGCCGCTTCGGCCCCTACGCGGTCCGCCCGGCGGGGTCGGACCCGCCGCGGGCCGCCTGAGGGGGTGCCCCTGCCTGTCGCTTGCGGGCTGCGGGTTCGTTTTGGCTGGTGGGGGCACCTCCCGGCCGGAGTCCCCCAGCCTCCGGCCGGGAGGTACCCCCAGGGGAACTGCTGCGCTCGGCTACTCCGCGGCGCGGAAACTCCGCAGGCGGAGGCTGTTGCCGACGACGAAGACGGAGGAGAAGGCCATCGCGGCGCCGGCGATCATCGGGTTGAGCAGACCGGCCGCGGCGAGCGGCAGCGCGGCGATGTTGTAGGCGAAGGCCCAGAAGAGGTTGGACTTGATGGTGGCGAGGGTGCGCCGGGAGAGGCGGATGGCGTCGGCGGCCGCGCGCAGGTCGCCCCGTACCAGGGTGAGATCGCCGGCCTCGATGGCCGCGTCGGTGCCGGTTCCCATCGCCAGGCCCAGATCGGCCTGGGCGAGCGCTGCCGCGTCGTTGACGCCGTCACCGACCATCGCGACCGAACGCCCCTGCTCCTGGAGGCGCTTGACGACGCTGACCTTGTCCTCGGGCATGACCTCGGCGATCACGTCGTCGGGTTCGATGCCGACCTCGGCGGCCACCGACTCGGCGACGGTGCGGTTGTCCCCGGTCAGGAGCACAGGCCGCAGGCCCAGGCCGCGCAGCCGCCCGATGGCCTCGGCGCTGGTGGGCTTGACCGCGTCTGCGACCTCCAGCACGGCGCGGGCCTGTCCGTCCCAGGCGACCGCGATGGCCGTACGGCCGGCCTTCTCGGCCGCTTGCCTGGCCGCCGCCAGTTCGGACGGCAGCTCCAGAGCCCAGTCTGCGAGGAGCTTCTCGCGTCCGACCAGTACCGCGTGGCCCTCGACGATGCCCTGGACACCGAGCCCGGGAATGTTGGCGAAGTCCTCGGGGGCGGGCAGCGTGCCGTACTTGGCCGTGGCGCCCTTGGCCACGGCCTGGGCGATGGGGTGCTCGGAAGCGTTCTCCAGCGCGCCCGCCAGCCGAAGGGCTTCCTCCTGGGTGGTCCCGTCCGCGACGTGTACGTCGAGCAGGGTCATGGTGCCGGTGGTGACGGTGCCGGTCTTGTCGAGCACGATGGTGTCGGCCTTGCGGGTGTTCTCCAGTACTTCGGGGCCCTTGATCAGGATGCCGAGCTGGGCGCCGCGTCCGGTGCCGACCATCAGCGCGGTCGGGGTGGCCAGGCCCAGCGCACACGGGCAGGCGATGATCAGGACCGCAACCGCCGCCGTGAAAGCGGCGCTCAGCCCTGCCCCGTTGCCGAGCCAGAAACCGAGCGTGGCCAGTGCCAGGCCGATGACCACGGGCACGAAGACCCCCGAGATACGGTCCGCCAGGCGCTGGGCGGCGGCCTTGCCGTTCTGGGCGTCCTCGACCAGCTTGGCCATCCGCGCCAGCTGGGTGTCGGACCCGACGCGGCCGGCCTCGACCACCAGCCGCCCGCCCGCGTTGAGCGTCGCACCGGTGACACTGTCACCGGTACTGACCTCCACCGGCACGGACTCACCGGTCAGCATCGAGGCATCCACTGCCGAACTGCCCTCGACCACGACCCCGTCCGTGGCGATCTTCTCCCCGGGCCGGACCACAAAGCGGTCACCAACCGCCAGTTCCCCGGTGCCGATCAGCACCTCGCGCCCGTCGCGCAGCACCGTGACTTCCTTGGCGCCCAGCTCCAGCAGCGCCGTGAGCGCCGCCCCCGCCTTCCGCTTGGAGCGGGCCTCGAAGTACCGCCCGGCCAGGATGAACGCGGTCACACCCGCGGCGGCCTCCAGGTAGATGTTCCCCGCACCGTCGCTCCGCCCGATCGTGAACTCGAAGGGATGCCTCATCCCGGGCATGCCCGCCGTGCCGAAGAACAGCGCCCACAGGGACCACAGCATCGCGGCCGAGGTGCCGAGCGAGATGAGGGTGTCCATGGTGGCCGCGCCATGCCGCGCATTCGTCCACGCCGCACGGTGAAAGGGCCAGGCACCCCAGACCACGACCGGCGCCGTCAGCGTGAGAGAGAGCCACTGCCAGTACTCGAACTGCAGGACCGGAACCATCGCCATCGCGATCACGGGTACGGAGAGAACCACCGAGCCGATCAGCCGCTGACGCAGGAGGCGCAACTCCTCGTCCCGGGCGCCCCCTTCGGTGGCCCTGCCCGCACCGCCCACCTCCGGCCCTGGCCCCGGTCCCGGACCAGGCTCCGGGCGCCGCGGTTCGGGCGGGGCCGCCGTGTAGCCGGTGGCCTCTACGGTGGCGATCAGATCGGCGACCTGGACGCCCTCGTCCATGCTGACCTTGGCCTTCTCCGTCGCGTAGTTGACGCTCGCCGTGACGCCGTCCATCCGGTTGAGCTTCTTCTCGACACGGGCGGCGCAGGAGGCGCAGGTCATGCCACCGATCGCCAGCTCGATCTCCGTTCCGGCGGCCGGGCGACCGGCACCCGTGAACTCGGCGCCCGTGGTGCTCTTGGTGCTCTCATGCGTCGCGGACATGGTCCCTCCAGGTCAACAGTCTCGCGTGCCCACTCTGTCATACCCGCGAGGGGTATCGGTAGCGCACGAGTCCTGTATACCCCGCTGGGGTATCTATCGCAAAGGGTGCGCGGCCCGAGGGGGTGCGGAGGGGGCGAGTGAGGGGAGTGCGCAACCCCGCGCGCTCCGCCGGATTTCGTTCCGTACAGATACTGGTCAGCGACCCTACTCGCGCGTAAGTTGACCGCGATTCAACAGCTCCGCTCCCACCTCCATCCCTCACCGCGCCAGGAGCCGTACATGAAGCTGAAGCTGTCAGCGTCGTCAGCGAAGCGCATACGCAGAGCAGCCGCCGCCGCTGCGGCCATGGCGATCGCCGGCGTGGCCCTGCCCGCCAGTGCCACCGCCACCGCCACGGCCTCGTCCGAAGGCGAGCAGACGACCAGCGGCTGGAACGACTACTCCTGCAAGCCCTCCGCCGCCCACCCCCGCCCTGTCGTCCTGGCCCACGGGACCTTCGGCAACTCCGTGGACAACTGGCTCGGGTTCGCGCCGTACCTGGTCAAGCGCGGCTACTGCGTGTTCTCCCTGGACTACGGACAGCTGCCGGGCAAGCCGTTCTTCCACGGACTCGGCCCCATCGAGGACTCCGCCGAACAACTGGACGCCTACGTCGACAAGGTGCTCGCCGCCACGGGCACCGACAAGGTCGACATCGTGGGCCACTCACAGGGCGGCGTGATGCCCCGCTACTACCTCAAGTTCCTCGGCGGCGCCTCGAAGGTGAACGCACTCGTCGGTATCGCACCCACCAACCACGGCACCACCCTCAGCGGGCTGACCAAGCTGGTCGATCATTTCCCGCCCGCCGGCGACGTGGTCGACAAGGTGGGCCCGTCGCTGCTCCAGCAGAAGGAGGGCTCCGACTTCATCAAGAAGCTCAACGAGGGCGGCGACACGGTGCCCGGCGTCAAGTACACCGTGATCGCCACCAAATACGACGAGGTCGCCACGCCCTACAAGACCGGGTTCCTCGACGGCCCGAACGTGAAGAACGTGACGCTCCAGGACCTGTGTCCGGTCGACATCTCCGAGCACGTGGCCATCGCGCTCACCGACCGGGTGGCATGGCACGAGACGGCGAACGCGCTCGACCCGGCCCACGCCACCCCCACCACCTGCTTTTCCTGAGGCAGGCGGCTGCTCCGGGGCTCAGCCCTCGGTGTAGATCTTCTCGGCGTACTTCGGGCCGTAGTACTCCTCCAGGAACTCCAGGGAGTCCTCGGTCCGGTCGAGGGCCTTGGCCAGCCGGGCGCGGTTCGGCAGCGCGTCCGGCTGCCAGGTCTCCGGCTGCCAAATGCCGGAGCGCAGGAACGCCTTGGAGCAGTGGTGGAAGAGCTCGTCGATCTCCACCACCAGTGCCAGCTTGGGGCGGTTGCGCCGCGCCACCATCTCGTCGAAGAACGGCGCCTCGCGCACGATCCGCGCCCGTCCGTTGATCCGGAGGGTGTCGCCGCGGCCCGGCAGGAAGAAGATGAGGCCGACGTGCGGGTTGGACAGGACGTTGCGCAGCCCGTCGATGCGCTTGTTGCCCGGCCGGTCGGGGATGGCGATCGTACGGTCGTCCAGAACCTTGGTGAAGCCGGGCGGGTCGCCCTTGGGGGAGACGTCGCAGCTTCCGTCGGCCGCCGACGTGGCGACGAGGCAGAACGGTGAATGGGCCAGCCATTCGCGGTCCAATTGATGCAGCGCGGTGCGGGACTTGTTCACCGCGTGGGAGGCCGGTTCTCCGACGAGGGCGCGCAGCTCCTCCTCGCTGGTGACCTCCACCATCGCTCTCGCCGCTTCGGCCGCTTCCGTTGCCGTCATGAGCACTCCGCTCCGTCGCCGCTGTACGGGGAACGAGCGTACGACGCCGCTTTCCCCTGTGCGACGGGAAACCGTGACGGGAAACCGTGACGGAAAGCCGTGACGGAAAGCCGTGATGGGAAACCGTGACAGGGGAAGCGGCGCCGACCGCGGCCGGCTCCGGTCAGCCGCGGGACTTGGCGGCCCGGCGGCGGGCCGTGGCGAACAGCACTCCGGCACCCGCCGCGAGGACGGCGGCGCCGCCGATGGCGAGCGGTGCGGTGTTGCCGTCGCCGCCGGTCTCGGCGAGCTTCGTCTTCTCGGCCCCGCCGTTGGGCACGGGCGCGTTGGCGGGGTCGTCGCTCTGGTCGGCATCGGGCGTCGAGCTCTCGTGCGGCGCGTGCGGCGCCCCCTGGTGCCCGGCGGGGTGCTGGTCGCCGCCGTGGCCGTTGTGGTCCACGGTCGACTCGTCCATGCCCGCCTTGATGTCCCGCTCGTCCGGGGCCTCTGGCGCCTCCGTAGCTGCAGCGCCGTCGCCGAAGGTCACGTCCGAGCAGGTGTAGAACGCCTCGGGGCTGTCCGAGCGCTGCCAGATGCTGTAGATCAGATGGTGTCCCGACTTCTTCGGCACGGCGCCGTCGATGACGTAACTGCCGTCCTTCAGCGTCGGGTTGGTGACCTTGGCGAACGGCTTGGACTCCAGGTCGGACCACTTGAGCGGCTTGGCCGGGTCGTAGCCGTCCTTGGTGATGTACAGCTCGAAGGTGCCCTTGTGCGGCGCCGTGGCCTTGTACTGGAAGGTGTGCTGACCCGGCTTCATCGCCGTGGCGGGCCAGTCCGCGCGGGGCAGGTCAAGCCCCTTGTACTTGTCGCGGCCGGCACTGCACAGCTTTCCGTCCGGGATGATCTCCTTGTGCTTGCCCGCGGCGTCGGGGATGTTGACCTCGTTCCAGTCGTAGAACGCCTGGGTCCCGCTGGCCGCGACCGCGGCCTTGCACGCCTTCGACTTCGGGCTCTCGGGTCCCTCGGCGAAGCAGGTCGAGACCCGGCTGACCGGGTCCGACATGGAACCGTGCGCGGCGGCGGGGCCGACTGCCAGCGTGGTGAGCGCGAGCGGAGCAAAGCCCAGTGTGGCAATCCGTGTTGCTTTGCGGCGAACGGTCATGAGAGTGGCTCCTTGTCACGGAGGTGGGGGGCGGGAGAGGGCGGGCCGGGCGGGATCGGGGCCGGGCTCAACGGCCGCCTCCCCAGCGGCCGATGCCGAACCCGGCCCCGCGACCGGCACGTTAGCCACCTGGAAGGCCCTGAACCGCCCTCCAGCGCCTTCTCCGGCGATCTTTAGGGCTCGCTTAAGGCACCTCTAAGCGCCCGAACAGGCTCAGGGACCGGAACCCTCGTGCCGGACGCGCGGCCGGCGCGAGGGGTCCCGCGACGGCGACGCCGAACGCGGTGCCTGTTGCTATCGCGCCGGTCACCCGCTCGCGAAGCGCGGGCGGCACGACCCGGTCGACCGCGTCCGAGTACGGCGCCCACGCCCACCCCGAACTGCTGCCCGCCGGCACCAGCCCCGCCGTCAGCGTGCCAGGACCGGCCGCCTGTCGCCGGACGTTCCCGCAGCGCGGAGCACCGTGACCGGAGGCGCGAGTTCCAGCAGAGGGGAACCGCTAGCTGTGGTTATGCGTTTTTCTCCCTGAACGCCCCGCCTGACCGTAGGTGCACACAGCGGAGCAGGCATGGGGCGAACGCGACAAACGGGGCGAAAAGTCGAAGGGAGGGAGCGCGGCCGTGAATCTGCTGGATCTGCTCCTGATCTTCGCAGCGCTCGCCTACGCCGGTTCCGGATACCGCCGGGGACTGGTCGCGGGCCTCGTCTCGCTGGCCGGTTTCGTGGGGGGCGCGGTCCTCGGCGTCTGGCTGCTGCCGTTCGTCCTCGACCTCGCTGAGCGCGGCACGACCACCGCCACCGTCCTCGCGCTGCTGACCGTGCTGGCGCCCGCGCTCGCCGGGCACGCGCTGGCCTCCCCGCTCGGCTGGCGGATACGCGACGCGCTCAGCCGCACCCCCGCGCGCTGGGTGGACGGAGCGGGCGGTGCCCTCGTCAACATCGTCGCCGTGCTCGTCGTCGGGTGGGTGGCGGGCAGCGCGCTCGCCGCCTCGCCCTCGCCCGCGCTCAACCAGGCCATAAGGGGCTCCTCCCTGCTGGAGGGCGTGCACGAGCGGATGCCCTCCAGCGCCGCGACGTGGTTCAACCGCGCGACCGGCGCGCTCACCACTGCCGGCTTCCCACCCGTCTTCAACCCGTTCGAGCAGGAGCCGGGCGCCTCGGTGCCCCAGCCGTCGGGCGACGCCGTCACCAGGGCGGCGACGGCCGCGGCCCAGCGCAGCACGGTCAAGGTCGAGGGCGTCGCCGACGTGGACGGCGGCGAGCAGGGGCAGGAGGGCAGCGGCTTCGTCTACGCCCGCGGCCATGTGATGACCAACGCGCACGTCGTCGCCGGCGTCGACGCGCCGACCGTGCGGGTCGGCGGCGTCGGACGCCCGTACGCGGCGAAGGTCGTCCTCTTCGACGCCGAGAAGGACATCGCCGTCCTCGACGTGCCGGGTCTGACCGCGCCCGCGCTGCACTTCGCAGGCGACGCCACCCGCGGCGACCAGGCAGTGGTCGCCGGCTACCCGGAGAACGGCGGCCTGGACCTGCGAGCGGCAGCCGTGGCCGCGCGCACCCCGGCGCGGGGCCAGGACATCTACGGCGGTGCGCTGACCACCCGCGACATCTACGCCATACGCTCCCAGGTCCGGCCGGGCAACTCCGGCGGCCCGCTGCTGACGCCCGGCGGGCGGGTGTACGGCGTGGTGTTCGCCCGCTCCACCACGGACGCCGGCACCGGATACGCGCTCACGGCCGACCAGGTACGGGACGCCGCACGGCAGGCCGCGGATTCCACCGTCGCCGTGGACACCGGGAACCGCTCGGCGCTGTGACACCGGGCAGCGGACACCTCACAGCTGTTTGATGCAGCGCCACTCCGTGGCGACCTCCGCATAGCCCAGCCGCCGGTTGACGGCCAGCATCGGCGCGTTGGTCGCGTCGTTGCCGGTGTACGCGTGGGCGTAACCAGCGGCGCGGGCACGGCGCAGCGCGGCCAGCTTCGCCAGCCGCGCCAGCCCCCGGCCCCGGAAGGCCCGCCGGGTGCCCGTCATCCCCGACCAGTAGCGGTCCACCCCGTCCGTCTGCGCGACGCTGTACGCCGCGACCTGGCCGTCCACCAGCACCACACTGCTGAGCTCCGGGTCCCAGTCGGGCCGCTGCCAGTTGTGCCGCAGCCACTCGTCGTACGGGGTGCGGCCCACGCTCACATCGCCCGGCTCGTCCGCGGCGCACTCCGCGTCCGCCTCGTACAGCGGCCGCAGGTCCTCGGCGAACTCGGCGACCCGGTGCAGGGTGACGCCCGCGGGCAGCGGTTCGGGCAGCCGGGGCAGGGCCGCACGGCGCAGATCGAGCCCGAGGAAGCGGGCCTGCCGGGAGCGGGCGTAACCGCGGCGCTCGGCAAAGCCTTCGGCCCGGTCGTCGTCGGCCACCCAGCTGTGCACCCGCCGCACGCCGATCCCCGCCAGATACGCCTCACCCGCGGCCACCAGCGCCGAGCCCACCCCCTGGCCGGACGCCCCGGGCGGGACCGCCGTGTGCAGAAAACCCTGCCCCGGTTCGGTGCTCCCCGCGACCAGTCCCGCGTCCGCGCAGCCGGCGACCGTCCCGTCCGGCCGTTCGGCGACGATCCAGCGCAGCCGCTGGCCGGCCGGGGCGTGCGCCACCTCCCAGCCGAGCGTCTCGGCGGTGCAGACGAGATACGGGACGGTCGCGCGGCGGACAGTGGCGACGGCTTCGGCGTCCCGCGGATCGTCGGCGCGCAGCGGGCGGACTGTGAGCGTCATGGCGCGGAGGCTACGTCGGCCGTGCGGCGCGCCGCTTCCCCTTTTCCCAAGGTGGGGGAGGCCCCGGGTGGGGGAGAATCGCCCCGTCGACCCTCGCTCCCCGGAGGACCCGTGCCGCGGAATCCATCGAACGCCCTGAGCATCACCCTCGACGCCGACGCGCAGGAAGCGCCGTACGAGCAGGTGCGGGCGCGCATCGCCGCGCTCGCGCGCGGCGGCGACCTGCCCACGGGCTACAAGCTCCCGACCGTGCGGGGTCTCGCGGAGGAGCTGGGACTCGCGGCGAACACGGTCGCCAAGGCCTACCGCGCGCTGGAGACCGACGGCGTCATCGAGACCAGGGGCCGCAACGGGACCTTCATCGCCGCCGCCGGGGGTGTCACCGAGCGCGAACTGGCCGAGGCCGCACAGACCTTCGCGGCCCGGGCCCGGCGGCTGGGCGCCGACCAGGAGGCGGCACAGGCCGCCGCCTGGGATGCGCTACGCGCGCAGTACGGCGCGTAGCGCTCCCCCGATCCGCGCTCCCCCGATCTCCGGCAGGCGGGCCCCGGCCCGGCAGATGTTCCCGGATCCGGCAGGGGCCCGATCTCCGGCAGGCGGTTCGGCGTCAGAGGCGGGCCGCCGCCATGGTGGTCGTGGTACGGAAAGCCGCCACCGGGGCGTCCGCCAGAGTGCCCATCTCCGCCCAGCGGATCACGGTGACCTTGGCGCCCTTGCGCACCACCGCGAACAGGTTCACGCCGTGCTCCGACTCCGGCGGCGCGGTGTGCACGCCGTAGAGGTGCGCGCTGTCCCCCGTGTCGACGGTGCCGTAGTCGTCCCAGGACGCCGTGCTGCCGGGGTTGTCCCGCAGCCAGTCGGCCGCACAGTTCGCCGCGCGCTTCTCCAGCTTGGCCGCCAGCTTGCCGGCCGCCTTCGGGGACGCGGCCTTGACGCTGACCTGGGAGGCGTGGGTGTCGTAGTCGGTGCCGAAGAGCCGGTGATAGGTGCCGGCGGTGTTCGGGATCGCACGGGTCATGCAGAAGGGCTCCGGGTCCGGCAGGCCCTTGCTGACCGGGCCCTCGTACCACGGCGATGTCGAGTGCGGGGGCAGGTCGTCGGCGGTCAGAAAACCGGGAGCCGTGGTCCGGGGCGCGGCCGGGGCCGCGGTGGCGGTGGCCGCCGCGGCGGTGAGCAGGGCGACGGCCGCGGCGGCGGTGACGGTGGCCGGGCCGACGATGGAGCGAGAGCGCATGGGCGGGTCCTCCCCCTGAGCGGGCTTTTGCCGGAACAGACCCCCGAGTGTGGCCGATGGTTGTCCGGAAGGGCTCCCGCCGGTCACAGATACAGGCCCGAGCTCTCCCGCTCCTGGTGGGGGACGTCGGCGGGGCGCTTGCCCTTCTTGAGGGCGTAGAGCTCCGCCAGGGTGGCACCGTCGCGCCCGATGCCCTCCTCGGTGCCGAGCCAGGCGACGGACTCCGCGCGGCTGAGCGAGCCCACCTCGATCCGGGCAAGACAGCGCCCGGGCCGGACCACGGCCGGGTGCAGCCGCTCCAGGTCCTCGTTCGTGGTGACTCCCACCAGCACGTTGCGGCCCTGGCCGAGCAGTCCGTCGGTGAGGTTCAGCAGCCGGGAGAGCGCCTGCCCCGCCGCGTACTTGGCCTCGCCGCGGATCAGTTCGTCGCAGTCCTCCAGGAGCAGCAGCCGCCAGCGGCCGGACTCCGGGTCCGAGTCGTCCGCACCGATGGCGATGTCCATCAGATAGCCGATGTTGTTGAACAGGTGCTCGGGGTCGAGGACGCAGTCGACCTGGCACCAGTTGCTCCAGGAGCGGGCCAGTGTGCGCAGCGCCGAGGTCTTGCCGGTGCCGGGCGGGCCGTGCAGCAGCAGGAGGCGCCCGGAGATCTCGTCAGGGGTGACCTTCATCAGGTCGTCCATGGCGGTGGCCACCCGCGTGGTGTAGTTCTGCCGCACATCGGCCCAGGACCCGGCGCTGATCGTGCGGGAGGTGCGGCGCGGGCCGCGCATGGGGGAGTGGTACCAGAAACCCATGGAGACCTGGTCCTCCTGGGGCTCGGGCTCGTCCTCCGCGCCGTCCACGGCCTGCTTCAGCCGCTGTTCGGCCAGTTCGTCGGTGACCGCCGTGACCGTGACCTCGGCGCCCCGGTTCCAGCGCGAGACCCGTACCGTCCAGCCGTCCCCCTCGGCGAGCACCGAGCCGGAGTTGTCGTCCTTGGCCTCGCGCAGCACCTGCGCGCCCGGCGGCAGCAGGGTGTGCCCCTTCTTGATGCGGTCGACGGTGTGGCTGCGCGAGTACGGCTGTTCCCCCAGGGTGAAACGGCCCAGGAAGAGGGCGTCGATGATGTCGCCTGCGGAGTCGCTGTCGTCGATGTGCAGCCGGGAGGCCACTGCCCGCTCGGGCGGGGTCGCAGCCTGCGGCGCGGCCTGGTCGGGGCTCGGGACGGGGGTGGTCGGGGGCGTCGTCGGGGTCTCGGAAGCCAGGGCCGCACTCCTGTCATCGGATCGGCGGTCGGTACACATGACCGCCATGATCCGGCATGATGGCTCCACTCGCA
This sequence comes from Streptomyces sp. 8N114, assembly GCF_052245835.1. Taxonomy (NCBI): domain Bacteria; kingdom Bacillati; phylum Actinomycetota; class Actinomycetes; order Kitasatosporales; family Streptomycetaceae; genus Streptomyces; species Streptomyces sp. 8N114. The sequence goes on along the minus strand of NZ_JBQQBT010000029.1, from coordinate 1,483 downwards.
CGCGGGTTTCGCGGCGTGCCACCCGCGCACCTGGAGAGGCCGTCCGCCCCGCGTGTGCGCCGGTCGGCTTCCGAACTCCGGCTGATGTGTCCGTATTTGCGGCGTTTCCCGGGGTGCCCGGCAGGTGCCGGGACGGCGTACCGTGTTCCCCAACAGCCTTGTGGGGCAGGTGAATGCTGTGGCCGGGATACACGCATGTCGTAGTCGGGAGATAGGGTTACTCTGCCCGGGCCGGGTGCCCTCGTATGGGTGGGGAGTGACATGGAACAGATAACAGTCGGCAGCAGGGCGCGGGTGCCCGCGATCAAATGCGGTACCGGCGCGACGAGTTCGCGCCTCGACCGGCACCTCTCCGTGCTCGCAGGTCCCGCCGTCCCACAGGGCGAGGCGGAGGACGCGACGACGCTGATGCGTGAGATCACGCAGCGCGACGCGGTGCGGAGCCGGGCGAGCAACCGCAGTGCGCGGGTCTCGCTCTTCGCTCCGCTGCGCAAGCTGCGCCGCACCCTCTTCGGCGGCCGCGGCTGAAGGCGGCCGCCGGACTGTTGTCCCGGCGGCCGTCCCCGCTCGCCCCTGCCCGCCCGTGAATCCGGCCCACCCCGCCCATGGCTGCGCTTGCCGGCCCGCTGACCAGAAGGCGGTATTCAGTCCGTCACGTTCTCCAGCGTGACGGAGAAGGCGAAGCGGTCGCCCCGGTAGTGGATGCGGACCACGTCCACCACCCGTTCCTCCCCGTCGTAGGTCACTCCCGTGTAGTGCAGGATCGGGCTCAGCAGCGGAACCTCCAGCAGCCGGGCCGTCTCCGGATCGGCCAGCCGCGCCTCCACCGTGTCCGTGATCCTGCTGATGCGCACCCCCACGCGATCCCGCAGCACCTTCGTCATCGGCCAGCCGCGGCGCAGATCCGCCGGGTCGATGTGCTCGGCCACGTCCGGGCGGATCAGGTTGAGCGCCCAGTTGGTCGGCTCGCCGCTCTCCCGCTCGCAGCGCAGCCTGCGGTAGGCCATCGCCTCGCTCTGATCCGGGAAGTGCTCCGCCAGCTCGGCGGGGACCGGCTCCGGGCCGTGGCCCAGCAGCGTGGTGGGCTCCCCGGACTGCTGGGCCACGATCGTGTCCACCGAACCCAGCAGCCGCACCGGACGGGAGCGGCGCGCGTCCGGCTCGATGAAGGTGCCGCGCCGCCGGTGTCTGCTGATCAGCCCCTCCGCCTCCAGCTCCTTGAGCGCCTGGCGCATGGTCAGCACGCTGACCCCGTAGTGTCCGGCCAGCTGGTCCTCGGGCGGCAGCCGGTCCGGCGCCTGTGGCGGGCGGCCCAGTATGGAGGCTCGGAGCGACTGCGAGACCTGGTACCAGAGCGGCAGCTTCCGGTTCAGTTCGACGGAATCCGGGGTGAACAGCGGCGTCATGGGACGTGCCTCCACAGGTGAGGTCGGCCCTCCGGCGGCGTCCGCCCCGGCCGGGCAGAGCGGGCAGGCCGGGGCGG
>NZ_JBQQBT010000028.1:0-76664 GCF_052245835.1 Streptomyces sp. 8N114 | reverse complement strand
GGGTGGAGGCCCCGCCGCCGGCCCTGCCACCACCCCCAGCTACGGCTACCCGCAGTCGTCCCACGGCGGGGCCTCCACCCCGCCGCCCTACACGATCGGGGCACACGGCTCCGGCCCGGGGAACGGCGGCTCCGGCAAGAAGCTGTCGACCGGTGCCATGGCCGGCTACGGCCTGGCCGCCGTGGCCGTCATCGTCGCCCTGGTCTTCGTGATCATCGGGATGACCGGCGGCGGGGACGACCCCAAGGACAAGCCCACCGCCAAGCCGAAGCCCTCTCCGACCGCTGAGAAGGGTGGCACCGGCGGGGACGACGGCGGCTCCGACAGCGGTGGCTACAAGGGCCCCGACAAGAGCAACACCATCGACTCCACCAAGTGCACCGAGGCCACGAAGTCCTACAGCGACAAGGGCAAGGTCCTGATGCCCGACCTGACGATCAAGGACCTCACCTCCGTCAAGGCATGCCTGCGCGCCGCAGGGTGGAAGCTCGGCACGGTGACCACGGAGGACGAGAACGTCTGGGGCAAGAACACCGTCCTGGACCAGAACCCCGGCTCCATCGACGACTTCGACCCGAAGAAGGACAAGGTCGACCTGACCGTCTCCACGGGCCAGCCCGCCGACTGAGGCCGACCCGCCGACTGAGGTCGGGCCCTTCGGAGGGCCGGCCGGGTCCTCGAAGGACTGGCCCCCACGAACTGCCGATCACAGTGCCCCCGGGTGCACCGCCCGGGGGCACTGTGCTGTTCAGGCGCTGTTCGGGCCCCGAGCGCACCGGGCCGCCGCCGCTCCGCGGTTCCGTTCTCCGCCGTGCTGCTCAGCCTTCCGTCATACGCCGCACCTCCACCACTCGGAACCGGCCGGAGACGAAGTCGCCGTCGCACAGGGCGCAGTTGGCTGCAGGGTTGCCGCCCGAGCCGTGGAAATCGCTGAAGGCGGCCGTCTGATTGACGTAGACGCCGCCCGTCAGATTGAGCGAGAGCTGCGCGGGCTCGTCGAAGCAGACCTCCTCCACCTGGCGCGCCACCTCGGGGGAGGTGGTGTACGCGGAGACCGTCATGGCGCCCTTGGACTGGAGGGTGTTGCGCAGCAGCTCCAGCGCGTCCTCCGTGGAGCCGACGGCCACCGCGAAGGAGACCGGGCCGAAGCACTCGTTCTGATACGGCGCATCGGCCTCCGGCTTGGTGGCGTCCAGCTTGACGATGGCGGGGGTGCGGACCGTGGCGTCGGGGAACTCCGGGTTGGTCACCACGCGGGAGGGCAGGGCGACCTCGCCCAGTGCGGGGGCTGCCTCCAGGCGCTCCCGTACCTGGTCGTTCACGAGGGCGCCCAGCAGCGCGTTGGCTCGCATGTCGTCGCCGAGGAGCTTGCCGACGGCCGTGGCGAGGTCGGCGACCACTTCGTCGTAGGACTTGGGGCCGGACTCGGTGGTGATGCCGTCGGCCGGGATCAGCAGATTCTGCGGCGTCGTGCACATCTGGCCGCTGTAGAGGGAGAGGGAGAAGGCGAGGTTGGCGAGCATGCCCTGGTAGTCGTCGGTGGAGTCGATGACGACCGTGTTGACGCCGGCCTTCTCGGTGTGGACCCGGGCCTGGCGGGCGTTGGCCTCCAGCCACTCGCCGAAGGCCGAGCCTCCCGTGTAGTCGATCACCCGGATCTCGGGGCGGGTGGCCAGGTCCTTGGCGATGCCGTCGCCCTCCGCCTCGGCCGCCAGCGCCACCAGGTCGGCGTCGAACCCCGCCTCCGCGAGCACTTCGCGGGCGATCCGCACCGTCAGGGCGAGCGGGAGCACGGCCCGCGGGTGCGGCTTGACCAGCACGGCGTTGCCGGTCGCGAGGGAGGCGAAGAAGCCGGGGAAGCCGTTCCAGGTGGGGAAAGTGTTGCAGCCGATCAGCAGCGCGATGCCACGCCCGACGGGGGTGAACTCCTTGGTGACCCGCAGTGGTTCGCGCTTGCCCTGCGGCTTCTCCCAGACGGCACGCTCGGGGGTGCGCACCTGCTCCGCGTAGGCATAGGCCACCGCCTCCAGACCGCGGTCCTGCGCATGCGGGCCGCCCGCCTGGAAGGCCATCATGAACGCCTGGCCGCTGGTGTGCATCACGGCCTGGGCGAACTCGTGGGTGCGGGCGCTGATCCGCGCAAGGATCTCCAGGCACACGGCCGCGCGGGTCTCGGGCCCCGCCTTGCGCCAGGCGGGCAGGCCGCCGCGCATCACCGACAGCAGCGCGTCGACGGCGCCCTCGTCCGCGCGTGGGTAGGAGATGCCCAGCTCGAAGCCGTACGGCGACACCTCGGTGGCCACCCACTCGCCGGAGACCGGCTGGCCGGGCAGCTCGAACCGGCTGCCGCGCAGCGCATCGAAGGCGGCCTTGCCCTCCTCGGCCGCTCCCTCGCCGTACGCCTTCGGGTGCTCGGGGTGCGGGGTCCAGAACTCCCGGCTGCGGATCGTTTCCAGCGCGCGGTCCAGGGTGGCGCGGTGCTTGTCGATGAGCTGGGCAGTGGTCGTTCCGATACCGGTGGTCACGCGGGACCAACTCCTCGCTGAGCTGGGACGGAATGCTGGTGGTGACGGCTTTGCCGCGGCCGGTCACCTGATAGATACTGCTACCGAACGATCGGTCGGTGCAAGGGGGTCCCGGAACCTGTGGATAACTTCGCCCAGCGCCAGGCAGGCCCCGCGGAGGGCCCGGCTAGCATCGGCCGCATGCCCACGGTCAAGCGCGACACCTACACGCCCGACTCGCTGCTCTCCGTCGCCGTGCGGGTGTTCAACGAGCGGGGCTACGACGGCACCTCGATGGAGCACCTGTCGAAGGCGGCCGGGATCTCGAAGTCCTCGATCTACCACCACGTACGCGGCAAGGAGGAGCTGCTGCGCCGGGGCATAAGCCGGGCGCTGGACGGCTTGTTCGCCGTTCTGGAGGAGCCCCGGGCGCGTGAGGGGCGCGCGGTGGAGCGGCTGGAGCACGTCACGCGCCGCACGGTCGAGGTGCTGATGGCCGAGCTGCCGTATGTGACGCTGCTGCTGCGGGTGCGCGGCAACACGGACACCGAGATCTGGGCGATGTCCCGGCGCCGCGAGTTCGACCAGCGGGTGGCCGAGCTGGTCAAGCAGGCGGCGGCCGACGGTGACCTGCGCTCGGACGTGGACGCGCGGCTGGCGACCCGGCTGCTGTTCGGCATGATCAACTCGATCGCCGAGTGGTACCGCCCCGACCGGGCCGCGCACAACGGCGCCCGTGACGAAACGCCCGCGCCGGGCGCCGCCGCCAGCACCAGCGCGGAGGTCGCCGAGGCCGTCGTCCGCACCGCCTTCGCGGGCCTGCGCACGGGCTGACCGGTCGGTCCGGACGAGGAAGTCGTGCCCCGCAAGGGGCGCGGGGAACTGAGCGCCAAGCCACGACGGCATCCGCAGCCTGCAGGCGACAGGAAGAGGCACCCGCCTTGCCAGATCACGGCAGGGGCGAGGGCAAGACCCGCTGGACACGGCCCACGCCCTACGGCCCCGGCTCCAGATCCGTCTCCTCGAACACCAGCAATGTGCGGGTACTCAACACCTCCGGCATCGACTGGATGCGGGTGAGGACGAGGTCCCGCAGCGCCCTGTTGTCCGGGGTGTGCACCAGCAGCAGTACGTCGAAGTCCCCGCTGACCAGCGCCATATGGGCCGCGCCCGGCAGCTCCTGGAGCTTCTCGCGGACGCTGCGCCACGAGTCCTGGACGATCTTGAGCGTGATGTAGGCCGAGGCGCCGTGGCCCGCACGCTCCTGGTCGATGCGGGCGCTGAACCCGCGGATGACCCCGTCGTCGATCAGCCGGTTGATACGGGCGTAGGCGTTGGCACGGGAGACGTGCACGCGTTCGGCCACCGAGCGGACGGAGGCTCGCCCGTCCGCGCGGAGCAGCCGCAGGATGTCGCGGTCGATCGAGTCCAGCGGCCGGGCCGGAAACCGGTGCCCGCCGGGCTGTCCCGCTTCCTCGGGCCCGTCGGCCATCTGTTCACCCTGCACGGTCCCTCGCCTCCCCTGGATGGACACTCTGCGGCCATCGAACGGTTTTGCGGACCAGTTGTCCACAGGCCGGGGCCACCCGTAGCCAAAATGTGCCGACGACCGAACAATCGGTAGGGGTGGCCCACTCGGTCACCGGCCCGGCCTGCCGGTGGTGCGGCCAGCGGCAGGCCGGCGCGCCAGGAGGTCCGGTGTGTCAGGCGTACCCCGCCTGCCCGCGCCGCAGCCCGCCCACGAGGAGGTGCTCGTCATGACGGTCCTAGAGCAGCCAGGTGCCTACGCCCCCGCGCCTCCCCCCTCGTGGCGCCCCCGTACGGACGCCGCGCCGCTTCTCCCCGACGCCGAGCCGTACCGCGTCCTGGGGACCCGTACGGCGGACGGAGAGGCGACGGGTCCGGACGGGGAGCTGCTGCGCCGGCTGTACGCCGCCGTCGTGCACGGGCGGCGGTTCAACGAGCAGGCCACCGCGCTGACCCGGCAGGGCCGCCTCGCGGTCTATCCGTCGTCGCGGGGGCAGGAGGCGTGCCAGGTCGCCGCCGCGCTCGCGCTGCGCGAGGACGACTGGCTCTTCCCCAGCTACCGCGACACCCTCGCCGCCGTGGCGCGGGGTCTGGACCCGGTCGAGGTGCTGTCCCTGCTGCGCGGCGACTGGCACCACGGCTACGACTCGCCCGGCACGAGGGTCGCGCCCCTGTGCACGCCGCTGGCCACCCAGCTGCCGCACGCGGTGGGGCTGGCACACGCGGCGCGGCTCAAGGGCGACGAGGTGGCGGCGCTCGCGCTGGTCGGCGACGGCGGCACCAGTGAGGGCGACTTCCACGAGGCGCTCAACTTCGCCGCCGTATGGCAGGCACCGGTCGTCTTCCTGGTGCAGAACAACGGCTTCGCGATCTCCGTGCCGCTCGCCAAGCAGACCGCGGCGCCCTCCCTGGCGCACAAGGCGGTCGGCTACGGCATGCCGGGGCGGCTGGTGGACGGCAACGACGCGGTAGCGGTGCACGAGGTGCTGTGCGAGGCGCTGGCCCGCGCGCGGACCGGCGGCGGCCCCACCCTCGTCGAGGCGGTCACCTACCGGCTGGAGGCCCACACGAACGCCGACGACGCGACCCGCTACCGCACCGACAGCGAGGTCGAGGCGTGGCGGGCGCACGACCCGGTCACGCTCCTTGAGCGCGAGCTGCGCAGCCGCGGACTGCTGGAGGAGAAGGCCGTACGGGAGATCGAGGAGGCCGCCGAGCGGCAGGCGGCCGAGCTGCGCGAGCGCATGCACCAGGACCCGCCGCTGGACCCGACGGAGCTGTTCGCCCACGTCTACGCAGAGCCGACGCCGCAACTTCGCGACCAGGCGGACCAGTTGCGGGCCGAGCTCGCAGCGGGGGAGGAGAGCCGATGAGCACAGCAGTGCGGCAGCCCGCCGCGGCGGCCGTGGACCGGAAACCCGCCACCATGGGCCAGGCGCTGCGCCGCGCCCTGCGGGACGCCATGGCCGACGACCGGGACGTGCACGTCTTCGGCGAGGACGTCGGCACCCTGGGCGGCGTCTTCCGGGTCACGGACGGGCTGACCGCGGAGTTCGGCCCGGACCGGTGCACCGATACGCCGCTGGCGGAGGCGGGCATCCTCGGCACGGCGGTCGGGATGGCGATGTACGGACTGCGGCCGGTCGTGGAGATGCAGTTCGACGCGTTCGCCTACCCCGGTTTCGAGCAACTGCTGTCGCACGTCTCGCGGATGCGCAACCGCACGCGCGGCAGGATGCCCATGCCGCTGACCGTGCGCGTCCCGTACGGCGGCGGCATCGGCGGCGTGGAGCACCACAGCGACTCCTCCGAGGCGTACTACATGGCGACCCCGGGGCTGCACGTCGTCACCCCGGCCACGGTCGCCGACGCATACGGGCTGCTGCGCGCCGCCATCGCCTCCGACGACCCGGTCGTCTTCCTGGAACCGAAGCGGCTGTACTGGTCGAAGGCCGACTGGAACCCGGAGGAGCCGGAGCCGGTGCCGGGTATCGGCAGGGCCGTCGTACGCCGGCGCGGCAGCTCCGCGACGCTGATCACCTACGGCCCGTCCGTTCCGGTCTGTCTGGAAGCCGCCGAGGCAGCGCGCGAGGAGGGCGCGGAAGGCTGGGACTTGGAGGTGATCGACCTGCGCTCCCTGGTGCCGTTCGACGAGGAGACGGTCGCCGCCTCCGTACGGCGCACCGGGCGGGCCGTGGTGGTGCACGAGTCCCCCGGTTTCGCCGGTCCCGGTGGCGAGATCGCGGCCCGCATCACCGAACGCTGCTTCCACTACCTGGAGGCGCCCGTACTGCGCGTCGCCGGGTTCGACATCCCCTACCCGCCGCCGATGCTGGAGCAGCACCATCTGCCGGGCGTCGACCGGATCCTGGACGCCGTCGCCCGGCTCCAGTGGGAGAGCGGCTTCACCGAGGGCCGGGCCGGAGGTGCCGTCTGATGGGCGAGGTACGCGAGTTCGCCCTGCCGGACCTGGGGGAGGGGCTGACGGAGGCGACGATCGTCAGGTGGCTGGTCGCGGTCGGCGACACCGTACGGGTGGACGAGCCGGTCGTCGAGGTGGAGACGGCCAAGGCGCTCGTCGAGGTCCCCTGCCCCTATGCGGGCGTGGTCACCTCGCACGCCGCCGAGGAGGGCGCCGAGGTCGCCGTGGGCGCCCCACTGGTCACCGTCGCGGTCAGCCCCGGTGGCGGAGCGCCCGCAGGCCGGGACACCGGGAGCGGCGAGCGGGCCGCGGAGACCGGCCCGAGCCCGGAGCCGGAGCATGTGGGCGGCTCGGGCAATGTGCTGGTCGGCTACGGGACGGCACAGCCGCCCGGGCGGCGGCCACGGGCCGCCCTGCGGCCGCCAGGGGCGGGGGCAGGGGAGGAGCCCCGGTCCGGAGTCGGCCGGGGCGCCCCCGCCCACGAGGCAGGACGGGACACCGGGCCCGTCGCCGAGGGCGCGAACGGCAGCAGCCGTACGCCCGTCCCCGTGATCTCCCCCCTGGTGCGCCGCCTGGCCCGCGAACACGGCATTGAGCTGCGCGGGATGACGGGCAGCGGACCGGACGGGCTCGTCCTGCGCGCTGACGTGGAGCGGGCCGTACACGCGGCACAGCAGGACGCAGCGCGGCAGGACGCAGCACAGCAGAACGCGGCACAGCAGGACGCACCGCGGCAGGGGCCGAGGCGGGAGCGCCGGATCCCGCTGCGCGGCATGCGCGGTACGGCGGCCGAACGGCTCGCGCGCAGCCGTGCCGAGATCCCCGACGCCAGCTGCTGGGTGGACGCGGACGCCACCGAACTCCTCGCAGCGCGCAAGGAGATGAATGCGCCGTCCGCCCACGGAGAGCCGACGGCCCCCGTCTCACTGCTCGCACTGCTGGGCCGGGTCTGCACGGCGGCGCTCGCCCGCTTCCCGGAGCTCAACTCGACGGTGGACACCGAGGAACGAGAGATCGTCGTACTGCCCGAGGTACACCTTGGGTTCGCCGCACAGACCGACAGAGGGCTCGTCGTCCCGGTCGTCCGCGACGCGCACACGCTGAGCGCCGAACAGCTCACCGCCGAACTGGCCCGGCTCACCGAGGCAGCACGCGCGGGCACGCTCACCCCGGCCGAGCTGACAGGCGGCACATTCACACTGAACAACTACGGCGTCTTCGGTGTGGACGGCTCCACCCCGATCATCAACCACCCGGAGGCCGCGATGCTCGGCGTCGGCCGTATCGCCCGCAAACCCTGGGTGGTCGGTGACGAGCTGGCGGTCCGCAGCGTTGTACAGCTGTCCCTCACCTTCGACCACCGGGTGTGCGACGGCGGCACCGCAGGCGGCTTCCTGCGCCATATCGCGGACTGTGTGGAGCATCCGGCCAGGCTGCTCCGTACGCTCTGAGGCGTGACCCAGGCTCCAGAACCACCACCCACCGCCGCCGGACCACCAGAGGGCTCCCGGACCCCACAGGGCGCCGCCCGGAATCCGTACGCTGCCGAGCGCCCGTACGCCGCGCTCGTCCTCGCCGGCGGCGGCGCACGGCGGCTGGGCGGGGCCGACAAGCCCGGCGTCACGGTCGGCGGCAGGACGCTGCTCGACCGCGTCCTCGCGGCATGCGCCGACGCGGCGGCCACCGTGGTGGTGGGCCCGCGCCGCCCGGCGTACCGCCCGGTGCTGTGGGCCCGTGAGGAGCCGCCCGGCAGCGGCCCGCTCGCCGCACTCCAGGCGGGCCTGGACGCGCTGGAGCGCTCAGCGCGGGACCGCCCCGCAGGGGAGGGGGACCCCGTACTCGTCGTCTCCGCCGATCTGCCGTTCCTCACGGCGCGGGCGGTGCGCGCGCTGGTGGCCGTACCGGACGGGTACGACGGCGCGGTTGTGCACGACGGGCGGGACCAACCGCTGCTGGCCGCCTACCGGGTGGAGCCGTTGCGCCGCGAACTCGCGCTGCTGCGTACGGAGTACGGCACTCTGTCGAGCCTGCCGTTGCGCATGGTGCTCCAAGGGCTGATGCTGCACCGGGTGACCGAGCCCTCCGTCACCGCCGCCGCACTGGACTGCGACACCTGGGACGACATCGCCACAGCGAGGGCCCGCATCAGGGAGCATGAAACCGTGCTGGACGAATGGATCTCCGCTGTCAAGGCCGAACTCGGCATCGAGCTCGATGTCGACACCTCCGCGCTGCTCGACCTCGCCCGCGACGCCGCGCACGGTGTCGCACGCCCCGCGGCGCCGCTCACCACCTTCCTGGTGGGCTATGCGGCGGCGCAGGCGGGCGGTTCGCCGCAGGACGTCGCGCGGGCGGCGGAGGCGGCGGCCCGGCTGGCCCGGCGCTGGGCCGACGAGACGGCCCGGACCGACCAGGGCGACAACTACGGGGGCCGGGACGCCAACTCCGGGGACACCGACAACCGATGAGCGGCGCCGACGAACTCGACGAGGCCATCGCCCTGGCCAACAGCGGCCGGACCCGACCGGAGCCGCCTCCCGCACCACGCCTGAAGCGCATCCGCCGCATCCAGTGGAGCGACAGCCCCGACAACCCCGAGAGCGCCGGGAACAACGTGGACCCCGCAACAGAGCCCCAGAACGGCCACCCCTCCGACCGGGCCGCGGGCCACGGGGGCCAAGAGGGCCACGCGAGCCACGGGGGCTACGGAGGCCACGGGGGCACCGGAAGCCACGAAGGACGCCAGGAAGGACGCCACGAAGGACGCCACGAAGGAAGCCACGAACGTGGCACCGGCGCCGACAGCAGCGGCACCGGCGGCCACGGCCCCACCCCTCCCGGGCACCCCGGAGAAGCCCCCGGCGGCGCCCGGAGCGGCCCGCAGCAGCACTCCCCGGGCGACCCCCAGGACCCGCGGCGGGGCCCGCAGCAGCACCCGCAGAACCAGCCCGGTGACAGTGCGGGCAAGCCCCCGCCCAGCTGGTCCGAGGCCGTCGCCCTGGCGTCCTCCGCGGCAACGGCGCTCCCCGCGGAGACCGTGCCACTCGCGCACGCGCTGGGGCGCACTCTGGCGGCGCCGCTGCGGGCCCTCACCGATCTGCCGCCGTTCGACACCTCCGCCATGGACGGCTGGGCGGTGTCCGGACCGGGCCCCTGGGAGCCGGCCCGCGCGGCGGACGGCACCGAGCGCCCCGGCATCCTGGCCGGCGACCGTTCCGAGCCGCCGCAGCTCGCCGACGGAGAGGCCGTCCGCATCGCGACCGGCGCCCGCATCCCGCCCGGCACCAGTGCCGTACTGCGCTCCGAGGCCGCCCGGCGGACCGGCGCGCGCCTGCGTACCACCACTCCCCCGCAGCCCGGCACCGACATCCGCCCGCGCGGCCAGGAGTGCCGCAAGGGTGACGAGCTGCTGCCCTCCGGGCCGGCCGTCACCCCTGCCGTGCTCGGGCTCGCGGCGGCAGCGGGCTACGACGAACTGCCGGCGGTGCCGCGCCCGCGGGCCGAAGTGCTCGTCCTGGGCGACGAACTGCTGCACCGCGGCCTGCCGCGCGACGGCCGCATCCGGGACGCGCTCGGGCCGATGGTCGAGCCGTGGCTGACGGCTCTGGGCGCCGAGGTGACCGTCACCCGGCTGCTGGGGGACGACGCGGAGGCGCTGTACGAGGCGCTGGCCGCCACGGCGGCCGATGTGGTCGTCACCACAGGCGGTACGGCGGCCGGGCCCGTCGACCACCTCCAGCCGACGCTGCGCCGCCTCGATGCCCAACTGCTGGTGCACGGAGTACGCGTCCGCCCCGGGCACCCGATGCTGCTGGCCGCACTGGGGCCCGCAACAGCGCAGCACAGTGCCGGAAAGAAGCCGCGCCGCAGATTCCTGGTGGGCCTGCCCGGCAATCCGCTGGCGGCACTCTCCGGGCTCGTCACCCTGGCCGCGCCACTGCTGCGCGCCCTGGCCGGCCGCACCGAACCGGAGCCCCGGGAGGCCACACTGGGCGCCGAGGTGTCCGGCCATCCGCGCGACACCCGGCTGGTGCCCGTACGGTACGAGGGTTCCGGCATCCGGGCACGTATCCGGCCGCTGCGGTACGCGGGTCCGGCCATGCTGCGCGGGGTGGCATCGTGTGACGCGCTGGCCGTGGTCCCGCCCGGCGGCGGTACGCCTGGAACGGACGTACCCGTACTGGAGCTGCCGTGGTGATGCGGCGGGACGGTCCCCGGGCGGGCAACCCGCGGTCGGGTGCGGCGGAGCCGCAGGGCTCGGTGATGCTGCCGCGCCCGGACATCAGTCCGCAGCTGCAGGTCGTACGGCGACTGCTGGCCGCGCTCGTCGTCCTGTGGGTGACAGTGATGCTGGTCTATGTGGACCGGGGCGGCTATGTGGACAACTCCGACGACGACGTGTCGTTCCTGGACTGCCTCTACTACACGACCGTCACGCTCTCCACGACCGGCTACGGCGACATCACCCCAGGGTCCGACAGTGCGCGCCTGGTCAACACTTTCGTCATCACGCCGCTGCGCGTGCTGTTCCTGATCATCCTCATCGGCACCACACTTGAGGCCCTCACCGACCGCACCCGCCAGCAGTGGCGCCTGAACCGCTGGAGGTCCGCGTTGCGCGACCACACTGTCGTCGTCGGATTCGGCACCAAGGGCCGCTCGGCCGTCCAGACCCTGCTCTCGACCGGGCTGGGCCGCAACCAGATCGTCGTCATCGATCCGCAGCCGCAGGCCGTCAGCGCCGCCACCGCGGAAGGGTTCGCCGGGGTCGAGGGCGACGCGACCCGCAGCGAGGTGCTGACCCGGGCCGAGGTGCAGCGGGCCAAGCAGATCGTGATCGCGCCACAGCGGGACGACACCTCGGTGCTGGTGACGCTGACGGCACGGCAGCTCAACCCGCGCCTCAACATCGTCGCCGCGGTGCGGGAGGAGGAGAACGCGCCACTGCTGCGGCAGTCGGGCGCCGACCAGGTCATCACCAGCGCCAGCGCGGCGGGCCGGCTGCTCGGCCTGGCCATGCTCAGCCCGCACGCCAGCTCGGTGATAGAGGACCTCATCCAGCAGGGCAGCGGGCTCGACCTCAAGGAGCGCCCCGCCACCAAGGCCGAGGCAGGACGCTCCCCGCGCGACTGCGCCGACCTGGTCGTCTCCGTGGTCCGTGGCCACCGAATACTCGCCTTCGACGATCCGGAGGCCGCCACCCTGGAGCTCACCGACCGGCTGGTGGTCATCCACCGCGCTTCCCGCACCCGTCACGAACCCGGCGAGCGGCGGGGCGAGTTGCGGTAGCCGGACAGCTTTCGCTCCCGGCTCTCACCTCTTCAGGTGACGGCGGTGTGCCTGGCGGGCCGCGGCGGGACCGGCGCGTGACGATGACGCGATGGACCCGCCGCCCACCTGCCCCAACTGTCCCGACCGCCTCCTGTGGAAGGACACCCGCGAGACGGGGCCCGGCAAGGAGGACTCCTGGTTCTGGTTCTGCACCGGCTGCCACCAGGCGTATGTACCGACCCCGGACCAGAAGCTCCGCTTCACCTACGCGGCTTGACCGGCCATCCGCGTCCCGCAAGGAGTGCGCCGCCCGGGCCGGTGCCGCCCGGGCCGGGGTGCGGGGCGGTGCGGGTAGCGTCGGCCGTATGCATGCGATCACGATTCCCGAACCCGGCGGCCCCGAGGCGCTGGTCTGGGCCGAGGTCCCGGACCCCGAGCCCGGGGAGGGCGAAGTCCTCGTCGATGTCGTAGCGAGCGCCGTCAACCGCGCGGACACCCTGCAACGTCAGGGCTTCTACGATCCACCGCCAGGAGCGAGCCCCTACCCCGGCCTGGAGTGCGCGGGCCGGATCTCGGCCCTCGGCCCCGGGGTGTCCGGCTGGGCGGTCGGCGACAAGGTGTGCGCGCTGCTCGGCGGTGGCGGCTACGCCGAGAAGGTCGCGGTGCCGGCCGGTCAGCTGCTGCCCGTACCGGACGGCCTCGACGTCGCGGCAGCGGCCGGCCTGCCGGAGGTCACCTGCACGGTCTGGTCGAACGTCTTCATGGTGGCGCATCTGCGCCCGGGGGAGACCCTGCTGGTGCACGGCGGCTCCAGCGGCATCGGCACCATGGCCGTACAGCTCGCCAAGTCGGTGGGCGCGCGGGTCGCGGTGACGGCGGGCACGGCCGAGAAGCTCCAGCGGTGCGCCGAGCTGGGTGCCGACATCCTGATCAACTACCGGGAGCAGGACTTCGTCGAGGAGCTGCGCGCTGCGACCGACGGAGCGGGCGCCGACGTCATCCTCGACAACATGGGCGCCAAGTACCTGGAGCGCAACATCAGGGCCCTCGCGGTGAACGGCCGGCTGGCCGTCATCGGAATGCAGGGCGGCACCAAGGGCGAGCTGAACCTGGGCGCGCTGCTGGCCAAGCGCGGCGCGGTGACGGCCACCTCGCTGCGGGCGCGGCCCCCCGCCGAGAAGGCGGCGATCGTGGCAGCCGTACGGGAACACGTGTGGCCGCTGCTCTCGGACGGCCGGATGCGCCCGGTGATCGACAGTACGGTTCCGATGCGGGAGGCGCCCCGGGCGCACCGCACGCTGGAGGAGAGCACCCACATCGGCAAGATCCTGCTGACCACGGCCGGCTGACGCCCGCCGCGGGTCCCGCCGCGGGCCCCGCCCTCCTGGCCGCCTTCCGGTGGTGGGGGGCGGGGCCGACGCGTTCGTGGCCGCTTCCCGCCCCGTCCCGCTTTCTCCGTGCCGCTTTCTCCGCGCCCGACTCCTCCGTACGGCGCGCTCCGTCACCCGTTCCCCCTGTCCGAAATGCCGATCTTATTCCTTCATGTGACGCTGGTCAGGTCTGCGGACCATCCAGCTCGGAAGGGTCACGGTCGTGCGGCAAACCCAGCGACGGAGCACCGCTGTCACCTTGTTGACCTGCGCTCTTCTTGTTGTTCCCGCGCCTGTCGCCACTGCGGGGGACCATCCGGGCCCCGGGAGGGACCAGGAGGAGACTGCGGCTGCCCCGGTGGCCTCCGAAACCCTGTCCCCGGGTGCCCTGCCCTCCGGAGCCACCCTGAGCGCGACCCCCAGCCTGACGCCCCCGGCCACGAACCCTGGCACCCGCACCTGGGCACCCCTCCCGGAGGCAGCAGGACCATCCGGAGCGCCCGGGCCACCCGCGCCGCCCCAGCCGCCGGCACCACCCCAGCCACCCGAGCCGCCTGAGGTCCCCGACCCTCCCAAGTTCCCCGATCCCCCCACGCTCCCCGGTCCCCCCGAAGCCCCCGAACTTCCTGGACCTCCTGAGCCGGACTCCCAGCCCTCGGAGCGCAGCAGCCTGGATACCCAGACGCCCGACGACGGCAAATGGCACCAGGAGCGAGCCGACCAGGAGGAAGAGAGCAAGCGGCGACGGGAGCAGCGCCACCAGGAGGAGCGGCGCCAGGAAGAGCGGCGCGAGGAAGAGCAGCGCCAAGAGGAGCGGGAAAAGGACGCCGAGCAACGGGAGCAGCAGCGGCAGCAGCAGCACGAGCGGCAAGAGGCCCTACAGCGTCAGGAGCAGCGCCACGAGCAGCGCCAGGAGGCGCGCCGAGAGCGCGAAGCACAAGAGGCCCGCGACGCCCAGCAGCGGGAACAGCAGCGGCGCGAACAGCGGCAACGGAAACAGAGAGAAGACAAACGGCGCCACGACGAACAGCGACAGGAAGAGACACGGCGACAACAGGCACGGCGACAAGAAGACACACGGCGACAAAAAGAAGCACAGCGACAAAAAGAGGCACAGCGGCAAGAAGAACCGCGGCGGGAGAAACGGCGAGAAAGCGAGCAGCAACAGCAACGGCGGCGGCAGCACGAGGAGCGCCGGGACGAGCGGCGCGACCACACCCGCAGCCCGGATCACCGGTCCGCCCTGCAGCCCCCGTCGGCCTTCGGGAACCCCACGGCACCGCGCCCGTCCGGGCAGGCGATCGGCAAGCACGACCTGTACGCGTCCGACGATGCGAGCCCCGGGGACGCCGACGGGCGGGACGACCGCGTCGCCACCCGGCCGTCCGGGCAGGTGCTGCCCGTACTGCCGCTCGGCACGGGCATGACGCTCATGGGGCTGGGACTCGCCTTCCTTGCCCTGCGGCTGCGCCGCCGCTGACGTTCCGCCCTCGCTCGGCACCGGTCACCTGACGGATGCAGAATGGGAGGCATGACACAGCCGAGCAACGAGAAGTCGCAGGAGAGCCCGCAGGTCCTGGTCGTGGGGCCGGACGGAATGGCTCTCGGGGGTACCGCCAAGGGCAACGGCGACGGCGAGGGCGATGAGCAGGCTGAGGTCCCCGTGACGGAGATGGTGGAACAACCCGCGAAGGTCATGCGGATCGGCAGCATGATCAAGCAGCTGCTCGAGGAAGTGAAGGCAGCACCGCTGGACGAGGCCAGCAGGGCGCGGCTGAAGGAGATCCACACCAGCTCGATCAAGGAGCTGGAGGACGGGCTCGCACCTGAGCTGATCGAGGAGCTGGAGCGGCTCTCCCTCCCCTTCACGGAGGGATCCACCCCCACCGACGCCGAGCTGCGCATCGCACAGGCCCAGTTGGTCGGCTGGCTGGAGGGACTCTTCCACGGCATCCAGACCGCGCTGTTCGCCCAGCAGATGGCGGCTCGCGCGCAGCTGGAGCAGATGCGCAGGGCGCTGCCGCCCGGCGCCATGCCGGACGAGGGCCAGGCCGGCGAGGCGCACCACCGCACGGGCGGCCCCTACCTGTAGACCGCTGAGCCACTGGGCCGCCTGGTCCACCGGGCCGCTCGCCGACTCGGCCGCTCACCCGCCTCGGCCGGTCGCCGGCTCGGCCGCCTCGCCCGCCGCCTGTGGAATGCGTACGTCAGCTGGGGCGGGCCAGCCAGTGGTACAGCGCCATCGCCACACTGGTGGCCAGGTTGTAGCTGGAGACCTGGGGGCGCATCGGGAGGGCGACCAGGCGGTCGGCACGGGCGCGCATCTGGGCCGAGAGCCCGCGCCGCTCCGAGCCGAAGGCCAGCATCGCCCCGGCGGGCAGGGTCACGGAGCGCAGATCGGCGCCCTCCGGATCGAAGGCGAGGAGCGGGCCGTCCGGCAGCTCGGCCACCGGGCGCCGTTCGACCGGGGTGGCGAAGTGCAGTCCGGCGCCCGCCCGTACCGCCGCCGGGTGCCAGGGGTCGACGTCACCGGTGGTGAGTACCCCGCCGGCGCCCGCGCCCGCAGCCAGCCGTACGACGGCTCCTACGTTGCCGAGGTTGCGCGGGTTGTCGAGGACGACGAGCGGCCCCTCCCGGTCGGGTGCCGCCGGGAGCGTAACGGCGTCCCGGAGCGCGAGCGCCGCAACGCCCGTGGGGTGCGGGCGGGGCACCAGGGCGCGCAGTGTCGTGCCGGGAACCTCGCCCAGCAGTTCGTCGAGCGTGCCGGTCAGATCGGGCGCGAGCTCCTCAGCGAGCGCGAGCGCGGCGCCCCGGTCGGTGGTGAGCGCGACCGGCACCCGCGCACCGAACCGCAGCGCGTGCTTCAGCGCGTGGAATCCGTCCAGCAGCACGCCCTCCGCCGCATACCGCACCCACTGGCTCTCAGCCGTCTCACCCGTCACCCGGCCAACCCTACGGCCGCCGGAACCCCGTCACCGGCCCGCTCTCCGGCCACCGGACGGGCTCGCATACGCGAACTGCGCCTACGCGGAATCTGCGCTTACGCGGAAACCTTCGGGGCCGCCTCGTCAGCCGCCTCCGGCACGGGCCGGGGCGCTCTGGGGCCGCCGCCCGGCAGCAGGCCGCGTACCCGGCCGCCCAGCGCTGCGGAGTGGCGGCCGAACCACACCAGGAAGGCCGTCGGCAGGAACACCGCGTCGGCCGCGATCATCGCCAGCGAGAAGAACGGCAGTCCGAGCAGGACGGCGATGCTGAGGTGCTCCAGAATCATGAAGGTCAGCAGCACGTTCTTCGCCCGCCGGTTGAGGAGCGTGAAGGGGAAGGCGACCTGGAGGGCGACGGTGCCGTAGGTGGCCAGGAAGACCATCACGCCGTTGCCCGCCAGCAGGTGACTCAGCTCCGGCCAGGGCGTGAAGTAGTCCAGGTTCATGGGGTAGTAGACGGCGGTGCCGTCCTGCCAGCGGGTGCCCTGGATCTTGAACCAGCCGGCCGTCGAGTAGACCAGGCAGACCTCGATCATGATGACGAGCAGCACGGCGTTGTGTGCCAGATTGGCGAGGATGTCGCACACGTCGCGCATCTCCCGCACCGTCGCACCGCCGCGCGCCGCTGCCCGGTTCACGGCCCACCACAGTCCGTGCGCTGCCCACAGCGCCCAGTAGAAGACGGCCCAGCCGGTACTGAAACCGCCCGCGACGGTGCTGCCCAGCAGTACGGCGCCGAACACCGTCCACAGCACCACGCCCCCGGCACCGGCCACGGCGTCGACGTCGGCTCGCACGGGAGCTTCGTCGCCCTCGGTGAGTGCCTCCCGGCCCTCCCCCGTCGCCTCCTGGGGATCCGCGGCCGCCTCCCGGCGCTCCCGGGCGCGCTTGGCCCGCCGGGCGTCCAGGGACCACACCTGCGCGCAGCGGATGAAGACGAGGTACATCGCCATCAGATGGATGACGTTGTCCCCGCCGTCACCCATGAAGACGCTGCGGTTCTGCAGCGAGAGCACCCCGACCATGAACAGCACGGTGGCGGCCCTGGTGTGCCAGCCGAGCAGCACGGCGACGGAAGCCGCAACAGCGACGAGATAGACGAGCTGGAACCAGCTGTTGCTGCTGGACCACATCAGAACCGTGAAGGCGTCGTTGTCTTCGATCAGCTGCCGGGCCAGCCCCCAGGTCCACGGACTGTCCGGCCCGTAGAGCTCCTGCCGGTGCGGCCACTCCCGCAGCAGGAAGAACAGCCACGCGGCGCCGAACCCGATCCGGACGATCGCCGTCTGGTAGGGGCCGAGCGCCTGTGCGGTGATCCTGGTCAGGCCGCGCGAGACGCACCGCTCGATCCGCGCGCGCGGTCCGTCGATCCCCATGTACCGTCCCTCGTCCGTCACTTGCCGCCTCCCGGAAGGTCGGCGCTGGTGACCTGCCACCAGGGCTGCACGGTGTACCTGGTCTTCACGACGTACCGTTCGTCGCTCCACTCGGGCGGGGCGACCGGGGTGACGGCGGAGCGCACCTGGATGCGCTCGACGCTGCCACCGTTGAGTTCGGGCCCGAAGCGCCGCATCACGATCCGCTTGATGTACTGCTCGGAGAGCCGTCCGCGCAGACCGAAGGCTTTGCCCCTCTCGTCGTGGTTGTCGACGTAGAACTCCCAGGCGCGGCGCAGCTCGTTCTGCTGGGTGTGGCTGGGGGCCGGATTGCCGTGGATGGCCTCGCCGTCCATGGCGCTGAGGTTGACCCAGCCGGTGGTGGCGGTGGTGCCGTCTTCCTTGGCGACGGTCGCGCGGGCGTGAACCGCGACGTTCTGCTGGAGGGGGTTGGGGGCGAACAGCTTCCAGTTGCGCTCGAATTCCGGGAGGACGTACGAGTCGACGAGCTCCCCGTGCCGCTTGCTGATGGTGTTGTCCGGGGCCGTCTGCAAGAAGACCATCGCCACGTGGAACGCGATCCCGACCGTGACGACGGCCACGGCTATCGCGACGAAGATCCGCGCGGGCAGCGAGAGCGCGGCGATCCCGCGCATGCCTTCCCCCCCGGGCGCCTGGTGCGCCGCTGGCTCCATGCCCTACCCCTGCTCCCCATGTTCTCCATGCCCATGACCGGGCCGGTCCGCCTCAGAGACTCTCAGAGGGTACTGGGGCGGGGGCGGCTGGCCCCGCCGGTCCGCGGCATTCGCCCTTGACAGGCCCGGGACCCGCGCCCATGCTTGAACCGAACGATCGGTCGGTCGGCTGGACGCCGAGGGATCAGGGGGCACGTATGACATCGGTGACATCGCCGCCGCACGGCCACGGAGCGGGGAGGGGCGCGGCCGGGGCGCCGGACCCGGCCGGACCCGGGCGTACGGCGGACCCCGAGGCCGAACGCGCCCTGCAGGCCGTCTTCGACGCGGCCGTCGCCGCCGACGAGCGCATCGAGCCCCGGGACTGGATGCCGGACGCCTACCGCTCCACCCTCGTCCGCCAGATCGCCCAGCACGCGCACTCCGAGATCATCGGCATGCAGCCGGAGGCCAACTGGATCACCCGCGCCCCCTCCCTGCGCCGCAAGGCGATCCTGATGGCCAAGGTGCAGGACGAGGCGGGCCACGGCCTGTATCTCTACGGCGCGGCCGAAACGCTGGGCACGGGGCGCGACGAACTGCTCGACAAGCTGCACGCGGGCCGCCAGAAGTACTCCTCGATCTTCAACTACCCCACGCTGACCTGGGCGGACGTCGGCGCCATCGGCTGGCTGGTGGACGGCGCCGCCATCACCAACCAGGTGCCGCTGTGCCGCTGCTCGTACGGCCCGTACGCCCGCGCCATGGTCCGGATCTGCAAGGAGGAGTCCTTCCACCAGCGCCAGGGCTACGAACTGCTGCTTGCCCTGTCCCGCGGGACCGAGGCGCAGCGCGCGATGGCGCAGGACGCGGTGGACCGCTGGTGGTGGCCGTCGCTGATGATGTTCGGCCCGCCGGACGACGAGTCGGCACACAGCGCCCAGTCCATGGCATGGAAGATCAAGCGGCACTCCAACGACGAGCTGCGGCAGCGCTTCGTGGACATCTGCGTCCCGCAGGCGGAAGCGCTAGGCCTCGCCCTGCCCGACCCCGAGCTGCGCTGGAACGAGGAGCGGGGTCACTGGGACTTCGGCGCCATCGACTGGCAGGAGTTCCGCGAGGTGCTCAAGGGCAACGGCCCCTGCAACGAACAACGGCTGAATCAGCGCCGTACGGCCCATGAGAACGGCGCCTGGGTCCGTGAGGCAGCCGCGGCGCACGCCGCCAAACAGGCAGCCCGCGCGGCCCAGGACCGGACGTCCGCCCCCCGGACAGCGAGGAGTTGAGCCATGAGCGCCGACTGGCCCCTGTGGGAGGTCTTCGTACGCAGCAGGCGCGGCCTCTCGCACACCCACGCGGGAAGCCTGCACGCGCCGGACGCCCAGATGGCGCTGCGCAACGCACGGGACCTGTTCACCCGCCGCAGTGAGGGCGTCTCCCTGTGGGTGGTGCCCTCCAGCGAGATCACCGCCTCCTCGCCGGACGAGAAGGACCCCTTCTTCGAGCCCGCCGCCGACAAGCCCTACCGCCATCCGACGTTCTACGAGGTCCCGGAAGGGGTGCGGAACCTGTGACGGCCACAGCACCGCCGGCCCTGGCCACCCTCCCCCTCGGCGACGACGCGCTGATCCTCTCCCACCGCCTCGGCGAATGGGCGGGCCACGCCCCCGTTCTGGAGGAGGAGGTGGCGCTGGCCAACATCGCGCTGGATCTGCTGGGCCAGGCCCGCGCGCTCTACGCCGGGCTCGCAGACGTGCTGGGCAGCGAGGACGAGATCGCCTTCCTGCGGGAGGAACGCGCCTTCCGCAACTGCCAGCTGGTGGAGCAGCCATGCGGCGACTTCGCGCACACCATCGTGAGGCAGCTCTACTTCTCCACCTACCAACTGCCGCTCTACGCCCAACTGTCACCGGTACTCCCGCTGGCGGCCAAGGCGGTCCGCGAGACGGCCTACCACCGCGACCACGCCGAGCAGTGGACGCTGCGGCTGGGCGACGGCACGGAGGAGAGCCACGCCCGCACCCAGCGCGCCGCCGACACGCTGTGGCGGTACACGGGCGAGCTGTTCCAGCCGATCGAGGGCCTGGAGGTGAACTGGCAGGAGCTGACCGAGGAGTGGACCGCGCGCATCCATGAGGTCTTCTCCCACGCCGGGCTCACCGTCCCGGAGGGCCCGAGCGAGGGCGCCTGGTCCGCCGGTGCGGGCCGCCAGGGGCTGCACACGGAGCCGTTCGGCCGGCTGCTCGCCGAGATGCAGCATCTGCACCGCAGCCACCCGGGGGCGACATGGTGATGCCGTCAACCGCCGCCGGACGCCGCTCCCGTACCGCGTCCCTCACCGAGCTGGCCGGATCCGTGCCCGATCCGGAGCTGCCGGTGATCAGCCTCGGCGAGCTGGGCGTGCTGCGCCGCGTGGTGGAGCCCGAGCCCGGACATGTAATGGTCGAGCTGACCCCCACCTACACCGGCTGCCCGGCGATCGAGGCGATGGCGGCCGACATCGAACGGGTGCTGCGCCAAGAAGCCGGCGCCGAGCGGGTCGAGGTCCGTACGGTGCTCGCGCCGCCCTGGTCCAGCGACGACATCAGCGCGGAGGGCCGCCGCAAGCTCGCCGAGCACGGCATCGCGCCACCCCGCGCCGGAGCCCGTGCCGCCGGGCCGGTCCTGGTGGGCCTCTCCCCCACCCGGCATACAGCCCCCCGGCCACCGCAGCACTCGGCGCCCCAACCGTCGGCGCCGGAGCCCTCCACGCCGCCTGCCGCACCCCAGCCCTCCGCACCCCAGCCCTCCGCGCCGCCGCCCTCCGCGCAGGAGCCGGAGCCGGTGCGCTGCCCGCACTGCGGTTCTGCCGAAACGGAGTTGCTCAGCCGGTTCTCCTCCACGGCCTGCAAGGCGCTGCGCCGCTGCACCGACTGCCGGGAGCCGTTCGACCACTTCAAGGAGGTCTGATGGTGCCGACAGTGCCGACCTTCCACCCACTGCGCGTCCGCTCGGTCGAGCGGCTGACGGACGACTCGGCCGCGCTCACCCTCGACGTCCCGCCCGAGCTGCGCGAGACCTTCGGCCACGCCCCCGGCCAGCACCTCACATTGCGGCGGGTGAACGAGCGAGGTGAGGAGATCCGCCGCACCTACTCGCTGTGCGACCCGGCCCGGTCCCGTCCCCCGTCACTGCGGGTAGGTATCCGGCTGGTGGAGGGCGGCCTGTTCTCCACGTACGCGCTCAAGGAGCTGACCGAGGGCAGCACCGTCGAAGTGCTGCCGCCCATCGGCCGCTTCGTACTGCAGCCCCGCCCGGGCCGGTTCGCCGCGGTAGTGGGCGGCAGCGGCATCACGCCCGTGCTGTCCATGGCCGGCACGCTGCTGGCCCGCGAACCGGCCGCCCGCTTCTGCCTGATACGCAGCGACCGCACCACGGCTTCGACGATGTTCCTGGAGGAGGTCGCCGACCTCAAGGACCGCTACCCCGACCGCTTCCACCTGGTGACGGCCCTCTCCCGGGAGGAGCAGCACAGCGGGCTGCCCTCCGGCCGGCTGGACACGGAGCGGCTCACCGCGCTGCTGCCCGCCCTCCTCTCCGAGTCCGGGGTACGGGAGACGGATGGCTGGTATCTGTGCGGCCCACTGGGGCTGGTCGAGGGCGCGACCGAGGCGCTGCGGGCGCTGGGCGTGCCCAGGGACCGCGTCCACCAGGAGATCTTCCACGCCGACACGGCTGTTGCGGCCGCGTCCGCACCGCCGCCGGGCGCCCGGGCGATGTCCGGCTCCGCCACGGTGAGCGCCACCCTGGGCGGCCGCGGCGGCAGCTGGCCCGCGAGCCAGGGGGAGACGCTGCTGGAGACGGTGTTGCGGAACCGGTCCGACGCCCCGTACGCCTGCAAGGGAGGGGTCTGCGGCACCTGCCGGGCCCGGCTGCTCGGCGGGGAGATCCATGTGGACCGCAACTTCGCGCTGGAACCGGAGGAGTTGGACGCGGGGTATGTGCTGGCGTGCCAGTCGCATCCGCTCACCGCGAAGGTGGAGGTCGATTTCGACGCATGAGGGCCGAGGCGCCGCCCCCGGTGAAGTCCGCCCTCTGGCGAGTTCAGGCGTCCACCCCTAGCCTGACGGGGCGTCAGTTCAGCGATCCCGTTCAAGGGCAGCACCCCGGGGAGAACGCCATGGACTTCAGCTTCAGCGAAGAGCAGCAGGCGGCCCAGGAAGCCGCCAAGTCCGTCTTCTCACAGGTGTCGCCCGACGCCGTGGACAGCCCGGCGCTGACACAGGGAGCGGTCGCCGACGACTTCGACCGGGCGCTGTGGCAGCGGCTGGCGCACTCCGACCTGCTCGGTCTCGCCGTACCCCGCGAGTACGGCGGCCTGGAGCTCGACCCGGTGGCGCTGTGCCTGGTGCTGCGCGAGGCGGGCCGCGTGCTGGCGCGCGTACCACTGCTGGAGACCAGCGCGGCGGCCCTGGCCCTCGCCACGTACGGCCCCGAGGAGTCGCGCGCCGCGCTGCTGCCCCGGATCGCGGCGGGCGAACTGGTGGTCACGGTCGCCGGGCAGGGACGTACGGGCCATGAGCCCGCCGAGCACGCCGTGACGGCGAGCGCGGCGCCCGGCGGGGACGGCTGGGTGCTGGACGGAATACAGACGGCCGTACCGTGGGCGGCCACCGCGGACCTCACCCTCGTCCCGGCACACACGGCCGAGGGCCGCCCGCTGCTGGCGTTCCTGGCGCCCGGCACCGAGGGCGTCTCCCTCGCCGAGCAGGCGTCAACCAACGGCGAGCGCTACGCGGAGATGACGCTGGAAGCGGTACGCGTACCGTCGCGCGACGTCATCGACGACCCGGAGGCTCCCGGCCGGCTGCACCGACTGCTGGCCACCGGCACCTGTGCGCTGGCGCTCGGCCTGGGCAGCAGGGTGCTGGAGATGACCAGCGAATACGTCAGCCACCGCGAGCAGTTCGGGTTCCCCGTCGCCACGTTCCAGGCAGTGGCCGTCCAGGCGGCCGACCGCTACATCGATCTGCGCGCGATGGAGGCCACCCTCTGGCAGGCTGCCTGGCGTCTCGACCCGGTCGACGTGGCGGTCGCCAAGATGTGGGCGGCCGACGGGGTACGGAGAGTCGTGCAGACGGCCCAGCATCTGCACGGCGGCATGGGCGCCGACACCGACTACCCCCTGCACCGCTTTCATGCATGGGCCAAGCAATGGGAGCTGTCCTGTGGCCCGGCAGCCGCCCATGAGGAAGTCCTCGCGGACCTCCTCGCCACCAATTGACCAGTCGGCCACAGGGTTTGCCCCGCGCATCTTCTCCGATGAGAGGGTGCCCCTGCCCGCCGTCCGCGGACTTCGGGTTTGTTGTGGCTGGTCGCGCAGTTCCCCGCGCCCCTTCGGGGCGCAACCCCTGCCCTACCGCACGAAAGCCGACTCCGTGTCGCCCTCCAGGGGGCGCCCCGCGGCATGCCAGGCGAGCATGCCGCCGTCGACGTTGACCGCGTCCACGCCCTGCTGGGCGAGGTAGGCCGCGACCTGCGCCGAACGACCACCGACGCGGCAGACGACGTACACCCGCTCGCCCTCGCCCAGCCGTTCGGTCAGCTCGCCCTGCCGCGCGACGAACTCGCTCATCGGAATGTGCACGGCGCCGGGAGCCCGCCCGGCGGCCCACTCGTCGTCCTCGCGGACGTCCAGCAGCAGCGCGTCGGCCGGTACGGAGGCGGCGTCCGTCTGCGGCACCTGCCCGGGAAGGGCGTTCATTCCTGCTCTCCCTCTCTCAGCCGGGCGAGCTCGCGCTCGCGCTCGGCCACCTGCCCGAGCAGTTGCTCGGCGATCTCTTCCAGCAGCGCGTCGGGGTCGTCGGGCGCCAGCTTCAGCATTGCCCCGATCGCACTCTCCTCCAGCTCCGTGGCCATCCCGGCGAGCATCTCCTTGCGCTGCGCCAGCCACTCCAGCCGCGCGTACAGCTCTTCGCTGCGCAGCAGTTCGGCCACGGGTTCGGGCAGCGGGCCCGCTTCCCACTCCGCGGCGAGCGCGGCGAGCGCGGGCGCGTCACCCTCCGCGTACGCCTTGTTCACCCGCACGAGGAACGCCTCCCGCCGCTCGCGCTCCGCGTCGTCCTGGGCGAGGTCGGGGTGTGCCTTGCGGACCAGGTCCCGATACGCCTTACGGGCCTCCTCGCTGGGCCGTACCCGGCTCGGAGGGCTGACGGGCTGCTCGTTGAGCATCGCCTGGGCCTCGGGGAGCATGCCGTTCGAGTCGATCCAGCCGAAGAAGAGCTCATCGACCTTCGGCATCGGCAGCACGGCGCCACGTGCCGCGTCGGCCTTGCGGATGTCCTCGGGGTCCCCGGTACGGGCCGCGATCGCCTCGGCGATCTGCGCGTCGAGCTCGTCGAGCCGGGCGTAGACGGGGCCGAGCCGCTGGTGGTGCAGCCGGGAGAAGTTCTCCACCTCGACCCGGAAGGTCTCGACCGCGATCTCGTACTCGATCAGTGCGGTCTCCGCGGCCCGCACCGCCTTCTCGAGGCGCTCGGTGCCGGGCTCTTCGCGTGCTGTCGGGCCTTCGCTCACCGTCGGGTCTTCGCTCGCCTTCGGGTCTTCGCTCGCCTCGGCGGGGGAGTTGGCGTTCATCGCCACCACCCTACGACCGCGGCGCCCCGACCCACCCCCGGAACACCTCCGGTCACTCCCGAAACGCCTCCGGACAGGAAGCGGCCGACCGCGGAAGGTGACTGTCCGCCCAGCGCGTGAGCTCGACCATGGCGGGCCGCAGGGCGTGCCCGGAGTCGGTGAGGCTGTAGCTCACCCGCAGCGGCGGCCCCTCCTCGACGGACCGGGAGACCAGGCCGAAGGCCGCAAGCTCGGTGAGCCGGTCGGAGAGCATCCGCTCACTGATGCCCGGTACGGCACGGCGCAGCTCGGCGAAGTGTCCCGGGCCGCTCATCAGCGCAGCCAGGATCAGCCCCGTCCACCGCTTGCCGAGCAGGTGGAAGACGCGCGTTATGGCGCTCTCCGGCTCGGTGCAGACCGCAGCGGCCGTGGCGCGCTCCGGCGGCAGGTCGCGCATCTCTCCAAGCTCTGACATGCCACCAGGGTACTGCGTGAGGGCAAGTAGGTGCAGAAAAGTAAGTAGCTGTGTTATACCTAGTTACGTCGGAAAGTTCGACAGCTTACGAATCACTAGGAGTCCCCCCATGGCCACCCTCCTGCACATCGACACCTCGGTCCACCCGGACGGTGCCTCCGCCTCCCGCTCCGTCACCGCCTCCTTCCGCGAGGCATGGGAGGCCCAGCACCCGGACGGAAAGGTGATCTACCGCGACCTCAACGCCGACCCGATCCCGCATCTGCAGGACGTGGCCGCGGCCGCAGGCTTCATACCTCCCCAGAACCACACCGCTGAGCAGGCTGCCGCCTTCGCACCGCGCGACCAGCTGGCCACCGAGCTGGAGCAGGCGGACGCGGTGCTGATCGGCGCCCCGATGTACAACTACACGATCCCCTCGACCCTCAAGGCGTGGCTGGACCACGTGATCATCATGGGCCGCACCGCCGGCACGGAGAACCCGACCGCAGCCGGCAAGCCGGCCACGGTGGTCGCCAGCCGCGGCGGCGGCTACGGCCCGGGCACCCCGCGCGAGAGCTTCGAGTTCGTACTGCCCTACCTGGAGAAGCTGCTGGGCGAGGGCACCCTCGGGCTGGATGTCGAGTTCATCGTGCCGGAGCTCACGCTGGCCGAGACGACGCCCGGCATGGAACAGCTCATCGACCTGGCCAAGGAGTCCCGCGCCAAGGCGCACGAGGCGGCCCAGGCCCGCGGCAAGACCCTCGCGGCCCAGCTCGCCGCCTGAGACCACAGGTTCGCCCGGGACCACAACGCGAAGGGTCACGGCGCGAACACTGTGAGCAGACAGAGATAAGGCCCCCACCGGAACCCGGTGGGGGCCTTCTTCTGTGCGCGAGGGGGGAGTTGAACCCCCACGTCCTTTCGGACACTGGAACCTGAATCCAGCGCGTCTGCCTATTCCGCCACCCGCGCATTGGGTGTTGTCGCTCCGCCCGGTGCGGGCGCCTGCCGACATCCAGAAGATTAGCACGCTGTCCGGGGTGGACTCACATCCGTATTCCGCCCCTGCTCGGACCCCCTCCGCAGGACACTCGGTGCGGGACCCAGCGCAGGCGCTCTACTATCCATGCGAGGGTGTAGAGCGGTACGAGCGACTGTGGGCGGGGGCACGCGCGGACCACTGTGAGGGGCAACACTTGAGCACCGGGCCCCGGTGGGGAACCAGTCGATTTCCTCGCGCGTGGATACGATCAGTAAGCAGTACCGCAGAAGCGTCGTGCCCGGATCCCGGGGACACTGGGAAACAGGTACGAAGCACGGCACCGGGCACGAAGCAGACATGCGAGCAGGCACCAGGCACTAGGCACGAAGCAGGCACTAGGTCGGAGAGCATCTGGGAAGGAGGTGCGTCGTGGGAGTACTGAAGCGGTTCGAGCAGCGACTCGAGGGTCTCGTGAACGGCACCTTCGCGAAGGTGTTCAAGTCCGAGGTGCAACCCGTTGAGATCGCGGGCGCCCTCCAGCGGGAGTGCGACAACAACGCGACGATCTGGAATCGCGAGCGCACAGTTGTCCCCAACGACTTCGTCGTCGAACTCAGCCCGCCGGACTACGAGCGGCTCAGCCCGTACTCGGGCCAGCTCGGCGACGAACTCGCCAGCATGGTGCGGGACTACGCCAAGCAGCAGCGCTACACGTTCATGGGTCCGATCAAGGTCAATCTGGAGAAGGCCGACGATCTCGACACCGGCCTCTACCGCGTACGCAGCCGCACCCTCGCCTCCAGCACCTCCCAGCCGCAGCAGCGCGGTGGCCCGGCGCAGGCCGGCGCCGGATACGGCGGTGCGGGTGCGGGTGCTGGCTATCCGCCGCCGCCCGCTTCGGCGCCGCCCGCGCCCACGGCCCCGCCCACCTACGCGCCGGGTCCGTCCGGCGGTGCGGGACCGCTGCCGGGCACCGAGACGCGACGCTGGGTCGAGATCAACGGCAACCGCCACCAGATCTCCGGCCCGACCCTGGTGCTCGGCCGCAGCACGGAGGCCGACGTGCGGATCGACGACCCCGGGGTCTCGCGCCGCCACTGCGAGATCCGCGCGGGAAACCCCTCCTCGATCCAGGATCTGGGCTCCACAAACGGAATCGTGGTAGACGGACAGCACACCACGCGCGCTACGCTCCGCGACGGCTCACGCATCGTCGTGGGCAGTACCACGATCATTTACCGGCAAGCCGAAGGGTGAAGCGGGGGCAATGTCAGAGCTGACCCTCACGGTCATGCGGTTGGGGTTTCTCGCCGTACTGTGGCTGTTCGTCATCGTGTCCATCCAGGTCATCAGAAGTGACCTGTTCGGCACCAGGGTGACTCAGCGCACCGCCCGGCGTGCCGAAGCACAGCGCCCCGCGCAGCGGCCCCAGCCCCAGCAGCCCCCGCAGGGCGGCGGCAGGCGCGGGCGCGGCCGGAACGCTCCCAGCAAACTGGTCGTCACCGAGGGGTCGCTCACCGGCACCACCGTGGCCCTCCAGGGGCAGACCATCACGCTGGGCCGCGCGCACGACTCCACGATCGTGCTGGACGACGACTACGCGTCCAGCCGGCATGCCAGGATCTACCCGGACCGTGACGGAAAGTGGATCGTCGAGGATCTCGGGTCGACCAACGGCACCTATCTCGATCGGACCCGGCTCACCACACCGACGCCGATCCCGCTCGAAGCGCCGATCCGTATCGGCAAGACGGTCATCGAGCTGCGGAAGTAGTACCGACATGACGACCGGAGGGTGGGCACCGTGCGGATGTACCCGGAGCCGACGGGCGAGGTGCACATGAGCCTGTCACTGCGCTTTGCCGCCGGATCACACGACGGCATGATCCGCGAGCACAACGAGGACTCCGGCTACGCCGGTCCACGGCTGCTCGCGGTCGCCGACGGGATGGGCGGCCAGGCCGCCGGCGAGGTCGCCTCCTCCGAGGTGATCTCAGCGATGGTCCAGCTCGACGAGGACATCCCCGGCTCGGACATCCTCACCTCCCTCGGTACGACCGTGCAGCGCGCCAACGACCAACTGCGCGTCATGGTCGAGGAGGACCCCCAGCTCGAGGGCATGGGCACCACGCTGACCGCGCTGCTGTGGACGGGCCAGCGGCTCGGCCTCGTACACGTCGGCGACTCCCGCGCCTATCTGCTGCGGGACGGCCAGCTCACGCAGATCACCCAGGACCACACCTGGGTGCAGCGGCTGGTGGACGAGGGCCGGATCACCGAGGAAGAGGCCACCACGCACCCGCAGCGCTCGCTGCTGATGCGGGCGCTGGGCAGCGGCGACCATGTGGAGCCGGACCTGTCGATCCGCGAAGTACGGGCCGGCGACCGCTATCTGCTGTGCTCGGACGGGCTCTCGGCGGTCGTCTCGCACCAGACGATCGAAGAGACGCTGGCCAGTTACCACGGCCCGCAGGACACCGTGCAGGAGCTGATCCAGCTCGCGCTGCGCGGCGGCGGCCCCGACAACATCACCTGCATCGTCGCCGATGTGCTGGACGTGGACGCCCTCGGCCCCGAGGACACCCTGCACGGCCAGCTCAACGACACCCCCATCATCGTGGGCGCGGTCGCCGAGAGCCAGCAGCCGCTGGGCGGCGACAGCGCGGCCCGGAGCACCCCCGCGGCCCGCGCCGCCGAACTGGGGCGCGGCGGCGGAGTGCCGCAGCAGGGCCAGCCCGGCGCTCCGGAAGGGTTCGGCCCCCCGAACGCCGACCCGGGGGCACCCCCCGGAGCCTTCGGCCCTTACACCGACGCGGACTTCGCCAAGCCCGGCAAGGCCAAGGGGCGCTGGCTCAAGCGCTCGCTGTGGATCGCGCTGGCACTGGCCGTGGCCGGCGGCGGACTGTACGGCGGCTACCGCTGGACGCAGACGCAGTACTACGTCGGCTCCAACGAGGACCACGTCGCCCTCTACCGCGGCATCAACCAGGAGCTGGCAGGCGTCAAGCTGCACAAGGTCGACCAGGACCACCCCGAGATCGAACTCAAGTACCTGCCCGGCTTCCAGCGCAAGGAGCTCCGCGAGACGATCGCGATGGGCAGCCGGGGCGAGGCCCGCGACAAGCTGGACGAGCTGAGCGAGCAGGCGAAGGTCTGCAAGATCGTCGCCGAGGAGAAGAAGCAGCCCAAGGAGCCCGGCGACAAGGGCGGGAACAAGGACTCCGAGAAGCAGCGCAAGGACGAGCAGAACACGCCCGGTGACGCGGCCACCAACGGCGGTACCGGCACCGGCACCGCCGGCACGGGCACCGGTACCGCGGGCGTCGGCCAGGGCACCGCCAGTGTGGGCACCGCCCACAACGCCGCCTTCACCTCCGGCTCCACCAACGACACCACTGACGCCGCCTCCAGCACTCCCTCGCCGAGCCCCAAGCTCACGGAGAAGCAGCAGGAGCTGGCCAAGCAGTGCACCGGGCCGTAGGGGGCGGCACAGGCATGAGCAACCTCACCAACACGGGCAGCAACACCACCGTGTCCTCCGGCGGACTGCCGAGCCGCCGCAACACCGAGCTGGCGATGCTCATCTTCGCGGTGCTCGTCCCGGTCTTCGCGTACGCCAACGTGGGGCTGGCCATCCACGACGAGCTGCCCTCGGGCATGCTCGGCTACGGCTGCGGGATGGTGCTGCTGGCGGGAGTCGGCCATCTGGTGGTGCGCCGGTACGCGCCGTACGCCGACCCGCTGCTGCTGCCGCTGGCGACCCTGCTCAACGGGCTCGGCCTGGTGCTGATCTGGCGGCTGGACCAGTCGGAGCGGCTGCAGCAGCGCGCCGAGGACCTGTTCGGCGCCTTCACCCCGGACGCCCCCAAGCAGTTGCTGTACTCGGCGATCGGGCTGGCGCTGTTCGTGGCGATCCTGATGTTCCTCAAGGACCACCGGGTGCTGCAGCGCTACACCTACATCTCCATGGCCGTCGGCCTGGTGCTGCTGATCCTGCCGATGTTCTTCCCGCCGGTGAACGGCGCCCGGATCTGGGTGAACCTGGGCTTCATCAACCTCCAGCCCGGCGAGTTCGTGAAGATCATCCTCGCGGTCTTCTTCGCGGGCTATCTGATGGTGAAACGCGATGCGCTGGCGCTGGCCTCCCGCCGCTTCATGGGGCTGTATCTGCCGCGTGGCCGGGACCTTGGGCCGATCCTCGTCATCTGGGCGCTGAGCCTGATGATCCTGGTCTTCGAGACGGACCTGGGCACCTCGCTGCTCTTCTTCGGCCTCTTCGTGATCATGCTGTACGTCGCCACCGAGCGCACGAGCTGGATCGTCTTCGGTCTGCTCCTGTCGGCGGGCGGTGCCACGGCGGTGGCCACGTTCGAGCCGCATGTGCAGGACCGCGTCCAGGCGTGGCTGCACCCCTTCGCCAAGGAGACGATGGCGCAGAGCGACCAGATCGCCCAGGCCCTGTGGGCATTCGGCTCCGGCGGGGTGCTCGGCACCGGCTGGGGCCAGGGCAACTCGGACCTCATCGGCTTCGCCGCCAACTCCGACTTCATCCTCGCCACGGTCGGCGAGGAGCTCGGGCTGACCGGCATGATGGCGGTTCTCGTCATCTACGGGCTGATCGTCGAGCGCGGGGTCCGCATCTCGCTCGCCGCCCGTGACCCGTTCGGCAAGCTGCTGGCGGTCGGCCTCTCGGGCGCCTTCGGGCTCCAGGTCTTCGTCGTCGCGGGCGGCGTGATGGGCCTGATCCCGCTGACCGGTATGACCATGCCGTTCCTGGCCTCCGGCGGCTCCTCGGTGCTCGCCAACTGGGCACTGCTCGGCATCCTGATCAGGATCAGCGACACCGCCCGCCGTCCGGCGCCCGCGCCCGCCCCGTCACCCGACGCCGAGATGACTCAGGTGGTCCGACCGTGAACAAGCCCCTGCGCCGCATCGCGATCTTCTGCGGTCTGCTGGTTCTGGCCCTCCTCGTACGGACCAACTGGCTGCAGTTCGTCCAGGCCGACGAGCTCAAGACCGACCCGAAGAACAGACGGGTCGACATCGCGCGCTACGCCCAGCCGCGCGGCAACATCATCGTCGACGGCAAGTCGGTCACCGGTTCCACGGTCGTCAACGGCAACGACTTCAAGTACAAGCGCACCTACAAGAACGGCAAGCTGTGGTCGCCGGTCACCGGCTACGCCTCGCAGGCGTTCGGTGCCAACCAGCTGGAGAAGCTGTACGACCCGATATTGACCGGCGACGACGACCGGCTGTTCTTCAACCGCACCATCGACATGATCACCGGCAAGCCGCAGAAGGGCGGCAACGTCGTCACGACGCTCAACGCCAAGGCCCAGAAGGCCGCCTACGACGGGCTCGGTGACAAGAAGGGCGCGGTCGCCGCGATCAACCCGAAGACCGGCGCAATCCTCGCGCTGGCCAACAAGCCCTCCTACGACCCGTCCGCCTTCTCCGGCACCAGCAAGAAGGACAGCAAGGCGTTCAACGGGCTGCAGAAGAAGAACAACGAAGACGACCCGATGCTCAACCGGGCGCTGCGGCAGACCTACCCGCCCGGCTCCACGTTCAAGGTCGTCACCGCGGCGGCGGGCCTGGAGAGCGGCAAGTACGACCTCGACTCCAAGACCGACTCCGAGGACCCGTACCGGCTGCCGCAGACCACCAAGAACCTGGGCAACGAGGGCAACAACCCGGCCTGCAAGAACGCCTCCGTCCGCGTCGCGCTCCAGTGGTCCTGCAACACCGTCTTCGCCAAGATGAGCGACCAGCTCGGCAACGACGAGATGATGAAGGAGGCCGAGAAGTTCGGCTTCAACCGCGACCAGAACGACGACTCGCAGGACACCCCGGTCCGCCCGGCGTCCAGCATCTACCCCAAGGACAACCAGCCGCAGAACGCCATGGCGGGCATCGGCCAGGCGTCCAACCGCGCCACTCCGCTCCAGATGGCCATGGTCGCCGCCGCCGTCGCCAACGACGGCAAGCTGATGAAGCCCTACATGGTGGACCAGCTCGTGGCGCCGAACCTGAACGTGGTCGAACAGACCAAGCCCAAGGAGCTGAGCCAGCCGGTCTCGCCGGAGAATGCGCAGAAGCTTCAGTCGGCCATGGAGACGGTCGTCGAGAAGGGCACCGGAGAGTCGGGCAAGATCCCCGGCGTCACGGTCGGTGGCAAGACCGGTACCGCACAGCACGGCGAGAACAACAAAGACAATCCGTACGCCTGGTTCATCTCGTATGCGAAGACGAGTGACGGATCTCCTGTCGCTGTCGCTGTCGTGGTGGAGAGTTCCGACACACTCCGCAGCGACATCGCAGGCGGCAAGCTGGCAGCCCCCATCGCCAAGAGCGTGATGGAGGCCGTCCTCGACGGGAAGCAGTGACGCACACCAGCAGCATCAGGTGAGCCCGGTCACCACGGCCACATCAGGCACGCACCCTGTGGCGGGTACCGTATGCCGAGCAGCACACCGCCGTGTCGCAAGCCGCTTCCACGCGCCGCGGCACGGAAGACCGGAGAGGGCTGGAGACTATGGAAGAGCCGCGTCGCCTAGGCGGCCGGTACGAGCTGGGCTCGGTGCTCGGCCGCGGAGGCATGGCCGAGGTCTACCTCGCCCAGGACACCCGGCTGGGCCGTACGGTCGCGGTCAAGACGCTCCGCGTCGACCTCGCCCGCGATCCGTCGTTCCAGGCCCGCTTCCGCCGTGAGGCCCAGTCGGCCGCCTCGCTGAACCACCCGGCGATCGTCGCGGTGTACGACACCGGCGAGGACTACGTGGACGGGGTCTCCATCCCGTACATCGTCATGGAGTACGTGGACGGCTCCACGCTCCGTGAGCTGCTGCACTCCGGCCGTAAGCTGCTGCCCGAGCGGGCCATGGAGATGTGCGTCGGCATCCTCCAGGCGCTGGAGTACAGCCACCGCAACGGCATCGTCCACCGCGACATCAAGCCCGCCAACGTCATGCTGACGCGCAACGGCCAGGTCAAGGTCATGGACTTCGGCATCGCGCGGGCCATGGGCGACTCCGGTATGACGATGACGCAGACGGCCGCTGTGATCGGCACAGCCCAGTACCTCTCGCCCGAGCAGGCCAAGGGCGAGACCGTCGACTCCCGCTCCGACCTGTACTCCACCGGGTGTCTGCTGTACGAGCTGCTGACCGTACGGCCGCCGTTCGTCGGCGACTCCCCGGTCGCGGTCGCCTACCAGCACGTACGGGAGGAGCCGCAGCCGCCCAGCGCCTTCGACCCCGAGATCTCGCCCGCCATGGACGCGATCGTGTTGAAGGCGCTCGTCAAGGACCCGGACTACCGGTACCAGAGCGCCGACGAGATGCGCGCCGATATCGAGGCGTGCCTGGACGGCCAGCCCGTCGCCGCCGCCGCGATGGGCGCCGGCGGCTACCCGGAGGACCAGCCCACCACGGCACTGCGCGCCCAGGAGCCGCAGACCTCCATGCTGCCGCCGATGCGCTCGGAGGACGGCGGCTACTACGACGATCAGCACGGCCGTCGCAGGGGCAGGAACCCGTGGTCGACCATCCTGCTGGCGCTCGCCGTGATCCTGGTGCTCGTCGGCGCGATCTTCGTCGGCAAGGCACTGCTCGACTCGCCCAACAACAATGTGGATGTGCCCAACGTCACAGGGCTGTCCGCCTCCGAGGCCGAGGAACAGATCGGCAACTCCGGGCTGAAGGCCACCAAGGGCGACAGCATCTTCTGCGACGAGAAGAAGGGCACCGTCTGCAAGACGGACCCGGGGGTCGGCGAGAGCGTCGAGCCCAACACCAGCGTCAACATGATCATGTCCAAGGGACCGCGGGACAAGGCGCCCCGCAGCGTTCCGGGCGTCGAGGGCGATGTCTACGCCGACGCCAAGCAGAAGCTCCAAGAGGCGGGCTTCAAGGTCGCCAAGAAGCAGCAGGAGTCCGAGGACCAGCAGGCCGGTACGGTCATCGGCCAGGACCCCGGCGCAGGTGAGAAGGCCAAGAAGGGCTCCACGGTCACGCTGACCGTGGCCACCGAGTCCCGGCCCACCGTGCCCAACGTGGTCGACCAGCCCTACGACAAGGCCAAGTCCCAGCTCGAAGCGCTCGGCTTCAAGGTCTCCAAGACCGAACAGGACGACGAGACCAAGGCCGCCGGCACCGTGCTGAAGCAGGACCCGGGGCCGGGCACCAAGCGGGCGGAGGAGAGCACCGTCACGCTGACCGTCGCCAAGGCGCCCGCCGACGAGCCCGCCACCGTGCCGGACGTCACCAACCAGAAGCTCAAGGACGCCAAGAAGGCCCTCCAGGACGCCGGTTTCACCGTCGGCACCATCCATGGACAGCAAGGCCCCAACGCACTCGTCGTGACCACCACCCCGGCCCCCAACTCTCAGGGCATGAAGGGCGACAAGGTCGACATCATGACCCGCCCCGGCGGCCCCGACGAGGGCGACGGCGGCGGTGGCGACGACGGCGGCTT
The DNA here is from genome assembly GCF_052245835.1 of Streptomyces sp. 8N114. Lineage (NCBI taxonomy): Bacteria > Bacillati > Actinomycetota > Actinomycetes > Kitasatosporales > Streptomycetaceae > Streptomyces > Streptomyces sp. 8N114. Next base: position 42,025 of record NZ_JBQQBT010000028.1, on the reverse strand, counting down.
CGTCGGCGGCCTCCGCAACTGAGGGCTTCGCCGTTGAGGGCCGGACGTTGTTGCTGAGGCCGCCTTCGGGGCTTCGCCCCCTCATCCCCTGAGACGAAGGGGTCCAGGGGCGGAGCCCCTCAACCCCCGCGCTCGGTCAACGAATCTCCGCAGGGGGCGTGCGGTCCTCGTCGACGTCTTCCGTGCGGACCAACTCGCCCCAGACGATGTAGCGGTAGCGCGAGGTGTAGACGGGCGTGCACGTCGTGAGGGTGATGTAGCGGCCCCGCTGCTTCACGCCCGAGCCCTTCGGGATCGGGTCCAGCACATCGACGTTGTACTTCGACGTCTGCGGCAGGGTCTTGAACACCTTGTACACGTACCAGGTGTTCTTCGTCTCGAAGACGACCGGATCGCCCTTGTCGATCTTGTCGATCTTGTGGAACTTCGCCCCGTGCCCGTCCCGGTGCGCGGCGAGGGAGAAGTTGCCGGACTGGTCCTGCGGGAGGGCGGACTTGACGGGCTTGGTGTAGTAGCCCGCGATGCCCTGGTTCAGTTCCTTGGGGTCGGTGCCCTTCTTGACCAGGATGTCGTCGGACGACATCGACGGTACGTGCAGGAAGCCGATGCCGTCCCGGGTGTCGAGGTTTCCGGGACCGCGGTCGGCCGCCCAGTGCTCGCGGACGCGGTCGCTCTCCTTCTTGGCCTGCCGGTCGGCGAGTACGTTCGTCCACCACAGCGAGTAGACGACGAACAGCGCGAGCACCAGCCCGGCGGTGATGAGGAGTTCACCGAAGACGCCGACCGCGCCGGCTATCAGCCCCCGGCGCACCGGCTCCGAGGAACCTGCGCTGTCAGAAGCACCGGAGCCCTCGCCGGAGGTGAACTCCGCCTCCTCGGCGGTCTCCTCGACGGAAGAGTTCCGCTCGCCCTCGCTCACCTGTTGCCGCCTCCGCCGCTTTCTCTGGTCACCACCCCGGGCCCGCCCGTCGTCGGGGTTCAGTCGACGAGCGCGTCCGGCTTGCCCTTGCTGCGCGGACGTTCGTCCACCATGATGCCCCAGACGATCAGACGGTACTTGGAGGTGTACTCCGGTGTGCAGGTGGTCAGCGTGATGTAGCGACCGGGCTTCGTGTAGCCCGACTTCGGCGGAACCGGGCCGATGACCCCCGTGTCGGACGGGGAGGTGGACGGGAGCTGGCGCGTCACCTTGTACGTGTAGTACTTGGACTGCGTCTCCACCACGACGACATCCCCGTACTTCAGCTTGTTGATGTAGCGGAACGGTTCGCCATGGGTGTTGCGGTGCCCGGCGAGCGCGAAGTTGCCCTTCTTGTCCCACGGCATGGCCGTCTTCAGGGGCTTCTCGTCGTAGTGGCCGACCATGCCCTTGTCGAGCACCTTCGCCTTGGAGGTGCCCTCGGCGATCGGCGCGGTGACGTCGATCTTCGGCATGTGGATGATCGCGAAGCCCTCGCCCGGTTTGAAGGCACCGGCCTTGCGCTCGGGATCCGTGCCGTCACCCGGCTTGTGCTCGTCCCACTGTTTGTGGAGCTGGTCGGTGGCGCCGCCCGCCTGCTGGTTGGCGAGGACATTGGTCCACCACAGCTGATAGGCGACGAAGAGGAGCATCAGCACACCGCAGGTGATGAAGACCTCGCCGATGGCACGACTGGCGATGATGCCGGGCCCGGGCCGCAGCGCACGGGCCGCCCTGCGTGCCTCCAGCCGCGAGGGTCCGGGCGGGCGTTCGGTGTGCGTGCGCGTGCGTGTGCGGGGCGTCTCGACGCCGGTCCGGCGCGCCCACTCCTCCAGGTGCGGCCTCCGCAGCCGCACGGTGCTGCCGTCCTCCGTCCGGCCGAAGTCGGGCTCCTGCCCGAACTGCTGCGGGGGCGACTGCGGCGTCTGTACGGGCTGTGCGGGCGCCTCCTGCGCCAAGCGCGGGGACGTCTGCGGCTGCGGCTGTACGGGCTCCGCGTACGCCTCGTACGGCTGGTACGGCTCGCTGTACGCCTCGTGCGGTGCCGCCGCGTACCAAGCGGGCTCCTGGTCCGCCTCGGCCCCGTACCGGGCGTCAGCCGCCACCGGGCCCGGCTGTGGCGTCACCTCCGGCTGCGGCGGCTGCTGCTGCTGCGGTTGCTGGCCCGGAAGGGGGTCGTTGAGCGGGTCGGCGAGGGCGTCGACGGCCGCACGGTACGGGTCGTACTCCGAGTCGGAGCCGTACCCTCCCGCCCCCGTGCCGTCACCGTGGCCCGTCGTCACCCGCTGACCGTCCCGAATCCGACTCCGCGCGGCACCCCCAGTCCGGCGGAGCGCTCCACGGCCCCGGCGTCCCCGCACCGCACCAGCCAGTTGGCCAGCATCCGGTGGCCGCCCTCGGTGAGGACGGACTCGGGGTGGAACTGCACGCCCTCGACCGGGAGCTCGCGGTGGCGCAGCCCCATCACCAGATCGGCACCGTCGGCCCCTCCTCCCCGAAGGGGGGCAAGGAGGGACGTTTCGCCGCCGGGCGCCGTCCAGGCGGTGATCTCCAGTTCAGGGGGGAGCGTGCCGCGTACGGCCAGCGAGTGGTAGCGCGTCGCGGTGAAGGGCGAGGGCAGCCCGTCGAAGACGCCCGCACCCTCGTGGGAGACCACCGAGGTCTTGCCGTGCAGCAGTTCCGGGGCCCGGCCGACGACACCGCCGTAGGCGACGGCCATCGACTGCATGCCGAGGCAGACGCCGAAGACCGGGATCTCGCGGGCCGCGCAGTGCCGCACCATGCTGATGCAGACCCCGGCCTCCTCGGGCGCGCCGGGGCCGGGGGAGAGGAGTACGCCGTCGAAACCCTCCTCGGCGTGCTGCGGCTCGACCTCGTCGTTGCGCACCACCTCGCAGGTGGCGCCGAGTTGGTAGAGGTACTGGACGAGGTTGAAGACGAAGCTGTCGTAGTTGTCGACGACCAGGATGCGGGCGCTCACGCCGTACCTCCGGGGACTGTGCCGGTGAGCCCGGTGACGTGGCCGGCCGCGCCGTCCACCGTCACGTCGTTGAACGGGAGCATCGGCTCCGCCCACGGAAAGACGTACTGGAAAAGCAGGAAGACGACCCCGACCACCAGCACCACCGAAATCAGTGCGCGTACGTACACGTTGCCCGGCAGATGCCGCCAGATCCAGCCGTACATCCCGCGATGCCGTCCTCTCTCCTCCCGCGCCACACCGGGCACGCGTGCCGTTCGGCTCACCCAAGAGTACGGCGTCAGGGTACGGCGTCAGCCCTGGAGCGCGTCCGGCCTCCCCTCGCCGGCCGGGCGGGTGGCGTCCAGGCGGGCCCAGGCGATCAGCCGGTGGCTGCTGCCCCACTCCGGATCACAGGTCGTGAGGGTGAGGTAGCGGCCGGGCCGGTCGAAGGGGGTGGCGGCCTTGTTGACCGGCGCGGGAACGGAATCGAGCACTCCGGTGTCGCCGGGCAGGGTGCGGTAGGGGCGCCGGGTGAGCGTGTAGGTGTACCAGGTGTCGCCGTCGGTGACGTACACATGGTCGCCGGGGCGCAGCCTCGGGAAGTCCTTGAAGGGGTCGCCATAGGTACGGCGGTGGCCGGCCACCGCGAAGTTGCCCCGCTGTCCGAGGCCCGCGGTGCGGGTGTAGTGGCCGAGGCCCTTGCGCAGCGTCGTCGCGCGGGTGTCCTCCAGGACGGGCCGGGACCAGTCGCGGCCGAAGCGGGGGATGTACATGACGGCGAAGGACCTGCCATCCCGGTAGGCGGGGCGAGCCTGGCCGTGGGTGCCGGTGCCGTTCTGCGGCTGTCCGCCGTCCCGGCCGCCCCCCGGGGACGGATCCGCGCCGCCGGTCTCCCCCTCGCCGGAGCCGCCGCCGACGGGGCGGGACGACCACTCCTTCTGGAGCCGGGCGATCTCGTCGTCGGAGGCGCTGTCGGCGCGCAGTCCCGTCCAGTAGAGGAGGTGGACGACGAAGAGCACGATCAGGATGCCGACGGTGATGCACAGCTCGCTGAGGCTTCGTACGACCGCTCGTAACGCCACGCCGTCTCACTCCCGCACGGTCACTCCAGGGGCTTGGCCTGCCGGAGATCCACTGTGCCGGAGTAGCCGGGAAGAGTCAGTGCCTTGTGCTCGTCGACTTTCCAGCCGAGTCCGTAGGCATCCACGTATTCGAGGTAGTTGCGGATCGCCGGGGCCTTGTCGAGGGCCGCCTGCAGTTTCTCCCGGTCGCCGACGGCGCTGACCTTGTAGGGCGGGGAGTAGACCCGGCCCTGCAGGATGAGGGTGTTGCCGACGCAGCGCACGGCGCTGGTGGAGATCAGCCGCTGGTCCATGACCTTGATGCCCTTGGCCCCGCCCTGCCACAGCGCGTTCACGACGGCCTGGAGGTCCTGCTGGTGGATGACCAGATCGTTGGGTTCGGGGTCGGGGAGCCCGGGGACCTTGGCGGTGGCGTTGGTGGGGGCGTCGTCGAGGGTGACGGTCAGCCCCTGGCCGGAGAGCTTCTTGAGGCCGGCCTGCTCCTCCAGCGCGCCGAGTTTGCGGTCCTCGTCCCGGGTGCTGCCGTCGTCGCGCCGGGCGAGTCCGTCGACCTGGCGGCGGAGTCCTGCGGCCTGGTTGTCGAGCTCGGTGTTCTGTCTGCTGCGCTCCTGGATGAGGTCGGAGAGCCGCAGCATGGAACTGTCGCTGCGGATGTTCGTCCCTTGCGCCGTGTTGAAGCTGACCCAGAAGATGAGTCCCGCGAGGGCGAAGACGCCTATCGCGGCCAGCCGTGCAGGCCGGATCAACGATCTGGTCACCGTACCCTTGTCTCCCTCCGCCCTGGGAAAGCACTACGCTAACGGACCACCGTCCCCGTGGGCCGTACGGCGGTCAGCAGAGCATCGACAGGAGAGTCTCTCGTGCCGAAGTCACGTACCCGGAAGAAAGCGGACTTCACGCCCCCGCCGGAGAAGCAGGCCACCAAGATTGATCTGAGCAGTGGTGGTGGCCGCCGCTGGGTGGCGCCCCTGATGCTGGCGATGTTCGGGATCGGCCTCGCCTGGATCGTGGTGTTCTATGTCACCAACAACTCGCTTCCCGTCGAGTCGCTGGGCAACTGGAACATCGTGGTCGGGTTCGGCTTCATCGCCACCGGCTTCGTCGTCTCCACCCAGTGGAAATAAGAGTTATCCACAGGCTGATCCACAGCCTTGGAAAACTCACAAGATCTGTGGATAACTTTCCGGGCGTTGACGCCGATGTGATCGCTCGGGCGGTGCGGAGAGCCCTGGTCGGCCAAGCATTCGCAAGGGAAACGCACACCTGAGCGAAGGCAGCCCCGGACGGGCCACGCCATGCACAAGATTCCGTACCCGCTGTGGACAACCCGGGGCCGGGTCCCCTTTCGAGCACCGTACGAGGGGTCCGGCGCCCGGTTGTCCACCGGGTCCGCGGCAGCCGCAGGCCCCGGGCTCAGCGCCTGCTCAGCGGTGCTTCAGCCGAGCTGGAGCGTCCGGATCACCAGCAGCATCACGACCAGCCCCAGCACCAGCGCGCAGGCGCCGTACTGCACCAGCGCCCGCCGCTCGCGGGGCGCGTGGACCATCGCGTAGGCCAGCAGTATGCCCGTGACCAGGCCGCCGACGTGCGCCTCCCAGGCGATGTTCTTCCAGGTGAAGGTGAAGACCAGGTTGATCGCCAGCAGGATCAGGATCGGCCGCATGTCGTAGCGCAGCCGCCGCATCAGCACGGCCGTCGCGCCGAACAGCCCGAAGATCGCGCCGGAGGCGCCCAGCGACGCCTGCTGCGGCGCCACCAGCAGATAGGTGACCGCGCCGCCGCCGAGCCCGGAGAGCAGATACAGCCCCAGGAAGCGCACCCGGCCCAACGCCGCCTCCAGCGGCGGGCCCAGGAACCACAGCCCGAGCATGTTCATCGCGATGTGCCAGATCTCCTGGTGCAGGAACATCGAGGTCAGCAGTCGGTACCACTGCCCCTCGGCCACGCCCTCCAGCGGACCGTACGGCTCGGTCACCGCCTTGCCGAACAGCAGCAGCTCGTCCAGCAGCCGGTCGCCGACCGCGAGCACCGCGATGAAAACGGCGACGTTGATGCCCAGCAGCACCTTGGTGACCAGCCGCGAGTCCTCCGTGACGTGGCCGCCCGCTACCGTCCTGGGCCGATTGGCGCCCGGCCGGTGTCCGGTCCCCGAGCCGGACCGGACGCACTCGGGGCACTGGAATCCGACGGAGGCCGGCACCATGCACTCGGGGCAGATCGGCCGCTCGCAGCGCGTGCACGAGATTCCCGTCTCCCGGTCGGGGTGCCGGTAGCAGTGCTGCGGCGCCCGCCCTTCGGCCCCGCCCCCGGGTTGTCCGTCCTGCTCCACGCTCACCCCTCCAGTGTCCGTACGCACCAGCCCCACCCGCCCTGAATACGGACGGGTGGGGCGTGCGGTTCCCCGCCGTTCGCTTGCTGCCGCTCGATGACGACTCCGGTGACGGCTACTGCCGCTCGATGACGACGGACTCGAGCACGACGTCCTGGAGCGGACGGTCGGTGCGGGGGTTGGTCTGAGTGTTGCTGATCTTGTCGACCACCTCCTGGCCGGCCTTGTCGGTGACCTCGCCGAAGATGGTGTGCTTGCCCGTCAGCCAGCTGGTGGCACCGACGGTGATGAAGAACTGCGAGCCGTTGGTGCCGGGGCCCGCGTTGGCCATGGCCAGGAGGTACGGCTTGGTGAAGGCGAGATCGGGGTGGATCTCGTCGCCGAACTCGTATCCCGGGCCGCCGGTGCCGTTGCCCAGCGGGTCCCCGCCCTGGATCATGAATCCGCTGATCACCCGGTGGAAGACGGTGCCGTCATACAGCTTTGCCGTGGTCTTCTGCCCCGTCTCCGGGTTCGTCCATTCGCGGGAGCCCTCGGCGAGCTCGACGAAGTTCTTGACTGTCTTCGGCGCGTGGTTCGGGAAGAGCTGAACGCGGATGTCGCCGTGGTTGGTCTTCAGGGTGGCGTGGAGTTGCTCGGCCACGATCTACCTTCCATCTGTCTGCATTGACTCCCCCGATCCTCCCACGGACGCTGGAGCAAGCGGCTGACCCGGATGCCCGACCGGGAGATGCCGGGCAGAGCACAGGCAGGCATGATCTTCGAAACAGGTGGAAAAACGACTTCCTGTCCTCCGTAGCCGCAGAGGCTGCCGGAGAGACTGCACCCGAGTCATGAGCCACCCAGGAGGAGGAACCGTGACCGCCAGGAAAAGCGTGCGCGCTGCGACCGGCACAGCCAAGGAGAGCGTGCGCCACGCCGCGGAGGTGGTGAAGCCCCATGCGGGCCAGGCCAGGGACACCGCGGCGCGCTACGCGCAGGAGGCGAGTGCGCGGCTCGGGCCGAAGGTCTCCAAGGCCGCCGAGCAGGCCCGCCACTCCGCCCGTGAAGGATACGAACATTACGTCGGCCCCCGGGTCGCCCACGCTCGTGACGCCCTCCCGCCCGAGGTCGAGGTGGCCGCGGGCCGCGCTGCCAGGCGCACCCGTAAGGCCGCCCGCAAGGCGGCGGCCTACGCGGGTCCACGCATCGAGAGCGCGGTGACGGAGGCCCGCGCCGCCGCCGGACCCGCCCGGGAAGAAGCGGTGCAGCGCGGGGCCGCCGCCGTGGCCGCGCTGCGCGGTCAGGTGACGGTCGAGGAGATCGAGAAGCTCTCGCGCCGCCGCCGCAGGCGCTCCAGCACCGGCCGGTTCCTCCTGCGTGCGGGCCTGGTCGGACTGGTTGCGGGCGGCGCCTATGCCGCCTGGCGCTGGTGGGACCGGCAGGCGAACCCGGACTGGCTGGTCGAGCCGCCGGCCGCGACGGAGGTCGGCGATCGGGCGTCGCTCTCAAGTGTGAACGGCTCACCCGCCGAGAGCGGGGGCACCGAGCTCGATCCGGAGGTCAAGGCCAAGCAGGAGGACGCGGAGTCCGAGGACGGCCACAAGAAGAAGTAGCCGCCGGTGCCGCCGGTGCCGCCGGTGCCACCGGTGCCGCCCGTGCCGTCGGCCCCGGAAATGAGGGCCGGTGATGTGCGCCGGTGACGTCAGGGGGGCGGGAGATTCAGCTCTCCCGCCCCCTGGCTGTGACCTCACCGTCCTCCGCGTCCCTCGGGTCCCGCGGACTCATCGGGCCCCGTGCGCTCCCCGGGTCCTCCAGGGACGGCACCGGGGCCAGCACATCCGACAGCCCCGTGATCTGCAACAGACGCAGCACCCGTGAATCGGCGCACACCAGGGTGAAGGTGCCGCCGCTCGCCAGCACCCGGGAGCGGATGTCCACCAGGAGGGCCAGGCCGCTGCAGTCGATGAAGGTGACGGGCCGCAGATCGGCGACGAGCCGTGGGGCGGCGGCGGTGGTCAGCGCGTACAGCTGGGGCGTGGTCTCGAGCACCACCGCGAGGTCGATCTCCCCGTGCAGCTCGACCACGGTACGGCCGTGCTCCGTGCGGGTGAGCACCGTGCCGGCCGGGCCCTCTTCCTCCTCGGCGGCGTCCGCGGCCCAGCGCTCCTCGCCCGCGGCCCAGGGCTCCTCTCGTTCGGTGGAGGACAGCCTGCGGCCGCTCTCGTCCGGGTGCGGTGCCATCGGTGCCCTCACGTATGACCTTGTGACCGTAGGAGTCCGGGGAAATCGGCCCGTAAGCATAGGCAGGGGCCTTGGGGGTGGCGTTGCGCCACCCCTGCATCGTCACTCGAACGAGTGGAAAAACCCAATTCTGCTTGCGAGTTGAGGCCTCACTCTCACGAGTTCTCTGCATCCGGAGAAACCCCGAAGTGGCGGACTACGGGCCGACCGGCCGTGAAAACTGAACCTGTGCAGCAGCAGAACATCCTTGAGGAAACGAGTTCGTTCGTCGGAAGGGCGGCCGAACTGGCGCGGCTGACCGGAGCGCTCAGGGAGCACCGACTGGTGACCCTTGTCGGCGGAGCCGGAGTGGGGAAGTCCCGGCTCGCGCTGCACGCCCTGAGCGCCGCCCCGCCCGAGGAGTCCCGGAGCATCTACTGGGCCGACCTGTGGCCGCTGCGGAGCGACGAACTGCTCGCCGCCACGGTGGCCGACGCCCTCGGTCTGTCGGACCACACGCCCCGGATACCGCTGGACGCGCTGTGCGGCTGGGTGGCCGACCGTGCGGTGCTTCTCGTGCTCGACTCCTGCGAGCACCTCGTGCCGCACTGCCGCCACCTGGTCGGCGAGCTGCTGACCGCGTGCCCGAACCTGACGGTGCTGGCCACCAGCCGGGAGCCGCTGGACATGCCGTGCGAGGGCGTGCTGCCCGTACCGCCGCTCGCGCCCGCCACCGAGGCGGTGACCCTCTTCGGACAGCGCGCCGAGGCCGCCGGCAGACCGCTGCGCGAGGTCTGTGACCAGCGGCTGGCAGCGCGGCTGTGCGCCCGTCTGGAAGGGGTGCCGCTCGCCCTGGAGCTGGCCGCGGCACAGCTTCGGCACCGCACGCTGGCCGAGACGGCGGGCCGGGTCCGCTCCGGCCTGGACCTGCCCGACGGCCCCGCGCATCCCGCCGAAAGTCCCCGGCGGCCCGCACGACACAGCGCGGTACGGACAGCGGTGGGCTGGAGCCACGAGCTGTGCCGCCCCACCGAACGGCTGCTGTGGGCCCGGCTGACCGTCTTCCCCGGCAGCTTCGACGCCGACCTGGCCGAACGGGTGTGCTCGGGCGGCCCGTTGACCCCCGAAGAGCTGCGCGCCAGCCTGGCCGGGCTGGTGCACAAGTCGGTCGTCATGGCGGAGGCCGGCCGCTACCGGATGCTGGAGACCATCCGCGAGTACGGCCGGATGTGGCTGCGGGAGCTGGGCGAGACCGAGCACGTCGCCGCCCGGCACGCCACCGCGGTGGTGGAACTGTCCCGGCAGGCCCGTGCCGAATGGCTGGGGGCCTGCCAGCAGGCGTGGTACGAGCGGCTGGAGGAGCTCTATCACGACGTGCGGGAGGCGCTGCGGTTCCTGCTGGGCGTCCACCCCGCGGCAGCCTTGGAGCTGGCCGGAAACGTGGCGTTCTTCTGGGTGTGCTGCGGCCACCTCTACGAAACCCACCACTATCTGGAGTTGGCGCTGGCCTGCGCCCAGGGGCCGAGCGCGGCACGGGCGCGAGGGCTGTGGTCACTGGGGCTGGCCAGGCTGCTGCAGGGGGACCATGAGGCGGGCCGCACCTTCGCCGAGCTGAGCCGGCAGGCGGCAACCGATTCCGGCGACGAGGACGGGCTGCGCCAGGCCGCCTATCTGGAGGCTCTCGCCGCGCTGCTGACCGGCCGCCCGCTGGCGGCCCTGGCGACGGCCGAAGCGGCGCTGCGGGACGCGGACGCCGAAGACCGCCGGCCGCCCGCGTTCGGCGACGTCCTGTGCCGCCTGGTGCGGGCCTTCGCACTGACCGGCGCGAGGCGGCTGAAGGAGGCCCGCCGCGAGGCCGAGGCGCTGCGCCAGGAGTGCGTACGGCTCGGGGAGCACTGGACCCGCTCGTACACCGACTACCAACTGGCACTGATCGCGCTGTTCGAGAGCCGCGCGGGCGCGGCCGGTGCGCATGCGCGGGACATGCTCGACGCCAAGCGGCGGATCGGCGACCGCTTCGGTATCGCTCTCGGCCTGGAGCTGCTGGCCACCGCCTGGGCCCAGCAGGGCGAGCCGGAGCGTGCCGCCCTCGCGTACGGCGCAGCGGTGCAGCACTGGGGGATGGTGGGGTACCCGCAGCGCGGCACCCCCGAGGTGGCCCCGCTGCGCGACGAGGGCCAGGCCACGGCCCGGGCCCAGCTGGGCGACGCCGCGTACGAGGCGCTCTTCCGCAGCGCACTGCATGCCGACCGCGACCACGTGGTGACCTGGGCGACCCGCCCCGACCCGGAACCACACCTGTGAGGGCCCCGCCCGACCTGCGAGCGCCCGACCGATCTCTGAGGGGCCAGCAACCCGAAGGGGGTGCGGGTGGCGAAGCCCCCGCAAAGCGAGGCGAAGCCGAGCAAAAACAACGAGACCGACGCGGTTCGCGCTCTGCGCGAACACACGTCGGCCTCGGTCTCGTGGAGCCAAGGGGAGTCGAACCCCTGACATCTGCCATGCAAAGACAGCGCTCTACCAACTGAGCTATGGCCCCGTCGGGCACCAGCGTACCGGCTCCCGTGGGCGAATTCCGACCGGGTATCGCCCCGCCCCTGTCACCGTCCGTAGGATGCACGGCAAGTTCGCGCGAGCGAAGTGAAACAGGGCAGCCCAGGGGAGACGCCATGGACGCAGCAGCACAGGACCCGACAGCGAAAGCGCGCGAGCTCCAGAGTCAGTGGTACGGCGAGCCGTTGGGGACTCTCTTCCGCCGCCTGATCGAGGACCTGGGGCTCAACCAGGCGCGCCTCGCAACAGTGCTCGGACTGTCCGCGCCTATGCTTTCGCAGCTCATGAGCGGGCAGCGGGCAAAGATCGGCAACCCGGCCGTCGTCCAGCGGGTCCAGGCCCTCCAGGAGCTGGCCGCCGAGGTGGCGCGCGGCGATGTCAGCGCGGCCGACGCGACCAACCGGATGGACGAGATCCGGCGCACCGCGGGCGGAAATGTGCTCAACAACACCACGCAGACCACCTCCTCCGGCGCCTCCCAGACCCCCGTCAAGCGCGTCGTACGGGAGATCCAGGCCCTGCTGCGCTCGGTCTCGGACGCTGCGGACATCATCGAGGCGTCCAACGCGCTCGCCCCCTCCCACCCGGAGCTGGCAGAGTTCCTCAGGGTCTACGGCGCGGGCCGCACTTCGGACGCCGTCAAGCACTACGAAGCGCACCAGAGCTGATCAGCGGTCGATCCCCGACTGATCGGCACAGAACGCACAAACCGGAAGCAGGGGGCAGGCGCAGCACCATGGGAGAGATCTTCGCCGGCAGATACGAGCTGATCGATCCGATCGGACGCGGCGGCGTCGGCATGGTCTGGCGGGCCTGGGACCACCGGCGCAGACGGTACGTGGCCGCCAAGGTGCTCCAGCAGTCCGACGCCCACACCCTGCTGCGCTTCGTCCGCGAACAAGCCCTGCGCATCGACCACCCGCACGTGCTGGCACCCGCGAGCTGGGCGGCCGACGACGACAAGGTCCTGTTCACCATGGACCTGGTGCGCGGCGGTTCGCTGGCCCATCTCGTCGGCGACTACGGGCCGTTGCCCCCCACGTTCGTGTGCACCCTGCTCGACCAGCTGCTCTCCGGCCTGGCCGCCGTACACGCCGAGGATGTGATCCACCGGGACATCAAACCGGCCAACATCCTGCTCGAGCCCACCGGCACCGGACGGCCACATCTGCGGCTGTCCGACTTCGGCATCTCCATGCGCAAGGGCGAGCCCCGGCTGACCGAGACCAACTACGTCGTCGGTACGCCCGGCTACTTCGCGCCCGAGCAGATGCTGGAGGCCGAGGCGGACTTCCCCTCCGACCTGTACGCGGTCGGGCTGGTCGGGCTCTATCTGCTCACCGGCCGGAAGCCGGACTCACAGGCACTTTTCGAGCAGTACGAGAACGGGATGCCCGCGGCCCCCGAGGGCGTTCCCGAGCCGCTGTGGCAGGTGCTGGGGCAGCTGCTGCAGCCCGACCCCGCCGCGCGGTTCCGCACCGCGACAGGCGCCCGCAAGGCGCTGGCGAGCGCGGCGGAACTGTTGGACCAGGACGCCACGCTGGAGCAGGAAGCGGTCGAGGTCTTCGACCATCTCGGCCCGCTGCCCGAAGGCTTCGGCCCGGACGGGCCGCTGCCCGCCGCCGCACCCGACGCGGGTACGCCGGGCACTGCGGCTGTCGCCGCCGATGGTGCCGCCGGTGGTGGTGTTGCCGTCGGCGTGTCTGCGCCGCCACAGCCTTCGCCCACCGGGAGCTTTCCGCTGCAACCGCCGGAGCCCGTCGCCGAGACGCAGCTGCATCCGTACGCGCCCGACGCGGGTGACGGTACCCGTCCGTACACCGCGTACCAGCCGCCCGCTGCGGCTCCCGTGCCGGGGCCGGTGCCGGGGCCGGTGCCGCCGCCCTCGCCTGTGTCCTCGGCCCCGGCGCCCGCTGTGCCGCCGGGGGCGCCTGTGCGGAAGCCCGGCCCGCCGTTGAAGGTCGCGGTGCCCGTACTGATCGTCGCCCTCCTCTGCCTGGCCGCGGGCGTGTGGGCCCTCACGTCCGCGGCCTGACCCGCCCCCCGCCGCGGGTACCGAGGCCGGTCAGCGCGGGGGATAGCCGCCGTAAGGGGGCTGAGGGGGCTGGGAGGGCCAGCCCCCTGGCTGCTGGGGAGCCGCACGGCGGCGAGCGACCAGCAACCACACGGCGAGAACGAAGAGCAACGCGGCGCCCGCACCGACGCCGACCCACCCGAACATACGCAGGGACGAATTGCGGTCGACGTCGGCTTCGGTCAGTCCCTTGTCGGCCATCTCACGGTCCTGGCCGTCGACCCCGAACCCGGCGGCCTTGGCGTCCCCGGCGTACTCCGGGCCCTTCTTCGTACGGCCCTCCACACCGATCCGCAGCGTGACCGGGGTGCCCTTGGGGAACGGCTTGACCATGTCCGGGGCGGCGGTCACGGCCACGTAGTACCAGCCCGCGAAGCGGGTCCCGGAGACGGTGTCGCCGTTGAGGAAGCGGTTCTCGTAGCGGACCGGGTTGCTGTACCGGTCGAACTTGGCGCCGTCTCCGTCGTAGCTCTGGAAATCCTCGTCGTAGAGGGGGGACCGCGCCGGGTTGTAGATGTTCATCCGGAAGCCGTTGGGCAGGAACATGCTGCCCGTCTCGTCCTCCCGTGCCGCGTTGGGCACCTCCATGCGCGCGTACAGCCGCTGGCCCCAGTCGACGGGCACCCGGAAGTAGCGGGTCTCGCCCGGGCGGAGGCGGTCCTTCCAGACCCCGTCGCCGACCGCGCGGGCGTCGTTGAAACCGGTGCCGCCCTTGCGGGACTTCGGCGTCCCCGAGGGCGGCGCCGGGCGGGTGTTGTTGTCGTCGGTCTCGTCCTCGCCGCCCGGCGGGGGCGCGGGGATGCTGCCCTTGAGGCCGGGCTCCTTCATGACCGACAGCTCCACCGGCCATGAGCTCGGATCGGAGTTGTCGCCCTCCTCGCGGACGACGTGCACGAGGTACGGGCCCTTCGCGCGGCACGTCTCGTGGGCGGTGTCGCCCACCAGCCGGGCGGCGTGGGCGGACAGCGGGAAGGCGGTGTCGCCGTCGCCGTCGGCCTCCCCCTCGTTGCAGTCGCTGCCGTCGGTGGTCTGGAGCGTCACCGTCAGGCCGTCCTCGTAGGTGACCCTGGTGCCGGGCTCCGGGACGCCGGTCGCGGTGACGTGGACATCGGACTTGGCATCCAGGTCGAGGGCGTAGTACTTCTCCTCGCCCGGCTTGATCCGGTCGGAGAACAGTCCGGGTGCCACCTTGGGCGCGTCGGCGCTGCTGGTGGTGCCGGTGACCTTCTTGGCGTCCTCGGACATCTCGTAGAGGCGCGGCTTGCCCGCTGCCCAGGCACCCGGCGCGGACATGCCCAGCGCCGCGGCGGTCACACACAGCGCGGCTGTCCATGCGCCCGCGCGCCCGGCCCGGCCGCGCCCGCGGCTCCAGTTGTGGCGAGTCACCACGTCCCACCCCTCATCCCGTTCATGCTCCGGACCCTGGCACGCCGCCGCAGCGCGAGCCAGACCCCTCCTGCCACCAGCAGCACAGCTGCGGCACCGCCACCGGCCAGCACGGCCGGGTGCAGCGCGAAGTCCGCGGCGTCCTTCCCGTCGCCGCCACCGGACCCGGCGGACGCGCCGTCGCCCAGCTCCCCCAGCCTCCGGCCGGGAGGTGCCCCCACGCCCTTGGCGTCGACGAACGGGGCGTCGTGCTCGGGCCCCTGCTTCGCCTTGCCCTTGACGTCGACGCGCAGCACGACGCGGACCGCGGCATTGTCGGCGATCTCGGCGGCGCCGGCGCCCAGCGTGACGGCAATGTAGTAGTTGCCGCCGCGCCGCACAGGCTGCACGGAGCTCTGCGACTCCGCGCGGTTCTTCCAGGCGACGGGCACCGTACCCTGCGACACCTTCACCGGGTCACCCCGGTAGGGCTGACGGGGGCTGAACTCCAGGCCGTCCGAGACCGGCAACCGCCCAGGCGCGTACGTATCCGTCCATACATACGAGGTGGAAGGGCTGATCTCCGGGCGCTTGGGCTCGTTGGCGAACTCCACGTCGTAGCGGAGCTGTTGGTTCCAGCCGACGGGAACCCGGTACCAGCGGGTCTCGGCCGGCAGCAGGGTGTCCCGCCACACGCCCTTCTTGAGCTTCCTCGCGTCGTTGAAGCCGGTGCCGCCCTCGATGTCCTTGGGCGTTCCGGTCGGCAGCGTGGCGTCCTTGCCCGCTTTCCGGTACTTGGTCTCCGCGCGGGCCGGGACCGCCCCCTCGGGCAGCCCCCGCTCGGCGCCGAGCCGCAGCTCCACGGGCCAGCGTGCCTGGTCGGAGTCCTTTTCGGTGTCGCGGGTCAGCTCGAAGGTGTACCGGCCCGGCTTGTCGCAGCCGCGGCTGCCGTCCTCGCTGGGAATCCGGCTGACGGCGGTGGTGATCGGGGTGCCGCCCTCGTCCTGCTGGAACCAGGTCCTCTTGTCCCCGCACATGCTGCCGTCGGAGCTGCGCATGGTGAGCTTCAGCCCGTCCATCCTGCCGACCCGCGCCCCGGGCTGCGGCACGCCCGTGGCGGCGAAGTCCACGGCCTTCGCGGCGGACCGGCTGTCCAGCTCGGTGCTGTACCAACGGGTCTCGCCGGGCCCGATGGTGTCCAGGTACTGGCCGGGGGCGCGCAGCGTGGGGGCGTCGGCGGAGGACCGCGTACCGGTGACGCGCTTGCCCTTGAGGCGGTAGCCCGCGGCCGACTGCCGGCCCGCGCGCTCCAGTTCACGGGCCAGGTCGTCGGCCTTCGGCGCGTCGTAGTACTTGCCGTGCCCGGCTTCGGCGATGCACTCCAGCTGCTTGCGGGCCTTGCCCTTCACCTGGAAGCCGATGGCGTCGATACGCAGATCCAGACCGTCCCGGGACAGCTGCTTTGCGACCTCGCAGGGCTTGGGCGTCCCGCAGGTGTCGTCGCCGTCGGAGACCAGCACGATGGTGCGGCGGCCGAAGCCGTTCTCCGACTCGCGGGGCAGGTCGGCGGCGGCCTTCTTGAGGGAGTAGCCGATGGGGGTCTCGCCCTTGGGCCGCACCTTGGCGACGGCCTTCTTGATGCTTTCCCGCTCCAGCGCCCGGACCGGTTCGGCGAGCCGGGTGTCGGTGCAGCTGTCGGCCTTGTCGGCGCCGTAGACGCGCAGCCCGGTCGGGTAGCCGTCGGGCAGGCTGTCGACGAGCGTGCCGACCGCCTTGCGTGCGGACTGCATCCGGGGCCGTCCCGAGTCGTCCTTCTCGGCCATGGAGCCCGAGGAGTCCAGCAGGATCTCCATCGAGTTGGCGCCGAGCGCTTCGGTACCGCGGCCGGGCGCTTCGGTACCGCGGCCGGCCGGGGCCGATGCCGCCGCGCCGGTCGTCGCCGTTCCGGTCGTGGCCGCCGTGGCGGTGCCGGTCGTGGCCGCCGTCAGCGGTCCGGCCAGGAGGGCGAGCAGCGCCCCTCCTGTCACCCCCTTCGTCAGGCGGCTTCGCACTGATCGCATGTCCTTCGTCCCCCTCGGACCGTTCGGGTCTCGGCAACTTTGCTCCCGCACGGTATTTGTTTGCTACAGCAAGTAACAAGGGGAAGGGTGTCACGGTACGGCAACAGGAGGCAGCCTCTTACGCCGCCTGTTCCAGGGGCCGCATGACAGAGGCCCCGGCCGCCTGGGGCGGCCGGGGCCTCTCGTTCACTGTTCGCTGGGGCTACACGCCCGAACCTGCGGGCACGGAGTCGGTCGCCTCCGTCCACAGATCCTGCTCGGCGCGGTCCGCCTGGATCTGGCGGTACACGAGGAGACCGCCGATGGCGGCCAGTGCGACCAGGAAAAGCTTCTTCACCGCGCTACCTCGTCCTTCATAGACATTGGGACCTCTCTGGCGGCCGATGATACCCAACAGCCTCCCCGTACAGCCGGGTCGGCCCGGCCGCGCCCTCACGCGCCGTCAGATGGCTGGTGAGGCGTCCGTCAGGCGGTCCGGGAGCGCTTCTTCCGCTTGGTCTTCGAGCGCTCGTCCAGCTGGATCTCGCGCTCGGCGCCGAGCACCCCTGCGCTCAGTTGCCGTCCGCGCTCCCGCTCGGCGTTGAACTCGGCGCCCAACTCGATGGCCAGGTTGGTGAGCCACAGCCACACCAGGAAGACCACGACCCCGCCCAGCGTCCCGTACGTCTTGTTGTACGAGCCGAAGTTCGCCACGTAGAACGCGAAACCCACCGAGGCGACCAGCCAGACCACCAGCGCCAGTACGGCACCGGGCAGCACCGAGCCGAAGCCGCGCAGCCGCGCGTTGGGCGAGGCGTAGTACAGCACGGCGATGATCAGTACGACGACCAGCACCATCACCGGCCACTTGGCGAAGTTCCACGCCGTCACCGCCGCGTCCCCGGCGCCCAGCGCGTTCCCGAGCTTCTTCGCCAGCGGCCCGCTGATCACCAACGCGACCAACACAGCGGCCTGGAGCAGCACCGCGATCAGCGTCACCAGCAGTTGCACCGGACGCAGCTTGAAGAAGGGGCGCCCCTCCTCCACTTCGTAGATCACGTTGGAGGCGCGCATGAAGGCCCCCACGTACCCCGAGGCCGTCCACAGCGCGCCCAGGGCGCCGACGATCAACAGCACCGTGGAAGTGCCGGAGCTGGCCGCCATGGACTCGATCGGCTTCTTGAAGGTCTCCACCGCGGACGCCGGGCCGATCGAACTGACCAGGTCGTTCAGGGTGCTGATGATCTTTTTCGGGCTCATCACCAGGCTGACGAGCGAGATCAGCGCGATCAGCGCGGGGAAGATCGACAGCACCGAGTAGTAGGTGAGGGCGGCGGCCGAGTCGGAGAGATTGTCCTCCTTGAACTCGGTCAGGGTGCGCTTGAGCGTCTGGCCGAGAGTTCCTTTGCGCGCGTGCGGTGGCCCCTCGGGCCGTCGCCCGGACGTCTTCTCCCGCTCGGGCTCGTACGCAGCAGGCTCGCGTTCCTGCTGCTCGGGCTCCTTCTCGGACCGGCCGCGCTCGGGCCGCGGCCGGCGCTCGTTCTCGGGTCGGCGCTCGGACCGCCGGGGCCGCTCGTTCTCGGGCGGACGCTCAGGCCGGGGCCGACGCTCGTTCTCCGGCTGGGGCTTGCCGAGGCCGGGCTCGGCCACGGGCCCCCGCTCGGGCACAGCCCGCTCTCCGGGCCCGCGTCGTCCGTGCCCCGGAGGCTGTTCGGGCCCGGGCGGCTGTTTGCGGCCGGGCGGCTGCTCGGGCCCGGACTGCTCGTGCTCAGGCTTGTTCTCGGGCCGGGATCCGGGATCGGGACCGGTCATCGCAGCACTCCGCTCACCGAGGGGCGCCGGCCGGCGCCGGCGTCGGGTCGGGCTACCGGTACCAGGGCCGGAGTCGGTGCAAACGTCACCACAAGGCGTGACCCCCGCTCCGCCGGGCGGTGGAGGCGGATGGGCCCAGCGGTGGATGTCCCGGCACAAGCGGCGTCCGAGGCTGGGAACGCCGACAAGGAAAGGGGATCCAGGTGGAGCGCTGGGACCGGGCCGGACGGGGGTCGGCCTATGGAGCGGCCCTGGCGCTCGCACCGTATTTGCTGATCAAGGTGTCCTGGGTGGTCGGCTCGTTGCTGGGACTGCTGCCGGGGGGAGAGGGCTTCGGCCTGGCCGGGTGGGTGCTCCTCAACACGGTGACCATCGGTATGGCGGGCATCGGAATCACACTGGGCCTCGCCCTGGTACGGCCGTGGGGGATGCGGATACCGGCATGGCTGGTGGTCTTCTGCGCCTGGGCGGGCTCCGGGTTCCTGGTGTCGGTCCTGCCGTACAGCGTGCTCAGCGCGGTGCTCGACCCCGCCGACGGCGACTCCGCGGACGGCGGGGGCGGCGACCCCACCATGCCGGGCTGGGAGGCCGCGCTGGTCCAGTTCAGCTTCATCGGGATGGGGCTCGGGCTCGCCGTCGCGCTCCCCGCCTACCTGCGACGGCGCTGGCCGGACGCGTTCGCGGGACGGCTCGGCGACGAGGACGGGGAGGAGGAGGGGAACGGGGCCGGGAACGGGGCCCGCCCCCGCGCCGTCCCGCTCTGGGCGCCCGCCCTCGCGGCCGTGGTGGGGCTGATCTGGCTGTACTGGTCGGCCGGCGGCACCCTGGGGATCGCCCGTCCCGCCGAGCGGAACACCGACGGCTCCCTGCTGACCGGCGTCGGCGCGTGCTGGGCGCTGGCCGCTTCGGCCGCCTGCTGGACGCTCGTACGGGGGCGGCCGGCCCGGCTGCCCCGGCGGCTCCCGCTCGCGGTGTGCTGGCTCGGGTCGGGCTCGCTGTTCGCCTGGAGCGGCTGGAAACTGCCGTTCACGCTGTTCGTGGCGCTGGCCCAGCCGACCGGCGTCGTACTGCCGGAAAACCTCGCCGTCGCCGTGGTGCTGCACATCACCGCCGTCGCAGCAGGCGCCGGCATGCTCGCAACGCTGATCCCTGGGGACACCTCATCCGGTGCCCCAGGGCGGCCGTCTCAGCGCAACGGGGTCAGCTCATGGACCTGCCGTGCGCCGGGGTCAGCGGACGTCGACGCAGTCGCCGGTCGAGGTGACCGCAGGAGTGGTCGAGGTGCCCGCGAAGGAGTAGCGCCAGCAGGTGTCCTTGTCCGCGGTGCGCGTGGTCCTGACGACCCCGGCGGACGAACCGCTGCCGGTGGTGTACGTCTTGCCCGTGACGTAGCTCCCACCGCTCGCCGGCCGGGACTCCAGCTTCACCGCCTGCTTGGTGTAGCCCGCGTACTTGGACGTGTCCCAGTTGGCGCGGGTGAGGGAGCCGGTGATGGTGAGGGTCTTGCCCTTCTTCACCGGCTCCGGGGAGGCGTTGACGGTGAGCTTCGAGTAGCGCTTCATCGCGAACGACCCGGTGTTGTCCTGCTGCAGCCAGTCCCCGTCGTTGCCCTGGGCGATGGCCTCGACCTTCCAGGTGCCCGCCGCCTGGTTGGACAGGTCCACCTGCGGGTCGATCGTGAACGTCTGCTTGCAGTCGGCGGTGGTGGCCGACGTGGCCGTGCAGTCGGCCTCGTCCTCGTTCGCCAGGACACCGGCGTCGAGCTCGTCGAACGCCGAGCCGTGCCACAGGATCGCGTCGGCCCACGCGGCGCCGGAGTCGTCGGTCACGGTGAAGGTGACCGTCACCGTCCTGGTCCTGGTGGTGCCCAGCACCACGTCCTGGCCGCCGTTGACGACGACGCCGGAGATCTGCGTGTCGCCGTACCCGTCGTCCTCAGCGGCGGCCCGCAGCCCGAGCGGGGCGGCGGCACGCTGCGCCGAGGTGGCCTTGCGCAGCTCGGCGTCGTGGGTGGCACGGACGTCCGCCGCGGCATCGCTCGCCGGAGCGGGGGCGGCCAACGCGGTCGGAACCGCGAGAGCGGTCAGGGCCAGGGCACCGCTCACGGCGGCGGCAGTGGCACGCATACGCATGTTCCCCAAGTGGAGAAGGGGCCCCGCGAGCTGGCTGCTCGTGGAAGGGCCCAAGTTTCGAAGGAGTCTGTTGACTCGACGAAGCAGATCCATGAAAGGTCAGGAAGGTTGCACTCGTTGGGGGAAGACGCAGGAAAAGAGACCTCTTTACCGACAACCTGCCCTTTGCACCTACAAGCACCCGGACCGCAAGGCGCACCAGGCACCGCGGGGACGCGGGGGAACACCACGCGGACTACGGGATGTTGCTGCTCACCTCGCACCGCACCGCCACATCACGGTCGCCTCCTTCACCGTCGCAGTCATCGGCCTGCGGGCCTCCGTCGAGGCGGTCTGCGTCCGGGCCCGCCCGCAGGGTGTCGTCCCCGGTACCGCCCAGAAGCCGGTCCCCACCGCCCACGGTGCCGACGGTCATGGTGCCGCCGGCATCCACGTTGTCGCCGAAGAGCTTGTCGTTGCCGTCGCGGCCCCGGATCCGGTCCTCGCCCGCGGCGCTGACGTTTTTCGCGGCACTGTCGCCGATGAGAGTCTCGCCCGCCGATCCGCCGATGAGCTCGTCGTCGCCCCCACCGACCGCCGTACCTTCCGGCGGGACGGTGTTGTGGTCCCCGACGGCGAAGGCCCCGCCGTCGGCCCCCAGGTCCAGGACATCGTCGCCGTCCCTGCCGGTGGCGCGTACGGCCGCGATGCCGTCGCCCCTCAGGCCGTCGACGCCCATGCCTCCCTCGACGAGGTCGTCGCCGGCGCCCGAGGCACTGCCCGTGAGGGACGTGCTGTCACCCGCCGCTCCGTCGTCACCGGGCCCGCCGAAGATCAGGTCGTCGCCCCCTCCCGAGGCGTTGCCGTGGAAGGCGATGCTGTCGCCGCTCGCGCGGTCGGCGCCTTCCCCGAGGAGCAGCAGGTCCTCTCCTCCGCCGGAGGCGTCGCCGCTCTTCGCGAAGACATCTCCGGACACGGTGTCGTTGTCGGCGCCGGAGCTGATCGCGTCGTTCCCGCGACCCCCGCTGACGTTGTCGCCTCCCGCGAGACCGCAGATCAGGTCGTTGCCGCCGTTGCCGTCGATGGTGTCGGCGCCGGGAGAGCCGACGATGACGTCGGCGCCCCCGGTTCCGTTGACGGTGCCGGCACCGGTGATGGTCGCCGGGCGGCCGAAGCAGGTGGCCTCCTGACCCTGCTCGGCAGCAGTGGCCGCGGGGAGCCAGAGGGTGAGCAGTGCTGTCGCGGCGAGGCCGACGGGGAGAACCCGCCGGACCCGCCGGTCTGCCGGGCGGCAGAATCTGTGCGCCGACGGCGATGGGGAAACGCGATCCACGGACATGAAGACCTCCGGTTGCTGGACGCCGCCGGCCACGCCGACCTGGAGCAGGACAGCAAGCCTCTGCTGACGTCGCCCGGCCGGCTCAGGAGGCGGTAACCATTGAATATTTGTGACTATACGGAGGGTTATCGTCCGATATGCGGAACGACGCAGCCGAAGCCCGCGAACATCACCCGTCCCGCCGGGGGCCCGGAACAACGGCGCTCCGCGCACCGCCACGGGCCCGGACATGCGGAAGGCCCGGCCCCTCATGAGGGACCGGGCCTTCCGATCTGGCGTTGCGCCACTGTGCGGCTACCAGGACTTGAACCTGGGGCCTCTTCCTTATCAGGGAAGCGCTCTAACCGTCTGAGCTATAGCCGCGCGCTGCACGGAAAGGTTAGCGCACTTCAGCCGTCGTCCCAAATCGGTTCCGCGGGGTCCGGAGGCAGCCTCCGCGGGTTCCGGGTGGGCCTACTCGTCCTCCGCCAGGGTCAGCTCCACGCCGCCGACGAAGCCGGCCGAGAGGTTGTAGATGAAGGCGCCGAGGGTGGCCAGTGCGGTGGCCAGGACGACGTTGATCACCGCGATGAGCGAGGTGAAGAGCAGGACGCGGGGCAGCGAGAGGAAGGTCTCCAGGTCGAAGCCGCCACTGCCCTCGGCGCTGGTGGCCTCGCTGACGGTGCCGCCCAGGGTGGAGAAGACGCCCATCGCGTCCATCACCATCCACAGCACGGCGACCGCCACGACGGTGCACACCCCCAGCGCCACCGCCAGCAGGAAGCTGACCTTCATCACCGACCACGGATCGGCCTTCGCCACCCGCAGCCGCGCCTTGCGCGTCCGCGGCACCGTACGCGCCCCGGTGCGGGGCTTGCGTACGGTGTCCGACCCGGCAGTGTCCGACCCCGACGGCGGCCGACCCGACGGGCCCGGCCGGCCGCCGTCCGGCGACGGATACGCCTGCGGCGGCCGGTGCGGCTGCTGCTCGCCCTTCTGCGGCTGCGGCTGCGGCTGGGCCGGGGACGGGGGCTTCGCCTGCGGCTGCGGCTGCGCCTTCGGCTGCGGCTGAGCACCACTCACGCCCTGCTCCTAGTTGTCCTAGTCGTCGTCCGGGTCGGGCGCGTCCTGCTGCTCCCCCTCGTGGGGGGTACCCGCCGCGGCCTCCACTTCCTCGGCCTCCCGACCGGCTTCGGCGTTACGTGCCACGCCGACAACCGCGTCCTTCTTGCCCAGGTTGATCAGTTGGACGCCCATGGTGTCACGGCCGGTCTCCCTCACTTCGTTGACCCGCGTACGGATCACACCGCCGCCGAGCGTGATGGCGAGGATCTCGTCGGTCTCCTCGACCACCAGCGCACCGACCAGTGTTCCCCGGTCTTCCACGATCTTGGCCGCCTTGATGCCGAGACCGCCGCGGCCCTGGACCCGGTACTCGTCCACATTGGTCCGCTTCGCGTACCCGCCGTCGGTTGCCGTGAACACGAACGTACCCGCCCGCACGACATTCATCGAGAGGAGTTCGTCGTCTTCACGGAAACTCATCCCCTTGACGCCGGAGGTGGCCCGGCCCATCGGGCGCAACGCCTCGTCGGTCGCGGTGAAGCGGATCGACTGCGCCTTCCTGCTGACCAGCAGCAGGTCGTCATCGGGGGAGACCAGCTCGGCACCGATCAGCTCGTCGTCGCGGCCGTCCTCCATCTCGCGGAGGTTGATCGCGATGACGCCGCCGGAGCGGGGCGAGTCGTAGTCCTTGAGCGGGGTCTTCTTGACCAGACCCGATTTGGTGGCCAGCACCAGATAGGGCGCCGCCTCGTAGTCCCGGATGGCGAGGATCTCGGCGATCTGCTCGTCCGGCTGGAAGGCCAGCAGGTTCGCCACGTGCTGACCCCGTGCGTCCCGCCCGGCGTCCGGCAGCTCGTACGCCTTGGCCCGGTAGACGCGGCCCTTGTTGGTGAAGAACAGCAGCCAGTGGTGGGTGGTGGAGACGAAGAAGTGGTCGACGATGTCGTCTTCCTTCAGCTTCGTCCCGCGCACGCCCTTGCCGCCGCGCTTCTGGGCGCGGTAGTCGTCGGTCTTGGTGCGCTTGACGTAGCCGCCACGGGTGATCGTGACGACGATGTCCTCCTCGGCGATCAGGTCCTCGATGGACATGTCGCCCTCGAAGGGGATCAGCTTGGTACGCCGGTCGTCGCCGAACTTGTCGACGATCGCCCGCATCTCCTCGCCGATGATCTGCCGCTGCCGCTCGGGCGAGGCGAGGATCGCGTTGTACTCGTTGATCTTCGCCTGGAGCTCGTCGTGCTCGGCGGTGATCTTCTGCCGCTCCAGCGCGGCCAGCCTGCGCAGCTGCATCTCCAGGATCGCGTTGGCCTGGATCTCGTCGATCGTCAGCAGCCCCATCAGGCCCTCGCGGGCCTCCTCGACGGTCTGGCTGCGCCGGATCAGCGCGATGACCTCGTCGATCGCATCCAGTGCCTTGAGCAGACCGCGCAGGATGTGGGCGCGCTCCTCGGCCTTGCGCAGCCGGAAGCGGGTACGCCGCACGATCACGTCGATCTGGTGCGCGACCCAGTGCCGGATGAAGGCGTCCAGCGACAGGGTGCGCGGCACGCCCTCGACCAGGGCCAGCATGTTGGCGCCGAAGTTGGTCTGCAGATCGGTGTGCTTGTAGAGGTTGTTGAGGACGACCTTGGCAACCGCGTCCCGCTTCAGAACGATGACGAGCCGCTGGCCGGTCCGCGAGGAGGTCTCGTCGCGGACGTCCGCGATGCCGCCGATCCGGCCGTCCTTGACCAGGTCGGCGATCTTCAGCGCGAGGTTGTCCGGGTTGACCTGGTAGGGCAGCTCGGTGACGACCAGGCACTGGCGGCCCTGGATCTCCTCGACCTCCACCACGGCCCGCATGGTGATCGAGCCGCGCCCGGTGCGGTACGCCTCCTCGATGCCCTTACGGCCCACCACCAGCGCGCCGCTGGGGAAGTCGGGGCCCTTGATGCGCTCCATGAGGGCGTCCAGCAATTCCTCGCTGGAGGCCTCGGGGTGGTCGAGATACCACTGGGCGCCGGCGGCGACCTCGCGCAGGTTGTGCGGGGGAATGTTGGTCGCCATGCCGACGGCGATCCCGGCCGAGCCGTTGACCAGCAGGTTGGGGAAGCGCGCCGGAAGAACCGTCGGCTCCTGGTTGCGGCCGTCGTAGTTGTCCTGGAAGTCGACGGTCTCCTCGTCGATGTCCCGGAGCATCTCCATGGCCAGCGGCGCCATCTTGCACTCGGTGTACCGCATGGCCGCGGCCGGGTCGTTGCCCGGCGAGCCGAAGTTGCCGTTGGAGTCGACCAATGGCATCCGCATCGACCACGTCTGCGCCAGCCGCACCAGCGCGTCGTAGATCGAGGTGTCACCGTGCGGGTGGTAAGTGCCCATGACGTCGCCGACGACGCGGGCGCACTTGTAGAAGCCCTTCTCGGGGCGGTACCCGCCGTCGTACATCGCGTACAGCACCCGGCGGTGCACCGGCTTGAGGCCGTCGCGGATGTCGGGCAGCGCGCGGCTCACGATCACGCTCATCGCGTAGTCGAGGTAGGAGCGCTGCATCTCCGTCTCGAGGCTGACGGGCTCGACGCGCGCACCCGCCTCGGTGTCCACCAGCGCGCTGTCGGGCGCGGGGGCGTTCTCGGGCGTGGGCTCGGGTGTGATGGGGGTCTCGTCGGCCATGGTTAAAGATCAAGTCCTTCTCTGTGTGCGGCGCTTCGGGTCCTGGTACGGCAACCAGGGGCCGACGTCAGATATCGAGGAAGCGGACGTCCTTGGCGTTCCGCTGGATGAACGAGCGGCGGGCCTCGACGTCCTCACCCATCAGGATGGAGAACAGGTCGTCGGCGGCGGCCGCGTCGTCCAGCGTCACCTGGCGCAGAACGCGGTGCTCGATGTCCATGGTGGTGACGCGCAGCTCGTCCGCGTTCATCTCACCCAGACCCTTGAAGCGCTGCACCGAGTCGTCCCTGATCCGCTTGCCCTGCTCGCGGCCGAGCTGGATGAGGTTGTCGCGCTCGGGGTCGGAGTACGCGTACTGGTACTCGTCCCGGCTCCACTTGATCTTGTACAGCGGCGGCTGCGACAGGAAGACGTGTCCGGCCTCCACCAGCGGCCGCATGAAGCGGAACAGCAGGGTGAGCAGCAGGGTGTTGATGTGCTGACCGTCGACGTCGGCGTCCGCCATCAAGATGATCTTGTGGTAGCGGAGCTTCTCGATGTCGAAGTCCTCATGCACACCTGTGCCGAACGCCGAGATCAGCGCCTGCACCTCGGCGTTCTGCAGGACCTTGTCGATCCGCGCCTTCTCCACGTTCAAGATCTTGCCGCGGATCGGCAGGATGGCCTGGTACTCGGGGTCACGGCCGGACTTGGCCGAGCCGCCCGCCGAGTCGCCCTCCACGATGAAGATCTCGCACTTGACCGGGTCGTTGGACTGGCAGTCCGAGAGCTTGCCCGGCAGCGAAGCCGTCTCCAGCAGACCCTTGCGGCGCGTCAGGTCCCGCGCCTTGCGCGCGGCGACCCGGGCCGTGGCCGCCTGGATGCCCTTGCGGATGATGTCCGCGGCCTCGTTCGGGTTCCGGTCGAGCCAGTCGGTCAGATGCTCATGGACGATCTTCTGGACGAAGGTCTTCGCCTCGGTGTTGCCCAGCTTCGTCTTCGTCTGGCCCTCGAACTGCGGCTCACCCAGCTTGACGGAGATGATCGCGGTCAGACCCTCGCGGATGTCCTCACCCGTGAGGTTGTCGTCCTTCTCGCGCAGCAGCTTGCGGTCCCGCGCATACCGGTTGATCAGCCCGGTCAGCGCGGCCCGGAAGCCCTCCTCGTGGGTACCGCCCTCGTGGGTGTGGATGGTGTTGGCGAAGGAGTAGACCCCCTCGCTGTACTGGCTGTTCCACTGCATCGCGAGCTCGACCGAGAGCATCCGCTCGGTGTCCTCGACCTCGAAGGAGATGACGGTGTCATGGACCAGCTCGCCCTTGCGGGAGTTGAGGTAGCGGACGAAGTCCGCAATACCGCCCTCGTAGTGGTACCGGACGGTGTTGGGCCGGCCCTCCTCGTCGACGTGCCCCTCGCGCTCGTCCGTCAGCGAGATGGTCAGGCCCTTGTTGAGGAACGCCATCTCCTGGAAGCGCCGGGAGAGCGTCTCGAAGGAGTAGTCCGTCGTCTCGAAGATGTCGCTGTCGGCCCAGAAGGTGACCACGGTGCCGGTCTCGTCCGTGGCCTCGTTACGGGACAGCGGCGCCGTCGGCGCACCCAGCTTGTAGTCCTGCGTCCAGCGGTAGCCGTCCCGCTTGACCTCGACGGCCACCTTCTGCGACAGCGCGTTGACGACGGAGACACCCACGCCGTGCAGACCCCCGGAGACGGCGTAGCCGCCACCGCCGAACTTGCCGCCCGCGTGCAGCACGGTGAGCACGACCTCGACGGCCGGCTTGTTCTCCGAGGGGACGATGTCCACGGGGATACCGCGCCCGTTGTCGGTCACACGTACACCGCCGTCGGCGAGCAGCACCACCTCGATGGTGTCCGCGTGCCCGGCCAGCGCCTCGTCCACGGAGTTGTCGACCACCTCGTACACAAGGTGATGAAGACCACGCTCACCGGTCGACCCGATGTACATGCCGGGCCGTTTGCGAACCGCGTCCAGCCCCTCCAGGACAGTGATCGCGCTCGCGTCGTACGACGGCACCTCGGCACCGTCTACGGGGACGGAAGTGGGGGTTGCCTCCGCGGTCTGCGGCGGAGTCGTCTTGTCGTTCTCGTTGAGATCGCCGGAATCGGCCACGAAGCGCCCTTTCTGGCACAGCACAGGCCGTCTCCAGGGCAAGGCGGAGCGGCTGCGTCGTTCGACATGTCCCGCAACGGTGCGGTAGTCCCCCAGTGTACCGGTGGCTGCGACAGGAGTGGGGGTTTGCCGGTGCCTGAGTCCACATGTGGCGCCCTGAACTGGCGTCGTTCGACTCCCCATATCTGGACCGGGGGGCCAAGAGCTTCACAGTGGCACTGAGCGCTTCGATCCGTCTCCGGCTGTCCCGGCCCGCATACGCACCGCGACCGGAGGCCCGAAAGCCTCACCCGTACGTGTCGCCCGGCCCTCTGCTGCCGGGCGCCCGCAGCGGCCCGTACCCCTTGCGCGGAGCCTCCGGGCCGCGCACCTTGATCATCCGTACGGTGCCCTGACCGAGGTCCTCGTTCAGCCGCGCCACCAGCTGCGGCGCCAGCAGCCGCAGCTGCGTCGCCCACGCCGTCGAATCGCAGCGCACCAGCAGGGCGCGCTCCTCCTCGTCGTACCGCTGCGGCTCGCAGTGCTGCGCCAACTCGGGTCCCACCAACTGCGGCCAGCGCCCCATCACCCCGCCGACCGCCGCCGGGGTCTCCCAGCCGCGCTCCGCGATCAGCCTGCTGACGGCGGCACCCAGCGGCAGCGGATCCCTCCCGTCCCGCCGCGCGCCCGAGCGCAGCCCGCCGCCGCGCCGGGCCTGCCGCCGCTCCTGCGCCTCCGCCCCGCGCGCCCGTGCCTGCTCCTTGGCAGCACGCAGCGCGACCCGCGCCAGGTCGACACCACTGGTCGCGCGAGGCTCCGACTTGCCGGGCTCCTGGGCTTCTTGGGGCTCTTCGGACTCCTTCACAGGATCTTTCCGTTCGCTTCTCCGCCGACGCGGCAGCGTGCGGGCATCATCGTCGTCTGCGGCCCCGGCAGCCACGTGTTCCCCCAGCCTCCGGCCGGGTGGTGCCCCCAGCTCACGACGGCGTCACCTCCCCGTCCGCCACCGCGAATCGCGTCCCCACCAGCACATCCGGTACGTCCTCCGGCACGGCGGCGGTCACCAGCACCTGCTCGGCCGGGGCCACCAGCTCCGCCAGCCGGGTACGGCGTCTGGTGTCCAGCTCGGCGAAGACATCGTCCAGGATCAGCACCGGCTCATGTCCCTCGCTCTTGAGCAGCTCGTACGCGGCCAGCCGCAGCGCCAGCGCGTACGACCAGGACTCGCCATGGCTGGCATACCCCTTCGCGGGCAGCTCGCCCAGCCGCAGCAGTACATCGTCGCGGTGCGGGCCGACCAGCGTCACGCCGCGCTCGATCTCCTGCCTGCGTGCTTCGCCCAGCGCCGCGACCAGCCCCGCGTACAGCTCCTCCCTGGAAGCGCCGGCCACCGGACCCCGGTACTCGAACGCGACAGGACCGCCGCCCGGCGCCAGCCGCTCGTACGCCTTGTCGGCCAGCGGTCCCAGCACCGCCAGCAGGTCCAGCCGCTGCGCCAGCAACTCGGCGCCCGTACGCGCCAGATGCTGATCCCACACATCGAGCGTGGAGAGGTCCACGCCCCGGCCGCCGTGCCGCCGCGCCATGGCAGCCGATTTGAGCAGACTGTTGCGCTGCTTGAGCACCCGCTCGTAGTCCGAGCGCACCCCCGCCATCCGCGGGGCACGCGCCGTCACCAGCTCGTCCAGGAAGCGGCGCCGTTCTCCCGGGTCGCCCTTGACCAGCGTCAGGTCCTCCGGCGCGAACAGCACCGTGCGCAGGATGCCCAGCACATCGCGGGGCCGCACCTGCGAGGAGCGGTTGATCCGCGCCCGGTTGGCCTTGCCCGGGTTCAGCTCCAGCTCGACCAGCTGCTCGCGCTCACCCTGCCGCACCTGGGCCCGTACGACGGCGCGCTGGGCACCCTGCCGCACCAGCGGCGCGTCCGCCGAGACCCGGTGGCTGCCCAGCGTGGCCAGATAGCCGACGGCCTCGACCAGGTTGGTCTTGCCCTGGCCGTTCGGACCGAGAAACGCCGTCACGCCCGGACCGAGCGGCACCTCGGCCCGGGCGTACGAGCGGAAATCAGCGAGCGAGAGATGCGTGACGTGCATCGCCTGGCCGTCAGCCTCCGGTGGGCGGAGTGACGTCGGCGCCGGGGGAATCGGCACCCCGCTCACCGGCCTTGTCCGCGGCCGTCACCGCGTGCCCGCCGAACTGGTTGCGGAGCGCGGCGATCATCTTCATCTGCGGGGAGTCCTCCTGCCGGGAGGAGAACCGGGCGAACAGCGAAGCAGTGATCGCGGGCAGCGGCACCGCGTTGTCGATCGCGGCCTCCACCGTCCAGCGGCCCTCGCCCGAGTCCGCCGCGTAGCCGCGCAGCGCGTCCAGGTGCTCGTCGCTGTCCAGCGCCTTGACGGCCAGGTCCAGCAGCCAGGAGCGGATGACGGTGCCCTCCTGCCAGGAGCGGAAGACCTCGCGCACGTCGGTCACCGAGTCCGCGGCCTCCAGCAGCTCCCAGCCCTCGGCGAAGGACTGCATCATCGCGTACTCGATGCCGTTGTGGACCATCTTCGCGAAGTGGCCCGCGCCGACCTTGCCCGCGTGGACGGAGCCAAACTCTCCCTCGGGCTTGAGCGCGTCGAAGACCGGCTGCACCTTGGCCACGTCCTCGGCGGAGCCGCCGTACATCAGCGCATAGCCGTTCTCCAGGCCCCACACTCCGCCGGAGACACCGCAGTCGACGAAGCCGATGCCCTTGGCCTTCAGCTCCTCGGCGTGCTTCTCGTCGTCGGTCCAGCGCGAGTTGCCGCCGTCCACGACCAGGTCACCTGGGGAGAGCAGGTCACCGAGCTCGTCGATGGTCGACTGGGTGGCCGACCCCGCCGGCACCATCACCCACACCACGCGCGGTGCGCTCAGCGAGTCCACCAGCTCCTTGAGGCTGCCCACGTCGGCGACGTCCGGATTCCGGTCATACCCGATGACCGTGTGGCCCCCGCGGCGGATGCGCTCGCGCATGTTCCCGCCCATCTTCCCGAGACCGACCAGACCGAGCTCCATCACTGCCCCTTAGCTGAGTTTCTTGCTGATTCGTACCTGGATACGACCCTACGCTTCCACAGGCTGTGGGCAGGCTGCCGCCAGGGACGCCCTCGGCAGGCGTCAGCCCGAAAGCCGCACGGGCATGATCAGGTACTTGTACGCCTCGTCAGCCTCGGCGTCCTTGGCCGGACGGCCACTGAGCAGGGCGGGCTTGGTCGAGGTCGTGAACGACAGCTGGGCGACGGGCGAGTCGATGGCGCTCAGCCCCTCCAGCAGGAACCCGGGGTTGAAGGCGATCGAGATGTCGTCGCCCTCCAGCTCCGCGTCGACGCGCTCCACAGCCTGTGCATCGTCGCTGGACCCGGCCTCCAGGGTGAGCACCCCCTGCTCGAAGCTGAGCCGCACCGGGGTGTTCCGCTCCGCGACGAGCGCCACACGCTTGACGGCCTCCACGAACGGCGCCGTCTCGATCACGGCGACGGAGTTGAACTCCGTCGGGAACAGCGTGCGGTACTTCGGCAGGTCGCCCTCCAGCAGCCGCGTCGTCGTCCGCCGCCCGGCGCCCTCGAAGCCGATCAGCCCCTCGCCGGAACCGGATCCGGACAGCGCCAACGTCACGCTGTCCCCGCCGCTGAGCGACTTGGCGGTCTCCAGCAGCGTCTTGGCGGGCACCAGGGCCACCGCGGAGGCGTCCGGCGTCTCGGGCTTCCACAGGAACTCGCGCACCGCGAAGCGGTACCGGTCGGTGGAGGCCAGCGTGACGGTGTCGCCCTCGATCTCGATGCGCACACCGGTCAGCACCGGCAGGGTGTCGTCCCGCCCGGCCGCGATGGCGACCTGCTGCGCCGCCGCGGCGAAGACCTCGCCGGGAACGGTGCCGGTGGCGGACGGCATCTCCGGCAGCGCCGGGTACTCCTCCACAGGGAGGGTGTGCAGGGTGAACCGGGAGGAGCCGCAGACGACGGTCGCCCGTACACCGTCTGTGGAGATCTCCACCGGTCGGTTGGGGAGGGCGCGGCAGATGTCGGCCAGCAGCCGGCCGGAGACCAGCACCGTGCCGTCCTCCTCGACCTCTGCCTCGACCGAGACCCGTGCCGAGACCTCGTAGTCGAAGCCGGAGAGGCTCAGTGTGCCGTCTTCCGCCTTCAACAGCAGGCCCGCGAGCACGGGCACCGGCGGGCGGGCGGGGAGGCTCTTGGCCGTCCAGGCCACCGCCTCCGCGAGCACATCGCGTTCAACCCGGATCTTCACGTTCAGCCGCCTCCTGCTGCTGCCTCTGCTCGTGCTTTGCCGGGCACCAGTCTGACGCACCGGACTGACAGCAGGTGCGGGTGCGGGTCAAGTCGGCGCGATCCGGGTCGGGGCCCGCGGCGCCGAGTTGTGCACAGCCCCCACTTCGAAGCGAATCCCGGGCTCTCTAGGTGTCGTCGTAGTAGTAGGGCCTGTGGAAACGGTGGAAAAGCGCGTTTCCGCAGCTCAGCCCGGGAATTTTGTCCACCGCGCCTGTGGGCGGACCGGTGGAGGAAGCGGGGTTTGCTGTGGACGCGGAAAAGTTCTGCACACCCCGCCCACAGGCAGGGGCGGTTTCCCCACAGCGGCGCCCACAGTTTTACCCGCCTTTCCCACAGCCCAATCCTCGCCCTCGATGTGACCGCTTTCACTCGGACCGGTGAGCAGGCGCGTTGGGTTACCGAACAGTGGACAGCTCTGTGGAGAAGTAGCCGATCACTGGGGAAAAGAAGCCCCAACCTGTGGGCGGCCGGTGGACAAGCCACGAGCCGCCTCGCGCCCCGTCCCGCCCTCCACACCCTGTGGACGTCGCGCGCCCACAAGTACACAGCCGAGTGACCTCGGTAAACCACCCTCCCACCGGGGCAGTTGTGGACGCCCTTGGGACAACGGAAACGGTCCCCAGGGTGTGGAAGCGGTAAACCGCCTGTTGCTGTGGACCGGGCCGCGCCTGGACCCGAGATTCGAACAGCGAAGGGTCCCCGGGGAGGTCGTGCCCCGAAGGGGCGCGGGGCGGCGTTCAATGTGCGGCTCCGCCGCGTGGGCGCGCTCGGCCACGACGTCCCTCGCAGCCTGCGGGCGTCGGGCAGGGGCACCCCCTGCCCGAACAATGGGAGGGACGGCGCCAGATCCGCCGTACAAGCCCCGCACAGCGGCGCGTGTCAGCCGTTCTTGATGCGGTTGGTCAGCTCCGTGACCTGGTTGTAGATGGAGCGCCGCTCGGCCATGAGCGCGCGGATCTTCCGGTCGGCGTGCATCACGGTGGTGTGGTCGCGCCCGCCGAACTGGCCGCCGATCTTCGGCAGCGAGAGATCCGTCAGCTCCCGGCACAGATACATCGCGATCTGCCGTGCTGTGACCAGGACCCGGCTGCGTGAGGAGCCGCAAAGATCGTCCACCGTCAGCCCGAAATAGTCGGCCGTCGCGGCCATGATCGCGGGCGCGGTGATCTCCGGCGTTGCGTCCTCGCCGCCGGGGATGAGGT
Source organism: Streptomyces sp. 8N114 (assembly GCF_052245835.1). Lineage (NCBI taxonomy): Bacteria > Bacillati > Actinomycetota > Actinomycetes > Kitasatosporales > Streptomycetaceae > Streptomyces > Streptomyces sp. 8N114. The sequence goes on along the minus strand of NZ_JBQQBT010000028.1, from coordinate 8,901 downwards.
CCTTCAGCACGATCTCGGTCAGCCCCAGGTCGACGGGCTGCCGGTTGAGGCTGGCGAAGGCCGTCACCCGGATCAGGGCGCCCTCCAGCTCCCGGATGTTGCGGGAGATGCGCGAGGCGATGAACTCCAGCACCTCGGGCGGGGCGTTCAGCTGCTCCTGCACCGCCTTCTTACGGAGGATCGCGATCCGCGTCTCCAGCTCGGGGGGCTGGACGTCGGTGATCAGGCCCCACTCGAAGCGGTTGCGCAGCCGGTCCTCAAGCGTTTCGAGGGCCTTGGGCGGCCGGTCGCTGGAGAGGACGATCTGCTTGTTGGCGTTGTGCAGGGTGTTGAAGGTGTGGAAGAACTCCTCCTGCGTCGACTCCTTGTCCGCCAGGAACTGGACGTCGTCGACGAGCAGGATGTCCATGTCGCGGTAGCGCTTGCGGAACGCGTCCGCCTTGCCGTCGCGGATGGAGTTGATGAACTCGTTGGTGAACTCCTCCGAGCTGACGTAGCGCACCCGCGTGCCCGGGTAGAGGCTGCGCGCGTAGTGGCCGATCGCGTGCAGCAGATGCGTTTTGCCGAGCCCGGACTCGCCGTAGATGAACAGCGGGTTGTACGCCTTGGCCGGCGCCTCCGCCACGGCGACGGCCGCGGCGTGCGCGAAGCGGTTCGAGGCGCCGATCACGAAGGTGTCGAAGAGGTACTTCGGGTTCAGCCGCGCGGTGGGCTCCCCCGGACCCGTGGCCGGAGCCGGCTGCGCGGCCAGCGGCCCGGGCGCCCCGCTGGGTGCCGGCAGCTGAGCCGGGCTGTCGTAGTGCGGGGCGGGCGGCCGGCCCTGGGGCGGCACCTGCGGCCGGGGCCGCTGCTGGTGCTGCTGGTGCTGCTGCTCGTACGACTCGAAAGACTGCTGGTCGTAGCCCTGCCCACCGCGCTCGTAGGTCTGACTGCCGGCGCGCTCGTAGCCCTGTCCGCCGCTGTAGCCCTGGGCACCCTCGTAGCCCTGGCCGGTGTCGTAGCCGCCGCCCTGCTGGTCGTAGGACTGCTGCTGCTCGTAGCTCTGCTGGTCGTACGGCTGCTGCTGGCGCTCGTAGGGCTGGCGGGGCTGGTGCTGCTGCGGGGGATACGGCTCGCGCGGCTGCTGCCAGTGGGAGTAGTCCGTCGGGTACGCGGAGCGGGCACCGGGGACATCGCGGCTCTCGTACTGCTCGTAGCGGTCCTGCTCGTACCTGTCCTCGCCGTACCGGTCCGGCTCGTAGCGGTCCTGGTGGCCGTGCTGTTGCGGGGGCTGGGGGTGCGAGGGCTGCTGCGGCTGCGACTGCTGTTGCTGTTCGGGGGCCGGTGTGGGGGATGGGATGGCCGGGGCGGGTGGGGCGGTTGCCTCGGGGGCGGGGCCCGTCACCGTGATCGCCAGCCGGATGGGCTGCTGGCACTCCCGGCTGAGGGCCTCGGTGATCAGCGGCGCGAGGCGGCCCTCCAGGACCCCCTTCGCATACTCGTTCGGAACGCCGAGCAGTGCCGTACCGGAGACGAGGACGAGGGGCTGGCAGTCCCGCAGCCAGCGCTGGTCCTTCGCCTCGACGCCCTGTCCCTCGCGCAGGAGCTGGTCCAGCACCCGTGGCCACACTGCGGCAAGATCGGCAGGTAGGTCAGCCACGGGGCACGCTCTCTCACTCGCTGGGTGACGGGTCACTCGCTGTGTGACGGTCGTCCGGTGATCGACCATGTCCCACGAATGCATGTTTCTCGGGACGGTCGGGAAGGAAGGGAAGTTCGGCCACGGTAGTCACGCGGACGTGCCCCGTTCAAGTCGTTGTCCACAGGCTGTGCACGAGTGCAGTAGCCGGGCAGCGGGCGGAGCGGCCGCCGGGCGGGGGCCGGGCGCCCCACTGGCGCTGGTTTGACCGGATGGCTAAGGCGCGCGTACCGTAACCAGGTCGAGTGTCGACGGCTGCTGCCGCCTGCCTCCGATGGGCAAGATCGGCGGGTTCTCCCGGTCGATCATGAAGCGGTGCACACTCGGGCGTTGCGAGCTACTCGTGGGCGCACGGTGACAGCCGGTCGACTCCCCACACCCAGTCCCGCGGTGATCGTGGGACACGAAGCATCTCTGGAGCCCCCGAGTGAGCAAGCGCACCTTCCAGCCGAACAACCGCCGCCGCGCGAAGACCCACGGCTTCCGGCTGCGCATGCGGACCCGCGCCGGCCGCGCGATCATCGCGAACCGCCGCAGCAAGGGTCGCACCCGCCTGTCGGCCTGAGCAGCCTGACCACAGGTCCATGACGTGCTGCCTACCGAGAACCGGCTGAGGCGGCGCGAGGACTTCGCGGCCGCGGTACGCCGAGGACGCAGGGCTGGGCGCCCTCTCCTCGTCGTCCATCTACGCAGTCGAACGGACCCGCATGCGTCGGGGGGAGAGGTCCCCCCGGTGCGTGCGGGTTTCGTCGTGAGCAAGGCCGTCGGCAATGCGGTGGTCCGTAACCGTGTGAAGCGGCGCCTGCGGCATCTGCTGCGGGACCGCCTGTCCCAGCTGGCCCCCGGTAGCCTTGTCGTCGTACGGGCGCAACCCAGCGCGGCGGAGGCGGACCACGTGGAACTGGCCCGCGATCTGGATGCCGCGCTGCGGAAGCTGCTCAAAGGGTCCCCTCGCTCAGCTGCCTCGGGGGACAGCCCCCGGATTCCCGGCCGTGAACCGGGAGGGAGAGCTCAGTGAAGTACCCGCTGCTGTGGTTGATCAAGCTGTACCAGTGGACCATCAGTCCGATGCTCGGCCCGGTGTGCCGGTACTACCCGTCGTGCTCGCACTACGGCTATACGGCCATCGCCCGCCATGGCGCCGTGAAGGGAACGGCGCTGACGGCCTGGCGCATTCTGCGCTGCAATCCGTGGTCGCCCGGTGGCGTCGACCATGTCCCCGCCCGGAAGCACCCGGTATGGCACCAGCGGATCCGCTCCCGCTGGCAGCAGCACCGGACCCAGTCCAACGCCCAAGGAGCCTGATACGTGGACACGATCCTGAGTCCTCTCTATACCGCTGTCTCCTGGATCATTGTCCAGTTCCATTCGCTGTTCAGCCTGGTCTTCGACGAGAACAGCGGTTGGGCCTGGGGTCTGTCCATCTTCTGCCTGGTGGTGCTGATCCGGATCTGCCTGATCCCGCTCTTCGTGAAGCAGATCAAGTCGACCCGGAACATGCAGGCGCTCCAGCCGAAGATGAAGGCGATCCAGGAGCGCTACAAGAGCGACAAGCAGCGCCAGAGCGAAGAGATGATGAAGCTCTACAAGGAGACGGGCACCAACCCGCTCTCCAGCTGCCTGCCGATCCTGGCGCAGTCGCCGTTCTTCATCGCCCTCTTCCAGGTGCTCAACCACATCGCCAACGACAAGGCTGTGGGTGTGCTCACCCAGGCCGAGGTCGACAGCGCCCGTAACGCCAAGGTCTTCGGCGCCCCGATCGCTGCGAAGTTCATGGACAGCGCCGGCAAGGTGCAGGAGCTGGCCGCCACGCTGACCGACGTCCGCGTCGTCACGGTCATCATGATCATTCTGATGTCGGCGTCGCAGTTCTACACGCAGCGCCAGCTGATGACCAAGAACGTCGACCTGACGGTGAAGACGCCGTTCATGCAGCAGCAGAAGATGCTGATGTACGTCTTCCCCATCATGTTCGCCGTCTTCGGCATCAACTTCCCCGTCGGTGTCCTCGTCTACTGGCTGACCACCAACGTGTGGACGATGGGCCAGCAGATGTACGTGATCAAGCGCAATCCGACCCCCGGCTCCCGTGCCTTCACGGAGCGCCAGGAGAAGCTGCGCGCCAAGGGCAAGCTCAAGGAGGACCCGAAGGAGGTCGAGGCGCGCGAGGCCGCCGAGGCGGCCCGGGTCCGGCGGCAGCAGCCGAAGCGGCAGCCCAAGGCGAAGCGTCAGAGCGGCGGCGGCGCGGTCGCCACGGGCACCAAGAAGGACGACTCCGCCCCGGCTGCCACGTCCATGCAGAAGACCGACCAGAAGACGGACCAGAAGCAGGGCGGTCAGTCCGGCCAGTCCGGTCAGAAGCAGTCCGGGCAGAAGGGCGCCGGCCAGAAGCAGGGCGGCGGGTCGAAGGCGGCAGGCCAGGCCAAGTCCGGCCAGCAGAAGTCGGGCCAGAAGAAGTCCGGCCAGCAGCGCAAGGGCCCGCAGCGTCCCAAGCACCCCTCCAAGAAGTGAGCACCGAAGGAGTCCCCGCCGTGACGGACACGACTGCCCCAGAAGGCACCGAAGCCGACACCGACACCCTGACCCGCCTGGAACAGGAGGGTGAGATCGCGGCCGACTACCTCGAGGGACTTCTCGATATCGCCGACCTGGACGGCGACATCGACATGGACGTCGAGGCCGACCGCGCCGCGGTGTCGGTGATCAGCGAGGGCTCGTCCCGCGACTTGCAGAAGCTGGTCGGCAGGGACGGGGAGGTCCTGGAGGCCCTCCAGGAGCTGACCCGGCTGGCCGTGCACCGGGAGACCGGTGACCGCAGCCGGCTGATGCTGGACATCGCCGGGTTCCGGGCCCGTAAGCGCGAGGAGCTCGCGGAGCTGGGCGCGAAGGCGGCTCAGGAGGCGAAGAGCAGCGGAGAGCCCGTCAAGCTGCGTCCGATGACGCCGTTCGAGCGCAAGGTCGTGCACGACGCGGTGAAGGCCGCCGGACTGCGCAGCGAGTCCGAGGGCGAGGAGCCGCAGCGCTGCGTGGTCGTACTCCCGTGACGGAGCGGTGGGGGGAGACCCCGGAGCAGCAGGCGGAGCTGCCGCCCGCTCCGGAGACGGCGCACAAGGCGTTCGGGGACAGCCTGCCCGCTGTCGAGCGGTACGCGGAGTTGCTGGCGGATGCCGGAGTACGCCGCGGACTGCTCGGCCCGCGCGAGGTGCCCCGGCTGTGGGAGCGGCACCTGCTGAACTGTGTGGTGCTCTCCGAGGTGGTGCCCGAGGGCGTCACGGTCTGCGACGTCGGCTCGGGCGCCGGGCTGCCGGGCATTCCGCTGGCGCTGGTGCGGCCGGATCTGGAGATCACGCTGCTGGAGCCGCTGCTGCGGCGGACGACCTTCCTCCAGGAGGTCGTCGAGCTGCTGGGGCTCGACCATGTGACGGTGATGCGGGGCCGGGCCGAGGAGATGCTGGGCACGCTGACCCCTGTCCATGTGGTGACGGCCCGTGCGGTGGCGCCGCTGGACCGGCTGGCCGGCTGGGGCGTTCCGCTGCTGCGGCCGTACGGCGAGATGGTGGCGCTCAAGGGCGACACCGCCGAGGAAGAGGTACGGGCGGCCCGGGACGCGCTGCACAAGCTGGGTGTCGTGGAGACGACGGTGGAGCAGATCGGCCGTGGTCTGGTCGATCCCCCCTCGACGGTCGTACGGGCCAGGGTCGGCGAGAGCCCCGGTGGGGTGCGTTTCGCGGCCCGCCGCGTCAAGGCCGAGAAGGCAGCCCGGGCGAGCGGCCGTTCCACGCGGGGCGGTCGACGGCGACGCTGACGCACCGGGAGGGAGTGGCCGGGTCGGCGCTGAAACGCTGATTCGGTTACTCCATAAAAACGCTTAAGGCCCCGCGGAGCGGAGTGTCGCGACGGTCACCGTCGGGTGCGTGTGCATCGTGTTTCACGTGAAACGCCGCTCTCTGTTGCACGGAATCATCAACCGAGGCCGCTCTGCCGCCAGTGCGCGCGGCCAGACCGCCCCTGAGCCCCGCTCGGACGTGGAGTTGTCCACAACTGAGCGGGGCTCGCTGGTTCACGGGACCGAAAGCATGGGAGGCTCTGTCCATAGCGAGCCTGATGTTGAGGAGAGTGAACCGTTGCGGTCCGACGCCAACATCGCGGGACCGATGGCCGACCCGGTCCCCGGTCCCCGCACAGAGCCGGGGGATACCAGCGCGGGTGGGGTCGCTCCCCGCGGTGACGCGGCACGTGAAACGCCACCGCCCATGGATGACACGCCGATCGGCCGTGCGGCCCAGCAGGCGGTCGAAGCGATGAACCGCGCCGGGGAGGGGCTGCCTCGCCCCGCCCAGACGAGGGTCATGGTCGTCGCCAACCAGAAGGGCGGAGTCGGCAAGACCACCACGACGGTGAATCTCGCCGCCTCGCTGGCGCTGCACGGGGGCCGCGTCCTGGTTGTCGACCTCGACCCGCAGGGCAACGCCTCGACGGCGCTGGGGGTCGACCACCATGCCGAGGTTCCGTCGATCTACGACGTTCTGGTGGAGAGCAAGCCGCTCTCGGAAGTCGTCCAGCCGGTGCCGGACGTGGAGGGGCTCTTCTGCGCGCCAGCGACCATCGATCTCGCCGGTGCGGAGATCGAACTCGTGTCACTGGTCGCGCGGGAGAGCCGCCTTCAGCGCGCCATCGAGGCATACGAGCAGCCGTTGGACTACGTCCTCATCGACTGCCCGCCCTCGCTGGGGCTGCTGACGGTGAACGCGCTCGTGGCCGGCGCCGAGGTGCTGATCCCCATTCAGTGCGAGTACTACGCGCTGGAGGGGCTCGGCCAACTGCTGCGGAACGTCGAGCTGGTGCGGGGTCATCTGAACCCGCGGCTGCACGTCTCGACCATCATCCTCACCATGTACGACGGCCGGACCCGGCTGGCGTCGCAGGTGGCGGAGGAGGTGCGTAGCCACTTCGGCAAGGAGGTCCTGCGCACCAACATCCCGCGGTCGGTACGGATTTCGGAGGCGCCCAGCTACGGGCAGACGGTCCTCACCTACGATCCGGGCTCCAGCGGTTCGCTCTCCTATCTGGAGGCGGCGCGGGAGATTGCCCTGCGAGACCCGCACATTGAGCAGGCGCAGCAAGCACAGCAGCAGCTTCAGCTACAGCAGGCGCAGGCCCAGCAAGTACACGCACACCACACACAGCAAGCACAGGCGCAGCAGCACGGCAGCATGGCGGAGGGGACTCAGTGAGCGAGCGACGTAGGGGTCTTGGGCGGGGGCTCGGTGCACTGATCCCGGCGGCTCCAACGGGGACGGATACAGCTGACTCCGCCGAGAACGAGCAGAAGCCGAACATGTCGGGGGGCTCCACCTCCCCCACCGCTGTTCCCGTGCTCACTCCCGAGAAGGGGGTACGAGGCGTGGCAGCGGCCAAGGTCGCCGCGCTCTCCCAGCGGGAGAACGAGGACGAGGTTTCACGAGAAGACGCCGTTTCACGTGAAACAGAGCCATCGGCCACTGTGGAAGGCGGTGTTCCTGAGGAGGCGGCGGGTGCGTTCTTCGCGGAGGTGCCACTCGAGGCCATCACGCCGAACCCGCGGCAGCCCCGTGAGGTCTTCGACGAGGATGCGCTGTCCGAACTGGTCACTTCCATCAAGGAAGTTGGCCTCCTCCAGCCCGTGGTCGTCCGGGAGCTCAAGGCCGGCAGCTTCGAGCTCATCATGGGTGAGCGCCGCTGGCGGGCCTGCCGTGAGGCGGGACTGGAGCGGATCCCGGCCATCGTCCGGGCCACCGAGGACGAGAAGCTGCTGCTTGATGCGTTGCTGGAGAACCTGCACCGCGCACAGCTCAACCCGCTGGAAGAGGCGGCCGCCTACGACCAGCTCCTCAAGGACTTCAACTGCACCCATGACGAGCTGGCCGACCGTATCGGCCGTTCCCGCCCGCAGGTGTCCAACACACTGCGGCTGCTGCGGCTCTCTCCGGCAGTGCAGCGCCGGGTGGCCGCCGGAGTGCTCTCCGCGGGGCATGCGCGAGCGCTGCTGTCCGTGGAGGACGGAGAGGAGCAGGACAAGCTCGCTCACCGCATCGTTGCCGAGGGACTCTCGGTGCGTGCGGTGGAGGAGATCGTCACGCTGATGGGCGGCAAGCCCAAGGGCAGCACCAAGCCCAAGGGACCCCGAGCCGGCGCGCGGGTCTCCCCCGCGCTGGACCACCTGGCGGGGCGGCTTTCGGACCGCTTCGAGACGCGGGTGAAGGTCGATCTCGGCCAGAAGAAGGGCAAGATCGTGGTCGAGTTCGCCTCGATGGAGGATCTGGAGCGCATCCTGGGGCAGCTCGCTCCGGGTGAGGGCCGGGTGCTGGAGCAGAAGCTCGCCGAGGGCGACAGCGGCGAGGACGCCGATGTCTCCTAGCACTGGACCTACAGAGAGCTGAATCCCCATAGACGGTAAGGGGCCCGGGCGTCTGTCGCCCGGGCCCCTGCTTGTGCCCGTCACAACAGAAGAAACCCGCCGACGAGTTGTCGCCCCATGGATACGATGTCTGTCATGGGGCGACAACTCGTTCCGCTCACGCTGGACAACCTCCCGGACCTGCCGAAGCGCTGCCGTGGGTGCACCTTCTGGGAGCTGGACCCGGTCAGCGGTGAGGAGGCGAAGAAGGCAGGGCGGCCGGATCTGGAGAAAGAAGCCTGGATCTCGGCGGTGCTGCTGGAGTGGGGTTCATGCGGCCGGGTCGTCTATGTCGACGATGTAGCGGTCGGCTATGTGCTGTACGCGCCCCCTGCGTATGTGCCGCGTTCCTTCGCCTTTCCTACCAGCCCCGTCTCCCCCGACGCGGTGCAGTTGATGACGGCCTCCCTGCTGCCGGAGTTCCAGGGGCAGGGGCTCGGCCGGGTGATCGTGCAGACAGTGGCGAAGGATCTGCTGCGACGGGGGTTCAAGGCGATAGAGGCGTTCGGGGACACACAGTGGGCGGAGCCGGCCTGTCTGCTGCCCGCCGACCATCTGCTGTCCGTCGGCTTCAAGACCGTCCGCCCGCATCCCCGCTACCCCCGGCTGCGGCTGGAACTGCGCTCCACCGTCTCGTGGCGGCACGACATGGAACGGGCGCTGGACCAGTTGCTGGGCAAGGTGCACAGCAAGGAGCCGGCACTGCGGCCGCTGTGAGGGCGCAGTTGGGGGCTTCCTAGGGGGCCTTCGAGTACGACTGAGGGGCGCGCCGTTTCACGTGAAACGG
>NZ_JBQQBT010000027.1:0-86167 GCF_052245835.1 Streptomyces sp. 8N114 | reverse complement strand
CTTTTTCGTGGCAAGAGCCGCGCCCCTCAGTCAGTGACGGGATGGCCCTCAGCTGATGAAGTCCGCGAGGTCCTTCTCGATGGCGGCCTTCGGCTTGGCGCCGACGATGGTCTTCACGACCTCGCCGCCCTGGTAGACGTTCATCGTCGGGATCGACATGATGCCGTACTTGGCGGCGACGCCCGGGTTCTCATCGATGTTGAGCTTGACCACCGTCAGCTTGTCGGCGTGCTCAGAGGCGATGGCCTCCAGCGACGGGGCAATCTGACGGCACGGGCCGCACCAGGCCGCCCAGAAGTCGACCAGCACGGGCTTGTCGCTCTTCAGGACGACATCGTCGAAGTCGGCGTCGGTCGCGGTCACGGTGGCACCGGCCATGGTGCTTCTCCTCATTCTCTGTTGACTGCGGGTCGGGTGGGGAGCTGGTGGGGGACAGGGCGGGCGGGTCCCCCTTGGAGGGCTGTCGCGTCAGACGGCTGCTGCGGTCTTCTCCGGCTCCGGGGTCTCCTCGGTGGCCACATCGGTGAGGGCGGCCAGATACCGCTCGGCGTCAAGCGCCGCGGAGCAGCCGGTGCCCGCCGCGGTGATGGCCTGGCGGTAGGTGTGGTCCACCACGTCGCCCGCCGCGAAGACGCCGGGGACATTGGTGCGGGTGGAGGGGGCGTCCACCTTGAGGTAGCCGTCCTCGTCCAGGGTCAGCTCCTCCTTGAAGAGGTCCACGCGCGGGTCGTGGCCGATGGCGACGAACAGGCCGGTCACATCCAGCTCGCGGGTCTCGCCGTTCTTGGTGTCGCGCAGCGTCAGACCGGAGAGCTTGCCGTCCTTGCTGTGGATCTCGGCGACCTCGCTGTCCCAGGCGAAGGAGATCTTCGGGTCGGCGAAGGCCCGCTCCTGCATCGCCTTGGAGGCACGCAGCGTGTCCCGGCGGTGGACCACGGTGACCGAGGCCGCGAAGCGGGAGAGGAACGTGGCCTCCTCCATGGCGGTGTCACCGCCACCCACGACGGCGATGTGCTGCTCACGGAAGAAGAAGCCGTCACACGTGGCGCAGTAGGAGACGCCCCGGCCGGAGAGCTCCTCCTCCAGCGGCAGTCCCAGCGTGCGGTGCTGGGAGCCGGTGGAGACGATCACGGTGCGGGCGCGGTGGACGGTGCCGTTGGAATCCGTGACGGTCTTCACAGGACCGGACAGGTCGACGGCGGTGACGTCGTCCGGGATCAGCTCCGCGCCGAAGCGCTCGGCCTGGGCCCGCATGTTGTCCATGAGCTCCGGGCCCATGATGCCTTCCTGGAACCCGGGGAAGTTCTCGACATCGGTGGTGTTCATCAGCGCCCCGCCTGCGGTGACGGAGCCCTCGAACACCAGCGGCTTCAGCGACGCGCGGGCGGTGTAGAGCGCAGCCGTGTATCCGGCTGGGCCCGAGCCGATGATGATGACGTTACGGACGTCGCTCACGGGAGTCTTCCTTGTCTGCCGACTGCTTCCGGGATCTTCTGCCGAGGCTTGCACCCCGTCCAACGGATCCTAAGGGGCAGACATTCCCGGGCCTGCGACCGCGTGTCACCCGCGCGGGTAGGTGCGTTTGAACAGCACCTTCCCGGGGCCCGACGGGTCGGCGCTGACACAGGAGGGGTCCACCAGGTAGGCGTCCACCAGGTTCGGGTCGCCGCCCTGGTGGGGCAGGACGACCAGATAGCCGGAGCGGCTCTCGAAGGTGGCGTCGGCGTCGACGGCCAGCGGGCTCTCCGTACGGTGGATGCCGTCGCGTACGCAGGACGGCATGCCCTGCCCGCCGCCCATCCTGTCGTCGCGGAGTGTCTTCTCGTCGGTGCTGGGACTCCGCTTGGTGCCGACCGAGGGGGAGTCGCTGGGCGGCGTGGACTTTTCCGGCGCGTTCCGGGAGGGAGACGGCGACTTCTGGTCCGAGAGCAGGTTCTGGACGCGCTTGCGCAGCTGCTGATCGTTGCTGCTGCCGCCGGCGTCGGTGTCCGTGGGGGCCGTGGAACTCGACGGTGAGTCGGGAGCCTGCTTGCCGGTTGTCGACTGGGCCGTGCCCGAACTCACCTCGGCGGGCGCGGGGTTGGACAGCGCCCGGATGGTAATCCCGCCGAGCGTGAGGACAGCGAGAGACGCTGCCGCCACGAGCACCATCGTCCGCTTCCTGCGTCGGGAGCTGAGGGGGACGGGGGCAGTCGCTGTTTCACGTGAAACGGGACTTGAAGCCGCCTCGGGAGCGGGTTTCTCGGGAGATGCCGGGGCCGTTTCACGTGAAACAGCGCCGTCATGGGAAGCGCCCTCGTCATCCGGGACGGCCTCGTCATCCGGGACGGTCGCGTCCTCTGACGCGGTCTCGGTCTCCCCCGGCACCGCGGCTGACAGCAGCGCCTCCGCCGCCAGGGCTGCGTCGATACGACTCGCCACATCCTCCGGCATCTGGGCAGGCCCGGGCAGAGTGCCCAGCGTCTCGCGGATCTCCTCCAGCGAGGCGTACACGTCGGCGCAGAGCTCGCACTCCACCAGGTGGGCACGGAGATCCGCCTGGCGCTCGGTGGGCAGGATGCCCTCGCTGAGTGCGGAGATCTCGGTGATCTCTGGGTGCTCGCCGTACGGGAAAGGAGTGGATGTCATGCCTGCCCCCCTCCCTTCACGGCTCCAGAGCCTGTGGTGTCCTGCTGAGCGTTCCGTCGAGCCTTCCGTGGTTTCTTCGGTGGCACCCCTCTCGGTGTTGGGACGGAAGCGCCCGAGGACGGGTTCCCTTCGCTGCTGCCGCCGCCTTCGGCGCTACCGTTCCCGCCCGCGCCACCGTTGCTCTCTTTGCTGCTGCTGTCGCCGGGACGCAGGTGGGAGACGAGCGGAAGCAGCCGGGCGCGGCCGCGGGCACAGCGGCTCTTGACCGTGCCCACGGCCACATCGAGCACCTCGGCGGCCTCGGCGACGGGGTAGCCCTGCATATCCACCAGCACCAGCGCGGCGCGTTGCTCGACCGGCAGCTCGGAGAGCGCGGTCACCACCTGCTGCTGCACGTCCTGGCGCTCCACGGGAGCGGCTGCGGACTCGTGAGGTTCAAGGAGCTGTTCCATGCGCTCGGTGTCATCGGTGAGCGTTGCGCGGCGGGACGCGGCCTTGCGGGCGCGGTCCAGACAGGCATTGACGGTGATGCGGTGCAGCCAGGTGGTGACGGCGGACTGGCCGCGGAACGTGTGCGCGGCACGGTAGGCCGAGATGAGGGCGTCCTGCACGGCGTCGGCGGCCTCTTCGCGGTCTCCCAGCGTCCGCAGGGCCACCGCCCACAGCCGGTCCCGGTGGCGGCGGACGAGTTCCCCGAACGCCTCCGGGTCGCCCGCGACGTGGCGGGCGAGCAGCTCCTTGTCGTCCGGCCCGGCCATCCCGTCGGGCGCGCCGTCGCTCGCCATCAGCCCCTCCCCTTGCCCTGCCGCGCCCACGTCGGAAGCGGCGTCCACTGCCTCAACCGAGGACCTGGACCTCCGTGACGCGACCACGGTAGTTGCCGTCGTCCGTGAGTGGGAGCTTGGTGAGCCACAGCAGTACGTAACGGGTCTTGATGGGCTTCTTCGCCTTCAGGGTGAGGTGTGCGCCGGAGCCGCTCGTGACCTTGCTGAAGCTGCTCAGGGAGGAGGGCATGTTGGTGACGCTGTTCGGCGCTGCCAGGAAGCTTGCCGAGGTCTTGCCGATGAAGTCGACCTTGAGCCGGCTGACCTGCCGGGTCTTCCCCAGATCGAGGATGAGGCCGGCGCCGGACTTGAAGTTGCCGAACGTGGGGTAATTCAGGTACTTGTCCGTGAGCCAGTAGGTGCCGGGCTTGCCGTCCACGGCGTCGCCGACCCTCTCCGGCTTCTCGCGCCCGTCCGAGCTCTCCGGATCGAAGTCCTGCACGTCTTCGACCTTGACCGGCTTACCGGTCCCCGCGGCGTTGTCCTTCCCCTTCACCTGCTTCGCGGACTTCTTGCTGACCGGCGGCTCGCCCTTGAGCAGCGCGTCGGCGACCTGCCAGCTGCCGAGCCCGAGCGCGGCGATCAGCAGTGCGGAGACGCCCCACTTGAGTACCTTGCCGGTACGGCCCGGCAGCGCAGGGGGCGTGGCTCCCGCCCTGGCGGCAGGCGCCCCGGGAGCAGCACCTCCGGGTCCGCCGGGCGCGGCGATGCCGGCCGGGCGCTGATACGCCGGGGGCGCAGCGAAGGCCGGCTCCGGCGGGCGGATCTTGGGCAGCGCGGAGACCGCCTTGGACAGCTCCTCCGGGGTGGTGCAGGGCTGCTCCTGCCGGGAGGCGGTCGCGCCGTCGTTGACGAGGGCGCGCATGGCCAGCGTGGACAGCCCGCGGTGGACGCCCGCGCGGAGCTGCTCGGGCGCCACGAGGGTGCCGATGTCCAGCGAGCCGACCCCCGGCAGTCCGTGCGCACCCTCCTCGTACGGCCAGCGCTTGGTGAGCGCCGCGTACAGCAGCGCGCCGATCGCCTCGGTGTCGTCCCGCTGCGGGTGGTCGCTGGTGACGCCACGCAGGGCCGCGTTCACGGCGAGGCCGCGGACGCGGTACTGGCCGATGCCGGTGCGCAGCACACAGGAAGGCGTCAGCCGCAGGTGCGCCAGCCCCTCGCGGTGCGCCGCGGTCAGCGCCTGGGCGAGCTGGCTGACGAGCTGATACGCCTCGTGCGGCTCCAGCGGGCCCGCGGCGAGCAGCTCGCTGAGCGGAACGGCGTCGGGCAGCCACTCGTGGACGACGTAGACCAGCTCGTCCTCCTCGACCGCGTCCAGGACCTGCACGAACCGGGGGTCGCCGAGCAGGGCCGCCGAGCGTGCCGCGGCGAGTACCTGGCGGGAGCGGGCGTGCCCGGCGGGCAGCACATGGACCCCGACGGCGCGGCGCAACTTCTCGTCGACGGCACGCCAGCTGCTGAAGCCGTCGAGGCGGGTGACGCACTCTTCGAGGCGGTAGCGCTTGGCGAGCTTGTGGCCGCTGTGCAACTCGGGCACCCGCAGCTCGGCGGGCGCCTTCGCGGCGCCGGCCTCTGAGCCGGTGTCCTCCCCGCCAGGGGCGTCCTTGGTGTCGACGGCCTTCTCGGCGTCGGCGGTGGTGCCGGGCTTCTCGCCGGCCTTGGTCTTTTCCTTGGCCTTCTCGCTGCCCTTGGCCCTGGCCTTCTCCCTGGCCTTGGCCTTCGGCTTGTCGGCGTCTTCGGTATCGGCCTTGCCCCCGTCTTCGGCGTCGGCCTTGCCTGTGGGGGAGGTGGCGGAGGTCTCGGCGTCTGCGGAGTTCTCGGCGGCATCCGCGGTGTCGGCGTCCTGGACCGGTTCCGGGCCGGCTGCGGTCGGCTCGCCCGTGCTGCTCCCTTCGGGGGACTCTTCGGGGGACACGGCACCGGGGGAGTCCGTCAGAGGTGCGGTGTCGGAGGGGTCGGCCGAGGGCTCCTTGTGCGGGGAGATCCCGGGGCTGTGGCTGTATCCGTTCGTCGCGTCCGTCGCACCGTCGCCCGTGGCCCCGTCCTGCTGGGCGGTCAGCGGTTCGCCGTTCGCACCGCTGGTCTCGGCCACGCCGACAGCGGCTGTGCTCCGTTCCGCCACCGTCGTTCCTGCCTCCCCATCCGTAGTGGCCGTTTTCTTGGAAACGGCCAAAAACATTGTGCCTACACCTCGCCGCTATGCACGACACGCGGGGGCGAATGATGGTTGTATACGCCGGTTTCTCGCCGAGTTTTCATCGGCCGAGTCTGGCGCGGACCATGCCGAGCATCGCCGTCATTTCCTCAATGCGCATGCGCTTCGCCGCTAGGACGAAAACCGCGCCCAAAACGATCCCTCCACCCACCAGGGCGGCGATCGAGCCGAGGGTGCCGCTGCCCAGAACATGGGTGACGCCCCAGGCTGCGGCGCCCGCGGCCAGCGTGGCCGGAACACTGGCACCGGCCAGCCGCGTGTACGTACGGACCACGTGCCGCCCGTCGAGGTCGCCGCCCAGCCGGTTGCGGAGCCGCCGCCAGGCGATACCGACTCCGATGATGTAGGCGAGCCCGTAGGAGGCGGCCATGCCGACGACGGCCCAGCGGGAGGGGAGCAGCAGGAAGCACAGCGCGGAGGCCGCGGCGTTGACGGCGGCCACTATCACGGTGTTGAAGAACGGGGTGCGGGTGTCCTCGTAGGCGTAGAAGGCGCGCAGCACGACGTACTGCACCGAGTACGGGACCAGGCCGAGTCCGAAGGCCATCAGCATGTATCCCATGGAACGGGCCGCGTCCACGCCCGCCGAGCCGTAGATCATCGTGCACATCGGGATACCGAGCGCCAGGAATCCGAACGCGATCGGGACGATGGCGACGGCGGAGTTGCGCAGCCCTTGGGAGATGTCGTCCCGCACGGCGCCGGTGTCGCCGTCGGCGGCGGAGCGGGAGAGCCGGGGCAGCAGCGCGGCCATCACGGAGACGGTGATGATCGACTGCGGCATGGTCCAGATGAGCTGCGCGTTCGAGTAGGCGATGTAGCCGGTGCCGGAGTCGCCGTGCTGCGCCGCCGTGTCGCCCGCCCAGGTGGACAGCTGCGAGACGACCAGCACGCCGGCCTGGTTGGCGAGCACGAACAGGATGGTCCACTTGGCCAGCTTGGCGGCCTTGCCCAGGCCGTGACCGCGCCAGTCGAAGCGGGGCCGGATCCGGAAGCCCGCGGCCCGCAGATACGGGATCATCGCCAGCGCCTGGACCACCAGGCCCAGCAGGGTGCCGACGCCCAGCAGCCGGACGCCCTCGGCGGGGATGGTGTTGACGGTCAGGTTCGAGGTGTCGGCAGTGCCGTACACCCACAGGAACATGCTGATCGTCGTGATGATGACGATGTTGTTGAGGACCGGGGTCCACATCATGGCGCCGAAGCGGCCCCGCGCGTTGAGGACTTGGCCCATCACCACGTGGATGCCCATGAAGAAGATCGAGGGCAGGCAGTAGCGCACGAAGGTGATGGTGACCTCGTTGGCGGCCGGATTGTCGGCGAGCTTGACCGACATCAGCCGCACCAGCAGCGGAGCGGCGAAAACGGAGGCCACGGCCAGCCCGCCCAGGATCACCGCGACGAGCGTCAGCAGCCGGTTCGCGTACGCCTGCCCGCCGTCCTCGTCGTCCTTCATGGCCCGTACGAGCTGTGGGACGAAAACGGAGTTGAGGCCGCCGCCGACGGTGAGGATGTACAGCATCGTCGGGAGCGTGATGGCGAGTTGGTAGCTGTCGCCGAGGGCCGAGGCGCCGAGCGCGGCAACGATCATCGCGGAGCGGACGAACCCGGTGAGCCGGGAGACCATCGTGCCCGCGGCCATGATGGCGCTGGACTTGAGGAGCCCTCCCCCGCCGCCGGACTTGGCGGGCGCGGCAGCTTCCCCTCCCGCTGCCGGGGCAGCCTTCGGCGGGGCTCCCTTCGGGGCGACGGTGCCGAGGTTGACCGTCTGGGCTGACGGTTCCTCGGCGGCGCCGGGTGCCCCGGGCTCGGGCGGGTAGGGCTGCGGCGGCTGGGTGGGTGCCGGGTGGAACGGCGGCTGTTGCTCAGGGCGCTGCGGTTGGGCGTGGCCCTGGTCGCGGTAGAGGTGCGCGAAGGCGTCCCCCGGCGGGCCCGCGGGCTGCTGCGGCGGCTGAGGCGGGCCCGGAGCCTGTGCGGGCTGCGGGGGCGGGCCCGAAGCCTGTGCGGACTGCTGGGGCGGCTGCCCTCCCTGATACGCCTTGGGCTGGGGCGCCTGTTCCTGGTACGGCTGTTGCCCGTAGGGCTGCTGCCCCGGGGTGGGCTGCCAGGCGTGCGGCGGGTCCTGGGCCGAGGGGTCGCGCTCCTCGTACGGGTCGCGCCCGTACGCGTCCGGCGCATACGCGTCTTCCGGACGGCCGGAGCCGTCACCGGGGGTCCGGCCCCGGTCGCCGCCATACGGCGCGTTCATCGTCGCTACCTACCCCTGCCCCTGCTCGCCCGGAAGAGTCAACGGTCCACTTTCTCACCCGCGGCCGGGGGGTTGCCGTTTTCCCGTTCGGTGTCGTCTCCGTCACCGTGGGTGGTGCCCGCCGAGTCCCCGGTGGTCTCAGCTTTCGAACCCTCCCTTTCCGGGCCGCCCTTCTCCGGGCTGTCCTCCCCCGGTTCGCCCTCTTCCTGGGCGTCCTCCTCCGGGGTGTCCTTCTCCTGGGCGTCCTCTGAGCCGTCGCTGTCCGGCTGCTCCAGCGGTGCGTCCGGGTCCGGGGCGGGGCCGGAGCGCTTGCGCTGGGTGTACATCCGGATGCCGGCGAGGACGATCAGCAGCACGCCGCCCGCGATCACCAGCAGCACGGTCGAGGTGATGGAGGTCACGTTGACCTGGAACTTCATCACCTTGCCGTAGCGCTCGCCGTCCTCGGTGTAGAGCTGGGCGTAGACGTAGGCGCGGCCGTTGTTCTTGGCGGTGGTGTCGAACTTGAGGGACTGGGTGTGCTCCCCGTCGACCGTGACCCGCTTGGAGTCGCCCACATCCAGGCCGATCCGGCTGGAGCGCAGCTCCAGTACGAGCCCGTCCACGCCCTGGGCGAGGTTGTTCTGGACGGTCACGGGGATGGTGGCCTCGCGCCCGGAGAGCGTGATGTCGGACTTCTTGATGAGCTTGACCGCGCCTCGCAGCTCCAGCAGGTACTTCTCCACGTCGTCGCGGTAGCTCCGGGAGGCGCGGCCCTCGCCCCGCCAGGCGTTGGAGACCTCGCGGTCTATGGCGGTGGTGAACGGTGGTACGACGCGGTTGGCCTGGCTGAGGATCTGCTGGAAGTCGTCCAGCCCGTCCTTGGTCTTGCGCACCTGCTCGAAGGCGGCGGTGGGCAGCTCCGTGCGGCGCAGCGAGGCGGGGTAGGAGGACGGCGACGGCATCTTGCGGCGTGCGTTGGGGTCCGGCTTGGCCTTGGCGGCGTCCGCCAGGCTGCTGGGCTCGGACCAGCCGCTGCCGGCGAGCGCCTTGATGCCGGCTGCCATCGCCTGCGCCTGGGAGACGGTGGGCATCCGCTGCGGGGCGACGACGACGCTGCGGGTGCGGGAGGGGGCCTGCCGGGCCAGTGAGAGGGACTGCGAGGCGAACCTCTGGACGGCCAGCGAGGAGGCTCCAGCCCCCGTCAGATCGCCCTCGAAGGCGGTGGACAGCGGTGCGTCGGCAACCAGCGCGGTGTTGCCGCTGCCGATGGGGCGGGCCGCGGTGGGGCTGTAGGAGAGCGCGTTCTCGCGGACGCTGTCGCTGCGGGCGATGACGTTGTGCGCGCCCGCCGAGGTGGCGACGTCCACGATGGAGGAGTCGACGGCGCCCTTGTAGGGCCAGGCGAAGTCCGTGCTCGGTTTCACGTGGAGCACCGTCTCGACCGTGTCCCTGCCCGTCGTGGTGGCCTGGCCCAGCGAGCTGAGCGCCCCACGGATGTGCGTACCGCGGTGGGCGAGCGAGGCCAGGTCGGGGTCGGCGAACGGGAGGGCGACGACCTCCTTGCCGGCCACCGCCTCCTGGAGCTCGTCCAGCCACTGCTTGGCGTACTCCTGGCCCTTTCCGGCGACGGTCTCGTCCGGGCCGCCGCCGGGCTTGTGCACCCGGTAGCGGCGGGCCATCACGTCGACGCTCGCCAGCAGGTCGGGGTCGATGACCCAGGTGACGTTCAGATCCTTGCCGAGCTCCAGCATCTGCTGGAGGCGACCGCCGGGGGCCAGCTCCTTGGCGAGGTCGTCGTCGCGGAAGACCGGGGTCTGCTGCTTGTCGGACTGGGTGCGCGCCGTGACGTGCGGGGTGGAGATCAACGGCCACAGATAGGTGAGCCGGGTGCGGTGGCCGGACGCCTTCTTCTGCCAGGGCAGGAAGGTGCGACCGATACCGAGGATCTGGTCGTAGGGACGGTTACGGGTCCGCCCGGTGAGGGAGACGCCGAGCTGATAGACACCGTCGGCGCCGAGGTTGAGGTCGCTGACCGGGATCTTCAGGGAGAAGGAGCGGGAGACTCCGGAGGCGAGACCGCTGAGCCGCACGGAGTGGCCGCCGGCGACCTCGGTGCCGTCGGCGCCGGAGAGGTAGCCCTTGCGGCGCGCGGCCTGGTCGATGGCGCTGCGGGAGCCGAGGGTGGGGCCGATACGCGGGGTCAGCCGAAGGTGGCTCAGCGTCGTGCTGCTGGTGTTGGTGACGGTGCCGCTCAGGGTGAGGGTGCCGCCCGGTTCCGGGACGGCGGGGGTGACCTGGTTGACGGAGATCCGGGTGCTGCGGGAGCCCGTGCCCGTGCGGGCCGCGGGCGCTGCCGAGGCTGCCGATGCCGCTTGGGCTGCGGCCTCGGGGGCCGTCGCCGGTGCTGCCGAGGCCGCGGGGGCGGCCGCCGGCAGCACTCCCGCCAGCACGGGGAGCGCGGAGAGGAGGAGCACCGCGGCCCGTCGCTTCCAGCGGTTCGTCCCGTTTGGGCCGGCCGTTCCCCTTGGGCCAGGGGGAGCCTGGCTCTCAGCCGCCTCGGCCACGCGCACGTCCATCCCGTCGTCGGTCGTCGTCCCGTTCGCCTGATGGTAACGATGCCCGGAGGGTGGAAGTGCCGCGCCGTCCAACACATGATCACCGGTGCTGGTGGGCGCCCTGTGGGCGGGCGGCGGGAACGGGGGCGCCTCCGGGTGGGGCGGCAACGTAACCTGTGCTGTTGTGCCGAACGCCAAGAGTGACAGCCAGGATCAGCCCACCGCCGTGCCCGGGGCGCCCACAGCGGACCGACCGGCAGCCGAGCAGCTCAGTGAGGTGCAGCGGCGTGCCGTCAGTGAGCTGCTACGGGTCTCACCGGTGGCGGACGAGCTAGCACGCCGCTTCCGCGAGGCGGGTTTCCGCCTCGCTCTCGTCGGCGGCTCGGTACGCGACGCACTGCTGGGACGGCTCGGCAACGATCTCGACTTCACCACGGACGCGCTGCCCGAGGACGTATTGGAGATCGTGCGGCCGTGGGCGGATGCGGTGTGGGAGGTCGGTATTGCCTTCGGCACCGTAGGGATCAAGAAATCCGACTTTGTCCTGGAAGTGACGACGTATCGGTCGGAGGTCTACGACCGCAGCTCCCGCAAGCCCGAGGTGTCCTACGGCGAGACGATCGAGGAGGACCTGGTCCGCCGCGATTTCACGGTGAACGCGATGGCCGTCGCGCTGCCGGAGAAGCACTTCGTCGATCCGCACGGCGGCCTGGAGGACCTGGCCGCGCGGCGGCTGCGCACGCCGGGCACCCCGCAGGCGTCCTTCTCCGACGACCCGCTGCGGATGATGCGGGCCGCGCGCTTCGCCGCGCAGCTCGACTTCGAGATCGCGCCGGAGGTCGTGGCCGCCATGGACGAGATGGCGGGCCGGATCGAGATCGTCTCGGCGGAGCGGGTGCGGGACGAGCTGAACAAGCTGCTCGTCTCCCCTCAGCCGCGCAAGGGGCTCCGGCTGCTGGTGGAGACCGGGCTCGCCGACCATGTACTGCCGGAGCTGCCCGCACTGCGGCTGGAGCGCGATGAGCACCACCGGCACAAGGACGTCTACGAGCACTCGCTGACCGTGCTGGACCAGGCGATCGACCTGGAGGAGGACGGCCCCGACCTGACGCTGCGGCTGGCCGCGCTGCTGCACGACATCGGCAAGCCGAGGACACGGCGGTTCGAGAAGGACGGGCGGGTCTCCTTCCATCACCACGAGGTGGTGGGCGCCAAGATGACGAAGAAGCGGATGGCCGCGCTCAAATACCCCGGCGAGACGATCAAGGACGTCTCGCGACTGGTGGAGCTGCATCTGCGCTTCCACGGCTACGGCACGGGCGAGTGGACGGACTCGGCGGTACGCCGCTACGTCCGGGACGCCGGGCCGCTGTTGGACCGGCTGCACAAGCTGACCCGCTCGGACTGCACCACGCGGAACAAGCGGAAGGCCCAGGCGCTCTCGCGGGCGTACGACGGCCTGGAGGAGCGCATCGCGCGGCTCCAGGAGCAGGAGGAGCTGGACGCCATCCGGCCCGACCTCGACGGCAACGAGATCATGCAGGAGCTGGGCGTGCGGCCCGGCCCCGTGGTGGGGCAGGCCTACAAGCACCTGCTGGAGCTGCGGCTGGAGCACGGGCCGCTGGGTCGCGACGCAGCCGTCGCGGAGCTCAAGAAGTGGTGGGCCCAGCAGGAGGCGGCCCAGTAGGAGGGCTGGCCTGTCCCGTGCCCCCGCGTTCCGCTGTTTCACGTGAAACACGGAAGAGCCCGGCGGCGATGGCCGCGTACAGCACCGCCACCCCTACAACGATGACCGCGGAGCGCCCGTCCGGCGGGAGCATGGCGGCGGCCACTCCGGCGGCGCCGACGTAGGCCACGTTGTAGAGCATGTCGTAGAGGGAGAAGATCCGGCCCCGGAAGGCATCGTCCACGGAGGTCTGCACGGCGGTATCCGTGGCGATCTTTCCGGCCTGGGTGACGAGTCCCAGCATGAAGGCGGCCAGCAGTATCGGCACGGGCTGGAAGGTCAGTCCCAGCGCGGGTTCCAGCACCGCGGCGGTGCCCGCGCACAGCGCCATCCAGCCGAAGACCCCGGCCCGCCGCACCCCGGAGGGCGTGAGGACGGCGGCGGCGAAGAAGCCCAACCCCGACAGCGCGAGCGCGATACCGAGCAGTTGCAGCCCACCATCGGTCCGGCTGCTGTCACTCCACGAGTACCGGGCCAGCATCAGCACTGTGACCGTCAGCGCCCCGTAGCAGAACCGCATCAGCGCCGAGGCGGCCAGCGCGTAGGCCGCCGTCCGGCGCTCGCGGAGATGGCGTAGCCCGGCCAGCAGCCCCCGCGCGGTACTGGTGACGGCGGCCAGTACGCGGGGCTGTACCTCGGTGGGGTCGGGTCCGAGCAGGCCCTTGGCCATCCGCAGGGAGGCGAGGCCGGCCAGCAGATAGACCGCGGCTCCCGTCAGCAGGACGAGGGCGTCCGCCTCGCGGCCCGTACCGGGGGCGAGATAGCGCACCACGAACGCGACACCGCCGCCCATGGTCGCAGCTAGCGTGCCCGCGGTCGGGGAGAGGGAGTTGGCGATGACGAGCCGCTCGCCGTCCACGACGCGGGGCAGCGCGGCCGACAGTCCGGCGAGGATGAAGCGGTTGACGGCGGTGACGGTGAGCGCGGACAGATAGACCAGCCACTCGGGAACGGCGCCGAAGACAAGCGCCGCGGTGGCGGTGGCGAGCGCGGTGCGCAGAACGTTGCCGAAGAAGAGCACCTGCCTGCGCTGCCAGCGGTCCAGCAGCACGCCTGCGAACGGCCCGAGGAGGGAGTAGGGCAGCAGCAGCACTGCCATCGCGGAGGCGATGGCGGCGGGGGAGGTCTCCTTCTCGGGGGAGAAGACGACGTATGCCGCGAGTGCGACCTGATAGATGCCGTCGGCGAGTTGGGAGAGCAGTCGTACCGTCAGCAGCTTCCGGAAGTCCGGGAAACGGAGCAGGGTGCGCAGGTCACGTGCGACGGACATGGGGACAGCCTCACACAGTCGGGGCGGAGTCCGGCGGTTTCACGTGAAACGGGGTTTCACGTGAAACCCGCGCTGCGGGGGACGTCCCCCTCACTCCCGCAAGGTGGTGCCCCAACGCACAACAGTCCGCCGGATGGGGAGGGAGGCAGAGCGCTGGAGTGCCGGCTTGTGGGCGAGGGTGCCGAGGCTGAACACATCGGGCGCCCGGTCCAGGACTCCGCCGCCGGGATCGTCCGAGCCGTCGTCCCTGCGGACCGGGTCGTGCTCGGGCCGCAGCGCATCGCGCACCACCATCGCGCAGAGATACGCGGTACCGAGCAGATGCGCGGCGATGACGAGTTGGTAGCCGTCCTCGGGGAGGCCGTAGTGCTTGTCGGATCCGGTGTAGGCGAGGTACATCCAGATCCCCAGGAAATAGAGCGCCTCGCAGCTCTGCCAGATGAGGAAGTCGCGCCACCTGGGCCGGGCGAGCGCCGCCAGCGGAATCAGCCACAGCACGTACTGCGGTGAGTAGACCTTGTTGGTCAGCACGAACAGCGCGACCACCAGGAAGGCGAGCTGCGCGAACCGGGGACGGCGGGGGGCGCACAGCGCCAGCGCGGCGACACCGGCACAGCCGAGGATCATCAGCAGGGTGGCGTAGGTATTGGCGTCATCGAACGTGCGTCCGGATCGCTGCTGGATGATCAGCCACAGCGAGCCGAAGTCCACCGGCCGCTCCTGGCTGAAGGTGTAGAACTTCGACCAGCCCTGCCAGGAGAGCAGCATCACCGGCACGTTCACCACCGCCCACGAGGCGGCGGCTCCTCCGGCAGCACGGCCGAAGGCGCCCCAACGCCCGGCCCGCCAGCACAGCAGCAGCAGCGGCCCGAGCAGCAGTGCGGGGTAGAGCTTCGCCGCCGTCGCCAGGCCGATCAGCACGCCCGCCGCCAGCGGTCGCGAACGGGCCCACAGCAGCATCCCCGCAGCCGTCATCGCCACGGCCAGCAGGTCCCAGTTGATGGTCGCCGTCAGCGCCAGCCCCGGCGCCAGCGCGACCAGCATGCCGTCCCAGGGGCGGTTGCGGTGGGTACGGACCACACAGACGATCAGCACGGCCGCGCAGAGCATCAGCATCCCCGCGTTGACCACCCAGTAGAGCTGCTCGTCCTGCTGGAGCGAGTCCCCACCGACCGTCAGCTTGGCCGCGATCAGCATGAACACCCCGGTCAGTACGGGGTATTCGAGGTACTCCATCCCGCCGGAGATCCGGTCGGGAATGCGGTCGAGATACGGGGTGAGCCCGCTCGCGAAGCCGCGGCCGTTGTAGAGGTGCGGGATGTCGGAGTAGCAGGCGTGGACGTACTGCGAGGTCTGTCCGGAGAACCAGGCGCCGTCCAGGCAGGGCACCTTCTGCAGCAGGCCGAGCGCGTACATCCCCAGCGCGACCGCCACCACCACGCGGAGCGGGGTCCACCACCCCGGTCCGTCCACGGTCCGCCGTCCTGCCGGACCGCCGGCCACTTCGCTCGCGGTTGTCGCCACCTCGTCGTGGTCCGTGGGGTGTACGACGGGGCGTGCGGCGGGTGGCCGGCCAGGTCGCCGCTGAGCGGGATTCCGTTCGGTGGGGGCGCTCGTCATGGAATTCATCCTGCCGCACGCCGCGCACGGGAACGGCCCCCGGCTCGGAGTCCGAGCCGGGGGCCGTTCGAAGCAGGCCGTTCTGTGGGCCTTTTCGTCACTCTCGCCGGTAGCTGTTCGGGCCGCCGAAGATGCCGCCCTGATCGCCGCCGCCGGGATCGCCGCCGCCGGGATCACCCGTGTTGCCACCGGGGTCCCCACCGCCGCCGTCAGTGCCGCCGTTGTCACTTCCGCCGTTGTCCTGGTTGTCGTCACAGTTCGGGTCGAACGGCGGGCAGCTCGTGTTCGACGGGGACGGTGACGGCGACTCGGTCTCGGAGGGTTTGTCGGACGGGGTCTGGCTCGGCTCGTCGGACGGTGTCGGCGGGGCCGAGGTCTCGGTCGGCGTCGGATCCGGGCTCGCGCCGTCGCCGTAGACCTTCTCACCGATCGGTTCCGGCACGGGGAACTTCTTGATCGGGGTGCCCTTCAGGGCCTGCTTCATGTACTTCGTCCAGATCTCGGCCGGGAAGGAGGCGCCGTGGATGGACTTCTGGCCGCCCACGCCGTACATCTCCAGGAACTTCTGCGACTTGGCCTTGTCGTTGACCCGCCACATGCCGACCGAGGTGGACAGCTGCGGGGTGTAGCCGGTGAACCAGGCGGACTTGTTGCCGTCCGTGGTACCCGTCTTGCCCGCCGCCGGGCGGCCCAGGCCCTTGGCCGCGGTGCCGGTGCCCTTCTGGACGACGGTCTCCAGCATGCTGGTGATGTTGTCGGCGACCGGCCGGTCGAAGGCGGGCTTGGTCACCCTCTTGTGCTCGTACCTGACCTGGCCCTTCCGTTCGACCTTGGTGACCGAGTAGGGATCGGCCTGCGTACCGCTGGTGGCGAAGGTGCCGTAGGCGCTGGCCATCCGGATGGCGCTGGGCTGCGAGGTGCCGAGCGAGAAGGTGGGTGTGGTGCGGGCGAGGCTGTCCTTGGTGAGGCCCGCGTCCAGCGCCGCCTCCTTCACCTTTTCGGTGCCGACATCCATGCCGAGCTGGATGAAGGGAGTGTTCACCGAGTACTGCATGGCAGTCCGCAGGTTGATCATGCCGCGGCTCTCATTGCCGTCATTCCTCTGGTGCCACTCGCGGCCGTCCTTGTCGTGCCAGACGGTGCCGTCGTAGTTCCGAAGCTTGATCTTGTTGTTGCCGTTGTAGACGCTCTTCGGCGAGACCTTGGTGCGCATGTCCGGGGCCTGTACCTCCGGGCCTGTCGGCTTGCGTACGCCGTCCCGCATCGCCGCCGCCATCACGAACGGCTTGAACGTGGAGCCCACCTGGACGCCGGTGTAGTCGGCGTTGTTGGTGAAGTGCTTGACCGCGTCCTCACCGCCGTAGATGGCCTGGATCGCGCCGTCTTGTGGTCTGACAGAGGCGCCGCCGAACTGGACGTATTTGTCGACGTCCCGTTTCTCGCCGTCGATGTTCTTCTTCTTGACCGCCTCGACGGTCTTCTGCAGCTGCTGGACCTTCTTCTTGTCGAAGGTCGTGTGGATGCGGTAGCCGCCCTGGTCGAGGCTGCGCTCCGAGATGCCGCCCTCGCTGGCCGGCAGGTTCTTGATGTAGTTGTCCGCCAACTGCACCAAGTAGCCGGTCTGCCCCTTCAGCTCGGTCGACTTCTTCGGCTTCTTGGGATCCGGGAAGCCCTTGGCCTTGATCGCGTCGCGCTTTGACTTGTCCATACGACCGATAGCCACCTCGCGGTCCAGCGTCCAGGACCAGCGGGCCTTCGCCCGCTTGAGGTTCTTCTCCGGGGTCGCCGCGGAACCGACGCCGCCCTGTGGGTCGTAGAGGTTGGGGCCGTTCAGCGTCGCGCTCAGGAAGGCACTCTCGCTGGCGCTGAGGTTCTTGGCGTCCTTGTGGTAGTACGCCTGTGCCGCCGCCTGGATGCCGTAGGCGCCGCGCCCGTAGTAGCCGGTGTTCAGATAGCCGGCGAGGATTTCGTCCTTGCTCTTGACCCCGCCGACCTTGATCGAGATCAGCAGCTCCTTGGCCTTACGGGTGAGCGTCTGCGACTGGTCGAGGTAGGAGTTCTTCACGTACTGCTGCGTGATGGTGGAGCCGGACTGGGTCTCCCCGCCCGTGGCCATCTTGAAGACCGCGCGGGCGATGCCCATCGGGTCGACGCCGCTGTCCTCGTAGAAGGTCTCGTTCTCCGCGGCGATGGCCGCCCACCGCATGTGCTCGGGGATCTCGTTGATGCCGACGATCTGCCGGTTCTGGTCACCGCCGCCGGCGACCACCATCTGGCTGCCGTCTTTCCAGTAGTAGACGTTCTTCTGCGCCTGGGCCGCGGCGAGCTCGTCGTTCGGGACGTCCACGAGGAGCAGGCCGATCCCCAGCGCGCCCATCATCAGCGCGAAGAACCCGAAGCATGTGCCGCTCACCAGCTTCCAGGACGGGAGCCAGCGCCGTACGCCGTACTTGCCCGCGCGCGGGTAGTCGATGAAGCGCTTGCGCTCCGGCACTCCGCGTCCGCGGCCCCGCCCGCGCCGGCCGGCCTGTGCGCTCGCCGCCGCGGCGGCGGCCCGTCGTCGGCCTCCACCACCCTGCGCGGCCCTCCTGGCCTCCGCACGGCCGCCGTGTCCCGGCGCGCCCGGCGCCGCCCCGTGGCCCTGCGCGGCTCGGCGACCGTGCCCTTCGGGGCCCGGTGCGGGGGGCGGTGCCTGCCCGCCGCGCGATGCTGCGCGACGGCCGGGGGACGGTGGCGGCTGCGCCGCACGACGGCCGCGCCCCTGCGGCGGCTTTCGACGGTTTCCGCTCATTGGAACAGCTACTCCTCGGGCAGGCGGCCCTTGCGCCTGAAGGTGGCAGTTGGCATCTGGTCCCCCCGAGTGCGCCGGGACGGAAAGACCAGGCCCGGGCGCACTGCACCGGGGACGAGGACGCTCACTGGCGTCGCATGGTTCCCGGCACTCGTGGTCTGCACAGCCGACAGACTACGCAGCTCCAAAACCCTCCTTAGCCCGTATTCGCCTCAATCGACGCAAAGGGACTGCGGTGAATCAGTGATGTGAGGCCCTTCACCGACCCCCCTCTTGTCGCTCCCGAAGCGGCGTTCTATCGTCGGGATGTATCGAGTCGATACATCAGAGCGAGATAAGCGCGGGATAAGCGCTTGTGGACGGAGGTGGGCGGACGATGAGCAGGCGCTCAGGCGTTCTCGAGTTCGCCGTTCTCGGTCTGCTGCGCGAGTCCCCGATGCACGGCTATGAGCTGCGCAAACGGCTCAACACCTCGCTCGGCGTCTTCCGTGCCTTCAGCTACGGCTCGCTCTACCCCTGCCTCAAAGCGCTGGTGCAGCGCGGCTGGCTGGTGGAGGAGCCGAGCGGGGAGCCGGAGGAGCAGCAGTCCGGACGCGCACAGGCGGCACCGCTCGCCGGGCGCCGGGCGAAGATCGTCTACCGGCTGACGGCCGAGGGCAAGGAGCACTTCGAGGACCTGCTCTCCCAGACGGGTCCCGATGCGTGGGAGGACGAGCACTTCGGCGTCCGCTTCGCGTTCTTCGGCCAGACCTCGCGCGACGTCCGCATGCGCGTGCTGGAAGGACGCCGCAGCCGGCTGGAGGAGAGGCTCGCGAAGATGCGTGCCTCCCTGGCCCGCACCCGCGATCGCCTCGACGACTACACGCTGGAACTGCAGCGACACGGCATGGAATCCGTGGAGCGCGAGGTCCGCTGGCTCAGCGAACTCATCGAGAGCGAGCGGAACGGAAACGAGCGTGCGGGGCGCCCGGAGCGGGAGACCGGTCCGGAATCCCCGGCGCCGGGTCCGTCCGACAACACCGACAGATGAGGCCGCGCTCCGTCGCAGCCTCAGCGAGAACAAACAGGGAGCAACCGGAATGGGTTCGGTTCGCGTAGCCATCGCCGGCGTGGGCAACTGCGCCGCATCGCTGGTCCAGGGCGTCGAGTACTACAAGGACGCCGACCCGGCCGGCAAGGTGCCGGGTCTGATGCATGTCCAGTTCGGCGACTACCACGTGCGCGACATCGAGTTCGTCGCCGCCTTCGACGTCGACGGCAAGAAGGTGGGCCTCGACCTGGCCGACGCCATCGGCGCCAGCGAGAACAACACCATCAAGATCTGCGACGTGCCGCCCACCGGTATCTCCGTGCAGCGCGGCCACACCTACGACGGCCTGGGCAAGTACTACCGCGAGACCATCGAGGAGTCCGCCGCCGAGCCCGTCGACGTCGTCCAGGCGCTCAAGGACGCGCAGGCCGACGTTCTGGTCTGCTACCTGCCCGTCGGCTCCCAGTCGGCCGTCGAGTTCTACGCGCAGTGCGCCATCGACGCCGGGGTCGCCTTCGTCAACGCGCTGCCCGTCTTCATCGCCGGCACCAAGGAGTGGGCGGACAAGTTCACCGCCGCCGGTGTGCCGATCGTCGGCGACGACATCAAGTCGCAGGTCGGCGCCACCATTACGCACCGCGTGATGGCCAAGCTGTTCGAGGACCGCGGCGTCGTCCTGGACCGTACGATGCAGCTGAACGTCGGCGGCAACATGGACTTCAAGAACATGCTGGAGCGGGAGCGGCTGGAGTCCAAGAAGATCTCCAAGACGCAGGCCGTCACCTCCCAGATCCCCGACCGCGACCTGGGCGCCGACAATGTGCACATCGGCCCCTCGGACTTCGTCGCCTGGCTCGACGACCGCAAGTGGGCGTATGTCCGCCTGGAGGGCCGCGCGTTCGGCGATGTGCCGCTCAACCTGGAGTACAAGCTCGAGGTGTGGGACTCGCCCAACTCGGCGGGCGTCATCATCGACGCACTGCGCGCCGCGAAGATCGCCAAGGACCGTGGCATCGGTGGCCCGATCCTTTCGGCGTCGTCCTACTTCATGAAGTCGCCGCCGGTGCAGTACTTCGATGATGTCGCGCGGCGCAATGTGCAGGACTTCATCGAGGGCAAGGTCGAGCGCTGAGCGCTGGCCGCTGTGGCTTAGCCGATGAGGGGGTCCGGGAATCGTTCCCGGGCCCCCTCAGGCGCCCGAAGGGGCGCGGGGAACTGCTCCCCCTGGGGGCACCTCCCAGCGGTAGCTGGGGGACTTCGGCCGGGAGGTGCCCCCACCAGCCACAAGGCACCCGCAGACGGCAACGGACAGCCAGGGGCAGCCCGTCAGCGATCCACCGTGCGGTCCACCGTCGTCGTCGTGTGCCGCAGGATCGCGGTCAGTTCCTCGCCCACATGCGGCTCCGGCGCATCCGCGGGGACGAAGAGGATGGAGACCTGCATGTGCGGGGGCTCCGCGAACCAGCGCTGCTTGCCGGCCCAGACGAACGGCGAGAGGTTGCGGTTGACGGTCGCCAGGCCCGCGCGGGCGACGCCCTTGGCCCGCGGCGTGATGCCGTGCAGGGCCTTGGGGGACTCCAGGCCCACCCCGTGCGAGGTGCCGCCCGCGACGACGACCAGCCAGCCGTCGCCCGACACCTTGGCCTGCCGATAGCCGAACCTCTCGCCCTTGGCCACGCGCGTGACGTCCAGGATCGAGCCCCGGTACTCGGTGGCGGCGTGATCGCCCAGCCACAGCCGGGTGCCGATCCGCGCGCGGAAGCGGGTCTGCGGGAACTGCTGCTGGAGGACGGCGAACTCCTCCGGCTTCAGATGGCTGACGAACATCGTGTCCAGCGGCAGCCGCGCGGCACGCAGCCGGTCCATCCAGCCGATGACCTCCTCCACCGCGTCCGAGCCGTCAGCCCGGTCCAGCGGCAGATGGATGGCGAAGCCCTCCAGACGGACCTCGTCGATGGCGGCGTGCAGCCGGGGCAGGTCCTGCTCGGTGACCCCGTGCCGCTTCATGCTGCTCATCACCTCGATGACCACCCGGGCCCCGCGCATCAGGCCCACGCCCTCCACCGAGGAGACCGAGCGGATGGCGCGGTCCGGCAGCGGCACCGGCTCCTCGTCCTTGCGGAACGGGGTGAGCACCAGCAGGTCGCCGCCGAACAGGTCCTTCGTACGGGCCGCCTCGTAGGTCGTACCGACGGCCAGTATGTCGGCGCCGAACTTGGTGGCCTCGTCTGCCAGGCGCTCATGGCCGAAGCCGTAGCCGTTGCCCTTGCAGACCGGAACGATTCCCGGGAACTGCTGAATCACCGTCTGCTGGTGCGCCCGCCAGCGATCGGTGTCGACATAGAGGGAGAGCGCCATGGCCGGTACGGAACCTTTCTGAAGGGGTCGGGATGTCAGGCGTGTCGGGCGCGGGGAGCGCGCTCAGCGCCGCGACATATAGATGTCGAGCGCCTTGTGCAGCAGCTTGTTGAGCGGGAAGTCCCACTCGCCGAGGTACTCGGCCGCCTGCCCACCGGTGCCGACCTTGAACTGGATCAGGCCGAAAAGGTGGTCGTTCTCGTCCAGGGAGTCACTGATACCGCGCAGGTCGTACACGCTCGCGCCCAGCGCGTAGGCGTCCTGGAGCATCCGCCACTGCATCGCGTTGGAGGGCCGCACCTCGCGCTTGTGGTTGGCAGAGGCGCCGTAGGAATACCAGACGTGCCCGCCGACGACGAGCATCGTGGCGGCCGAGATGCGCTCGCCCTCGTGCTCGGCGAAGTACAGCCGCATCCGCTGCGGGTCCTCGGCGTTCAGGACGTTCCACATCCGCTGGAAGTACGCCTTGGGGCGGGGGCGGAACTTGTCGCGCTCGGCGGTGATCTCGTACAGCCGCTGCCACTCGTCCAGGTCGTACGGGTTGGCCATATTGCCCTGGACCACCTGCACGCCCGCCTTGTCGGCCTTCTTGATGTTGCGGCGCCACAGCTGGTTGAAGTTCTTGTGCACCTCTTCGAGGGAGCGGCCCTCCAGCGGGACTTGGAAGACGTAGCGCGGCTGTACGTCGCCGAAGCCGGCGCCGCCGTCCTCGCCCTGCTGCCAGCCCATCTTGCGCAGCCTGTCGGCCACTTCGAAGGCACGCGGCTCGATATGGGTGGCCTCGATGTCCCGCAGCCGCTTGACGTCCTGGTCCTGGATGCCCTTCTTGATGGCGGCCGCGTCCCAGCGCCGGATCACCACGGGCGGGCCCATCTTCACGGAGAAGGCGCCCTGCTTCTTGAGGTGGTCGAGCATCGGACGCAGCCACTCGTCCAGGTTGGGCGCGTACCAGTTGATCACCGGGCCCTCGGGCAGGTACGCGAGGTAGCGCTTGACCTTCGGTAGTTGCCGGTAGAGCACCAGCCCGGCTCCCACCATCTGGCCCGTACGCTCGTCGAACCAGCCCAGATTCTCCGCGCGCCACTCGTTCTTGACGTCCGCCCAGGCGGGCACCTGACAGTGGCTTGCCGACGGCAGGCTCTGGATATACGCCAGATGCTGCTCTCGGCTGACGGTCCTCAGGGTCAGGCTCATGGCGGGACGCTCCTCCGGCGAACTGACTGATGCTCGCCGGAAGCCTACTGTGCCCCGCTAAGCCCCGTTCGGCCCAGGGCCAAGCCCGGGGAGGCGGTTTTGCGCCGCCGGTCGCACACCGCCCCCCGGGGCTCGTGCCGGGTGTTGCCCTATGGGACCAGGCCGCCGTGCGCCACGCCCAGATAGAAGCCGACCGCCGCAGCGCCGAGACCGATGATCGTGACGAACCGTTCACCCGTCGTCGCCGAGATGTACTGGCCCCAGGCCCCGGTCAGGATGCCGGCCAGCCCCGTCCACGAGCCGAGCACATGCAGCCCCGGCCACCAGGCGGAGATGACGGCCACCAGGCCCAGCAGCATGGTCGCGGCCGCGAAGGAGTTCTCCACGGGATGCCGCTTGCCGTCGGAGTTCAGATAGGAGAGAGGATGGTTCCAGCGCACTGCCTGTGCCATACGGCACCTCCTGTCAGAGCGCGGCGCGAACTGTAACGCCGCTCACATCTGAGGTGTCCAGATTGCTCCGGGTTACCCCCGGATTTCAACCGGAAGGCCGCGGCCAGGTAGGCTGGCCCGTCTGCGTCCCTGGTTTGCCCCTGGCTCTCCCTGGGCGTGGAAACGCATCACGACCCTCCTGCCACGGAACGACCGTGGCCGCCGAGTCCAGAGGAGGTGGGTTCCACATGCGTCACTACGAGGTGATGGTCATCCTCGACCCCGATCTGGAGGAGCGCGCTGTCTCCCCCCTGATCGAGAGCTTCCTTTCCGTCGTCCGTGAGGGCAGCGGGAAGGTCGAGAAGGTCGACACCTGGGGCCGTCGTCGTCTCTCCTACGAGATCAACAAGAAGCCCGAGGGCATCTACTCGGTCATCGACCTCCAGGCCGAGCCCGCTGTGGTCAAGGAGC
The DNA here is from genome assembly GCF_052245835.1 of Streptomyces sp. 8N114. Taxonomy (NCBI): domain Bacteria; kingdom Bacillati; phylum Actinomycetota; class Actinomycetes; order Kitasatosporales; family Streptomycetaceae; genus Streptomyces; species Streptomyces sp. 8N114. The sequence continues at coordinate 62,824 of NZ_JBQQBT010000027.1, read as the reverse complement.
TCGACCGGCAGATGAACCTGAACGAGTCCGTCCTGCGGACCAAGGTCCTCCGCCCGTCGACCCACTGAGGCCGACTCCCGAGTAGTCCGAGCACCACGCATCACGCACCACAGCTCCACTGAGCACCACCAGGCACCACAGCAGCCAGCAGCACGCCGAGAGGTTCACCCATGGCAGGCGAGACCGTCATCACGGTCGTCGGCAATCTCGTCGACGACCCCGAGCTGCGCTTCACCCCCTCCGGTGCGGCGGTCGCGAAGTTCCGTGTCGCGTCCACACCCCGCACCTTCGACCGGCAGACCAACGAGTGGAAGGACGGCGAAAGCCTGTTCCTGACCTGCTCGGTCTGGCGGCAGGCGGCGGAGAACGTCGCCGAGTCCCTCACCAAGGGCACCCGCGTCATCGTGCAGGGCCGCCTCAAGCAGCGCTCGTACGAGGACCGTGAGGGGATCAAGCGCACGGTCTACGAGCTGGACGTCGACGAGGTCGGCGCCAGCCTCCGCAACGCCACGGCCAAGGTCACCAAGACCACAGGGCGCGGCGGTCAGGGTGGCGGCTTCGGCGGCGGTGGCGGCCAGGGCGGTGGCTGGGGCGGCGGCCCCGGCGGTCCTGGTGGCCAGCAGCAGGGCGGCGGCGCCCCCGCGGGCGACCCGTGGGCAACGGGCGCCCCGGCCGGTGGCGGCCAGGGCGGCGGTGGCGGCGGCTGGGGCGGGGGCCCCGGCGGCAACGGTGGCGGCTACTCGGACGAGCCACCCTTCTGAGCGAAACTCATAGGAGTAGAGACATGGCGAAGCCGCCTGCTCGCAAGCCGAAGAAGAAGGTTTGCGTGTTCTGCAAGGAGAAGATCTCCTACGTCGACTACAAGGACACGAACCTGCTGCGGAAGTTCATCTCCGACCGCGGCAAGATCCGTGCCCGCCGGGTCACCGGCAACTGCACCCAGCACCAGCGTGACGTCGCCACGGCTGTGAAGAACAGCCGTGAGATGGCACTGCTGCCCTACACCTCGACCGCGCGCTAAGGAAAGGGTGACCACATCATGAAGATCATCCTGACCAACGAGGTCTCCGGCCTCGGTGCCGCCGGCGACGTCGTCGAGGTGAAGGACGGCTACGCCCGCAACTACCTGGTCCCGCGCGGTTTCGCGATCCGCTGGACCAAGGGCGGCGAGAAGGACGTCGAGCAGATCCGCCGCGCCCGCAAGATCCGCGAGATCGCGACGATCGAGCAGGCCAACGAGATCAAGTCCCAGCTCGAGGGCCTGCGCGTCGGCCTCAAGGTGCGGGCCGGGGAGCAGGGCCGGCTGTTCGGCTCCGTCACCCCGGCGGACATCGCCGACGCCATCAAGGCGTCCGGCGGTCCGGGCGTGGACAAGCGCCGCGTCGAGGTGGGCTCGCCCATCAAGTCGCTGGGCGCCCACCAGGTCGCCATCCGGCTGCACGCCGATGTGACCGCGACGGTTGACGTGGACGTCGCCGCCGCGTAACGCTGCGCTCGGCTTGTGCCGATGAGAGGGCGTACCCCGTGCGGGGTGCGCCCTCCGCCTTTTGTGGGGCTTCCCCGCTATTGGGGTGCCCCTGTCTGCGCGTTGCGGGCTGCGGGTTTTGTCGTGGCTGGTCGCGCCGTTCCCCGCGCCCCTTCGGGGCGCCCCCTTGGGCTCACCCCCGTACCGCGCCTGTTACCGCCCAGCGGCCGGAGCGGGCTCGGAGGGCGAGGGTTGCCAGGCGGGTGCCCATCATGAGGCCGGCGACTGTCCACCACAGTGCTGTGAGTCCGCCGCCGATGGCCGGTACCGCTACCGCGACGGGGGCGAAGACCGCGAGCGTGACCAGCATGGCGCCCGCCAGATAGGGGCCGTCGCCGGCTCCCATCAGCACGCCGTCCAGCACGAAGACGACGCCTGCGATGGGCTGGGTGAGGGCCACCACCAGCAGCACCGGCGTCAACTGGTCGATGACGGTCTGGTCCGTCGTGAAGATCGGCATGAACACCGGCCGCACCAGCGCGACGAGCGCACCCAGCACCACTCCGGACACCACTCCCCACAGCACCATCCGGCGGCAGGCCGCCCTGGCGCCCTCCGCGTCCGAGGCGCCGAGGTAGCGCCCGATGATGGCCTGGCCCGCGATGGCGATGGCGTCCAGGGCGAAGGCCAGCAGTGACCACAGGGTCAGGGTGATCTGGTGCGCCGCGATGTCCGCGTCGCCCAGCCGCGCCGCGACCGCCGTCGCGATCAGCAGCACGGCACGCAGCGACAGCGTACGGATCAGCAGCGGTACGCCGGCCCGTCCGCTGGCGCGTATTCCGGCGAGGTCGGGGCGCAGGGAGGCGCCGTGCCGCCGGGCCGCCCGGACCACGACGGTCAGATAGACGGCCGCCATCCCCCACTGGGCGAGCACCGTTCCCCAGGCGGAGCCGGCGATGCCGAGCCCTGCGCCGTAGACGAGCAGCGCGTTGAGCGCCGCGTTCGCGCCGAAGCCGCCGACGGCGACGTACAGCGGGGTCTTGGTGTCCTGGAGCCCGCGCAGTACGCCGGTCGCGGCGAGGACGACGAGCATGGCGGGGATGCCGAGCGCGCTGATGCGCAGATAGGTGGTGCCGTGCGGGGCCGCGGTCGCGGAGGCGCCGAACGCGTCGATGAGCCAGGGCGCGGTCGGTACGGCGGCGGCGATGACGAGGGCGCCGAGGATGAGCGCGAGCCAGATGCCGTCGAGGCCCTGCCGGAGCGCGGCGGGCAGGTCGTCGGCGCCGAGGCGGCGGGCGACGGCGGCTGTGGTGGCGTAAGCGAGAAAGACGAAGATGTTGACGGCGGTCTGGAGGAGCGCCGCCGCTACGCCGAGCCCGGCGAGCTGGGGGGTGCCGAGGTGGCCGACGATGGCGCTGTCGACCATCACGAAGAGGGGTTCCGCGACGAGTGCGCCGAAGGCGGGGAGGGCGAGCGCGATGATCTCACGGTCTTGGCGCCGCACGGTGGCGCGCGGGGTCGGGGAAGCAGGGCTCATAGATTCGATCCAAGCATCCACAGGTAATGAGCGCAACCGGCTTCCGACGCTTACTTGACGGTGTACGCGACAGGCTTGAACACCCTCGGTGATCCTCCTGTGGGTACAGTGCGGAAGTTTTTTTCCCGCACAGCCGGTGGACGGCAAAGGGGCAGGTCAGATGGGTTGGTAAGGGGGGTCGTACGAGTAATCCACAGCGCTGTCCCCCGACTCGTGCACAGCTTTCGGCGGCTTCTCCACAGGTTGGCAACGGCTGTCCACACCACCCTGTGGATAAGGTGATTGGCTGAACCGCGCGGGCCACCTACCGTGTACCAGCGCCCGTTCCCCGTTCCCCCTTTCTTCACCGTCGCACCGACGCGCCGTAACTCGGGCCGGGCGGCTCGATTGCCAGCGTTTGTCAGTGCTGTGCCGTAAGACTGTGCCGTACGACGGGACCTGTGGGAGAGACCGGTGGGAGGAGGCGAGGCGGGGTGACGCAGCAGCCCGAACATGTGGAAGAGCAGTGGGCCGCCGACCTCGCAGCCGAGGAGGGCTTCCCGGTCGCCTCGCAGTCACCGCAGCCACCGCAGCGCCGCCAGGGCAACGGCTCAGGCAACGGATACGGGAACGGCTCCCGTGGCGGCCCCGGCGGCGACCGTTCCGCGCTCGCCCTCCCCGAGCAGCACGAACGCGGCCCCGAGGGCCCGGTCGGCGGGTTCGAACGGGTTCCCCCGCAGGACCTGGAGGCGGAGAAATCCGTCCTCGGCGGCATGCTGCTCTCCAAGGACGCCATCGCCGACGTGGTCGAGGTCCTCAAGGGCAACGACTTCTACCGGCCGGCGCACGAGACGGTCTACCAGGCCATCCTCGACCTCTACGCCAAGGGCGAGCCGGCCGACCCGATCACCGTCACCGCAGAGCTGACCCGCCGCGGTGAGATCGCCCGGGTCGGCGGACCCGGCTACGTCCAGTCCCTCGTCCAGGCGGTTCCCACGGCGGCCAACGCCGAGTACTACGCGGAGATCGTCCACGAGCGCGCCATCCTGCGCCGGCTGGTCGAGGCGGGCACCCGCATCACCCAGATGGGTTATGCGGCCGACGGCGACGTGGACGACATCGTCAACGGTGCCCAGGCCGAGATCTACGCCGTCACCGAGCAGCGCACCTCGGAGGACTACCTTCCGCTCGGCGACATCATGGAGGGCGCCCTCGACGAGATCGAGGCCATCGGCTCCCGCAGCGGCCAGATGACCGGCGTCCCCACCGGCTTCACCGACCTCGACTCCCTCACCAACGGCCTCCACCCGGGCCAGATGATCGTCATCGCCGCCCGCCCCGCGATGGGTAAGGCTCTGGCGCTGGACACCGCACTGCCCACGCCTACCGGGTGGACGACGATGGGCGAAGTAGCCGTCGGTGACCTGCTGCTGGACGCCCACGGCAAGCCCACCCGCGTGGTGGCCGTTTCCGAGGTCATGACGGGGCGGCCGTGTTACGAGGTCGAGTTCTCCGACGGAACGGTGGTCGTCGCAGACGCCGAACATCAGTGGGTCACATGGGACCGGGAAACGCGCACGGCCTACAACGACGCTGTTCCCGGTTCCACGTCCTATCCGGACAACTGGCCGTCCTGGTCCTCGTCGCGATCGTCGGTCCGCCCCTATGTCTCTGTGGAGCGTCAGCAGATGCGTGCCTGGCGTGCCGCTGGTCCCACTTGCGCGCAGGTCGGCGGCACGATCGGCAGGACCGCGACGGCGGTGCGACAGCAGCGGAATCGTCCAGAGCCCGGGAGCAAGCCGATCAGGCCACGCACCACGCGGGAGATCGCTGCAACGCTGCGGGCAGGCCACGAGAACAATCACGCAATCCCGGCTGCGAAGGCCCTTTCCCTCCCCGAGGCTGCGCTTCCCCTCGACCCGTACGTGCTTGGCCACCTCCTCGGCGACGGTGACACCGACGTCCGTGGTCTGAGGGAGGCGTGTCGTTCGCTCGACTTGACCGCGGGTAAGCACATCCCCTCCTTGTACTTGCGGGGCTCCTTCGAACAGCGCCTTGCCGTTGCCCAGGGGCTGGTGGACTCGTGCGGAGCCATCGACAGCCGCGGCGCCTATCGATTCACGAACACCAGCCGGGAGCTCGTCGAGGGCTTCCGTGAACTCGTTGTGAGCCTCGGGTGCGTTCCACAGGTTCATCGGCGGTCGGGCCGGGTGCGGGCAGGCAATGTCAGCGCGGACTCATGGGAGGTCATCGTTCCGACGAGCCTTCCGCTGGCCCGGAATGCTCGTAAGGCACTCGCCGCGCGAAGGGAATGGGAGAGGGAGCAGGTAACCCGCTATGTGACCGCGGTGCGGCCGGTCCCCTCGGTCCCGGTCCGCTGTGTCCAGGTGGACAACCCCGATCATCTGTACCTCGCCACCCGCTCGATGGTGCCCACGCACAACTCGACCCTCGCCCTGGATTTCGCCCGCGCCTGTTCCATCAAGCACGGGATGCCCAGCGTGATCTTCTCGCTGGAGATGGGCCGGAACGAGATCGCGATGCGGCTGCTGTCCGCCGAGGCGCGGGTGGCGCTGCATCACATGCGGTCCGGTTCGATGACGGACGAGGACTGGACGCGGCTGGCCCGGCAGATGCCGCAGGTCACCGACGCGCCGCTGTACATCGACGATTCGCCGAACCTGTCGATGATGGAGATCCGCGCCAAGTGCCGCCGCCTCAAGCAGCGCAACGACCTCCAGTTGATCGTCATCGACTACCTCCAGCTGATGCAGACGGGCGGCTCCCGTCGCCCCGAGAGCCGTCAGCAGGAGGTCTCGGAGATGTCCCGAAACCTCAAGCTCCTGGCCAAGGAGCTCGAAGTCCCGGTCATCGCCCTCTCCCAGCTCAACCGCGGGCCCGAGCAACGTACGGACAAGAAGCCGATGGTGTCCGATTTGAGAGAATCGGGCAGTATTGAGCAGGACGCTGACATGGTGATCCTGCTGCACCGCGAGGACGCCTACGAGAAGGAGTCCCCCCGCGCGGGCGAGGCGGACCTGATCGTCGCCAAGCACCGCAACGGCCCCACCGCCACCATCACGGTCGCCTTCCAGGGCCACTACTCACGCTTCGTCGACATGGCCCAGACGTAGGGCTCGTCTGCGCAGGGCTCTCACCAGCCATTGAGGGATCTCCGCGCGTCAGCGAAGAATCTTCACCATCAGCCGTTCTCTGACTGCGTCGTCGGAGAAGAGATCCCCCAACTCCCCGGAGAAATCGAAGCCGTGGCGTTGATACAGCGTTACGGCAGGCTCGTTGCCGGGGATCACCGAGAGCGAGTCTGCCGCGACGTCCGTGCGGCGGACGCGGCCCTTCACTGTCAGTAGGTGCTGGCACGCTCCTTCCATGCCTACCGACTCGCTCTGCTTCGCTCAGGCGACTACTGCGCAAGAAATCGACTCGGATCGGCGACAGGCCCTCATCGACTGCTGGATCGACGTCTCCAACGCAGGCGGCGCGGCCGGCTTTCCGTTCCCGCCCATTGACCAGCGGGATGTCGCCCCCGCGCTCGACGCCATCCTCGAAAACCTCGCCCCTCAAACCTGCCGCCTCCTGATGGCACTGGATGGAGACGACCTGGTGGGGTGGCTCAACATACGCCGCGACACCTTCCCGCTCATCGCCCACTGGGGAACCCTCCACCACGTCCAAACTCGCACCGACAGGCGCGGGCAGGGCATCGGCATCGCTCTGATGAAGGAAGCCCACACCGTCGCTCGTGACGAGATGGGGCTTGAGCAGCTTCATCTGGCAGCACGCGCGGGTGTTGGGCTGGAGACCTTCTACGGACGGCTCGGCTGGAAGGAAATCGGGCGCTGGCCGGGAGCGCTTCGACTCGGTCCCGGTGACGACCGCGATGAAGTCCTCATGTTCCTCGAACTCGGGGCTGAGGAAATGCCGTGTTCCTGAGATAGCAGTCCAGCGACATGGTCGTCTTCGATGCGGTTCTGACGCTCTGGCTCACTCCGTTACCGGCAGGCACTCGGTGAGCAGGTCGACGATGTCGCGCCAGGCGCGCTGCGCGTGCTGGGGGTGGTAGCCGACGCCGGGGACTGCGGGGTGGTCGACCGGCGGGTGGTGGAAGGCGTGCAGGGCTCCGCCGTAGACCGCGAGGCGCCAGTCGACGCCCGCGGCCTGCATCTCGGCGGTGAACGCGTCTCGCTGCGCGGGCGGCATGATGGGGTCTTCCGACCCGACCCCCGCCCACACGGGGCAACGGATGCGGGCCGCCTCGTCCGGTCGGCCCGTGGTCAGTGCGTTGACCGTCCCGATCGCGCGCAAGTCGACGCCGTCGCGCCCGAGTTCCAGCCCGATTGCGCCCCCGGTGCCGTAGCCGATGGCGGCGATCCGGTCGGGGTGGGTGCGCGGTTCGGCGCGCAACACGTCGAGCGCCGCGTGGCCGATGTCCCGCATCCGGTCGGCGTCGGCGAGCAGTGGCATGCAGCGGGCCAGCATCTCCTCGGGGTCGGCCAGATAGCGCCCGCCGTGAAGGTCGAAGGCCAGCGCTACGTATCCCAGCTCGGCGAGAGCATCGGCCCGGCGGCGCTCGACGTCGCTGAGTCCCATGCCCTCTGGTCCGAGCAGTACCGCGGGCCGGCGGTCGACACCTGCGGGGAGGGCGAGGTGCCCGATCATCGTCAGGCCGTCGGCCGGGTACTCGACCGTGCGCGTTGTAATCGTCGTCATACGGCTGGACTGTAGTGATCGTCGAGCCCGTTCGGGCCGGTCTTCACCGTCGGCGGAACAGCGCGGGTGTGGGCCCGTGGGTGGGCACCGTGCTACACCCACGACGTCGTCCTGCGTGCCCAGCGCCTGCGGTAACCGGCGCCCCCGCGGGACCGCGCCCGAGCGTCAGGCCGACAACGCCGGGTCGTCCCATCCGGCGTCCTGGGCGCAGGCGGCAGCCAGCTCGTCCAGGGACATGCCGAGCGCGACGGCCAGTGCCGCCACGGTGAAGAAGGCAGGGGTCGGTGCGCGGCCGGTCTCGATCTTGCGCAGGGTCTCGGCCGACACCCCCGCCGCCAAGGCGACTTCCACCATGCTGCGCTCACCGCGCGCCTGACGCAGCAGTGCCCCCAACTGCTCTCCACGCTGCCGTTCCCAAGGGGTCAAAGGAGTCCGCACCATGCCCGTGATACTAATACCGGTATAAGAATTGGGTCGTAGGGGAGCCAGGCGTACGTCGTAGGCGCGCCAGGCGTACCTGGCGTGGTGGCGGACAAGGAGACGCGGGGCATGGTGGAGATCAAGACCGAATCGGCGCTGGAGGCCATGCGCGAGGCCGGGCGTGTCGTGGCTCGGGCACTTGCCGCCGTCCGTGACGCGGCGGCCGTGGGAGTATCCCTGCGCGAACTGGACGAAGCGGCCCGCACGGTCCTTGCCACGGCCGGTGCCCGTTCCCCCTTCCTCGGCTACCGGCCCTCCTTCGCCCCGACGCCCTTCCCGGCAGTCATCTGCACCTCGGTCAACGACGCTGTCGTGCACGGCATCCCCACCGACTACCGGCTGCGCGACGGCGATCTGGTCAGCATCGACTGCGGTGCCGAGCTCGACGGCTGGACCGGCGACGCCGCCATCTCCTTCACCGTGGGCACCCCCAGTGCCGCCGACCGGGAACTGGTCGACGCCACCCGGAAGGCGCTCGACGCGGGCATCGCCGCCGCTCGGCCGGGCAACCGCATCGGTGATATCTCGCACGCCATCGACACGGTCGCCCAGGAAGCTCACTGCGGTATGCCCGCCGACTTCGGCGGGCACGGCATCGGCCGGCGTATGCACGAAGACCCCCCAGTGCCCAACCGCGGGCGGCCCGGCCGCGGTTACCCCCTCCGGCCCGGTCTGGCCCTCGCCATCGAGCCCATGCTCATGGCCGGTGGCCGTGACGCATACCGCGTCGGCGCCGACGGCTGGACTCTGCGGACCGCCGACGGCAGCCGGGCGGCCCACATCGAACACACCGTCGCCATCACCGAAGAGGGCCCCCGCATACTGACCCTTCCGTGACTGCTGCGTGAGCCCGCCGCAAAAGTCTTTGCCGGGGCTGCGGGGAGGTTGTTAGCGTCCCGGCAGCGCGAGACGCAGCGCGAGAGGCGCGTGTGCGTGATCAAGGGACAGGGGGGTTGATGAATATGGCCGCCGTCGGCCGTCTTCAGCCTGCCCTTGTCCGGCCCGCGCGGTAGCGAGCGCGGTCCGGGTCGTTCCCACGATCAGGAGTGACGCGTGTCTTCCTCTTCTGCTTCTCCCTCTTCCTCCTCTTCCTTCTCTTCCTCTGCTTCTCCCTCTGCTGCTTCTGCGGGGTCCGCCGCTCCCGCGGAGTCCGCCGCTTCTGCGGAGCTGGTCACCGATCGGCTCGTGCTTCGGCCGTGGACGACGGCCGAGGCCGGTGCGGTCCTCGGCGGCGCCAGGTCGGTGGAGTGGGCGGACGACTTTCCCGCCGAAGGCGACCGCGTCGTCGCGGGCCTCTTCGCACAGTTCCCCGCCTGGCTCGGCGACTACGGCCACCGTCTCGTCATCGAGCGGGACAGCGGCCTGGTGGTGGGCTCGGTCGGTCTGTTCTGGCCGCCGAGCGAGGGCGCGCTGGAGATCGGCTACGGCGTGGTCGGCTCCCGCCGTGGCCGGGGCTACGCCGCCGAGGCAGCCCGTGCCCTGACGGAGTTCGCCCTCACCTCGCCGGATGTCAGCACCGTGTTCGCCGACGTGGAACTGTCGAACCCCGCCTCGGTCCGAGTGCTGGAGAAGGCGGGCTTCCGGTGTTCGGCGTCCGGGGAGGGCCAGGTCCGGTACAGCCTTACGAGGTCGGCCGGGTGAGGCCGCCATGGGCCGCTGCACCGTGCGGTGACTGGTCCGCATATGGTCCGGCATATGCAATTCATGGTGATGACCCAGCGCTACAGCGACCGCTACTCCGAAGAGGAGTTCGCCGCTGTGCTGCCGGAAGAGACCGAGACGGTACGGAAGTTGTACGCGGACGGGGTGCTGCGGCAGATCTGGCTGCGCGCCGACGGGCCGGGGGCCTGTTTCCTGCTGGAGGCCGCGTCCTTGGCGGAGGCCCAGGCGGCTGTGGACACGCTTCCGCTGGCCCGCAAGGAGATGTCGGAGTTCCGCATCGTCCCGCTGCGGCCGTACGGAGGCTTCGGACCGCGCTGACGGGCCTGTTGACTGCCCTGCCGGATGCCTGCTGACTGCCTGCCGGATGCCCTGATGACGAGCCTGTCGCCGGGCGCCCGTCAGGCCCCTTCGCGCCGGTTGCCGCGTGCTCGGTGGTTGGCCACGTTCTGGCGGTTGCCGCACAGTTCCGGCATGCAGTAACGGCGGCGTCCCGCGCGGCTGGTGTCGATGAAGGCGCCGTCGCAGTCCGGCGCCGCACAGCCCCGGAAACGGGTGGCGCCCAGGGTGCGCAGGGTGCCGAGGACGCCTACGGCGGACAGTGCGGCCAGCTGCACCCCGGGCGCCGCGTCCGGCGCGGTGTGCACGTACCACTGCCAGGTGCCCGCCTCGTCCCGACCGAGGCGGGCACCCAGCGTGCTCCGGCTCAGCATCGCGTTGGCGGCGTCGGCCATCTCCGTCTCGCTGCCGTACTCCAACAAGGCGCGCAGTTCGTCGCGCAGGGCGTGGACGGCCAGCACATCATCAGCTGTCGGGGCGGGCCCGGTGCCGCCGGCCCGGACCCGAACCGGGACCCGGTGCTCGGCGAGGAAGCGGGTCAGCGCGTCGGGGTCGGGCAGGGCCTCGCCCGCGCTTCTGACCCGGGGCGAGGTGTTGACCAGATCGGTGGCTGTTCCGGCTCCCCAGCCGTAATCGGAAAAAAGAACCTGCACACCTTACCTCCCGCTGTTTGCCGCGCTACCGTAACCGGATAACAAGAAGTTTACCCATTACGTGGGAGTGATCGGTGTGAGCGGTATGCAGACGAGCACGGCACGACGGGTGCGGGTGTCCGGCGGTGAAGTGGCCACATACGACATGGGGGACGGGCCGCCCGTCGTGCTGACGCACGGCTCTCCCGCGTCGTCGTACCTGTGGCGCGAGGTCGCCCCCGTCCTCGCCCGCAACCACACCGTCCACGTCTGGGACCTGCTCGGATACGGGGATTCCCGGGCGGACGACGGAGTCGCACCCACCATCGCCCGGCAGGCCCGCACGCTGGTCGAACTCGCCGCCCACTGGGGCATCGACGACGGAACGGCCATGCTGGTCGGGCACGACATCGGGGGCGGGGTCGTCGCGCGGGCGCATCTGCTGGAGGGGCTGGCCGCCGCGCGGCTCGCGCTGGTGGACGCGGCGGTGCTCGGGCCGTGGAACACGCCCTTCACCGAGCACCAGCAGCGGCACGCGGAGGTCTACCGCACCATGCCCGCGGACATCTTCGGCGACCTCGTCGCCGCCCGGTTCACCTCGGCGACCCACAACCCCATGGCACCCGAGGCCGCCCGGGCCTACGCCGCGCCGTGGCAGGGCGCTGACGGGCAGCACCGGTGGCTCGACCAGGTCGAGGCGGTCAGCTTCGAGGACACCCGCGAGGTGGTGGACCGGCTCGGCGAGGTGGCGGTGCCGTCGCTGGTGCTGTGGGGCGAGGAGGACCGCTGGCTCGCCCCGCCGACAGCGGACCGACTGGCTGCCGCGATCCCGGGCGCCCGGCGGGAGCTGATCCCCGGCGGCGGCCACTTCCTGCCGGAGGACCGGCCGATGGAGACGGCGCACGCGCTGGAGCGCTTCGCTGCGCGCGGCCGGCGGCCGGAGACCGGCGGTCAGGTGTCGGTTGCCTGTACCGGAGGCGACAGCGGTCGGACATCTGCGGTGTGACGCGGTCGGCAGGGGTCGTTGTCAGTGGGGTGGGGCATGCTTGCGGACATGAGTGTGGATGCGGTCGGCGTTTCCGGTGTGGGCGTGGGTGCTTCGGAGTTGGGCCGGATCGAGGGGGCGTTGCGGGCGTCCTGGGGCGCGGATACCTGCTCCCCGGAGGAGCTGGAGCGCGCGGGCTGGAGTCCGGCGAACCCCGCGTGGGGGCAGTGCGATGTGACGGCGCTGGTGGTGCACGACCTGCTCGGCGGGGAGCTGATGTGCGGGGAGGTGTACGCGGTGAACGGCCAACGGCAGGGTTTCCACTGGTGGAACAGGCTGCCGGACGGTTCCGAGGTCGATCTCACCCGTGACCAGTTCCACGCCGGTCAGGTCGTCATGGAGGGGATCTCCGTGCCCCGCCCGATGGGGCACTCGCTGCGCAGAGCCGCCGAGTACACACTGCTGCGCGGGCGGGTGTGGGAGCGGCTCGGGCTCCAGGCCGGTGGCGCGGCCGGTGCCGGCGGCACGGCCCAGGGCGGGGGTGCGTGTGGTTCGGGGCCCCGGGGCGGGGCGGTCGTCAGGGGATCAGCAGCACCTTGCCGAGGTTGGCGCGGCGCTGGATGAGGAGGTGTGCCTCGTCCGCCCGGTCCAGCGGGAGCGCGGCGGCGACGGCGGGGCGCAGGGTGCCCGCCGCGTGCAGCCGCCACAGCTCCTGGCACCAGGCGGCGTAGCGGTCCGGCTGATCGCGGGCCGTTCGGCCGATCTGGAAGCCGGTCACCGATCTGGCGCCGATCAGCAGCTCATGCGCGTCGACGGTGCCGCCGCCCGAGCTGTAGGCGACCAGTCGGCCGTGGTCGGCCAGTGTGCGGACGGCGAGGGTGAGCAACTCGCCGCCGACGGCGTCCAGTACGTAGTCGGGGCGAGTGGTCCCGTCGGGCTTGCCGAGGTCCTCGTAGCCGATGACCGCGTCGGCTCCCAGGCCGCGGAGGAACGGCCCCTTGGTGGAGGGGTCGCTGACGGCCGCGACGACGCGGGCGGCGCCGCCGTGCAGCCGGGCGAGCTGGACGGCGAGATGGCCGACGCCACTTGCGGCCGCAGTGATCAGCGCGGTCTCGCCGGGCCGGGGCCGCGCGGTTTCCAGCGCGCCGAGCGCCACGAGCCCGCCGCGCAGCAGCGCCACGGCCTCGCGCGCTGTGGCGTGTGCGGGGACGGGGGTGGCCATGCTGGTGTGCAGCAGGGCGAGTTCGGCGTACGCGTCGCCGAAGCAGAGCCCGGTGACGCGGTCGCCGGGCGCATGACCGGTGACGTCCGGTCCGACCGCCTCGACCGTGCCTGCGACCTCGCCGGAGACCGGCTGTGGTTCGGCCGCTCCCTGGGCTTCGGCCGACGCCTCGGTTCCGGTCGTTCGGCCCGCTGTGCGGAGGTTGCGGACGGCGGGGAGGGTGACGCCGATGGCCTCGGTGCGGATGAGGAGTTCGCCCGGCCCGGGTGTAGGGGCGGGGGTCTGCTGGAGGGTGAGGGTGCCGGAGGTGTGGCGGACGCGACGCATGGGGGCTCCCGGTGTGGTGGTTGCTGGTTACCGTTGGGAGCCCCAACGATAACCTTAGAAATCGTAGGGAGCTCCAATGAATATTCGTGGGGATTCCCTACGATCGCGTACCCTGGCGTCATGCCGGAGACGCCACACGCCCCCACGCTGATCCGTACGCTGCCGAGCTGGTTGCTGGGCCGGGCCGCGGCGCGTGGGCGCGCACTCGTCGCCGAGGCGCTGGCCGAGGAGGGGCTGCGGATGTGGCACCACGTGGTGCTGGCCGCCGCCTCCGACCACCAGCCGGTTGCCCAGGCGGAGCTCGCCCGCAGCGTGGCGCTCGACCCCAAGGACGTCGTCGGCATCCTCAACGACCTGCAGAAGGACGGCTATGTGCGGCGCGAGCCGCACCCCGAGGACCGGCGCAAGAACGCCGTACGCCTCACCCCCGAGGGCGAGCGCCTGCTCGCCCGGTGCGCCGCGGCGGCCGACCGCGCCAACGACGCGCTGCTGGAGGGCTTCTCCGCGCGCGAACGGGCCGACTTCCTGGCGCTGCTGGAGCGCGCGGCCCGCGTGTGAGGGGTGTGAGGGGCGGCGTGTGAGGGCGCCCGCAAGGGGGCCGGCCCGGGCCGGCCCGAGGGCGGTGCCCTCAGTCCAGCGGCATCTTGAAGCCGAGGTGCGACGCCTGGAAGCCCAGGCGCTCGTAGAAGCGGTGCGCTTCGACGCGGGTGGCGTCGGAGGTGAGCTGCACCAGTACGCACCCCAGGCGCCGTGACTCGGCGACGGCCCATTCGATGAGCCGCGTGCCCAGTCCGCTGCCGCGCAGATCGGTGTGGATCCGTACGGCCTCGATGAGGGAGCGGGCGGACCCGCGGCGGGACAGGCCCGGGATGACGGTGAGGTGCAAGGTGCCGGCCGTCCTGCCGCCGGACTCGGCGATGACGAGATGCTGGTTGGGGTCGGCGTCGATCCGGTCGAACGCGGCGCGGTACGGAGCGAGATCCGACGGGGTCTCCCGGCCGGCACCGAGCGCGTCGTCGGCGAGCATGGCGACGATCTCGGGGATGTCCTCGGCGGTCGCCCGGCGGACGGTGAACTCCTCGTCGGGCGGCTCCTGCGCGAAGTTCGCCGAGCCGGTGGAATCCGTGGTCATCCTCCGCACGATACGCCCAGGTGTACGTACTGCCCCAGGCGCCTCAGCCCTTGGACCGGCTCGCCGGCTGGGCGGGGGCGAGGGAGCGGACGGCCGCGGCAAGTGGGGCCAGTTCGGGGCGGGCCTCGGCCGCGGTGAGGGCTTCCTTGAGTGCGACGTCATGGGTGGGACGCGCCGCGTCCAGCAGGGCGTGGCCCTCCTCGGTCACGTCCGTGTAGATGCCGCGCCGGTCGTCGGGGCACAGATACCGCCGCAGCAGTCCGCGGTCCTCGAGCCGGGTGACCAGCCGTGTCGTCGCGCTCTGGCTGAGGACGACGGCGTCGGCGAGCTGATTCATACGGAAGTGGCCGCCGTCCCCGTCGTGCTGCTCGCTCAACACGTCCAGCAGGGAGAACTCGCGCACGCTGAGCTCGTGTGCGGCCTGGAGCTCCCGTTCGATGTGCGCCTCGATGCGGCCGTGCAGCGCCGAGAGCGCGCACCAGCTGTGCGCGAGACCGAGATCGGCGCGACGTGACATGAGGGGCTCCTCTCCTGGCGGCTCCTCGCCCCGCACGGGGCGTAGCTCCCAGGTTAGGCCATCCACCGCTCCGCAATATCCAGCGTTTGCATATATCCCGCGTCTGCAATTAATGTCGACGCCTGTAATTGCTGCCCGCGTGATCCCACGTGGGTGGTCCCACGCGCGCTGATCTCCATCTGCGCAGACCCGCACCTGCGCGGACCGCACGCGCGCAGACCCCACCTGCACTGGAAGGCTCGCTCATGCCTCTCGCCCTGCTGGCGCTCGCCATCGGTGCCTTCGGCATCGGGACCACCGAGTTCGTGATCATGGGCTTGCTGCCCGAGGTCGCCGCGGAGTTCGGTGTCTCCATCCCCACGGCCGGGTATCTGGCCTCCGGCTACGCGGTCGGGGTGCTGCTCGGCGCCCCCGTCTTCGCCGTCCTCGGCACCCGGATCTCCCGTAAGCGGATGCTGATGCTGCTGATGGGCCTGTTCATCCTGGGCAACCTGGTCTCCGCGCTCGCGCCCGTCTTCGGCGTGATGCTCGCGGGCCGGGTCATCGCCTCGCTCGCGCACGGTGCCTTCTTCGGCATCGGCTCGATCGTCGCCGCCGGGCTGGTGGCCCCGCACCGTAAGGCCGCCGCCATCTCGCTGATGTTCACGGGACTGACCCTCGCCAATGTGATCGGCGTGCCGCTCGGCACCATGCTGGGACAGCAGGCGGGCTGGCGGCTCACGTTCGTGGCCGTCGCCGCGCTGGGGGTGCTGGGGCTGGCGGGCGTCGCCGCGCTGGTCCCGCGCGACGAACCGGACTCCCGGCAGGCTCCGGCGGCCGGCGGCCGGATCCGGGGTGAGCTGGCCGCCTTCCGCAACGTCCAGGTACTGCTGGCGATGGGGATGACGGTGCTCGGTTTCGGCGGGGTCTTCGCCGCGATCACCTACATCGCGCCGATGATGACGGACGCTGCCGGGTACGCCGACACCTCGGTGACGTGGCTGTTGGTGCTCTTCGGAATCGGCATGGTCGCCGGGAACCTGGTCGGCGGCCGGTTCGCGGACCGGGCGCTGCTGCCGATGCTGTTCACCGCGCTGATCGCGCTGGCCCTCACGCTGGCGGCGTTCACCGTCACCGCGCACGACAAGGTGGCGGCGGCGGTCACGCTCGCGCTGATCGGCGCGTTCGGTTTCGCCACGGTCCCGCCGCTCCAGAAGCGGGTGCTCGACCAGACGGCGAACGCGCCGACCCTCGCCTCCGCGATGAATATCGGCGCCTTCAATCTGGGCAACGCGCTCGCTACTTGGCTCGGCGGGCTGGTGCTCGGCGCCGGCTTCGGCCCCACCTCGCCGAACCTGGTGGGCGCGGCGCTCGCAGTCGGCGCCCTTGCGCTGGCGGTGACCTCCGCCCTCCTGGAACGGCGCGAGCCCGCGTCCCCGTCCCCGGTACGGGCGGGCTCCCCCGCACGGGACGAGGCCCCGAGCCACAGCGTCAGCTAGAGCTTGCCCGGCAAGGGGGGCTGCGCTTGCCCACCCTGCGCCCCTGGCGCAGACTGCCCAAGCTTCGCCGAGGACCTGCTCCCCCAGCCTCCGGCCGGGAGGTGCCCCCACCAGCCACAAAGCACCCGCAGTCTGCGACGTCGGGCAGGGGCACCCCCTCGCCGGAACAGCAGCGAGGCGGGGCGGCAACCTAACCGCGGCCGCGAGCGGCGGAAGCGCGGCGCCGCCCCCGCTTGGTCAACCCCCAAGGTTTCAGCACCGAGATGACCGTCATGAACGTATAGGCGCCCAGCGAGACGATCGGCGGGATCACCAGCTCGTACGGCAGGACCGGGCGCCCGGCGAGCACATCGGCGAGCGTGCTGTCGATCCGTACGCGGAAGACGAGCACGCTCGCCGCCGCCGCGGCCAGGGTGAGCCAGAACTTGATCCATACCCACCGGTGGCGCGCCAGCCCCCACCTGGTGCCCAGCGACAGCAGCAGCCCGCTGACCAGGGTGACCAGGGCGAGCGGACCGAGCAGCCAGTCCGCGAAGAGCTTCATGGAGCGGTACGACGCCTCGGCGACCGCACCCGGACCGGTGAGGGCCGCGGTGAGGCCGAGCGCGAGCAGACACAGCGTCATGCCCAGCCAGCCGGCCGAGGCGCAGACGTGGAGCGCGAGGGTGCCTCTGCGGGCACGTCGGGAGAGTTGGCGCATGCTGCCGACTGTGCCGTCGCACGCTGCGGACGGCGTCTGACGGCGGGAGTATCGACGGCTACTCGCTCCCGAGTACGTGGGCGCCGGGGCGTTGCTCCCGATGCCGTCCCTCGCCCGTCGTACGGCCGTACGATCGCGGGTATGCATCCGGCTCAGCACACGACCGCGCGAACGGCGCCGGGAGAGCGCCGTCCCCGGCTTCACCTCTTCGACCTCGACGGCACCTTGCTGTACGGTTCGGCGGCCTCGGTCGAGATATCCCAGCAGCTCGGTGTGGAACGCGAGATCCAGCAGCTCGAACGCGCCTTTGCGGAACGGAAACTGACACCTCCGCAGTTCGCGCTCAGGGCATGTGCGCTGTGGTCGGCGCTCACCGACGAGATCGTGAGCGCCGCGTTCGCGGAAGCGCCATGGCTGGCGGGTATTCGCGAGGTCTGGGCGGACATCAGGGCCAACGGGGAGCGCTGTGCCGTGATTTCGCTCTCGCCGGATTTTTTTGTGCGCCGACTACAGAATTGGGGGGCCGACGTTACCCACGGTTCACGGTGGCCGGAGGTTCCGCGCGCAATTCCGAACGGAAGTACGAAGTATCCGATGCGTCCCCTCGATCCGGCCGGGATTCTTTCGCCGTCGTCAAAGGTGAAGATCGCGAAGGAACTGTGCGCCCAATTCGGCGTCCGGCCCCAGGACTGCGTGGCATACGGTGACTCCCTGTCGGACGCCGAGCTGTTCGCCACCGTCCCGGTCTCCGTGGCGGTAAACGCCGATCAGCACGTACGCTCCCTCGCTTCGCATCACTACACCGGCCGTGATCTCCGGGACGCCTACGGACTCGTCTCCCTGGCACGGTAATTCCTGTTCGTGTTCCGAATGACGGAATTCACCGGAACCGCGAGCAGGGGTTGTGGCGTGAACGCTTCACGGTATGGTCGGTTCCCTCCCGCATCGTGCTGTAAGGACTGCAAAGGTTTCCTCGCTCGATGTTCACAGGGGGCGGTTTACCGGAACTTTCGGAACACGGATGTGCACAGAACGTCCGGAAGAGGTACGAGGCGAGGCGAGCATGACCACCATGTCGGGCAGCGACGGTGCGTCCGCCGGTGGCAGCGGCGGATGGGGATGGTTCACCCCGGCGTCCGATGCCGCACCCGCGGAGCGCCCCGCGCCAGGCGCACTGGACGCGACACCGACCCCGCAGGGCACCAGGACAGCCGCGGCCGAACCGGAACCGGAACCGGAAGCGGAACCAAAAGCTGAACAGGAAGCGGAACCGAAAGCGGAACTCGGACCGAAGGTGGCGCCCCCCGCTGCGGAACAGGCCACCGACTCCGAGCTGGTCCGGACATCCATGGCCGAGCTGGAACGTTCTGCCGGGGCTGCGACCGCGTACTTCTACGCGCTGCTGTTCGTCCAGTACCCGCAGCTGCGCGAGATGTTCCCGGCCGCCATGGACAACCAGCGCGACCGGCTCTTCCGCGCGCTGCTGACCGCCGTACGCCTCTACGACGACGGCAAGCTGCTCGGCGACTACCTCGCCAACCTGGGCCGTGGCCACCGTAAGTACGGCACTCTCCCCACCCATTACCCGGCCGTCGGCGAGTGCCTGATGGCCGCGATCGCGCGCTATGCGCCGAACAGCTGGGGCCCGCGTACCGAGGCGGCCTGGGTGCGCGCCTACACCGCGATCTCCCAGACGATGATCGACGCGGCGGCCGAGGACGAGCGCCGGGCACCCGCCTGGTGGGACGCGGAGATCGTCTCGCACGAGCTCCGTACCCCGGAGATTGCCGTGATCACCGTCCGCCCGGACCAGCCGTACCCGTTCCGTGCCGGGCAGTACACCAGCCTGGAGACGCCCTGGTGGCCACGGGTGTGGCGGCACTACTCCTTCGCCTCGGCCCCGCGTCCCGACGGGTTGTTGACCTTCCACGTCAAGTCGGTGCCCGCCGGGTGGGTCTCCACCGCGCTGGTGCAGCGTGCCCGGCCCGGCGATGTGCTGCGGCTCGGCCCGCCCGCCGGCACGATGGTCGTCGACCACCGCTCCGACAGCGGACTGCTGTGTCTGGGCGGCGGCACCGGTATCGCCCCCATCAAGGCGCTGGTCGAGGACGTGGCCGGGCGGGGCATGCCGCGCCCGGTCGAGGTCTTCTACGGCGCACGCACCAACCACGACCTGTACGACCTGGACACGATGCTGCGCCTCCAGGACCGGCACAACTGGCTGTCCGTACGCCCGGTCGTCGCGGCGGGCGCGGCACAGTCCACGGCACAGGCGCTTGCGGGGGAGCTTCCCGACGCGGTACGCAGATACGGCCCGTGGCCCGCGTACGACGGCTATCTGTCCGGTCCGCCCGGAATGATCAAAACCGGGGTCGAGGCCCTGGTCGGGCTCGGCATCCCGACCCACCGCATACGCCACGATTCCCTCGACGAACTGGTCGCGCAGGGGGCCTAGATGGTGGGGTGTTCGGATTGTGGCTGTGTCGAGGGCCGCGAATCCAGGTCCGGTTGCGGATCGGTTGACCAGGGCCGGCCGGTTGAGGAAAGGGACGAGTGGCGGCGTTGAGTGACGCGAACGGATACGGCGACGGGTCCGCGGGACACATAGCAGGCACGGGCCACGGTGCGGACACGGACCACGGCCCGCCGCTGCGGCTGCCCGGTAGCGACGGGGAGCATGCACTCCAGCAGCGGATCGGCTCGGACGGCCGCGCCAACCGGTTCTACCAGGACCAGGTGCTCGACCGTCTCAACGAGCGGATGCAGGAGTTCACCCGCCAGCAGGAGATGTTCTTCCTCGCCACCGCCGACCGCCACGGCGAGTGCGACAGCAGTTTCCGCGCCGGGCCGCCCGGGTTCCTGCGGGTGCTGGACGAGCGGACGCTGGTCTTCCCGGAGTACCGCGGCAACGGCGTGCACGCCAGTCTCGGCAACATCCAGGAGAACCCCCATGTGGGCATCCTCCTCATCGACTTCCTCCGGGCGAGGATCGGACTGCACATCAACGGCCGTGCCGAGGTGCTGGACGACGCGGAACTGCGCCCCTGGGTCCCGGACCTGCCGCAGGACCCGGTGCCCGGACGGCGGGCCGTGCTGTGGG
The DNA here is from genome assembly GCF_052245835.1 of Streptomyces sp. 8N114. NCBI lineage: Bacteria > Bacillati > Actinomycetota > Actinomycetes > Kitasatosporales > Streptomycetaceae > Streptomyces > Streptomyces sp. 8N114. The sequence continues at coordinate 42,544 of NZ_JBQQBT010000027.1, read as the reverse complement.
TGCGGGTCGAGGTGGAGGAGGCGTACATCCACTGCGCCAAGCACATCCCCCATCTCCAGAAGGCCCCGCGCCGCCCCGCGCGGGAATGGGGCACCGACGACCACAAGCGCAAGGGCGGCGACTTCTTCGGTGCCGCCCGCGACGCCCGCGAGGCCCGCCAGGAGGCGGCGACAGCCATGGAGGCAGCGCCGGAAACAGAGACGGCCACGGAGTCTGTGCCTGCTGCCGAGCCTGTGTCCGCCGCGGAGTCGGTCCCCGCCGCCGAGTCGGTGCCCGCCACGGAGCCCGCCGCGGAGGAGGCGGTCGGCGCGGTGCTCGGCGAGGACACACTCACGCTCGCGGCGCCGCCGTTGCCGCCCGAACTCCCCGCGGTTCCCGGGGCCCCGCCCGCACCGGCGTCCGCCTCCGCCGACACCGGCCCGGAGACACCGCAAGCCCCACCGGTGCAGCGAGCCCCGCACATGCCGCCTGTCCCGGCCGCGCCGCCGTTGCCCGTCGTGCCGCCCGCTCCAGCAACTCCGCCCGCGCACGAGCCGACGCACGGACCCGCGCAAGGGCCGACGCACGGACCCGCGCACGAGCCGACGCACGGACCCACCACGAGCCGGGAACCGGCAGCCGCCGAGCCCGGACCCGAGCGTGATGCGGGACTCGAGCCCGCGTATGCGGCCGGGCCCGCGCCGCTGCCCCGGCGGCGGCATGCGGCTGCCGCCCCGCCGGCCGCCGTTTCCGCCGCGTCCTCGGCGGTCTCCGCCGCCATCTCGGCGCGGTCCGGGAACGGGGAGGCCGCCGAGCACGCCCGGGACATCTCCGCCTGGCGGCTGGAGGCCGAACGGGCGCTGGCCGAGGCGCAACGCCGGGGCCGCAGCGCGGAGTCGGACGAAACGCGCGAATCCGCCGATTTCCAGGGCTGGTTCGGGTAGGTCAGCTCAGGTCGGGAGCGAGCAGCGCCTGAACGCCCTCGATGTTGGCGGCGAGATAGGCCCGCAGCGATGGGGGCACGACCTCCACGGAGGTGAGGCTCTCCGGGGTGAAGGGCAGCCGTACGATCTCGTACTCCCCCTGTGGCTCCTCCACTTCGGGTCCGTGCCGTAGGCGGGGGTCGAGAGAGACGAGTCGGCACACGAAGAAGTGCTGTACCTTCACTCCACCCGGCGTCTCCGCGGGATCACTCACCGTGTCCACGAACGCGGGCACCACATCGGTGATCCGGGCTCCCAGTTCCTCGGCCACCTCGCGGTGCAGCGCTTCCACCACGGTCCGGTCCACGTCGGGTTCGACACCGCCCCCCGGCGTGATCCAGTACGGCTCCTGACCGGGCTTGGTGCGCTTGATGAGGATCAGCTCCGCCGGCCGGCCCCGGCCGTCACCGGGGGCGAGGAGGATGGCGCGGGCAGTCCGCTTGAGCACGGGACGTTCGACGAACATGCAGGAGGTCTGGCCCACAACAGCCCGGGCCAAACCCTCCGCTTTCGTCACTGTGCGTGGTGGACGCTTAAATCTCCCGATAAGTCTATATCGATAAGTGATTGGACACTGACGCTGAGTCAACTACCCTTGTCGTCTGCGCAGCTTCGCGCGTAGAGCCGGGCAGCGCAGCGCACAGAGCCGGGCGGTTCGTGGCAAGAGGGGGGAGCCACGAACCGCCCTTCGCGCTCAACGGCGCCGGTTCACCGCGTCGTCCGGGCTCGCCGCGCATCGTGCCCACCGCGTCGTCGGGCTCACTGCGCCATCGGCAGATACACCCGGTTCCCCGCCTCCGCGAACTCCCGGGATTTCTCCGCCATTCCGGCCTCGACCTCCTCCATCGTCGTCCCGTGCTGCTCGCGGATCTCGTGGGAGATCTTCATGCTGCAGAACTTCGGGCCGCACATGGAGCAGAAGTGCGCGGTCTTGGCCGGCTCGGCCGGCAGCGTCTCGTCGTGGAACGCGCGGGCCGTGTCCGGGTCGAGGGCCAGGTTGAACTGGTCCTCCCAGCGGAACTCGAAGCGGGCGTCGGACAGTGCGTCATCCCAGTCCTGCGCCCCGGGGTGGCCCTTGGCCACGTCTGCCGCGTGGGCTGCGATCTTGTAGGTGATCACACCCGTCTTGACGTCGTCCCTGTCCGGCAGTCCCAGGTGTTCTTTCGGGGTGACGTAGCAGAGCATCGCCGTGCCCCACCAGCCGATCATCGCCGCGCCGATGCCGCTGGTGATGTGGTCGTAGGCGGGTGCGATGTCCGTCGTGAGCGGGCCGAGCGTGTAGAACGGGGCCTCCTCGCAGACCTCCTGCTGGCGGTCGATGTTCTCCTTGATCTTGTGCATGGGCACATGGCCCGGGCCCTCGATCATGGTCTGCACGTCGTGCTCCTTGGCGATCCGGTTGAGCTCGCCCAGGGTGTCCAACTCGGCCATCTGCGCCGCGTCGTTGGCGTCCGCGATCGAGCCGGGGCGCAGCCCGTCGCCGAGCGAGAACGTCACGTCGTACGTGCGCAGGATCTCGCACAGCTCGCTGAAGTGCTCGTACAGGAAGCTCTCCCTGTGGTGCGCCAGGCACCACGCCGCCATGATCGAGCCGCCGCGCGAGACGATGCCGGTCTTGCGGTTCGCCGTCAGCGGTACGTAGCGCAGCAGTACGCCGGCGTGCACCGTCATGTAGTCGACGCCCTGCTCGCACTGCTCGATGACGGTGTCCTTGTACACCTCCCAGGACAGCTCCTCCGCCTTGCCGTCCACCTTCTCCAGCGCCTGGTACAGCGGCACCGTGCCGATGGGGACGGGGGAGTTGCGCAGCACCCATTCGCGGGTGGTGTGGATGTTGCGGCCGGTCGAGAGGTCCATGACGGTGTCGGCGCCCCACCGGGTCGCCCACGTCATCTTCTCGACCTCCTCCTCGATGGAGGAGGTGACGGCCGAGTTGCCGATGTTGGCGTTCACCTTCACCAGGAAGTTCTTGCCGATGATCATCGGCTCGGTCTCCGGGTGGTTGACGTTGGCGGGCAGTACGGCGCGGCCCGCGGCGATCTCGTCCCGGACGAATTCGGGGGTCAGGTTCTCGCGGAGGGCGACGTACTCCATCTCCGCGGTGATCTCGCCCCGCTTCGCGTACGCGAGTTGGGTGACGGCCGTAGCGTTCCGGCCCCGGCGCGGCTGGCGCGGGCGGCCCGGGAAGACGGCATCGAGACCTGTCAGATCAGCTGCTCCGCTCCGGAGCAGTCCGCCGCGTGGGCTGGTGTGCTTGATGCCGTCGTCCTCCGGCCGCAGTTCACGACCCGCGTACTCCTCGGTGTCTCCCCTCTGGATGATCCAGTTCTCGCGCAGCGGCGCCAGACCGCGGCGCACATCGGTGTCGATCTCGGGGTCGGTGTACGGCCCGGACGTGTCGTAGAGCGTCACGTCCTTGCCGTTGGTGAGATGCACCCGTCGGACCGGGACCCGGATGTCCGGGCGCGGTCCTTGCAGATATCCCTTGTGCGAGCCGATCGCCTTCTCGGCCGCGGCGGCAGTCGCGTTTTCGGCACGCGCGTGTGCATCCTGCGTGGTCATGAGACCCACTCCCTACGCCGGCATTACCCGGTAACAGGTTCGGCGGTCGGCGCAGCCGTTTCCGTGGTGATTTCCACGGAGGTCAGCGCCCTCTCAGCCCCGTGCTCGGAGCTCCCGCGATGTGCAAAGGCGTCTCTACGCTAACGGCACACGGGCCGGACTGAACACCCCGCACGGCTGTTCTTGCGATGATCGGGCGGTGACCCACTCCGACGCCCCCGGCCCCGCGCACCCTCCGGGCCCCCCATCCGGCCCCTCCCATGCTCCCGGCCACACCCATTCGCACGCCCACGCACATGGGCCCGCCGCGCCTGTCTCCCGCCATCTGCGGAAGGTCATCGCGGCCGTGCTCGTGCCGTTCGCGGTGGCGGTGCTGACGGGGTTGGTGGTGCTGTGGCCGGGGGGCGCGCCGAGCCATGAGCACGACCACTCCGGTGTCGGCTTCGACCGGCCGACGTTCGACGCGAAAGTCGTCAAACTGGTCGAAGTGGACTGTGAGAAGGCCAACATCCGCCAGCCGCCCGCCTCCTCGGGAGGAGCCGCCCAAACCCCGGGCGGCACACAGGAGAGCGGTGCCTCGAAGGGGCCGTGCCGCAAGGCGACGATCGAGGTCACCGAGGGCAAGGACAAGGGCCATACCTTCACCGAGGCAGTGCCGCCGGACGCCACCCGCACCTACTCGGTCGGCCAGGGCGTCGTCGTCGGGTATTCGGAAAAGGCGCCGCGCAACCTCCAGTACAGCGTCGTCGACACCAACCGCGATCTGCCGATGGTGCTGCTCGCCGGCATCTTCGCGCTCGTGGTGGTGCTGGTGGGACGGCTGCGCGGGGTGCTGGCGCTGGTGGGCCTCGTCATCAGCTTCGCCGTACTGACGCTGTTCATCCTGCCCGCGATATTGCAGGGTTCGAATCCGCTGGTGGTCGCGGTGGTCGGGGGCAGCGCCATCATGCTGGCCACGCTGTATCTGTGCCACGGCTTGTCGGCCCGTACGTCGGTGGCGGTGCTGGGCACGTTGATTTCGCTGCTGCTGATCGGGCTGCTGGGCTCGCTGTTCATCGGCTGGGCGCAGTTGACGGGCAACACCGACGACCAGACGGGCCTGGTGCACGGGCTCTATCCCGGCATCGAGATCCGGGGCCTGCTGCTGGCCGGGGTACTGATCGGTTCGCTCGGTGTGCTCGACGATGTGACGGTCACCCAGACATCAGCCGTGTGGGAGCTCCGAGAAGCCGATCCGGGGGCGAGTTGGCGTGGGATCTACCGCTCCGCGATGCGGATCGGACGCGATCACATCGCGTCCGTCGTCAACACTTTGGTGCTGGCCTACGCGGGTGCGTCGCTGCCTCTGCTGCTGCTCTTCTCGATCGCGCGCAGCGATGTGACGATGGTCGCCACGAGCGAGGTGGTCGCCGAGGAGATCATCCGGACGCTCGTCGGCTCCATCGGGCTGGTCGCCTCGGTCCCGGTCACCACCCTGCTGGCCGCGCTCGTCGTCTCCGCCGACCGAAGCCGCCCCGGAGATGGTGCCCCGCACGTGGCGGCTCCGCCCCCGGGGGCTCCGCCGAGCATTCCGGCTCCCTCATCGGGTGCCCCGGCGGCGGCAACTCGCCGTCCCGCCGTCGGCGGTCGCGGCAGGCGCCGCAAGCCGAAGTGAGGGCTCAATTTTTCCGCCGCCCCCTACTTCTCGCCGCGGCTCACCAATCACTGCGGCTGGAGGCGCCGGCCTTGACGCGGCGGACGAGGTAGACCACGCCGCCGACCAGGGCGACAAAGACCAGCACCTTGAACAGCAGGCCGATGAGGAAGCCGACCAGATTGGCGATCAGGCCGCCGAAGACGACCAGCGCGATCACCGGTATGACGATCCATGTGACCCACCACGGCAGGCTGGAGAGGGTGCCTTTCGCGTCCATGACTGTGTGCTCCGTCTCTGAGAGTTTTCGAAGGCTTCGCGCCCTCTGACCTCGATGCTAGGGCGGGCCGCAAGGCGACGGAGCGGTGCGGGCCCCCGTCCTCCCCTGAATCCGACCCTGAGGTGACCCTGAAGTACGGAGGCGTACGGCGGCCGAATACCGCCTCAGCCCTCGGGGGGCGAGAAGACCACCAGGACTCGCAGGTCCTCCGAGATGTGGTGGAACTTGTGCGGCACCCCGGCCGGTACGTAGACGACGCTGCCCCGCGCCACATACGTCGTCTCGTCCCCGACGGTGATCGAGCCGCGCCCGCTGACCACGAAGTACACCTCGTCCTGGGCGTGCGGCTGCTGTCGGTCGGCGGCGCCCGCGTCCAGCGCGTACAGGCCGGCCGACATGTTGCGCTCGTGCAGGAACCGCAGGTACGCGCCGTCGTTGGCGGCGCGCTCCGCCTCCAGTTCGTCCAGCCGGAATGCCTTCAACGCTGTCCCCTCTCCCTGGCCGGGCGGCTGTTCTGCCACGATCTGAGTATGAACTTCCTCATCAAGACGCTGGCCAACGCAGCAGCCCTTGCCGTGGCGACCTGGCTGCTCAGCGATATCGAGCTGACCGGCGGTTCCGGAGGTGAGAAGGCGCTGACGCTGCTCGTCGTCGCCCTGATCTTCGGTGTCGTCAACGTCGTGGTCAAGCCGATCGTGAAGCTGCTGTCACTGCCTCTGCTGGTGCTCACCCTCGGGCTGTTCACGCTGGTGATCAACGCGCTGATGCTGATGCTGACCTCGTGGGTCGCGGACAAGCTCGACGTGAGCTTCCACGTGGAAGGGTTCGGCGCGGCATTCCTCGGCGGCCTGATCATCTCGATTGTCGCGTGGGCCCTGCACTTGGTGCTCGACCGGGACCGGGACTGACAGCGCATGTACCGCGTCTGTTTCGTGTGTACGGGCAACATCTGCCGCTCGCCCATGGCCGAGGCCGTCTTCCGTGCACACGTACGGGAGGCGGGGCTGGACGGCGTGGTCGAGATCAGCAGCGCGGGCACCGGCAGCTGGCACCTGGGGGATGCCGCCGATCCGCGGACGACGGCCGTACTGGACGCCGCCGGCTACCCGCTCCGCCACACCGCGCGGGTGTTCGAGCCGGACTGGTTCGACCAGCATGACCTCGTCGTCGCGCTCGACGAGGGCCATGCCGCGGAACTGCGGTCCATGGCGCGCCACACCGGGGAGGCGGCGAAGGTGCGGCTGCTGCGCTCGTACGACCCCGACGCCGATCCGGACGAGTTGAGCGTGCCCGACCCCTATTACGGCGGCTCGCGCGGCTTCGCGGAGTGCCTGGCCATGGTGGAGGCCGCCGTTCCCGGGCTGCTGTCGGAGGTCGGCGCGGCGCTCGAAGCGCGGGAGGCCGGCTGATGGGCGAGACACCGCCCGTGAGCCGGAGCTTGGAACGGCGCGTCGCCCGGCTGCTGGGGTACGCCGTCACGCATGCCGCTCCGGTCGGCGGTGGCTCGATCTGTGACGCCTACCGGGTCTCCGGCGGCCTGGGCGGCGAGCAGGACGGGGGTCCGTTCCAGACCGTCTTCGCCAAGGCGCTGGACGCCGCGCCCGGCGACTTCTTCACCGCCGAGGCCGCCGGACTCGCCCGGCTGCGCGCCACCGGCACCGTCCATGTGCCCGAGGTGTACGCGGCCGAGCGCGAGGTGCTCGTCCTCCAGTGGGTGGAGCCGGGGGCGCCCGACCGGGGGGCCGCCGAACGGTTCGGCCGCCAGCTGGCCGCGCTGCACGAGAGCCTGGCGCCGTCCTGGGGCACCCCGGGCGAGCCCTGCTACCTCGGGCCCCTGCCGCTGACGTCACCGCCTGAACCGGTTACCGAATCGGCGGACTGGCCCCGCTTCCACGCCGAGCACCGACTGCTGCCGCTGCTGCGCGCCGCCGTGGACAGCGCCCACATCGGACCGCAGGACGCGCGGGACGTCGAGCGGTTGTGCGAGCGGCTGGACGACGAGGCCGTGGCGGGCCCGCCGCAGCCGCCCGCCGTCATCCACGGCGATCTGTGGTCGGGCAATGTGCACTGGGCGGTGGACGGCCGGGCCGTGCTGATCGACCCGGCGGCCCAGGGCGGCCACCCGGAGACGGACCTGGCGATGCTCCAGCTGTTCGGCTGCCCCGAACTGCCCCGCATCCTCGCCGCGTACGAGGAGGTACGCCCGCTGCCCGGCCGCCAGGCCCGGGTGCCGCTGCACCAGCTCCAGCACCTTCTCGTCCATGCCGTGCTCTTCGGCGGCGGTTACGGTGCACAGAGCGGCTCGGCGGCTCGCTCGGCGCTTCGCCCCTGAACCCGAACCAGGAGCTGCGCCCCTGAGAACCCTGCAAGGAGGCACCCATGACCGCACCGGACGATCCGCCCCTCACCGGTCCGCAGCTGGACTACGGGCCGGCCAACGACGCGGACGCCACCCGCGTGGTGCGGGCCGGGCTGCCCGCGGAGGAGCCGTACGAGCCACCGCTGCCCGGTCCGGTGTTCGCCGCGCACTACCACCTGCCGGGGGAGGTCGAGGGGGCGCCGTACGCGTACGGGCGGGATGCCAACCCCACCTGGTCGCGGCTGGAGCGGGCGATCGCCGAGCTGGAGGCGCCGGGCGATCCGGACACCGAGGTGATCGCGTTCGCGTCCGGGATGGGCGCGATCTCCGCAGTGCTGTTCTCGCTGGCACGCGCCGGGCAGACGGTGGTGCTGCCCTCGGACGGCTACAACCTGCTGGCCGCGCTCCACGAGCAGCTCGACGGTTTCGGGGTCACGGTGCGGACGGCCCCCACGGGCGGCGACGCACAGCTCGCCGAGCTGGACGGGGCGAGCCTGCTGTGGCTGGAGACGCCCTCCAACCCCGGGCTGGACGTGTGCGACATCCGCAAACTGGCGGACGCGGCGCACGAGCGGGGCGCGCTGGTGGCCGTGGACAACACGCTGGCCACCCCGCTCGGGCAACGCCCCCTCCTGCTGGGTGCCGGCATCTCGGTGGCCAGCGGTACCAAGGCGCTGACCGGGCACGGCGATGTGCTCCTCGGCTATGTCGCCACCCGGAACGCACAGGTCGCGGCGGCCGTACGCGGCTGGCGCAAGACGGTCGGCGCGATTCCGGGGCCGATGGAGGCGTGGCTCGCGCACCGCTCGCTGGCGACGCTCGACGTACGGACCCAGCGCCAGGCGGGGAACGCGCTCGCCGTCGCGGAAGCGCTGGCTGCCCGCCCCGAGGTGCACGACGTCCGCCATCCGGGGCTGCCCGACGATCCCGCACATCCGCTGGCCGCCCGGCAGATGAGCCGCTACGGCTGCGTCGTCTCCTTCACCCTGCCTGACCGGGCATATGCCAACCGGTTTCTGGCCAATCTGCGTCTGGTGAACGACGCCACCAGCTTCGGCGGGGTCCGCTCCACGGCCGAACGCCGGGGCCGCTGGGGCGGGGACTCGGTGCCGGACGGCTTCGTCCGGCTGTCGGTCGGCGTGGAAGACAGCGCGGACCTGGTGACGGACCTCCGCCGCGCCCTGGACGAGACGGGCTGAGGCGGCAAGACCCGCGGGCCGTACGGGATCAGGCCGTACGGGATCAGGCCGTGGGGGTCTCCGGGCCGCCGTACTCGGGGCTGGAGTAGTCGGGGCTGCTGAAGCGCGGGCGGGAGTGCGTCTCCTCCGTCGTCTCGGACGAGGGGCGGCTGGAGAACCCGGGGTGCGAGTAGCCGAGCCGGCTGCCTGGCTGCTGCGGCACATACGCCGTCGGGGCCTGTTCCGGACCGTTCGGATCGGCCAGCGCCTCGCGGAGGAACGGCACGACGCCCCGTTCGAGCAGTGCCTCGCGCCAGGCGGCGCGTGCCAGCGCCACCTCCTCCACGAGGCGGCTGCCCGGATCGGCGCCCTGCCCGCCCCCGCCGGGGGCCCGGATGGAACTGGAGCCGTTGCGCAGCGCCGTCAGCAGCAGGCCCGCCATGGCCACCAGGATTCCGGCGGCAGCGAACGCCGCGAACACCCAGCCCGCGCTGCGGATCGGCCCCGCGACGGCGGGCTCCGGTGAGAGCAGCCGCAGCGCGTACCCCAGCAGCAGGAAGATGACGGCGGCCGTGGCGGCCAGTACCGGAGCGAGCACCGAGACGACCGCCATCAGCCCGGCGCCGGACGCCTCGACGAGGGATTCGCCGCCCATCGCGCCGACCAGCTTCTCGCCGACGCTGCTGCCGCCTCCCTGCCCCGGGCCGCGCACCTGGGCAGCGCCGTTCCCGTTGCCCGCGCCGCCCTGGGCGCCGGTGCCCGGAACGCCCGAGACCGAGGGGGCGTTCTCCGGGCGGCGCAACTCCTCACGCAGCCGTACGAACTGCTGGTACTCCGCCTCGGCGCAGGCGGCTATCGCCGTGGCTGCGCTGAGCGCCATCGTGCGCAACTGCTCGGCGTTCAGCCGTTGTCCGAGCGCCGCCAGGTCGGGGCGTCGGTGAGCGGTTCGCAGTGCCTCGTCGAGGACCCGCTCGAACTCGGGCCGGTCTTCGCGCAACAGGTGCGGAGCGCTGTTCATGTGCATCCCCCGATGCTCCGTAGGGCCCAGGCGGCCGGTCGAGGGCGGGGCAGGTCAGCAGGCGGACAACTCGCCTCGGCAAGCCGATGGTAGAGCCGTTCCGGCGCTGCGTGACAGAGAGTTTCCAGAATTGACCCGCTACAGCGACGCCCCCCAGCCGATCATTTCTGGGAAAACACCTGCCCGGTTATCCGCGCGCGAATCAGAAGTGGTGTGGAACCTCGCTTCGCGCGCCCCCGCCGGTCCGGCCCCCACGCCCCCGGAGCGGGGTCACTGCACCAGCGGGAGCTGCGCGATGAGGAGCTTTCCGGCCATGGTGACGCCGCCGTCCATGGCCACGGCAAGCCCGTCGGCGTACACATGCGGACCGGTGACGTTGGGCGCGCTCTCGCCGTCTTCGCTGTCGACCTCACCCAGCAGATACGGGATCGGGCTGTGCCCGTGCACGATCCGCTTGCCGCCGAAGGTGTCCAGCAGCTCGCGTACGGCGGTCGGGCCGGCCGTCTCCTCGCGGAAGGCGAACCGCTTGGTGAACTTGCGGAACAGTTCCCAGGTCTCCTCCGCGTCGTTGCGCTGGAGGGCCTCGGTGATCGCGTCGTTGACGTCCTCGATCGTGCTGCCGTAGTCCAGGTAGCAGGTGGCGTCCGAGTGCACCAGCAGGTGGTTGTCGGCCAGCGCGATGGCGTCCAGCCGGGACATCCACTGCACATGGTGGTCGGCCAGCCGCTCCATGTCGGTGCGCTGGCCGCCGTTGAGCAGCCACGCCGCCTGGAACGAGGCCGTACCGGCGCCGGAGTTGACCGGCGTGTCCCCGAACCGCTTCGCACCGAGCAGCAGCAGCTCGTGGTTGCCCATCAGCGCCTTGCAGTACCCGCCCGCTGCCGCGGCCTCGGCTGACAGCTGCATGACCAGCTCGATGACGCCGATGCCGTCGGGGCCCCTGTCGGTGAAGTCGCCCAGGAACCACAGGCGCGCGTTGCCCGCGATCCAGTGGTTGTCCGCGTCGATGATGCCGAACTGGCGCAGCGCGGTGCGCAGTTCGTCGAGATAGCCGTGTACGTCCCCGACGACGTACAGCGGCCCCTCGCCGTCGTTGCCCGCCCCGGCCGGGAGCGGCACGTCCACCATCGTCGGCTCCGGCTTCCTGCTTTCCGCGGCGGCCACCGCCCCGACCACCGGGAGATCCCGCGCGGTGGGGGTGTACTCCTCCGGCAACCCGTCCCCCACCGGAACCCCGGCCCCGGCCCCTGCGGGTGCGGGTTCCGCGGGTGTGGGAGCGGGTGTGGGTTCGGCGGGCGCGGGTCCGCTCCGTGCCGCGAAGCCGCGCGGTACGGCGCCGTCGGCTGCCGAGGCGACCGGTGCGGGTACGGGGTCACGGGGACGGGCGTTCGGGGTGCGGGGGTCGGTGCGCGCGGAGCCCGGTGCACTCCGCGCCGCCGCTGACTCGGCCGACCGCGGATCGAGCCGCCCGCCCGGCTCGGCCGGTTCACCCGGCCCGCCCGGCCGTACGCCGACGGCCGGGGCCCGCAAAACCGCAGGGGCCTCGGGTCCGCGTGGAGCCGTGGGCTCGACGCCCGGCGCCGGCTCGTGTGCCGTCGCCCCGTCGGCGGTCAGCGGAGCGGTCGGCGGAGTGGGCTGGGTGAGCGCCGCTTTCGGACTCTCCTCCGCAGCCGTCGTGCTTGTCGCAGCCGTCGCGTTCGTTGCGGCTGTCGGTGCTGTCGCAGCCGTCATGGCTGCCTGCTGCGGGACGCGGGTGCCGAGTGGCACCGTGGCGTCCTGCGCTGTCGCGGACAGCACCGGGGCGGAACCCTCGCCGTGCGTTGTCGTCCCGCCGTGCCATACGTCGGGTCCCTGACCGGCCCCCTGAGTCATCGACCCCTCCACCATCGCGCCGCCGCCGTGCACCGCAGGACCTTCCCCTTCCATGGGGCCCCGGTCGCTGGTCTTTCGGCCGGGGTGCCGCCCCAGGTCGGGAGCTGGTCCCGGTGTCGTCCTCCCCCGGCCTCCGGCCGGGGTGCCCCCAATCATAGGAACGCTGGTCGCGGCTTGTGACGCACCTGGGGGCGCGCATTTGGCGAGGTAGCCCGACCCGGCGGGAATTCCTCCTGAATTCTCCGCTGACGTACCCTACGGAATCCGTGCCCAGGGACCCGCCCGGCCACGCCACGCCGTCCGGACCGGCGGTCGGCCGGCCCGGCCGGCGCTCCGGCCCCGCCCGTTCCGCGCTCTCCTCGCTCTCATTCGGTCCTCGGGGCGCGGGGCGCACTGACCGTCGTGGGGGCACTGCCGCGCCGGGAGGACGTACGGACGATCAGCTCGGTCGGCATCACCCGCTGGACGGGGCGGGCCGGGGCCAGCCCTTCGATGGCGTCGATCAGCAGCTGGATGACGGTGTTGCCGATGCGTCCCGGTTTCATCGACAGCGTGGTGATGGGCGGCGCCGTGGTGGCGTAGGCGGGGGACTCGCTGCAGCACACCAGCAGCAGGTCCTCCGGCACCCGCAGTCCGTAGCGGCGCGCTGCGGCCAGCAGGTCGGTGCCGTTGGGGTCGAAGAGGCCGTACACCGCGTCGGGGCGGTCGGGTCTGGCGAGCAGCCGGTCGGCGGCGACGGCTCCCGCGCACGGGTCGTGCGCGGGATAGCGCTCATAGACCGGTTCCTGACCCACCCGCTCGCACCAGTCCAGATACGCGGTGGTCGAGAGCCGGGTGTAGGTGTCGGTGCTGGTACCGGTCAGCAGTCCGATACGGCGGGCTCCGGATTCGGCGAGGTGGTCGAGGATGCCGCGGACGGCCGCCTCGTGATCGTTGTCCACCCAGGCGGCCACCGGCAGCGAGTCGCTGGGGCGGCCGTCGGAGACGACGGGCAGTCCGGAGCGGAGCAGTTCGCTGACGATCGGGTCCTGCGCCGAGGGGTCGACCACGACGGTGCCGTCGAGCGCGACGTTCGACCACACGTCAGGGCCGCCGGCGCCCGCGGGTCCGCGCCGGGCCGGCGCGGGCAGGATGACCAGCGCGTAGCCCCGGTCGAGTGCGGCCGAGGTGGCGGCTCTGGCCATCTCGGCGAAGTAGGCGAACTCCGTAAAGGTGAACGGTTCTTCGCCGTAGGTCGTCACCGTCAGGCCGATCAGGCCCGATTTTCCCGTGCGCAGCGTCCGTGCGGCGGCCGACGGGCGGTAGCCCAGCCGTTCGGCGACCTCGCGGACGTGGCTGCGCGTCGCGTCCGGGAGACGGCCCTTTCCGTTGAGGGCGTCGGAGACAGTCGTGATGGAGACACCGGCTGCGGCGGCGACATCCCTGATGCCCGCCCGCCCGTTCAGCCGGGCCCCGCCGCGCGGCGGAGGGCACCTCCCGGCCACGGGCGAGGGGACGGAGGCCGATGTCCGACCCGCCTGATGCTTCTCTGCTGCTGTCATGGCGAGCCGATCGTAGGCCCGGAGCACGTTGACGGCGGGGAGCGTTCGAGGGGCGTGTGGAGGCACGATTCTGCATGAGCCACGCTCGCCGACGACCATGGAAACCCCAGCTCGGAACGGGGGCATCCGGCAAGTGTCCGGCCGCGGGGGTGGGCTGGGCCGGTGTGGTGGCGAGGCGGCGAGGCAGTCCTAACTCACCTTCATGAGCGACGCGCGCCACCGCGCCCGCCACAGCGCGCGCGGCGCAGCGGCGCACGCAGGCGCACGCACGGGAGGGAGCGCATGTCGTCGTGCTCCGGGGGGAGGCCGACGCGGTCCGGGGCTGCCCGGAGTTGCCCGGGATCTACGCCGCGCGGGTGAATCCTCATAAGGTGAAGAGCATTGGCGCGTGACGCCGGAGGTCTCGACCGACGAGGGCGACGACGGAGGAGGAGCAGCGGTGAGTGACAAGAGCGAGCGGAGTGCGGGAGGGCCCCGGCTGCGCGCGGCGCTGGAGGGCGTCCCCAGCTACAAGCCGGGGCGTCCGGCAGCCGCCGGCGGCCCCGTCTCCTACAAGCTGTCGTCGAACGAGAACCCCTACCCGCCGCTGCCCGGGGTGCTGGAGTCGGTGACGTCGGCTGCGGCGTCCTTCAACCGCTACCCCGACATGGCCTGCACCGGGCTGTACGCGGAACTGGCCGAGCGGTTCGGGGTGCCCGTCTCACACCTGGCGACCGGCACCGGCTCGGTCGGCGTGGCCCAGCAGCTCCTCCAGGCCACGGCCGGGCCCGGCGACGAGGTGATCTACGCCTGGCGCTCCTTCGAGGCGTACCCGATCATCACCCAGATCTCCGGCGCCGCCTCGGTGCAGGTGCCGCTGACCGGGGGCGCGGAGCGTGAGGCGCACGATCTGGACGCGATGGCGGACGCGGTCACCGAGCGCACTCGGCTCATCTTCGTCTGCAACCCCAACAACCCGACGGGCGCTGCCATCCCCCGTGCGGAACTGGAGCGCTTCCTGGACCGGGTGCCGGGCGATGTGCTGGTGGTGCTGGACGAGGCGTACCGCGAGTTCGTCCGGGACGAGCAGGTGGTCGACGGGCTGGAGCTCTACCGCGACCGGCCGAACGTGTGTGTGCTGCGGACGTTCTCCAAGGCGTACGGCCTGGCCGGGCTGCGGGTGGGCTTCGCGGTCGCGCATGAACCGGTGGCCGCCGCACTGCGGAAGACGGCGGTACCTTTCGGTGTGAGCCAGCTCGCACAGGAGGCTGCCATCGCCTCGCTGCGCAGCGAGGATGCGCTGCTGGAGCGGGTCGAGGCGCTTGTGAAAGAGCGCACACGCGTGCTCGCGGAGCTGCGCGGACAGGGCTGGCCAGTGGCCGAGTCGCAGGCCAACTTCGTCTGGCTCCGGCTGGGAGAGCGCACCTCAGCCTTCGCGGAGCGCGCCGAGGAGGCCGGCGTCACGGTGCGGCCGTTCCCCGGCGAGGGCGTGCGGGTCACCGTGGGCGAGACCGCGGCGAATGACATCTTTCTGCAGGTCGCAGCGGCTTTCAGAAAAGAGATCTAGCTCGTCCCGCAGACGCCTACGGTCCGCACCGGGTTCGCGTTGTGGGCGTCTGCGGGTTCCGTCGTGCCCACCCGTTCCGCCTGGGGGTCCCCCTGCCGGAGGCTGGGGGAGGAACGCCTGCCCACGACGGAAGTGGATAGGGACCCCCGCTCGCATGTCCGAATTGGCCGCGTCGTACGCTGGGGTCTTGTGAATGTGAACTCATTCACGAAGTCCGCCGCGATGTGAGGGAGAGAGCGACGTGACAGACCTTGCGTTGGCGCCGGAGACACTGGCGCGCTGGCAGTTCGGCATCACGACCGTCTACCACTTCCTCTTCGTCCCCCTCACGATCTCGCTGGCCACCCTCACCGCGGTGCTCCAGACGGCGTGGGTGCGGACGAACAAGGAGAAGTACCTCAAGGCGACCCGGTTCTGGGGCAAGCTCTTCCTGATCAACATCGCCATGGGCGTGGTCACCGGCATCGTGCAGGAGTTCCAGTTCGGGATGAACTGGTCCGCCTACTCCCGTTTCGTCGGCGACATCTTCGGCGCGCCGCTCGCCTTCGAGGCGCTCATCGCGTTCTTCATGGAGTCGACGTTCATCGGGCTGTGGATCTTCGGCCGTGACAAGCTGCCGAAGAAGCTGCACCTGGCGACGATCTGGCTGGTCGCGTGCGGCACCGTCGCCTCGGCGTACTTCATCCTGGCCGCGAACTCGTGGATGCAGCACCCGGTCGGCTACCGCCTCAACAAGGAGACGGGCCGCGCCGAGATGACCGATTTCTTCGGCATCCTGTTCCAGAACACCGCGCTGGCGCAGTTCTTCCACACGATGACCGCCGCCTTCCTCACCGGCGCCGCGTTCATGGTCGGTATCTCCGCGTACCACCTGCTGCGCAAGAAGCACATAGCCGTGATGCGCAGCTCGCTGCGGCTCGGACTGGTCACGCTGGTGGCTGCGGGGCTGCTCACCGTCGTCAGCGGCGACCGGCTCGGCAAGATCATGTACGAGCAGCAGCCGATGAAGATGGCCTCCGCCGAGGCGCTGTGGGAGACCCAGGCCCCGGCGCCGTTCTCCGTCTTCTCCTACGGCGATGTCGACAAGGGCCACAACAAGGTCGCCATCGAGATTCCCGGTGTGCTCTCCTTCCTCGCGCACGACAACTTCCACGAGGCCGTCCCCGGCATCAATGACACCAACGCGCATCTGAAGGAGAAGTTCAAGGCCGAGACGGGGCTGGACGACTACCGGCCCAACATCCCGGTCGCCTACTGGTCGTTCCGCTGGATGATCGGCTTCGGGATGGCCTCGTTCACGCTCGGTGTCGTCGGTCTCTACCTCACCCGCCGCCGGTTCTGGCTGTCCGAGCGGCTGCGTACCGGCGAGGACGAGCTGCCGCGGCTCGCCCTCACCAGGGACCGGGAGTTGAACCCCCAGCTGGGCACCTGGTACTGGCGGCTTTCCGTGCTCACCCTCGGCTTTCCGCTGATCGCCAACGCCTGGGGCTGGATCTTCACCGAGACGGGCCGGCAGCCCTGGGTCGTCTACGGCGTACTGCCCACTGCCTCGGCGGTCTCCCCCAGCGTCTCCCAGAGCGAGGTCCTCACCTCGCTGATCGCCTTCACGTCGCTGTACGCGCTGCTCGCCGTGATCGAGGTCCGGCTGCTGGTCAAGTACGTGAAGGCCGGGCCGCCCGAGCTGACCGAGGCCGACCTCAACCCGCCCACCCGGATCGGCGGCGATCCCGGCGCCGACTCCGATGCCGAAGACCGGCCCATGGCCTTCTCGTACTGACAGACAGGGGCGCTGAGCAATGCAACTCCACGACGTCTGGTTCGTCGTCATCGCCGTGCTGTGGATCGGCTACTTCTTCCTGGAGGGCTTCGACTTCGGGGTCGGCATCCTCACCAGGCTGCTCGCCCGCGACCGGGCCGAGCGGCGGGTACTGATCAACACCATCGGGCCCGTCTGGGACGGCAACGAGGTGTGGCTGCTCAGCGCGGGCGGCGCGACCTTCGCCGCCTTCCCCGAGTGGTACGCCACCCTCTTCTCCGGCTTCTATCTGCCGCTGCTGGTCATCCTCCTCTGCCTGATCGTGCGCGGGGTCGCCTTCGAGTACCGCGCCAAGCGTCAGGAGGAGTACTGGCAGCGCAACTGGGAGCACGCGATCTTCTGGACCTCGCTGATCACCGCGTTCCTGTGGGGCGTGGTCTTCGCCAACGTCGTGCGCGGGGTGCGGATAGACGCGGACATGGAGTACGTCGGCACCCTGGCCGATCTGTTCAACCCGTACGCCCTGCTGGGCGGGCTGGTCACGCTGACCCTCTTCACCTTCCACGGCGCCGTCTTCACCGCGCTCAAGACCGTCGGCGACATCCGGACGCGGGCCCGGCGGACGGCCACCGGGGTGGGCGCTGCCGCCGCCGTACTCGCCGTGATCTTCCTGCTGTGGACCCAGGCCGACCGGGGCGACGCGGCTTCCCTGGTCGCGCTGCTCGTCGCCGGCGTCGCGCTGGTGGCCGCGCTCGGCACCAACCTCGCGGGCCGCGAGGGCTGGTCGTTCACCTTCTCCGGGCTGGCCATCGTGGCGGCTGTGGCGATGCTCTTCCTGTCCCTCTTCCCCGACGTCATGCCCTCCACGCTGAACGAGGAGTGGAGCCTGACCGTCACCAACGCGGCCTCCACCCCGTACACGCTGAAGATCATGACCTGGTGCGCGGCCGTCGCCACCCCCGTCGTGCTGCTCTACCAGGGCTGGACGTACTGGGTGTTCCGCAAGCGCATCGGCACCCAGCACCTGGCCCCCTCCGGCGGGCACTGAGGGAGGCGGGGTCGTCATGAAGCCCGTCGATCCGCGGCTGCTGCGGTATGCCCGTGCCACACGCGTCTTCCTCGTCGCCTCCGTGGCCCTCGGGCTGGCCGGTGCCGGACTGGTCGTCGCCCAGGCCGTGCTGCTCGCGGACGTGATCGTCGGCGCCTACCGGCACGGCGAGTTCGAGCGCGGCGCGCTGCTGCTGCTCGCGGCCGTCTCCGTGGTCCGGGGGCTGGTCGCCTGGCTGACCGAACTGGCCGCGCACCGCTCCGGTGCCGCGGTCAAGTCCCAGCTGCGCCTCCGGCTGCTGGAGCGGGCCACCGCGCTCGGTCCCGGCTTCCTCACCACGCAGCGCACCGGCGAGCTGACCGCCCTCGCCACCCGGGGCATCGACGCGCTCGACGACTACTTCGCCCGCTACCTGCCCCAGCTCGGCCTCGCCGTCGTCGTTCCTGTCGCCGTGCTGGCCCGTATCGTCACCGCCGACTGGGTCTCGGCGGCCATCATCGTCGTGACCCTGCCGCTGATCCCGGTGTTCATGGCGCTCATCGGCTGGGCGACCCAGTCGCGGATGGACCGCCAGTGGAAGCTGCTCGCCCGGCTGTCCGGCCACTTCCTCGATGTCGTCGCCGGGCTGCCGACGTTGAAGGTGTTCGGCCGCGCCAAGGCCCAGGCCGACAACATCCGCACCATCACCGGCGACTACCGCCGTGCCACCCTGCGCACTCTGCGCCTGGCGTTCTTGTCGTCGTTCGCGCTGGAGCTGCTGGCGACGATTTCGGTGGCCATCGTGGCGGTCAGTATCGGAACCCGGCTGGTGCACGGGGAGCTGGACCTGCACACCGGTCTCCTGGTGCTGATCCTCGCGCCCGAGGCTTATCTGCCGCTGCGGCAGGTGGGCACCCACTACCACGCCGCCGCCGAAGGGCTCGCCGCCGCGGAGTCCGTCTTCGAGGTCCTGGAGCGCCCGGCGCCGGCGCACGGCTCGGCCAGGGTGGACGTACGGGAGGCTCCCCTGACGCTGGAGGGGGTCGCCGTACGGCACGAGGGCCGGGCCGGATACTCACCCCCGCCGACGGACCTGGTTCTGCGCCCCGGCGAAACGGTGGCCCTGACCGGCCCCTCCGGCGGCGGCAAGTCCACGCTGCTCTCCGTGCTGTTGGGCTTCACGCCTCCGACGGAGGGCCGGGTGCTGGTGGGAGGGACCCCGCTCGACGCGGTCGACCTCGCCCCCTGGCACCAGCAGATCGCCTGGGTGCCCCAGCACCCGTATCTCTTCGCGGGGACGATCGCGGAAAACGTGCGCCTGGCCCGGCCCGACGCCGATGAGGGCGCGGTCGCCCGGGCGCTCGCCGATGCCGGGGCGCCGGATCTCGACCCGGCGCTGGAACTGGGGGAGTCCGGCGCCGGTCTCTCCGCGGGTCAACGCCGCCGCGTGGCCCTGGCGAGGGCCTTCCTCGCCGACCGCCCTCTCGTCCTGCTGGACGAGCCGACGGCCGCGTTGGACGGTGCGACGGAGGCGGCTGTCCTGACCGCCGTACGCCGCCTCACCAGGACCAAGACGGTGGTCATGGTGACCCACAGGCCGGCGCTGCTGGGCGCGGCGGACAGGGTGCTGGAGCTGTCCCCCATGTCGGGGGAGCCTGCTGCCGCCGCCTTGGGGCAATCTGCTGGGGGTCCCCCCGGCCGGAGGCTGGGGGAGGGCCAAGGCGGCCCGCAGACGCACACCGACCCGCACCCTCCACCCGCCGATGGCGCCGCCCCCACGCGGAGCCCTCTCACCCGCGTACGGGCCACTGCCGACGGCCTGCGCCGCAAGTTCACCCTCGCTCTCACCCTGGGCGCCCTCGCGCTGGCCGGCGCGGTAGGACTGATGGCCACATCAGGGTGGCTGATCTCGCGGGCCGCCCAACAGCCCCCGATCCTCTACCTCATGGTCGCGGTCACAGCGACCCGCGCGTTCGGCATAGGCAGAGCCGTCTTCCGCTACGCGGAACGCCTCGTCTCGCACGACGCCGCCCTCCGCGTCCTCGCGGCCCTCCGCGTCACCGTCTACCAGCGGCTGGAACGCCTGGCCCCGGCGGGTCTCAGGAACAGGGCTCGCGGCGATCTGCTCACCCGCCTGGTCGCGGATGTGGACGCGCTCCAGGACTACTTCCTGCGCTGGCTGCTCCCGGCGACCGTCGCCGGAACGGTCGGCGTGGCGGCTGTCGCGTTCACCGGCTGGCTCCTCCCCGCCGCGGGAGCGGCCCTCGCCGTGGGTCTGGCGGTGGCGGGCATCGCGGTGCCGGCGCTCACCGCGGCGCTCTCCCGCCGTACGGAGCGCCGACTGGCCCCCGCGCGGGCCCGGTTGGCGGTCCGTACGGTGGACCTGCTCACCGGCACCGCCTCCGGCGAACTCCCGGTCACCGGCGCACTTGCCGCCCGCCGCGCGGAGGCCACCGCGGCGGATACAGCGCTGACCCGGATCGCGGCCCGCTCCGCGTCCCGTACGGCGCTGGCGTCCGGCCTGAGCACCCTGGCCGCCGGACTGACGGTGACGGCGGCGGCATGGGCAGGCGCGCGTGCCGCCACGGACGGTGCGCTCGACGGGCTCCTTCTGGCCACGGTGGTCCTCACGCCGCTCGCCACGTTCGAGGTGGTGACGCCGCTGCCACAGGCGGTCCAGTTCCGGCAGCGGGTGCGGCGCTCGGCGGAGCGGGTGTACGAGGTACTGGACGCACCCGCGCCCGTCGCGGAACCGGAGCACCCCGAACCGTTGCCGGTGGACCCGTTCCCCCTCCGTATCCGCAAACTGACCGTTCGGTATGCCGATGCTGCCCCCGAGGCGCCACCAGCCCTCTCCGGCTTCGATCTCGACCTGACGCCGGGCCGCCGGGTCGCCGTCGTCGGCGCGTCCGGCTCCGGCAAGACGACGCTGGCCAACGCGCTGCTCCGCTTCGTGGACCCGCACGCGGGTTCCTACACCTTCGGCGCGGCCCCGGCCGTCTCCGCGCTCGCCACCAGCACGGACACCGTTCGACGCCACGTCGGCCTGTGCGCCCAGGACGCCCACCTGTTCGACAGCTCGCTGCGGGAGAACCTCCGGCTGGCCCGGCCGTCCGCGACCGAACCCGAACTGCACGCGGCGCTCGCCGCCGCCCGCCTCGACGACTGGGTGGTGACACTCCCACGCGGCCTGGACACCCTCGTCGGCGAGCACGGGGCCCAGCTCTCCGGCGGCCAACGGCAACGCCTCGCGCTGGCCCGCGCCCTGCTCGCGGACTTCCCCGTCCTCGTCCTCGACGAGCCCGCCGAACACCTCGACTTGCCCACCGCAGACGCCCTGACCGCCGACCTGCTGACGGCGACAGAGGGTCGCACCACCGTCCTGATCACCCACCGCCTCCAGGGCCTGGCAGCGGTCGACGAGATCGTCGTCCTGGACCACGGCCGCCCGGTCGAGCGTGGCACCTACGACCAACTGGCCGACGGCGACGGCCCGTTCGCAGCGATGCTGGCACGCGAACGCGAAGCCGCGGGCGCCATCACGCCCCTACCCACCGGCTGAGGCCCGCTCCGCCGCACTGCGCTCGACGCAGAACTCGTTCCCCTCCGGATCGGCGAGCGTCACCCACCCCTTGCCGTCGGGCGCGCGGTGATCAGCGACGACCGTGGCCCCCAACCCCAGAATCCGCTCGACCTCCTCGTCCCGGCTGCGGTCCTGCGGCTGGAGATCGAGGTGCAGCCGGTTCTTGACGCTCTTCGCCTCGGGAACGCTGATGAACAGCATCGCCGATCCCGGAGCCTCCACCAACGCCTCGGGATCCCCCGGCAGGTCGTCGTCGGAGAGGGCCCCGTCCAGCACGGCGGCCCAGAACTGCCCGAGGCGGTAGGCGTCGCGACAGTCAATCGTGATGTGTCGTACGAGAGTTGGCATGCCCGCACTATCGGCCAGGTCGCGTCACCGGGCCACCGCATTTCCGGAAGTCGGAGGAAGCCGCCTCGGAGAAGTCGCCTCAGAGGAAGCTCTCGATGATGGTGGCTACGCCGTCGTCCTCGTTGGAGGCTGTGGTGTGGGTGGTGCACAGGAGGACGTCGGGGTGGGCGTTGGCCATGGCGTAGGAGGTGCCTGCCCAGGTGAGCATGGCCAGATCGTTGGGCATGTCGCCGAAGGCGACGACCTCTTGTGGGGTGATGCCGCGTTCTTCGCAGGCCAGGGCGAGGGTGCTGGCCTTGCTGACGCCGCGTCCCGAGATCTCCAGCAGGGCGCTGGGGCTGGAGCGGGTGAACTCGGCGTGGGCTCCGGCGGCCTTGCGGCCGAGGGCGAGGAAGTCGTCGGGGTCCCCGGACGGGTGGTAGGCGAGGAGCTTGACGATGGGCTCCGCGTAGTGGCCCTCGTGACTGTCTGTGAGCAGCTCTTCGACGGGGGCGAAGGATGCGCCGGGGTCGTGGGGGAAGGACGGGTACTCGGGCTCGTAGTGGATGCCCCCGGTGCGTTCGACGGCGAAGCTGACGCCGGGGGCGGCGGCGCGCAGGGCGTGGACGACGGCGAGCGCGTCCCGCCGCGCGAGCTCCCGTACGCGGATCACCCGGCGGCCCGCGTGCAGATCCACGATGGCCGCGCCGTTGGCGCAGATGGCGAGCCCGTGGCCGTGTACGTGCTCGCTGACGACACCCATCCAGCGGGCGGGGCGGCCGGTGACGAAGAACACCTCGATCCCGGCGGCCTCCGCGGCGGCCAGGGCCGCGATGGTGCGGTCGGAGACCGTCTTGTCGTTCCGCAGCAGCGTGCCGTCCAGGTCGGTGGCGATCAGCCGGGGCGCGGTGCACCTGCCCGGCGACGGCGGGCTCTGCGGGGAGGGGGAGTCGAGGCGTTCTGACGGGCGAGTCGGAGGAGTCACAGGCACCATCTTCCCGCATATGCCTGAACAGGCGTGCGAAGCTCCGCACAGATGAGAGCCCGATGAGAGCACGCCTCAAGGGCAAGGGGGCACGCGAGCGCACAGAGGGGCGCACGGGGCAGGAGTGGGCTCCGGCATATGCGGGGACAGAGGGGGCGGAGCACTCTTATCACCTTCTCACCCACCAAAATCGTCCTCTGACGCACCAAACAGGCACAATCGAAGTGAGTGCTTCATGCGCGCTGTGCTTCCGCGGCTTCCGCGCTTCGGGAAGGCCGCCGCGGGAAGGGCTGTCGCGCTTCGGGAAGGAGCGGCCGTCATGGCTCGTCACTCGCGTTACGTCGCAGACCGTGGGCTGACCACACGGATGGTCACCACCATGTTCCTGATCGGCCTGCTCTACGTCGTGCTCGTCGGCGTCCTGGTGGCGCTGCTGGGCAAAGCCTGGCCCATCGTGCTGGTGATCGCGGGCGCGCTGTTCATCGCCCAGTTCTGGTTCAGCGACAAGATCGCCGCCTTCAGCATGGGCGCCCATGAGGTCACCCCGCAGCAGGCGCCGGAGCTGCACGGCGCCGTCGACCGGCTGTGTGCCCTCGCCGACATGCCCAAACCCCGCGTCGCCATCGCCGACAGTGACGTCCCCAACGCGTTCGCCACGGGCCGTAACCAGCAGAACGCCCTCGTGTGTGCCACCACCGGGCTGATGCGCCGCTTGGAGCGGGAAGAACTCGAAGGGGTGCTGTCGCACGAGCTGTCGCACGTCGCGCACCGTGATGTCGCCGTCATGACGATCGCCTCGTTCCTCGGTGTGCTGGCGGGGATCATGACCCGGGTGGCTCTGTGGGGCGGTATCGGCCGCAGCGCGGGCCGGGACAACAACGGGGTGGGCCTGCTCCTGCTGCTCGTTCCGCTGGTCAGCGCCGTGGTCTACGTGATCAGCTTTCTGCTCACCCGGCTGCTGTCCCGCTACCGCGAACTGTCGGCGGACCGCGCCGGCGCCCTGCTGACCGGGCGTCCCTCCGCCCTCGCCTCGGCCCTCACCAAGATCAGCGGCGATATGGCCCGGATCCCCACCAGGGACCTGCGCAAGGCCGAGCCGTACAACGCGTTCTTCTTCGTTCCCGCCTTCTCCGGCGAGAGCCTCGCCTCGGTGTTCTCCTCGCACCCGACGCTGGAGAAGCGCCTGGACCAGCTCGGGCGGATATCAAGCCAGCTGGGCCACGGCGAGTGACAAGCCCGACGAAGGGAGACGGCCCGTGGGCTTCCTGGACGTGCTCCTCGGCCGCAGCAAGCCCAAGCGGCCCGATCTCGACCAGCTCTTCGCGCTGCCCGCCGCCGCGCTGACCCTCCAGGCCGGGACCGCGTTCGTGCCGACCGGCGTCGGCGCCGTCTGCTTCGCCAGCGTGGAGGGCGGCGCCTTCACCCGGCTCCGGCAGGAGGTACGGGAGTTGCTGGACGCGGACACCGAGCGGGGCGGCATCCCCGTCGAGTTCGACCAGGACTCCTACGGCTATACGTGGCTCACGGCGCGCCAGCCCGCCGACGACATGGCGGCCCTCGTCAACGATCTGCACGCCGTCAACACGCTGCTGGCCGAGGGCGGCTTCGGGCCGCAGCTGCTGTGCTCGCTGGTGTCCTTCCGGCAGGAGGGCTCGGGCGCCTCGCTCGCGCTGATCTACCTCTACAAGCGCGGCACCTTCTACCCCTTCGCCCCGCTCCCCCGCGGCACCGAGAAGCGGGACAACGGGCTGGAGCTCCAGGTCCGCAGCCTGCTGGCGAACGACCTCCCGCTGGAGGCCGACCTCAGCCGCTGGTTCCCCGTCTGGGGTGCCCCGGGGCTGTGAGCTCCTCCGAGCCGTATGGCCTACGGCCTCAGAAAAGCGGCTTCAGATCCGCGTGCACCAGTGAGTGGTCCGACTGGCCCTGCGGGTCGTGGACGCCGACGCCCGGCGGATCGAAGACGCCGCGCCGCAGCAGGATGTAGTCCAGCTTCTTGGCGTTGGACGGTGCGCCGATCGTCCCCTGGCAGCGGGCGTCCGGCTTGGCACCGCAGTGCGGGTCGGCTTCTGCGAAGTGCTGCCATATCGGGGCCAGCTCGCTCGAACTGGGCAGGGTGTTGAAGTCGCCGAGCACGACCGCGCGGCTGTGCGGCCGGGCTGCGGCCTCCAGTTCACGCACCTGTTGGGCGCGCACCTCGGTCTGCTGGTCGTCCGCCGTCTTCTGCGCGAGGTGTGTGGTGAAGACCCGTACGTCCTTGCCGTGGATGGGCACGGTGACGGCCATGTAACCGCGCGGTTCCGAACCGCCGTTGCTGTAGCGCACGTTGACCGGGTCCTTGGCGGGTGCGGCCGTCAGCATGGCCTGGCCGTATGCGCCGCCCTTGAAGACGCCGCCGCACTGGCCGCGCTTGCGGTTGATGGTGCCGTAAGTGACGTGGTAGTCGAGCTTGTGGATCTCCCGCAGGGCCTTCGCGATCCTGTCGACCTTCGTCTTGCAGGCTTCCTGGAAGCCGATGATGCCGGGCCGGTACCGGGCGATCTGCCGCGCCTGTTCGTGGGCACTGTGGTGGCCGGGCCCGTGCAGGTTCCAGGTGACGACGCGGTTCCCGTACGCCGCGGCGTTCGGCGAGGCGGCGCCGTTCGCTTCGTCGGCAGCCGTGTTGCGCAACTGGCCGCCGTCCTTGTTGTGCTTGGCGGCGGTCTTGGCCTCCTCGTTCCGGGCCTCCCCGTTTTCGTCACCGGTTTGGCCAGTGACGGCGACGCCCACACCCCCGACGGCGAGTGCCGCCGCGACGGCGGTGGCGGACAGGAGGGTACGGCGCCGGCGCGTACGCGTACGTGTTCCAGTGCTCCGTTCCATGGTGAATCCCCCGTTGGTTTCGCTCCCGCAACTGCGGGCCTGTACAGGACAGTAGGGGCGGGCGGGGCGCGGGCGCGTCAGTCGTCGACCCGAGATCGGGGTGGACCGTCGCGGCAGTACGGGGCAGGGGGTCAACCGCCGCAGTACCCCCTCCTGATGAGGGGCGGATTCCGCTCTGGCAGGATCAGGCGCCTATAACTGGTCCGTCCGCGCGGGCGATCCGCCCTGCCGGGCGACGGGGCTATTCAACGGGGAAAGTGAGGAAGACATGCGTACGTGGACTCGTGCTGTTCCTGCGGTGGTGGGAGCGCTGGCGCTGACAATGGCAGTGACCGGCTGCGACATAGGCGGCGGGAAGAAGAGCCGCGGCTCCGGCTCGCACTCGTCCGACTCCGACTCCGACTCCGGCTCCGACTCGTCGGGCGGCAAGAAGACCTTCGCCCTGGGTGAGGCCAGCCCGGTGCAGAAGAGCGACCAGACGAGCTCGAAGGGCGCCAAGTACACGGTCACCCCCACCAAGGTGCAGACTGGTACGAAGGCGGACATGGACAACTCCGGCCTCAAGAAGGACAAGAAGGACGGCCCGCAGATCCCCGTGTACGTCTGGTCGACCGTCACCCACAAGGGCGGCAAGACCATGGAGCTCGGCGACATGGACGACGACCTGGTCGTCAAGACGGACCAGGGCAAGCGCACCAAGGCCCTCATCGTGATCATGGGCGAGGCCAAGTGGCCCAACTGCCCTGCCACCGATATCAGCAAGAAGGTGCAGGCGGGCGCCTCGGAGAAGATCTGCTCCGCGTTCCTCGTCCCCGAGGGCCAGAAGGCCACCGCGGTCGAACTGAGCCAGGGCTTCTACAAGGACCCGCTGGAGTGGCCGGTCAAGAACTGATCGCCTTCCACAGCTGACAAGTGCGCGCACCCACCACAGGGTGCGCGCACTTGCTGTTTGTCGTCCCTCCGCTGTGGGCGAATTCGGGTGAGTGTTCGGGGTGGGGGTGCTTGGCTGGGGCGATGGAGACTTTGGTGCTGGGGGGAACGGCATGGGTGGGCCGGGAAGTGGCACGGCAGGCGGTCGGGCGCGGGCATCGGGTGACGTGCCTGGCGCGGGGTGAAAGCGGGGACGTGGCGGAGGGCGCGCGGCTGGTCGTCGCCGACCGGCGCGACGCGGCGGCGTACGAACCGCTGCTCGACCGCGAATGGGACATGGTCGTCGAAGTGTCATGGCAGCCGGGGTTCGTGCGCGGTGCGCTCGGCGCGCTGGGCGAGCGGGCCGGGCACTGGTCCTATGTCTCTTCCATCAACGCCTACGCGTCCCAGGGCACGCCCGGCGCCGACGAGTCCGCGCCCGTTCTCGTCCCGACCGACCGGAGCGAGGTGGACCGGTCGCTGTACGGCGAGGCCAAGGTCGCCTGCGAGCAGGCGTCGGCGGCTGCCGTCGGCGACCGCCTCCTGAACGCCCGCTGCGGCCTCATAGGCGGCCCCGGCGACGGAAGCGACCGCTCCGGCTACTGGGTGGCCCGCGCAGCCCGCGACCCCCAGGGGCCGATGCTCGTACCCGACACCCCTGACCTGCCGACCCAGGTCGTCGACGTACGGGATCTCGCCGCCTGGCTGCTCGACGCCGCGGTGAAGGGAGTCACCGGTACGTACAACGCCGTCGGTCCCATCGTTCCGTTCGCGGAGTGGATCGAGCTGTGCCGGACCGTCGGCGGGCACACCGGCCCGGTGGTCGCCGCCGGTTCGGGGTGGCTGCGCGAGGAGGAAGGCGTGGTCGAGTTCATGGGGCCCGAGTCGCTGCCGATGTGGCTGGTCAAGCCGGGATGGGAGGGGTGGTCAGCGCGCAGCGGTGCCGCCGCCCGCGCTGCGGGACTCCGCCATCGGTCGCGGGAGGAGCTGTTGGCCGACACCCTGCGCTGGGAACGCGAGCAGGGCCTCGACCGGCCGCGTCGGGCCGGACTCAGTGCCCGGCGCGAGCGCGAACTGATCGCTGCGCTCGGCTGACGCCGGTCAGCCGGCCGCGGCTCGCCGCCGCTTAGCATGAGGCGCATGGCGAAGACGGCGACGATCTACCACAACACCCGCTGCGGTACGTCCAGGACGGTCCTGGCCCTCCTGGAGGACGCGGACTACGAGATCGAGATCGTGGAATACCTGAAGACCCCGCCGGACGCGGCCACCCTGCGGCAGCTGATCACCGACGCGGGGGTGGGCGTACGGGACGCCGTACGCACCAAGGAGGCCGCGTACAAGGAACTCGGCCTCGACCGGCCCGAGGTGACCGACGACGAGCTGATCACGGCCATGACCGAGCACCCCGTGCTGATCCAGCGGCCCTTCGTGGTGACGGAGAAGGGCACCCGACTGGCCCGCCCCTCGGAGGTCGCCGCCGAGGTGTTGTGACCCGCCGGGCGGACGGGCCGCGAGTACCTGTACGCATGAATGCGGCCGACCACTCCTGACATCTGACTGGCGACCACTCCTGACATCTGACAGGTGTGACGGCCGCGCAGGGTAACGGAAGATGTCCGAACCGTTGTCGGCAATCCACAACCTGGGGATGATGCTCTGCGTTGTGATTCGATGCTGATGCGTAGAGCAGGCTCGACTTCGAGCGACTGGAGTGATTCTTGAACGGAACTCCGGACATCTTCGCCGTCCCCCTGGATGACGAGGCGTATCTGGTGTACGCGCCGCTGCACGGTGTCGCCTTCGCCGCGACGAAGGGGCTGGCGGCAGCGCTTCCCGGCGTCCTGGCCGGTGAGGGTGGGGAAGAGAGCGTGGTCACGTTCGCGCGCGAGGCCGGGCTGCTGAGAACTCCGCGCTCACCCGTCACACGCCGTCAGGGCGATCCCTCGCCGACCGAGGTCACGCTGTTCCTGACGACGGCATGCAATCTGCGCTGCACCTACTGCTACGCCTCGGCGGGCGACGCTCCGGCCACGTACATGTCGATGGAAGTCGCCAAGCAGGGCATCGACTTCGTCATCGACAACGCCAGGCGCCAGAAGGCGCCCTATGTCGGGGTCAACTACCACGGTGGCGGGGAGCCGAGCGTCCACTGGAACCTCATGACCGAGTCGCTCGCGTACGCCCACGACCGGGCAGACGGCCTCGACGTGATCGCGGCGTCCGCGGGGAACGGCGTGTTCACCGACAGGCAGATCGACTGGATGATCGCCAACCTCAACGGTGGCGTGAGCCTGTCGTTCGACGGTCTGCCCGAGGCGCACGACAAGCACCGGCCGACCGTACGGGGCACGGGGTCGAGCTCTCGCGTCATGCACACGATGCGACGCTTCACGGAGGCGGACTATCCCTACGCGGTGCGGCTGACCGTCACCGCCGAGCAGATACCGCTGCTGCCGGACTCCATCGAGTTCGTACTGTCCAACTTCACGCCGAAGCGCGTACAGGTGGAACCCGCCTACCAACTCGGCCGGCACGAGGGGAAGCCCGACGCCGAGACAGAGGACTTCATCGCCGCCTACCGCGAAGCCCAGGCCCGCGCCGCGCGGTTCGGCCATGAACTGATCTACAGCGCGGCACGGGTCGGCACTCTCACCAACCACTTCTGCGGTATCACGCAGGACAACTTCTGCCTCACTCCCTCGGGAAACGTCTCGGCCTGCTTCGAAGCGTTCTCCGAGGACAACGAGTTCGCGGATGTCTTCTTCTACGGCACGTCGGGGCCGGACGGCTACACGTTCGACATGGACGCGCTCGGCCGGCTGCGCGAGCTGGGCGTCGAACAGCGCTCCTTCTGCGACGGATGCTTCGCCAAGTGGAACTGTGCGGGCGACTGTTATCACAAGTCCCTGTCGGCGAACGGACGCGGCGAGTTCGTCGGTTCGCAGCGCTGCCACATCACCAGGGAGCTGGTGAAGGACCAGCTCCTCACCCGCATCGCAGGATCGGGTGGCCTCCTCTGGCGTGACGGCCACGACGGCGAGCCCTGCACTCTTCACGGAGGCCGAAGTGAATGACGTGATGCTGCCCTGGCCGGAGCCGAGGCGCCCAGGCAAGGACGGAAAGGACCGAAAGGACGGAAAGGATCGAACGGCGGAGAACAAGACTGCTCCGCACTACGAGATCCAGCGGGTGAACGCCGACGACTCCACCGGCCCTGTCGAGGTGCTGCCCATCACCCGGCCGCCTTGGGCGGCGAAGTCCGGGCGGCGCGGCTTCCTCGGCGCGGGCGTCGCCTCATCGGTCGCGGCGGCACTGCTGCTCAGCGGGTGCAGTGACGACAGCGACTCGGGGTCCCCGTCGTCGCCGACACCGAGCGACTCGGAGTCCTCCTACTCCCCTACTCCCAGCGAGTCGGACTATTCGAGCCCGCCGACCCCGACCTACCCGGACGACACCGACACGCCGTCCTACACCCCCACTCCGACGGAGAGCCCGACCTACGGCACCGGCGGCACGACGACCGGGGGCACGACCTACGGCGGTACGACGAGCGGGAGTACGGGGAGCGGGGGCACAATCTGCACCTGCAACAAGGTCTGCACCTGCATCCCCGTCTGCCAGGCCCACGAACTGCTCAACCCCGACCCGGTCGTCCGGCGCATGGCCGAGACCGTTCTGGTCGCCATGGGTCTGTGTGAACTCCCTTACCTGCGCTGGGCGGCGAGCGAGGCATCCGCTCCGCTCCGTACGCGCATCGAAGAGCTCACCGCGCAGCTGCGCGACGGCCGCCGCCTCGGCCCTTCCGATCTGGCCGACCCCGGCTGCGAGCCCTATCTCACCTCCGCCAACCCGGTCATCGCCCTGATGGCAGCCCAAGTCCTCACCCTCCGCGCCCTGTTGCACGGGACGCGCCTGACCGGCACCCCGGCCGCCCACGCGGCCCGCGCCCTGACCGCCGGACACGCCCTTCACCTGCGGCGCGCCCCTGCGTGGAGTTCATCCGGCGACGGCGGATCCCGGGGCGAACTTGTCCGAGCGGGATAACGAGCGGGATGAGGGGCACGAGCAGCGGGGCCACAGCTGGTCGGCCCGGCTGCGCACACTGCGGCCATGGGTGATCGGGCTGTCCGGGCCCGCCGCGTTCATGACGTTCATCGCGGTGTGGATCGGCAGGAACGCCTGGAGGCTGGTGACGGGCGAGTCGGCCACCGTGCGCATGGTGAGTCGGTGCGTCGAAGGCGGTGGCCTGTCACTGCCGGGCTCCCACTGCGACGGATCGTGGGTGTTCGCGGACGGCCGCACCGGCGTCGGCGAAATCACCGGCGAGACGGTGTCCGTGGGCGACACGGTCTTCGCGGGCGACGGATGGGCGTACTCGTCGACCGCTCCGCTGCACCGGCTGGTGTGGATTCCGAGCGGTATCTTCTGCGCGCTCGGCGTGGTCGTGTTGGTGATGTGGGTGAACTACCGCAGGGAGCAGCACGCAGAGGGAGGTCTGCTCAGCGGGGCGCGGTGGTCGCGGTGGTCGCGGTGGTGGCCGTTGCGACGCGGGTGACGGCCTCGGTCAACGTGTCCGGCGCACAGGCGAAGTTGAGGCGGGCGAAGCCGCGGCCCTCGGCGCCGTATCCGAGCCCTGAGGTCACGGCGACGCGGGCGGCCCCCAGCAGGTGCGCGGCGGGGTCGTCGCGCCAGCCCTCGCCGCGCAGGCGGCGGAAGTCGAGCCAGGCCAGGAAGCCCGCCCGCGGAGGGCGGTAGCCGATGTCCGGTACATGGCGGGCCAGCAACTCGCCCAGCAGCCGCCGGTTGCGGTCGAGCGCCGTGACGATCTCGGCCAGCCACGCGTCACCGTGCTCGTACGCGGCGACGGTGGCGAGCACGCCCAGGTGCCCGGTACGGAAGAGGGCGTGCGGCGAGAAGCGGTCGACGTACCGCTTGGGCGCCGGGTCGGCGGTGACGACGGTGGCCGCCTTGAGCCCGGCCAGGTTCCAGCCCTTGCTGGCGGAGTGGAACGCGAAGCCCCGGCGGCGGGCCGCCTCCGACACGGAGAGGAAGGGGACGAAGGCGGCCCCCGGGAGGGTGAGCGGGGCGTGGATCTCGTCGGAGAGGACGTGGACGCCGTACCGGTCGGCGAGTTCGGCGAGCACCGTCAGCTCCTGACGGGTGTGCACCAGGCCGAGCGGGTTGTGCGGGTTGCACAGCAGGTACGCGACGGTGCCGGGGGCTGCGAAAGCCTCCTCCAGCGCGTCCAGGTCGAGCCGCCGTTCGCCGTCGGGCCGGGTGGCGAGGGGGACTTCCACCGGTTGCGCCCCGACCTCGCGTATCCACCAGCCGAACGGCTCGTACACCGGAGGGCTCAGCACCACGCCGTCGCCGGGGGAGACGAGCCGGCGCAGCGTCTCCACGATGCCGATGCCCACATCCGTGACCGTACGGACGTGGTCCGGGTCGATTGTCCAGCCCCAGGCGCGGTGGGCGTAGCCGCGGAGTGCGTGGGCGAGCTCGCGGGTGGGGGCCGCGTATCCGGTGTCGGAGCGGTCGATCGCCGCGTGGAGGGCCCGGGCCACTGGTTCGGCCAGCACGAAGTCCATCTCCGCGACGGGGAGCGGAAGCACGTCCGCCGGGTGGCTTCGCCACTTGGCGCTGCGGCGGTGACGGAGGGCGGCGAGAGGGGGTACGAGGTGGTCCTGCGCTGTCATAGTGCGATGGTGCGGCGCCGCGCCGCCGTACCGCTTCCGATAAATTGCCAAGTGATGCCGGAAACCCGCCACTCGCCCCGCGCCGTGACGCGGACGCTTGTCCTCTCTGCCGGGGAGGAGATCGATGCGCACTGGCACGACGAGCACCAGATCGTCTACGCCGGGCGCGGAGTCGTCTCCGTCACCACACAGGCGGGGACCTGGGTCGCCCCCGCAACGCGTGCACTGTGGATCCCGGCCGGGACGCCCCACCAGCACCGGGCCTACGGCGCCACCGACCTCCACCTGGTGGGGCTGCCGGTCAAGGACAACCCACTCCGGCTCGACCGGCCCGCCGTACTCGGCGTCAGCCCACTGCTGCGCGAACTGCTCCTCGCCTGCACCGGGGACTTCCGGGGCACCGGCGCAGAACTCCGCCGGCTGCGCGCCGTACTGCTCGACCAGCTCCGGCACTGCGACCAGCAGCCCGTCCACGTACCGACCGCGAAGGACCCCCGGCTGGCGGCGGTGTGCGGGCAGCTGCACGAGGACCCGGCCGACGGCCGTACCCTCGCCGAACTCGGCGCCGCCGTCGGCGCCGGCGAGCGCACCCTGACCCGGCTCTACCGCGCCGAGTTCGGGATGAGCTTCCCGCAATGGCGCACCCAGCTCCGCCTCCACCACGCCCTTCGGCTGCTGGCCGAGGGCACGCCCGTCACGGCGGTGGCCCACCGCTGCGGGTGGGCGTCCAGCAGCGCGTTCATCGACGTGTTCCGCCGCGCGTTCGGCCATACGCCGGGAGCGGCCGAACGGGGCAGCGGGCGGGCGCTGCGCACCGGGGGCCGCACTCTAGGGTGACCGGCATGGACCCTGATGCCATAGCGGAGGAGCAGGCGCGGGTGGCGGCGTTCCGGGCGCGCATAGGCGCCCCCGCCCTCATCGACGTCCACACCCACTTCATGCCCGAGCGGCTGCTGGCGAAAGTGTGGGCGTACTTCGACGCGGCCGGGCCGCTGGTCGGGAGGGAGTGGCCGGTCACCTACCGCGCCGACGAGCAGCGACGGCTGGCGGTGCTGCGCGGCTTCGGCGTACGCGCGTTCACCGCGATGCTCTACCCGCACAAGCCGGGCATGGCCCGCTCCCTCAACGACTGGGCGGCCGACTTCGCAGCCCGTACGCCGGACTGCCTGCACACCGCCACCTTCCACGCCGAGCCGGGCGCGGCCGACGATGTGCGCCGCGCACTCGACCAGGGCGCCCGCGTCTTCAAGTGCCACCTCCAAGTCGGCGGTTTCGATCCGCGCGACCCGCTGCTGGACGAGGTGTGGGGCCTGCTCGCCGAAGCGCGGGTGCCGGTGGTCACGCACTGCGGATCCGGCCCGGTACCCGGCCCGTTCACCGGGCCCGGCCCGATCGGTGCCGTACTGGAGCGGCATCCGAAGCTGCGGCTGGTCGTCGCCCATCTGGGCATGCCGGAGTACGCCGACTTCCTCGCGCTGGCCGAACGCCATACGGAGGTCATGCTCGACACGACGATGGCCTTCACCCACTTCGTCGAGGAAGCCGCCTCCTACCCCCGCGAAGCGCTGCCCCGGCTGGCAGCCCTCGGCGACCGCGTACTGCTGGGCACCGACTTTCCCAACATCCCCTACACATACGCCGATGCCCTGGAGGCGCTGGAGACGCGGACCGGGCTGGGGGAGCCATGGCTGCGCGCCGTCTGCCACGACAACGCGGCCCGCATCTTCGGCCTCGGCGTGGGGCGTTAGCGCTCGGGCCTCCGGTGTGGGGGGAACCCGGTGTGCGGGGCGCGCGTCCGAGAGGAAACCTCGTTCCAACAGGGCCCCGTCCCGCGGGACCACGTCCCACCGGAACGGGGGCATTCGCCGTATCCGGGAAGGCACCATGGCACGCGTATCGAGGGGTTTCCGGGCCGTCGCCGGGACGGTGGCCGCTGTGCCGGCCGCTGTGCTGGCGGCCGTGGTCGTCGGCGTTTCCGTGAATGGCCCCGCAGGCGGCGCGCACAGCGGCCGGGACGGATCCGAGCCGAGCGAATCCTCCACGACCCACCGCCCGTCCGGCCCCGACAAGGCGGGCGATGGCGCCTCGGCCGACCGGAAACCCGGCACCGCGTCGTCGTACTGGACGGACGAACGCAGGCGCGAGGCGTCACCGGCCCAGATGCCCGAGCCCCGGGAGTGACACGCGGGGTAAGCCCGGGAGTGACGCGCGGAGTAGCGCCGGGAGCGACGGTGGGAGCCGCGCTGCTGGTCACGCGGCGGAGTGGGGCATCGCGTACGTAACGCCCTGCCGCTCGCGGGCGTGGACCGACGGCGCTCAGTTTTCCGCGACGTCGGGATGGATGTTCTCTCCGCCCAAGGAGTTCAGCCAGGGGGAGAGGCCGTAGGCCACGGGGACGATCTCCTTGTAGGACAGCTCGTCGTCCAGCGTCACCACCAGTCGGCAGAACGGCGGATACCACGTCCTCTTCAGATGGGCGCGCCTGTCGAAGACGGCCTCCAGGAAGGCCGGTGTCGCCTCGCGCGGCAGATCGTGGAACGTCACCCCGTCGAGCGTGATGTGCGCGTCTCCCTCCTCGAAGAGCTGGACCGTGATCTGCGGAGTGAACGGTGCCCCGTCCGGGCCCTCGGTCGCGGGGATCTCCAGCAGCGCCTCGTGGGGGAGCGAACCGTCCTCGTCGGTGACGGCGAACGCCCCGGCAGCCGTACGCCGCGACGACTCGTCGGCACCGATCGCATGCTCCACCGCCACCGGCAGCCCGCGGCGCTCGGCCAGCGCGCTGAGCACGGAGACGGCCGACTCGGTGCTGCGGATCCGCGGCAGCCGGTGCGGATGACGGATGTGGTCCATACCACCGAGGATGCCCGGTTCCGGGCCCGACTGCCGAACGGGGCCGGGGGCCGGGAGCTCGCGGTGCGGGCCGTCACCCGTTCATCGTTCGCCGCGCTGCACGGGCGACGCCTTCGGCCCACGCTGGACCGAGGGTCGGCCGGCGGACAGAAAGGCACCTTCATGGTGGAATCGCGGACTGCGGACGTTGCCGAGGTTGCCGATGTCGTCGTGGTCGGTAACGGCGTCATGGGACTGTCGGTCGCCCTGGAGATCGCCCGGCAGAGCCCGGATTCGCGGGTGAGCGTCGTCGGACCTCCGCAGCGGCCGATGTCGGCGACGTACGCGGCCGGGGCGATGCTCAACTGCTTCGGTGAGGTCACCCGCTACACCTCGCGGCATCCGGCGACCCGGGCCCGCTTCGCACTGGCCCGCGAGGCGTTGGACGCCTGGCCCGGCTGGATCGAGATGCTCGCGGAACTGGCCGGCCCTCCCGCGGGCCCGGCCCTGCGCGCCTCGCATCTCCCCGGCACCTTCGTCCTGCTCAGCGGCCGGTCAGGAGCAGTGGCGGCCGACAACTTCGAGGCCATGCGGGCCGCCGCGGAGCAGCATGGTGAACCGCACGAGCTGGTCGATGCCCGGGATGTGGAGGGCCTGGCGCCCCGCAGCGACGCCCGACCGCTGCGGGTGTTGCATCTGCGCCGGGAAGGCTCGGTGGACGCCCGCGCCGTCCTCGCTGCACTGGAAGCGGCGACGGCCCGGCTGGGCGTTCGGCACGTCGCGGGGAGCGTGCGGTCGCTGCTGACGGGGGGTGGGGTTGCGGGTGGTGTGGGCGGCGCGGGGGTGAGCGGTGCGGGTGGCGTACGGGGTGGGGGTGGTGTGAGCGGCGTACGTGGTGGGGGTGGGGAGGGTACGGGCGGCGTACGTGGTGGGGGTGGCACGGGTGGGGCGAGCGCGGGTGGTGCGGGCGGCGTTCGCGGTGTGGGTGGGGCGGGTAGTGCGGGGGGCGTACGTGGTGTGGGTGGGGCGAGCGGCGTACGCGGTGTGTGCGGCGTACAGCTCGACGACGGCAGCACGCTGGCGGCCGACACCGTGGTGCTCGCGGCGGGCGCGGCCAGCACCGCCTTGGCCGAGCCGGTGCTGCCGCCGGGCGCCGTACCGCCCATGCTGTCGGGCACCGGGGCCTCCCTGCTGGTGACCCGCACGGCGGCGAGCGGTCCGGGGGCCCGTCATGTGCTGCGGACCCCCAACCGCGCCGCCACCTGCGGGCTGCACGTCGTACCGATGACGGAGCCCGGCGATCAGTACATCGGTGCCACCAACCTGATCACGACCCAGCCCGTCACCGGCGCGGAGCTCGGCTCCACGCACGCCCTGATGCGGCAGGTCTGCGAGCAGGTCGACCACGACCTCGCCTTCGCCCGCGTCCAGCGCTGGATGGCCGGGGCCCGGCCCATCCCGGTGGACTGTTTCCCGCTGCTCGGCCGCTGCTCGGTGCCGGGTCTGGTCTTCGCCACGGGTACGTACCGCGACGGTTTCCACTGTTCGCCGGCGCTGGCCCCGCGGCTGGCCTCGATGGTGCTCGGCGCCTCGGACGGCGACCCGCACCTGGCCGCCTTCGTCCCCGAGCGGCTGCCCATCGCGCTGATGTCCCCGCACGATGCCGTCACGGACACGGTCACCCATGCTCTGGACACCATGGGGGAGCAGGGCGTGCAACTGCCGTTCTGGGTCGACAGCACGCCGCTGGACGAATGGGTACGCCTCCGTACCGAACGGCTGTACGAGGAGCTGGGTGCCTCCGTCACCCTCGCACCGGAGATCATCTATCCCCAGTTCCTCGCCCCCAAGTCCACCGACGACCCCGACCCGGTGGACCGCCTGCGCACCTACCTCCGCGCCGCGCACGCCCACCACGGCGCCCCCTCCCCGGACCTCGCCGACCCTTCCGACGCCGCACCGTCCACGGACAGCCTGGTTCGTTGAGGGCTGTTGATCTGTGCGGGTGTGCGGGTGTGCGGGTGTGCGGGTGTGGCGGTGTGCGGGTGTGCCGGTGTATTGGATGCGCTGTGCCTGTGTATTGGGCGCGGTGTGGCGGGTGTGCGGGTGTGAGGGTGTGCCGTGTATTGGATGCGCCGTGGCCGTGCAGTGGGCGCGCCGTGGCGGTGCGGGGCGGGGTGATGCGGTGCGGGGGCCGGGCCCGGTGACCGTGCGCTTAAGCTCGGGGTATGCGTCTGAGTACCGTGATCCTCCCCGTCCGCCGCTGGTCCGAGGGCGGACGGGAGATGTGGCGACGGGCCGAGGAGCTGGGCTTCCACGCCGCGTACACCTATGACCACCTTTCCTGGCGGGTACCGTTCCGCGACGGCCCCTGGTTCGGTGCCGTACCGACCCTCACCGCCGCCGCTGCCGCCACCTCCCGGCTGCGGCTCGGCACCATGGTCACCTCGCCGAACTTCCGGCACCCCGTACCGCTCGCCAAGGAACTGATCACTCTCGACGACATCAGCGACGGCCGCGTCACCCTGGGTATCGGCGCGGGCGGATCCGGATTCGATGCGACGGCCCTGGGCCGGCACCCGTGGACCCGCCGGGAGCGCGCCGACCGCTTCGCCGAGTTCGTCCCGCTGCTCGACCGGCTGCTCACCGAGGACGAGGTGACGGTCGAGGGCACCTATTACGCCGCCCACGAGGCGCGCGGTCTCCCTGGCTGTGTGCAGCGCCCCCGGCTGCCGTTCACCGTCGCCGCGACCGGCCCGCGCGGGCTGCGGCTGGCCGCCCGCCACGGGCAGTCATGGCTGACGACGGGCGACCGGGCAGCCAACGAGACCGGCACTCCTGCCGACTCGCTGGCCGCCCTCGCCCGTCAGACCGAGGCCCTGGAAAAGGCGTGCGCCGACACCGGCCGCGCCCCGCACACCCTCGGCCGCACCCTGCTGACCGGCTTCACCCCGGACCGCCCCCTGGAGTCGCTCGACGCCTTCGTGGACTTCGCCGGTCGCCTCGCCACCCTCGGCTTCGACGAACTCGTCCTCCACTGGCCCCTCCCCGGCACCCGCTTCGAAGCAGACACATCAGTCTTCGAGCGCGTGGCCACGGAGGCACCCGCCCAACTGGGCTGACCCGGCCTAGCCGTAACGCTCGATCCGGAACCGGACCTCGGCCGCCGGCACATTGCGGGTATGGCCGACCGACCAGGCCCCGCCATGGGCACCGGTGCTGCTGGTGCTGGTTCCCGTGCGGGTGTTGGTGCCGGTGCCGGTGCCGGTGCCCGTGCTGGTGCCCGTGCCGGGAATGCTTGCGACGTCCCGCACGTACGCATCGACGCCGTCGGCCGCGCCTCGCTCCCCGGCCCACTCCGTACCGGTCCGACGGAGATAGTGCGCGGAGCTGTCGTCCCAGAAGTCCCATCCGCCGACCAGCCCGGGCCCGCCACCCACGCCACCCGTTCCCGTACCGCCCCCGGTGATGGCGTTCAGCGAGCCGATCTTGAACGGCAGCGTGTCACCGGTGACGTGTGTCCACTCCGTACCGTCGAAGTGGGCCAGCACCACGGACGGCGGCTTGCCCGGCGGTCCGCCGACCCCGAACGCCGCGCCCACCGCCCACAGATCGTCCGGCGCTGTGGGCAGCAGATCATTGACGCCGAGCCGAATACCGGTGAGCGGCGGCAGCACCGTCCAGGAGCCGCGCGACGCTGCGCCCTCGTCCCAGCGCGCGAGATCCCAGCCGACCGTGTGCACGCTTCCGGAGGGCGAGACCCGCACCCGCCACGGGGCGTCCGGCGAGGTCGCTCCCGGAATGGGCGGCGTCCACGTCCACTTGCTGCCGTCGAAGCGCAGCAACTTCGGCTGTCCCTCGTGCCGGCCCGTAACCCACGCCCTGCCGTCGCCGTCGGCAGCCACCCAGGTCAGTACGGTGGCCGGATCGCCGTCGCCCGGATACCGCACCTGCCGCCAGGTGCTCCCGTCCCAGCGCAGCAGGCGATCGGCGCCGTCCCTGTCCTCACCCACCGCCCAGGCCGCGCCCGGCGATATTCCGCTCACCGCACGCAGAGAGCCGTTGAGCCCCAGGTGCCCCACGTCCGTGTGCGACCACGCCGTGCCATCCCACCGGAGCGCCAACGGACTGCCGCCCGTGCCCTGTTCCGGTACTCCCTGCTCGCCCACCGCCCAGGCCAGGTCCGCGCTCGCGGCGGAGACCGACAGCAACCGGGACGCCGGGGCAGCAGCGGGCACGGGCATCAGCCGCCAGCCCGTCTGCGCGGCTGCTGCCCTGGTGACCGCCTGCGCGGAGGTCCCCGCGGCCGGGCGGACGGGCCTGGATGCCGCCGCAGCCGTACTGCCGGATTGCGCGGCAAGTCCCGCTAAGCCCGTGACAGCGGCACCCGCCAGAAAGACGCGTCTTCGCATGATCTGCTCCCCTCTACGGCACTTCGACCCCCCACACGCTGGCCCGCCCTCCCGCAACTGACAAGACAGGAACCCGAACGATTACGTGCTACCGGCCCCGGCTCGCGTCGGCCCCACGCCGCGTCACCCCCGTTCCGCTGTCATACGGTCCATCACGCGGGCCCGTACCTCCCGTTCTGCCGCTGCTGCGATGAAGTCCGGCACGTGGGCTTCGCCGACCAACTCGCTTACTGCCGCCACCGTTTCGGCAGGCAACCGGACTGGTTCGGTCCGGCCCGTGCCGCCCGGAGCGGCGGCGGCCGGGGCGGCGGCCGCCGAGCGCAGGTGGTCGCGGAGGTTGCGGGCCGCGAACTTCTGCATGGCCCTGGCCAGTTCGGCCTCGACGGTCTGCTGCGCCAGCGGGCGGAGCCTGCGCACCAGGTCTGCTGCCTCGGAGGCGTCCACATCTGAGAGATGGGCACCCAGATAGCGGACGAAGACGTGTTCGTTGGTGAAGTCCAGGAAGCGGGCGGCTATGTGCTCCACTTGGCCCCGCAGCTCATGCAGTTGCTCGGTGATGGCCAGCAGCGGTACCCCCGCCCTATGCAGCTCCGCCGCCACCGACAGCTCCTGCGGGCTGGGCACCCGGAACTCGTCCTCCCGGCCTGGCAGCGGCTCCAGCACGCCCAGAGCCACCGCCTCGGAGACCGCCGCCTCGTCGTGTTCGCCGCCGAACAGCTCGTCCAGCTCGGCCCGCGAGATACGGCCCGACTCCTCGTCCGTCCACGGCCCGTCCACCTCCGCGACCAGGCCCAGCACCCCGCCCAGGCCGCGGCCCTCGTCCCATGCCTGGAGCAGCTCCTTTATCGACGCCAGCGTGTAGCCGCGCTCCAGCAGATCGGCGATCTGCCGCAGCCGCGCCAGATGCGAGCCGTCGTACACGTTGGCCCGCCCCCGCCGTTCCGGTTTCGGCAGCAGGCCCTTGTCCTGGTACGCCCGGATGGTGCGCACCGTTGCACCGCTGCGGTGCGCGAGATCTTCGATGCGGTACTCCGGCGCGGACGCCGACGCCGACGCCGACGCCGACGCCGACGCCGACGCCGACGCCGGGCCCGGGCTCGTGGAGCTGGGGGACGGAGGCATGGGTGCGGTCTCCTCTGATACAGCTGACACGGGTGACACAGCGGGTGACACAGCGGGTGACACAACGGATGACGCCGCTGGCACGGCGCCGCCCGGCGAGGGTCTCCCGCCGCCGGTCACCTCGGCCTGGGACGGGTGGCTGAAGGTCTACATGGGTGGCCGGACACGGGCGATGCCGCGCAGGGCCCGCGGGGCGAAGCGGGACATCAGCCGTGCCCCCCGGGCTTCGGGCGTCACCGGCACCACGGCCTGGTTCCGGACGACGGCCCGCAGGATGGCCTCCGCAACCTTCTCGGGCGGGTAGTTCCGTATCCCGTACAGCCGGGATGTCCGGCGCCTGAGGCGCTCCTGCTCCGCCTCTTCCACCCCGGCGAACCGCGCGGTGCCGGTGATGTTGGTGTTGACGAAGCCGGGGCAGACCGCCGTCACGCCGATGCCCTGGCCCGCCAACTCTGCGCGCAGGCACTCGCTGAGCATCAGCACAGCGGCCTTGGAGGTGCTGTACGCGGGCAGGGCCCGGGAGGGCTGATACGCGGCGGCCGAAGCGGTGTTGACGATGTGCCCGCCCTGGCCGCGCTCGGCCATCTGCCGTCCGAAGAGGCGGCAGCCGTGGATGACCCCCCACAGGTTGACGTCCAGCGTGCGCCGCCACTCCTCGGTGCTGGTGTCCAGGAAAGGGCCCGCCATGCCGATGCCCGCGTTGTTGACCAGCACGTCGACCGTGCCGTACTCGGCGGCCACTTTCTCGGCCAGCTTCTCCATCGCCTGCTCGTCCGCGACGTCGACCGTCTCCGCCCACGCCTGTGGTGCGCCCACCAGCCGGGCCATGTCCGCGGTGCGGGCGGCGCTCTCCGCGTCCCGGTCGACGACGACCACCCGGGCTCCGGCCTCGGCGAACGAGAAGGCTGTCGCTCTGCCGATGCCGCTGCCCGCGCCGGTCACCAGCACCAGTTGACCTGCGAAGCGGTCCGCGTATCTGCCGGTGGCCGCGGGCTCCAGGGCCGGCATCCCCGGCTCCCTCCCGGTGACGAACTCGGTGATCCAGGCGGCCAGTTGGTCGGGCCTGGTGCGCGGCACCCAGTGCTTGGCCGGGAGGGTGCGGCGGGTGAGCCGGGGTGCCCACAACTCCAGCTCGTCGTAGAGGTGCTCGCTCAGGAAGGCGTCCCCGGTCGGCGTGATGAGCTGGACCGGCACATGGGCGTAGCAGTCGGTGCGGGGACGGCGCAGCCGGGCGCGGACGTTGTCCCGGTAGAGCCAGGCGCCGTGCGCCGCGTCGTCGGGCAGGGACGCGGTCGGATAGCCGCCGCCGGGCACCTTCTCGGTCAGCTCCAGGAGGCGGGGCCAGCGCTTGCCCAGCGGTCCCCGCCACGCCAGCTCGGGCAACACCGGGGTATGCAGCGCGTACACATACCAGGACTTGGCTCCCTGGCCGAGGAGTTGGGCTGCACGGCGCGGGGTCGGCCGGGACATCCGTTTCTTGATCCAGTGGCCGAAGTGGTCCAGCGAGGGTCCGGAGATCGAGGTGAAGGAGGCGATCCTGCCTTCTGTGCGGCGAACCGTCGCGAACTCCCAGCCCTGCACCGAGCCCCAGTCATGCCCCACCAAGTGGACCGGCTCATGGGGGCTGACCGCCTCGGCGACCGCCAGGAAGTCGTCGGTGAGCTTCTCCAGGGTGAAACCGCCGCGCAGCGGCTTGGGCGCCGTCGACCTGCCGCAGCCCCGTACGTCGTACAGCACCACATGGAAGCGGTCCTTGAGGCGGTGCGCCACCTCGGCCCAGACCTCCTTGCTGTCCGGATAGCCGTGCAGCAGTACGACCGTCGGCCGCGTGGCGTCGCCCAGCTCGGCGACACACAGCTCGATCCCCCCAGTGGCGATCCGGCGCTCCCGTGCGCCCTCCAGCAAACCGCGCTCCGCCGAGTGCCCGCCCGGCGTGGCGCCGTCCGTCTTTCCGCTCAGTCGGGTAGCCGGAGCGGGTTGCCCCGCTCCGGCCCCCTCAGAACCGGACGTGCCACTCGTCGCGGCATCCGGCTCAAGCGGGTCCCCAGAGCCTCGTTTTGTGGTCATGTTTGCTTGGTCCTTTTC
>NZ_JBQQBT010000026.1:0-89069 GCF_052245835.1 Streptomyces sp. 8N114 | reverse complement strand
CTGTGGCCCTTGCAGAAGGCTTGTGGTGCTCGCACTTGCCGTGGCTGTGGCCCTTGCAGGGCTTGTGGTGCTCGCACTTGCCGTGGCTGTGGCCCTTGCAGGGCTTGTGGTGCTCGCACTTGCCGTGGCTGTGGCCCTTGCAGGGCTTGTGGTGCTCGCACTTGCCGTGGCCGTGGCCCTTGCACGGCTTGTGGTGCTCGCACTTGCCGTGGCCGTGGCCCTTGCACGGCTTGTGGTGCCCACCCTTTCCGTCACCCGCGGTGTTCCCGGCGGTGTTGCCCTGGGTGTTCCCGGCGGTGTTGCCCTGGGTGATTCCGGCGGTGTTGCCCCGGGTGTTCCCAGAGGTATTGCCGGAGGTGTTGCCGTCGTTTCCTGCCGTGTTGCCGTCATTTCCTGACGTGGTACCGGCAGTGTTCCCCTGGACGTTGCCTTGGGTGTCGCCACCCACAGTGTTGCCTGCGATCGATCCGCCGCCGCCCGTGACCAAGCCGCCGGTGCCGCCTGTGAGGACGCCTGTGCCGCCCAGAACGCCGCCCAGAACGCCCGTCGTGGTGCCTGTGGTGGCCCCCCCGTTCGTGTTGCCCGTGGTGGTCCCGGTCGTGGTGCCTGTAGTGGCCCCTCCGTTCGTGGTGCCCGTGGTCGTACCGGTCGTGGTGCCCGTGGTGGTCCCGGTCGTGGTGCCCGTGGTCGTGCCGGTCGTGGTGCCGCCGTTGCACGAAGGCCGGGTGATCACGTTGTTGTCCAGCGTGACGGACCCGTTGCGCGCCAACGCCCGGCCTTGGATGGTCGCCCCGGTGTTCGCGCTGATCGAGGTCAGGGCCAGGATGCTGCCCACAAAGGTTGAGTTGGTTCCGAGCGTGGCGGAGCTGCCCACCTGCCAGAAGACGTTGCACGGCGAAGCGCCGTTCACGAGGAGCACACGGCTGGCAGACGCCGTCGTGAGCGTTGATCCGATCTGGAAGACGAAGACCGCGTTGGGGTCGCCCTGAGCGTCCAGCGTCAGCGTGCCCGTGAGACCGATGGAACTCGACGCGTTGTAGACCCCCGGAAGAAGGGTCTGTCCACCCAGATCACCGGAGATGCTGGCATCCTGAGCCTGACCCGCAGCGTTGTTGTACGCGGTGGTCAGGTCGCTCTGGGCCTGTAGGGCTGCGGCATCTGCCACGTGAGTGGCACCGTTGACTGTTCCGGGCGGGAACCCGCTGACAGCGGTCCCGGGGTGCACCCCGAGGTCGCCGTTGACCACGGTCGGCCCAGTGTTGGTGACGGACTGGCCTCCGAGAACGGCGTAGCTCTGTGCCGTACCGAGAGGGACAGCTGTCGCGACGGCCTGCGCTCGCGAAGCGGTTACTGCGACCATGATTGCGGTGATCACCGCGATCGTCGCGAGCCAGGCGGGGATGGCGCGTCGGTTGAGCGCACCACTGAG
Organism: Streptomyces sp. 8N114; assembly: GCF_052245835.1. Lineage (NCBI taxonomy): Bacteria > Bacillati > Actinomycetota > Actinomycetes > Kitasatosporales > Streptomycetaceae > Streptomyces > Streptomyces sp. 8N114. The sequence continues at coordinate 87,640 of NZ_JBQQBT010000026.1, read as the reverse complement.
GCTGGATCTCATGAAGATTCCTACCCGTGTACGAAACTCTGCGGACAATTTCACGACCCTTCGCGCTTCATCAGAGAATCGCTGCATCACATGCCAGCGGCATGGTTGGGGCGAGACCAGGGGCAGCGAACGGCATTCGCTTGACGGGTCAGGTCTGAGCGAGGCGACTCGCGCCGTTGCGCGCCCCCTGAAAACTGACTGCAACGTCGGGGCGGAGCACTGGCACACCATACGCATTTGAACCGCGGTATGTGCGCATGCAATCCGTTCGACACGACCATCTCGCCTAAGGCGAGCTGACGCCGTAAGCAAGAAACTGCATGTCAAACAGGATGAAGAAGCTTTTAATCGTGCCGACCTCCATCGCCAGGCGAGCTTCCCGAACAGTCCAAAGAGAATGAATCCGGGCGTGGCGTCCCGCCGTCGGCCGCCGCCACATGCTGCCTTGCGCGACAGGTCAGAGCAGTTTGCCTCCGATGCAGATAGTCGACGGAAAGGCACCATTACGCGATATCGAAGGTAATATAATTTGAGCTTCAATTGCATTTGGTGCGGCCACAGGCGAATCCGGGCTCGATTCCGGCGCCTCTGCCACCATTCGACCGTGCGAGCCCGGCCAGCCACGCCAATTCGATCGATCCGCAGGCGCCCGGTCACACGACCCATCGGACAGGCCCTGGCCCTCCTTCTCCGCAGCCTCCAGTGCCCGCTCGATCTTCGCGTTCGACTGTTTCTGGCTGCCGTAGATGAGCTTGGCCTAGAACCGGTACAGCACAGCGGTGCTGTGGCCCGCGCGGCGTGCCACTTCGGTAGGAGACATGCCAGAGGTGAGCCAGAGCGAGACGCCCGCGTGGCGGAGCGAGTAGGGGACCTCTGAGAGCGGGGAGGCCGCTTCCGAGGCGGAGAGCACCGCACAGCGAGCCTTTTGCCAGATCTCGCCGTACTCCTTGTTCGTCACGCGTCCCCCGCGACTGGCGCGGAAGAGGCGGCCGTCCTCGGCGACGCCGTACATGGCGATGTGGTCGCGGAGCATCCGCACCAGGACGGGCGGGATCGGCACGGAGCGGGTGACCCTGCGTGCGCGCTTCTTGAGGCCCCGAGAGTCGTGGGACTCGCCGGAGTCCGTCCAGGCTGACCCCGTCTGCGGCGAGGTTCCCGACAGCACCAGTTCGCCCCAGCCCGACTGGGGCAGGGTGCAGCTCGACAGGCGCAGGTCGGTGACCTCGGCCGGTCGCATGGCCGTGTAGTACAGGCAGCCGAAGAAGGCGTGGAGGTGCTGGCCGCGCCTTCCCTGACCGCCGGCCGCAGCAATCAGCCTCCGAGCCAGAGCCGGGCCAGGAACGAAGCGGAAGTCCACTTCGTCGTCCGTCTCGGGCGCCTTCCAGTCCACCTTGTGGAGCGGGAGCGCTGGGAGGTGTTCGCGCTCCACCGCGTACCGGAGGCAGTTCGTGAAGACTGGGAACTTGCGATGCACCGTGTTCGCAGCAGCCGGTTTGCCGTCGAGCTTCAGCTTGAGGGCGTCGAGTGCGCGGCGAAGCACTGTGGGCGTGTCCAGCTCGTTGACCTTGATGGACTTCCGGGCGATCCGGTCGAGGGCCGCTGTGATCTCCGAAGGAGGCTCTTCGTGCTGTGTGCGGGGCACGAGCGCGCCATCCTTGGCGGTCCGGAAGCTGAATGCCCACGAGTACAGCGCCCGTCGCAACACGCGGGGCGCGGGGGCGCCGCGTGAGTCGGACACCAGCGCGGGAGTGACCGTCGCAAGGGCGTCCGCGATGCTCGCGCGGTGCTTGGCTGACGCGTCGGGCCATTTCATGAGCGCATAGGCGCATGCGTGCGCGTACCAGGTTGGGGACTGCTGTTCATGCAGCTCCGAGCTGGGCAGTCCCGTCACAGTGTCGAACTGCTCGCGGTTCCGGAGGGCCGTGAGTAGTTCCGCCCGCCGCCCGTCCGCCTGCGCCTTGAGGGTGTAGCTCTTGGAGTGCGGTTGTGCCCCTACTCGCCAGCGGCGACCCAAGAACGGGGCTTGAAAGCGCGATTTGTGACAGCGCGGCCGAGATTTTCTCGGTCTCTTCGATCGCAGCCCAGCACGCCAAGCGGACAACGGAACTTTGAACCGGCCTCATCACCCGTCTATAGAGCTCTCGGTGCCGGACATTGCCACCAGCTGGGCACGTGATCACGCGATTGGAGGATGCAGGGCCCGCCCACACGCATGGACTGCTTGCTGGCAACGCGCGCAGCCCCGGCAGCACGAAGGCACACGGGGGCTGTTAAAAGTTTCCCTACTGCTTAAAGGTGGGCCGCTGGCGCGGCCCTCGCGGCGCGGCGGCCGTGCCGCCGCTTCGTTCCTGTCTGCCGCCCCACTTCGCGACGGCCCCGCCGCTCGCGCCGCAAGAAGACGACAGCGACAACGCCTGTCCCGTGGCAACTCTGATACGCCCCCTGCGCCCCCGCCGACGAGTAGCCGCCCGAGGGCCAGGAGCGCCGGAGCACAGCCCGGCCTCGCGTCTCCCGCATGCCACAGCCCTGGACGACTGGCACCGCCTACCGACAAGGCCCGTGGCGCGGCGCCCAGATCTCGTTGCGGTCTGCGGGCCGGTCCCGCCAGCTCCAGGTGGCCGGGTGAGGCAGAGCGGAGGCGTCTGCGGGTCAAAGATCAAAACATCGAAGCGTGGCTGATGAAGGTGGGTGGTTGAGGGGGCACACGTGCACGTGCTCGGGCGTCTATCCCTTTCGCGGTGGCGTGCTGTCGGTGGTGACCGTCGCAAGCCGCATCAAAGGACATCCGGGCGAGCTGAAGGTGTACGGCCAGCCAGCAGCAGGCAAACGGCCCCCTTCGCCACGCGACGAGGAGGGCCGTACTGCTGCCCACGCACAGCTAGGCCGACAGAAGCGCTCCGTGGTCAGACAAGGAACTCCCCGGCTTTGACGCCCGCGACGAACTGAGCGAACGAGTCAGGCGGGAACGACAGGACAGGGCCCGCTGGGTCCTTGCTGTCCCGCACAGGGACGACACCCGTCGTCTGGGCCACGCTGGGGGACCACTCCAGGCAGTTGCCGCCCTCGGGGCTGCTGTAGCTCGACTTAACCCACTGGGCTGGTCCGATCATCATGACAGAGTCTCCATCTGCTTTACGATCAGGCGCGCACTCTCCCTGGGCGACAGTGCGTCGCTGGTGAGTGCATCGTAGGTCCGCAACGCCGTCTGTACGTAAGCGGAATCCTCAACGATGCCCGCTGTTCGGTAGTTCTCCACACAGACCGAGACGGCTTGGCTCGGTGAGGTGAGCAGCGTGACCGGCCAGTCAATGAACAGATGCGCCGGAGCGTCAAGCGGGAGGATCTGAACCCGGGCCGTGGGACGCTCCCCTGCGTCCAACAGGGCTTGCAGTTGGCTGCGCATGATGTCCGACGGGCAGAAACGACGACGCAGGACTGATTCGCACAGCACCAAGCGCACATCGGGTGGCGTCTCGCCATCGAAGATCGCTTGCCGTGTGACCCGGTTATCTACGAATCCCGCCACCTCATCCTTACCCGCGAGAGGGGAGCCACCCTTGACGAGGTAGCGCGCGTAGTCAGCCGTCTGGAAGAGACCAGGGACGATGGTAGGGGACCACTCCCGGATGACCACGGCGGAGCGCTCCAACGCCATCCGTCGTCGATACAGGGATGGGAACGAGGAAGCGATTGCCTCTTCGTAGAGGCGCTTGAACTTCCCATCCGTGTTGAACACCTGGTCCAAGAGTGGAGGAAGAGCCGCCGGGATAGGTCCTTCACACCTCTCCACGCGCGAAATCGTGCTCTTCGACGTGCGGGTCATCTTGGCCAAGTCGGTCTGTGTCAGCGGCCTGCCCGGGTACAACTCCCGTTCGCTTCGACACTCTTCCGCGAACCGGCGGCGCGGGTCCTGCGCATCTTCCGGGGCCTCTGCGCTCATATCTCCCCCTGACCACAGTTCTGGTCGCGCCTTGCGGGTTGCTGTTTTCGGCGGTCAGTGGCTTGTGCATATGCCGCCAGTGCCAAATCCCAGGTTGGAAGTTGGAACGCTCGCCAGCGTACCGAGTCGTGGCCCACTCTTGTGACCAGTCCACCGCACAGCGTGAGCCCGCGGTGGTGGCCGCTCGGCGCGCTCCTGGGGGGAACGTAGCTCAACCAGTCCGGCAGAGGAGATTCCTATGGGTACCCGTGCCCAAAAACCCCGCCTGTCAACGCAGTTGACGCCTCAGGACGAACGAGTCCTGGCGTGGGAGTGGAAACGCCTCCGCCCTGATGCCTGGGTGCCCTTCCACGTGGACGTGCCCGGCGGGAGTGACCCGCACTGCGTATCGGACGGGGCCCTCCTGCGGAGTGTGGAGGCCGGGCTGAGGAGGGTGTCCCGTGAGCATTCGTGAAGAGGCCCCCGTGGTTCCCGCCGAGTGCACCCCGAAGCTGGAGCCTGTCCCCGTACCCGAGTGCGACGTGTGCGAACTACTCGCCAAAGACAGGGAAGACGCCCGAGCAAACGGGCACACGCTCACCGTCCGGAGCTGCAACGCCGTGATCGCCGGACACCCCCACCAGCGGAAGTCGGACCAGTGACGACCGCACCCGAGAGACCTGCCCTCGCGTACTTCCGTTCCCCGGCCCAAATCCGCCCCGGGACTGTGGTTTTCGACCGGGACAAGGAAATGGTGGCCGTCGCCCGGCAGGTGGTCGGCCAGTTGGTCACCGTGGAACGTCCCAGCGGCTTGGCCTGGGAAGCCCAATACCGGCGCCTCCGTCCCGGCACCTCACGGGACGCGCACCAGCTCCGCGCCCTGGCCCGTCTGCACCGCGCCCAACGCCGGGGGCTGACGTGAAGTGCCCGACGTGCCAGGAACTGAAGAAGAGGCTGGCCCAAGCCGAAGAGTCCGGGGACGCGTCCCGGGCCGTGGACTGCCGAGTGTTGCTCCGCCGACACCCCGACCACGGCGCCCCTCCTGCCCCGGCGGAAGGCCCTCGACCATGACGTTCCAGACCTGGAGGGAAATCCTCGTGAGCAGGCCCCAGCACCTCCGCCGACCGTCCGGCAAGACGAAGGGCGGAAGCACCGTGGACAAGGACGACCAGGCAGTGAAGCAGCAGAACGCCCGCCGCGCGGACCTCCTGGACCGGATGCGCGCCCGTCTCTCTCCGCCCGTTCAGCCGCCCACCGGAGACGGAGCTAACCATGGCTGAGTGGGAGCGATACGCAACCCCCGACCCGGAACACCGGCCTCATGCAGACCAGTTCAAGGAGGAGCTGGTGGCGCTCTGCAATCGGTACGGCTACGAGTTGTGGGGCGGCGGACTGTTCGGCTTGAAGGTCCGCTACAGCGCGGGAGACCGCAAGCATGTGGGCGAGCTGCCTCCGCTGTACGGCGAGCAATTGACCGGCGGAGGCGGTGCCCAGTGAAGCGCCTCTACCACGGTGTGGCCGCGTACGCCGGCTCCCTGTTCATCGTGGCCGTCAGCGGATCGTGCGAGTTCGTGATCGGCCAAGCCGTCCGATTCGGCCACTAGACCCCTGTCCCTGCCGGATACCAAGGTGTGCGCTCTCACCGGCAGGGACGGGCCATCAACGCCCCGCCTCCGCCGACGACACCGAGAGGTTCTCCCACTCCCATCGGAGATCCGGCGGAGGCGGGTAGGACCACCGCGAAGGATGGACACCTGGAGCGCGGCGACCCCGCCGCGCCGCGAAGAGAAGGGCACTTCATGTCGGCTACCACCATGGATCGTCCCCTCACCCCCTGGGGCATCACTCGCATGCGCCCCTACCCGAGCACCTACCAGCCCGGGTACGCCACTGCCGAACTGGACCCCGCAACCCAGGTCACCGTCTTCCGCGACGAGCGCGGCGGCGTCGTGGAGATGGGCAAGCACGGCACCGCCAAGGGAACCGAGACCAGCCCGCAGTCCACCAACCAGGACAGCCGCAACGACACCGACCACGACCAGGACGACGAGCAGGACTGATGAGCGGCGCTGAACCGGTCGCGGTCGTCACCGAAGTGGACGACGTGACAGCCGACATGGTGATTACTGAACTCAACAAGCGTGGTGTCCCCGTCGTGCGGTTCGACCCCTCCGAGATAGGCGACCGTCTTACGCTCTCTGCCCGGTTCGGCGCCGGTTCGGTCACTCCGGCCGGCATTCTCCGTACCCCCTCCAGAACCGCCAACCTGGAGGGGGTGCGGGCCATGTACTGGCGCCGTCCCACCTGGCCCCACTTTGAGCACCTGGACGCCCAGGACGCTCGGTACGCGGAGGCCCACGTCCGCCACGGTCTCGGCGGGACGCTGTACGCGCTGCCGAACTGCCGCTACGTCAACCACCCCCTGAGTAACCGTGCCGCCGAACACAAGCCTCTTCAACTGGCCGTGGCCCAACGCCTGGGCCTCACGGTCCCGCCCACTCTGATCTCCAACGACCTGGAAACCATCCGGTCCTTTATCACCGAACACGCCCCGGTGATCTTCAAGACCCTTCGCTGGACCCCCTACCGCCGGAGCGACGGCGTGGGGATGACCACGTGGACCGAACCGGTTTCCGCCGATGACGTGGACGAGAGCGTGACCGTGGTACCCCACCTCTTCCAGGCCCAGGTCCCCAAGGTCGCGGACGTGCGGGTGGTCGTGGTCGGCCAGAGGGTGTTCGCCGTCCGTATCGACTCCGACCTGTTGGACTGGCGCGCGGACTACAGCGCCTTGACCTACACCCCCATGGCCCTCCCCGCCGCAGTGGAAAAGGCCCTGACTGCGCACCTTGACCACTTCGGCCTGGCCTCCGGCAGCTACGACCTGTGCATCACCCGTGACGATGACCTCCACTGGCTGGAGCTGAACCCGAACGGCCAATGGGGTTGGCTCGAAGACGAGACCGGACTACCCATCGCCGCCGCGTTCGCTGATCTCTTGGAGCAAGGAGCCACAACGTGACCCGTCCCGACTCCACCACCCTCCGCCACGGCCTCGCGGACATCCTGGAACAGGGAGGCGTCCTGAAGACCGCCGCGTGGCGAAAGGCGGTCGAAGAGGTGCCCCGGGAACAATTCCTCCGGTTCTTCTTCAAAGACGCTCCCGGTCCTGACGGCCACCTCCGATACACACCCATCAGCCCGGACACCAACGAGGAGGAGTGGCTGGCTCTCGTCTACCGGAATGAAACGTGGGTGACCCAGCTGGACGACCACGTAACCGCCGACACCGCAGACGGCCCGATGACCGGCTTTCCCACCTCCTCCTCCACGATGCCCGCAACCGTGGTCGGGATGAACGAAGCCCTGGACGTGGAAGATGGCATGACCGTGTTGGAAATCGGCACCGGGACCGGCTACTCCACAGCCCTGCTGTGCCACCGCCTGGGGGAGGACAACGTCACCAGTGTGGAAGTGGACCCCGAGGTGGCCCGGCGGGCGGACGATGCCCTGGAAGCCACCGGATACTCCACCTGGACCGTCACCGGGGACGGACTCCTGGGCCACCCCCGCCGGGCACCCTACGACCGCACCATTGCCACGTGCGCACTCCGCCGCATCCCGTATTCGTGGGTGAGGCAGACCAAACCCGGCGGCATCATCCTGGCCACCCTCGGCCCCAGCTCTTGGTCCTACGGCACCGGACTGGCCAAGCTCACCGTGAAGGACGACGGGACAGCGGAGGGACGCATCATCGGCCTTACCTCCTTCATGCCCGCCCGCGCGGAGGCGGTCGTCCCGCTCTCCGGGGACCTTGCGGCCCGTGCCGCGTACGCCGACACCGAGCGGAAGACCAGCCTGTCCCCGGACACGCTGAACGACTGGATGCCCGCCTTCCTGGCCCAGCTCGCCGCCCCCGGCGCCCAGCTAGTCCGTGCGATCAGCGACAGCCGGGAGACGGTGTATCTGTTCGACACCGGCCGGGAGGCGTTCGCGGCCCTCACTGCCGACGGGGACCAGTGGAACGTCCGCCAGGGCGGCCCGGTCGCCATCTGGGACGCCATCGAAGAGGCGGTAACCGCCTGGGAGAAGGCAGGAAAGCCCGACATCACTTCTGTCCGCATGGCGGTTACGCGGGACGCGCACGCCTACTGGATCGGCGGCAAGCAGATCACCAACGACCAACGGTCGTACTGGCTCGGAGGGAAGGAATCGGCCCTTCGCTGGAAACACTCACATCCACCCTTGACTGCTTGATGTCCAGGCTGGCGGGTGTAGATCATTCCCGCCCTGGGGGCCATGAGGGAACGCGCCCCGGGGCGTTCTGACGAGGCTGCGGACCCCTGGTGGACCACGAAGCCGCTAACGGGCAGTCAGAGAGGACGTTTGCGCAGATGAGGGCTGCAACCGCCGTATTGGTCACAGCCCCCTTGAAAACCGTAGAGGTGGCAACATCTCCGTGGGTTCAAATCCCACCGCCTCAGCATCGGCGGTGGCACCGCTGCAGAGCTGAAGACGTGAAGGGGCACCACCTGTGGGTGGTGCCCCTTCGCTGTGCCGGGGGGCCGAGTGCTGGGAAAGGGGACAGAGGGTGTCTGGTTTCGGGGTGAGGGTTGAGGGCTCGGCATGAGGTGAGATGCGGAGCGGAGGGAGATCGGGTTGCGCGGGGAGCTCGTGGTGCGTGGGGGGCGCGAGAACAACTTGCGGGGGGTGACACTGCGGGTGCCGTTGGGGCGGGTGACCGTGGTGACGGGGGTGTCCGGGTCGGGGAAGTCGTCGCTGGTGTTCGGCACCCTGGCAGTGGAGTCCCAGCGGCAGCTGAATGAGGTCTTTCCGTGGTTCGTCCGCAACCGGCTGCCGCGACATGAGCGGCCGAGGTTCGAGTTCGTGGAGAACCTGACGCCCGCGATCATCGTGGACCAGAAGCCGGTCGGCGGCGGGGCCCGGTCGACCGTGGGGACGATGACCGAGGTCAACCCGGTGCTGCGGGTGCTTTTCTCGCGCTGCGGCGAGCCCAGTGCGGGACTCTCGCATCTGTACTCGTTCAACGATCCGCAGGGCATGTGCCCGGGGTGCCAGGGGCTCGGGCGGAGGGTGCGGCTTGATCCGGACAAGCTGCTGGATCAGTCGAAGTCGCTGAACGAGGGCGCGATCCGGCACCCGGCCTTCGCGGTGGGGACGAACTACTGGAAGCGCTACGCGGAGGTCACGAGGTACGACGGCGCTGCCTCCCCCGCGTGGGAGGACGCCGAGCTGCTGTTCGACCCGGACAAGCCGCTGCGCGACTACTCACCGGAAGAGCGCGAACTGCTGCTGCACGGCGGCGGGTTCCGGACTCAGCGGCCGCACCGGCCGCAGGGTGACCAGGGCCCTCCGTCCATCGCGGTGAACGACTACGAGGGACTGGTGCCGCGCTTCACCCGGCGCTTCATCGAACCGGGGCTCGAATCGCTGAGCGAGCGGGATCGCAAGCACGCCGAGCGGGTGGTCAGCGAGGGCGTCTGCCCGGACTGTCAGGGCGCGCGACTGAATGCGCGTGCCCTGGCCTCGCGTATCGAGGGGCGGTCGCTGGCGGACCTGTGTGCGATGGAGGTCCGCGAGCTGGTGGAGTGGCTGGCGGACGCGAAGGTGGCGCGCGATCCCGTGGGCGGGCCCGCAGTGTCGGCCGCGCTGGCCGCGCTGGGCCGGATCGACGCGGTGGGGCTGGGCTATCTGACGCTGGACAGACCTACGAAAACGCTGTCGGGCGGCGAGGGCCAGCGGCTGAAGACAGTGCGGCACCTGGGCAGCAGCCTCACCGGTATGACGTACCTCTTCGACGAGCCCAGCGTGGGGCTGCACGCCCGTGATGTGGACCGGCTCGGTGGGCTGCTGCGGGCGCTGCGCGACAAAGGGAACACCGTGGTGATCGTCGAGCACGACCGGGATGTGATCGCGCTGGCCGACCATGTGGTCGACATGGGGCCGGGCGCCGGCACACAGGGCGGAACGATCGTGTTCGAGGGCAGCGTGGCTCAGCTGGAACGGAGCGGAACGGTCACGGGCGAGCACTTCCGGAAGCGGAAGGGCCTCAAGCCGTCGGCGCGGCGGAGGACGGCCACGGGGACGCTGCCCGTACGGAACGCCTCGGTGCACAACCTGCACGAGGTGAGCGTGGACTTTCCGGCCGGGGTGCTGACCGCGGTGACGGGGGTCGCCGGGTCCGGCAAGAGCACCCTGGTGGGAGTTTTCGCCAGCACCTATCCCGAAGCGATCATTCTCGATCAGTCCGCGGTCGGCATCTCTCCGCGCTCGACCCCCGCGACCTACACCGACATCTGGGACCCGATACGCCGGATGTTCGCGCGGGAGCACGGTGTCGAGCCCGGGCTGTTCAGCTTCAACTCCACCGGCGCCTGCCCCGGCTGCCAGGGGCGCGGCACGGTCACCATGGATATGGCGTTCATGGATCCGGTGACCACCGTGTGCGAGGTGTGCGAGGGGCGGCGGTTCCGGGACGACGTTCTCTCGTACCGTATGGCGGGCAAAAACGTCGCCGACCTGCTGGCGATGACCGTCGACGAGGCGCTGGAACACTTCGCGGCGCAGGGCGACCAGGCGGACCGTACGGTTCGGCGCAGGATGAGCCCGCTGCACGAGGTCGGGCTGGGCTATCTGACGCTCGGACGGCCGCTTTCCCATTTGTCCGGTGGTGAACGTCAGCGGATCAAGCTCGCCCACCGGCTGCACGAGACCGGCAGCATCTATGTCTTCGACGAGCCCACCACCGGGCTGCACATGGCCGATGTGGCGGCCCTGCTGGCGCTGCTCGACCGGCTGGTGGACGCGGGCAACACGGTGGTCGTGGTCGAACACGATCTGGACATGGTCAAGCATGCCGACCATGTGATCGACATCGGTCCGGAAGCGGGCGCGAACGGCGGGCGGGTCCTCTTCTCCGGGACGCCCGAAGAGCTGGCGCACGCCGCCGCCACCCATACGGCGGAGTACCTGCGGCGAGCCCTTCCCGGGTGACGGCCGGGTACCGGACCGCAGGGCGATGAGTTTCGCCGTGCCGGATGGTCCGTATCCACGGAGGCTGTTGTGCACGGCCCTTACAGGCTGCTCGTACGTGCGGCGGCGAAGTGTCTGCGGAACGGGAGGCGAGCGACATGGCGGACGGTGCGAACGGTGCGGCGGGACCAGGGCCGGGAGCGGTGCCGGAGGCAGGGCTCGGTCCCGGACCGGGCGGGGGCGGCGGAGCACCCGTCGATCTGCGCCCCGCGGCACGTCGTACGGCGGCGCTCGTGACCCGGGTGGACGATGCCCAGCTCGACGACCCGACCCCGTGCACGGAGTTCGCCGTACGCGACTTGTTGCGGCACATCGGCGAGCTCGCCGTGGGCCTCCAGTACACCGCGCGCAAGGAGCTGGGCGAGGTCACGGCAACAGGCCCGGCCGAGCATCCGCGGGAAGAGCCCCTGCCGGACGACTGGCGCGAGCGGCTGCCGCACGATCTGGCGGATCTGGCGGTCGCCTGGTCGGCGCCGGACGCCTGGACGGGCAGTACCCAGGCGGGCGGTTTCATGCTGACGGGCACGGAAGGTGGCCTGGTCACGCTGGACGAGCTCGTCGTGCACGGCTGGGACCTAGCCCGCGCCACCGGTCAGGAGTACCAGGTCGACGAGCCGGGCCTGCGGGCCGTCCACGGTTTTCTGGCGGGTGCCGTGAGCGAGGACGGGGAAGTGGGGATCTTCGGCCCGGTCGTGCACGTCCCCGAGGACGCTCCGCTGCTCGACAAGGTCGTGGGCCTCGCCGGCCGCGACCCGGCGTGGCACGCCCCCGGCAGCTGACGGCCCTCTCACCCCGCCGCGTACCGGCCCGCGCGCCGGGCCGCGGAGGCGACGGTCGAGCGGGCCTCGCGTTCCGGCAGGCCGAGCGCGAGGGCGGCCCTGACCAGTGGCTCCGCCAGGCTGTCGCCCCGGCCGCCCTCATAGGCCCGGCAGGCGGCCCAGAACAGCCGTGCGTTGCGCTGACCCACCGGCGCGCCCCGTACGAAGCGCACCAGCGCGCCGCCGGCGTCCGCCGCGGCCCGCCCGGCTGCCGCGCCCCTCCTGCCCGCCGCACTCCGCGCCTCCGCTCCCGCCGCAGCGCCGTCGCGCGTGATGGGTGGCGGCAGCAGCAGGGCCAGCAGCGCCGGTGGTACGCGGGCGGACGGCCGGGTCCCCGATCCGGGGGCGAGCCGGTAGGTGCCGCGTACGGTGACGGAGCCGGGCCCCCAGGTAGCCGCCCGTGCCCCGGACATCGATGCCGGGGGTCGGCCGCCCGCATCAGCCCCTCCACCACGTCCCTTGACGTGTCCTTACGTGCTCCCCCTGTACTCCCACGTGCCGCCGCCGCAGCCCGAAGCGGGTCACAGCGGGTGGAATGAGCGGTGTTGGGAGCGTACGGGGGGTTTATCGACACGTCGTCATTCGTGCGGGGGAAAGAGACTGTCCGGGCGAATCCGTCCCCGGCGCCGTGGGCAACTCTGGACCCGCGACGTCGCAAGCGAGGCCGAAGACAGCGGGCCAACTGTCCTCGGCGAGAGCGCAATTCCGGTGCAGCGTCCCTTGGGGCGCACTTACCGTTCCTGGAGGAATGAACATGGCACGCATCCGTTCCGCCCGCGTCATCGCGGCTGCCGGCGCCCTACCGTTCGCCCTCGCCGTCATGTCCGGCGTGGCCCAGGCGGACAACGGCTCCCTCGCGGACGACGGATCCAACTCCAACGCGAGCGCCAACACCCAGGTGCAGGGCGCAGTAGGCGACGGGAACAACACCAACAATGCCAACAACGCCACCGTCAACGGCAACGGTGCTGTCGTGAACCAGGAGAACGAGACGCACAACGAGACCGGCACCGTCGTCTTCGGCAACCTGTGGTGACGGACTGACGGGTGCCCGGTCCGGGACGCCGGGCGCTCATGGGGATGGGGCTGAGGCCGCGCGCCCGCGATTCCGTATCGCGGGCGCGCGGTCGTCTTCGGGCGTCTCCGTGCTGTTGACACCCCTCCATAGCTGACGGACAGTCAGATGATGCGTTTCGCACCCACCGAGCGACAGCGCCGCCTCCGTGCCGACCTGCGTGCGTACTTCCGTGAGTTGATGTCCCAGCCCGACGCCGACTCCGGCGCACTGCTGCGCCGTATCGGTACCGACGGACTGCTGGGGCTCGGCTGGCCGGTCGAGTACGGCGGCCAAGGGCGCGGCCCGGACGAGCAGTTCGTCTTCTTCGACGAGGCGTACCGCGCGGGCGCCCCGATCTCGATGGTCACGCTCAACACCGTCGGGCCGACCCTGATGAGGTACGGGACGGACGCGCAGAAGGCGTACTTCCTGCCCCGCATCCTGCGCGGGGAGCTCGTCTTCGCCATCGGCTACACCGAACCCGAGGCCGGTACGGACCTCGCCGCGCTGCGCACCCGCGCGGTACGCGAGCCGGACGGCGGCTGGCGGATCGACGGCGCGAAGAGCTTCACCAGCAACGCGCAGCAGGCCGACTGGATCTGGCTCGCCTGCCGCACCGACCCCGAAGCACCCAAACACCGGGGCATCTCGGTCCTCCTGGTGCCCACCGATGCGCCCGGCTTCTCCTGGACGCCGATCGAGACCGTCGGCGGGCTGACCACCACCGCGACGTACTACGACGGCGTCCACGTCCCGGCCGGGAACCTGGTGGGGGAGGAGAACGCCGGCTGGCAGCTGATCACCAACCAGCTCAACCACGAACGGGTCGCCCTGGCGGCGCTCGGTATGCAGGCCGAGGACCACTACCACGCGGTGCTGACACACGCTCGCGAGACCGGTCTCGTACGCGAACCATGGGTGCGGGCACGGCTCGCCGAGGCGCACGCCCGACTGGCCGCCACCCGGCTGCTCAGCCGGCGGCTGGTCGGGGACGTCGGCGCGGGCACGCTCGCGCCGGGCGACGCGAGCGGCGTCAAGTTCGCGAGCACGGAGAGCACCGTCGCGGTCTACGCGCTGTGCCAGGAGGTGCTGGGGGACGCCGGGACGGTACGGGCCGGATCGCCGGGCGCTTTCGCGGACGGCGAGGTCGAGCGGATGAACAGGGCCGCCCAGATCAACACTTTCGGGGGCGGAGTGAGCGAGATCCAACGGGAGATCGTCGCGACGATGCGGCTCGGCATGCGGAGGGGGCGGCGGTGAGCGGTGCGGGGGAGACGCGCGGGGTGGGTGAGGGCGACGCGCTGTACGAGCGGCTGCGTGCGTACGCGGGCCGTCCGGCAGCGCACTCGGCGCGCGGCCGGGACGCCGTCAACGAGCCGATGATCCGGCACTGGTGCGAGGCGCTGGGCCACCCCGTACCGCCCGACGGCTCGGCGCCCGCGACGATGCTCCAGGTCTGGACGATGGCCGGGCTCGCGGGCCCTGGGGGCGGACGTTCGGGGCCGTACGGCGAGCTGCTGGGGGCGCTGGACGGTGCGGGCTGCACCTCGGTCGTCGCGACCGACTGCGAGCAGGAGTACGTGCGGTCGCTGTACCCCGGGGACGAGATCACCTTCGATGCGGTGATCGAGTCGGTCTCCCCCCGCAAGACGACAAAGCTGGGCACCGGGTACTTCGTGACGACCCGGATGGATGTGCGGGTCGGTACCGCGCTCGTCGGAACACACCGCTTCCGGATCCTCAAATACCGCCCGGAAAAGCGCACTTCCACCGTGCCCGGCCCCGCTGCCGACAAGCCACGGCGGCCCCGCCCCGTCGTCAACCGGGACAACGCGGGCTTCTGGGAAGGCGTCGCCCGGCACCAGCTGCTCTTCCAGAGCTGCACGGAGTGCGCCACCCCGCGGTTCCCGTGGCTGCCCGGCTGCAACGCCTGCGGCTGTGCCGGGTGGCGGGCCGTCGCGGCGTGCGGGCGCGGCACCGTCTACTCGTACGTCGTCATGCACCATCCCCCCTTCCCGGCCTTCGATCCGCCGTACGCGGTGGCGCTGGTCGAGCTGGCGGAGGGGGTACGGATCGTCAGCAACCTCATCGGTGTCCGCCACGACGAGGTGCGGATCGGGATGCCGGTCGAGCTGGAGTTCCTGCGGGTGGACGACGATCTGGAACTGCCCGTCTTCCGGGGAGCCGCCTGATGGACTTCACCCCCACCGAGGAGCAACGCGCGGCCCGCGGTCTTGCGGCCGAGATCTTCGCCGATCTCGCCACCCACGAACGGCTCTCCGCACTCGGCACGGGAACCGACGCGGAGCTGTGGAAGGCGCTGTCCGGCGCGGGCCTCGTCGCGGCCGTGGAGGAGACCGGACTGCTCGGGCTGGCGCTCCTCCTGGAGGAGCAGGGCCGCCGGACGGCACAGGTGCCACTGGCGGCGACCTGTGTGTACGGGCTGCTGCCGGTCGCCTCCCACGGCACGGAGGCGCAGCGCGCACGGCTGCTGCCCGGGCTGCGGGACGGTACGGCGGTGGCGACCGGCGCCTTCCCGCTGCCGCCTGCGGGAACCGGCGCGGGAGTGGCCGTACGGGACGACGGGCGGCTGTGGGGGACGGTGCCGATGGTGCCATGGCTGCGGGAGGCGACGTATGTGCTGGTGCCCGCCCGGCGTTCGGCCGTACCGCCGGACGACGGCACGGTCGAGCTGTACCTCGTGGAGCTCGCTGAGGCGGCACGCAGGCCGGAGCAGAGGGCGCAACAGGGCATCACCGTCACGCCGGTGGAGACGACCGCTCCTTGGGGCGCCGGACGGCTGGAACTGGCGGACGTGTGCGGCGAACCGCTGGCGCGCGGGACGGCGGCGTACGGGGTGACGCTCGCCCGCGCCCGTACGGCTTTCGCCGCGCTCCAGGCGGGCGTGTGCGCGGGGTCGCTGGCCCGCGCGGTCGAACACACCTCGCAGCGCGAGCAGTTCGGCCGTCCCTTGGCGACCAACCAGGCGGTGCAACTGCGCGCCGCCGACGCCTATATGGACACCGAGGCCATCCGTGTCACCTGTTACGAGGCGGCATGGCGGCTCGACCAAGGGCTGCCCGCGCACACACACGCACTGACTGCCGCCTGGTGGGCCGCCGAGGCGGGCCGCAGGGTCGTACACGCGGGACAGCATCTGCACGGCGGCATCGGAGCCGATCTCCACCATCCGGTGCACCGGCACTTCCTGTGGGGGCGGCAGCTCGACGCCTGCCTCGGCTCCCCCGGCGCACTGCTGGCCGAACTGGGCGAGGCGCTGTCCGACCCGGAACACGACACCGAATGGAGGCAGGAGCTGTGACCCCGCACGCCCGGTCCCACACCCGCACCGGCACCAGCACCAGCACCAGCACCCCCACCGTGCCGCCGCCGCAGCCCGGCGAGGGGGACGAGCTGCCGACGCTGCAGGTGCCGATCACCCGCACCCTCATCGTCTCCGGCGCCCTGGCCTCGCGGGACTTCCAGGACGTCCACCACGACGCCGAGGCGGCACGCGAAAAGGGCTCCCCCGACATCTTCATGAACATCCTGACGACCAACGGCCTGGTGGGCCGTTACGTCGTCGGGTGGGCGGGCCCGCATGCCGTCCTGCGCAAGGTCGCCATCCGGCTGGGCGCGCCCAACTATCCGGGCGACACCATGGCACTGTCCGGACACGTCACCGCGGTCACGCCGCCCGCCGCCGATGCGCCCGAGGGCGAGGGCGCCACTGTCGAGATCGCCGTACGGGGCACCAACCGGCTCGGCAGCCACGTCACCGGCACAGTCACCGTCACCCTCCGGGAGTCGCCCGCCGGCCCGGAAGGGGCTCCGGCATGAGCCTGCGGAAGGCCGACTCCCTCGGTGGCCGGGCGGCCGTCGTCGGCATCGGTGCGACGGAGTTCTCCAAGGACTCGGGGCGCAGTGAACTGAAGCTCGCCGTCGAGGCCGTACGCGCGGCCCTGGACGATGCGGGGCTCTCGCCGGACGACGTGGACGGCATGGTCACCTTCACCATGGACACCAGCCCCGAGATCACCGTCGCGCAGGCGGCCGGGATCGGGGAACTGTCGTTCTTCTCGCGGGTGCACTACGGCGGTGGTGCGGCCTGTGCCACCGTGCAGCAGGCGGCACTGGCGGTCGCCTGCGGCCTCGCGGAGACGGTCGTGTGCTACCGGGCGTTCAACGAGCGCTCCGGGCGGCGCTTCGGTTCGGGTGTGCAGCAGCGCGAGCCCTCGGCCGAGGGAGCGGCGCTCGGCTGGTCGCTGCCCTTCGGACTGCTGACCCCCGCCTCCTGGGTCGCCATGGCGGCGCAGCGCTATCTGCACACCTATGGGCTGCGTCCGGAGGTCTTCGGACAGGTCGCGGTGGTGGACAGGAAATACGCGGCGACCAACCCGGCCGCCTACTTCTACGGCAGACCCCTCACCCTGGCCGAGCATGCCGCCTCGCGCTGGATCGCGGAGCCGCTGCGGCTGCTGGACTGCTGCCAGGAGACGGACGGCGGCCAGGCGCTGGTCGTCACCTCGGCCGAGCGCGCCCGCGACCTGCCGCACCGGCCCGCGCTGATCACGGCGGCGGCCCAGGGCGCCGGGCGCGCACAGGAACAGATGACGAGCTTCTACCGCGACGACCTGACCGGACTGCCGGAGATGGGTGTCGTGGCGCAGCAGCTGTGGCGCACCAGTGGGCTGCGACCGGAGAACATCGACGTGGCCGTGCTGTACGACCACTTCACCCCGTTCGTGCTCATGCAACTGGAGGAGTTCGGTTTCTGTGCGCGCGGTGGGGGCGCGGATTTCGTCGCCGCGGAGACGCTGCCGCTCAACACACACGGAGGGCAGCTTGGGGAGGCGTATCTGCACGGCATGAACGGCATCGCGGAGGCGGTACGCCAGCTCCGCGGCACTGCCGTCAATCAGGTTGACGACTGTGCGCGAGTGCTCGTCACAGCAGGCACCGGCGTTCCGACGTCCGGGCTGCTGCTCACCCGGTGACCGTCGAGCAGATGGCTGAATCCTGAAGCGCGATGGGCGTGGCGGACCGGCACAGCGGGTGGCGGCTCGTTCACTCGGCCCATGGCGACCAAAAATCAGATGATGCGATGGACGGCCCTGCTGTCGGCCGCACTCGCCACCGTGCTCACCGGAGGTGCTGTCCCCGCCTCCGGTGCGGAACCCAAACCCCCGGCCCCCGCCACCAGCCACCCCGCAACCGCGCCCCAATCAGGCACCGTTCCGGCGCCTGATGCCGCTCCCTTGCCCGGCACCACGGCCCTCTCCCCCGCCGAGCCGGGCGCAACCGCCGGGCACGGCACCCCCGGCGGGCCCACCGATCCGCGGGGGATGATCGACCCGGCGGCTCCCGATGCGCCCGCCGACCCGGGCGCGCCCGGCGCCGCGGGGGTGCCGGCCGGGCAGCCCTCGCTCGTGCGGGGCGACCCTCGCCACTTCGGGGCGCAGATCTTCAAGGGCAAAGCCTTCGACACCTGCCAGGCCCCCTCCGCTGCCACCATGCGGGCATGGCATCGGGCCTCGCCGTTCGGCGCCGCCGGGGTCTACATCGGCGGACGCGGCAGGGCGTGCCCGAAGCAGAAGCACCTGAGCCCCGGCTGGGTGCGCAGCGTCGCCTGGCAGGGCTGGAAGCTGCTGCCGGTCTACGTCGGCTCCCAGTCGCCCTGCGTCATCGCCAAGAACAAGCGCAAGTTCCGGATGTCCGGCAAGCACCCCTACGGGCAGGGCAAGCGCGAGGGACTGGACGCGGTGCGCCGGGCGCAGCAGCTGGGCATGGCAAAGCGCAGCGCCGTCTACCTCGACATGGAGGCGTACCGGTACAAGCGGAAGGGCTGTGCCGACACCACGCTGCGCTTCATCCAGGGCTGGAACAGCGCGGTGCGCGCCCGGGGGTACGTCGCCGGCTACTACAGCAGCGCGAACTACGGCATCGCGCACCTGGAGAGGGCCCGTGCGGCGGGGGCGCGGGGGCTGCCCACCGCCGTATGGTTCGCCCGCTGGCACACGCGCCCGTCGGTGAACGGCGAACGGAATCTGCACCCCCGGGCGTGGCAGCCGCACCGCCGCATCCACCAGCACACGGGCAACGTCAAGCGGACCTACGGCGGTCACACGGTGCACATCGACCAGAACCTGGTGGACGCTCCGGTGGCGGTCTTCGGATGAGGTCCCCAGGGTCAGCCCTGATCCGCGTGGTGGATGCTCTCCACCTTCAGGAGGTGTAGGAAACACCACCACTACACCCTGAGGCGGACGCGGCATCGGGACCTTGGGGCGATCCGGGGAAGCCGGGCGGCTCATAGCGTGGGTGCCATGACCACGCCTGGGACAGTTCGGACTCCCCGGACCACCAATGCGAAGCGCGCGCGGTCCCTTGCGATGCAGCCAGGCTCCGGGGGACAGCCACTGACGTTCACCTCCTACGTCCAAGCACGGGGCCCGGTGCTGCTGCGCACCGCCCGCTCCCTGACCGCCAACCCCAGCGACGCCGAGGACCTGCTCCAGACGGCGCTGACCAAGACCTATCTGGCCTGGGAGCGCATAGAGGACCATCGCGCTCTGGACGGCTACGTCCGCCGGGCGCTGGTCAACACCCGCACCTCGCAGTGGCGCCGGCGCAAGGTGGACGAGTTCTCCTGCGACGAGCTGCCGGAGCCCGACCCGCTGCCCGCGCCGGACCCCGCCGAGCAGCAGGCCGTACGGGACGCCATGTGGCGTGCCGTGCTCAAGCTGCCCGCCCGGCAGCGCGCCATGGTGGTGCTGCGCTACTACGAGGACCTGAGCGAGATACAGACGGCCGAGGTGCTCGGCGTCTCCGTCGGCACGGTCAAGAGCGCCGTCTCGCGCGCCCTGGCCAAGCTGCGCGAAGACCCGCAGCTGGCGGCGGACGTCCGTGCGGACTCCCAGACGGAGGGGCACGGCGCAGCCGACCAGGAGCCGGTCGCGGCCTGAGCACCTCGTCGGCGTACGGCTCCCCACGGCACCGGGCCGCGGGCCGGTCCGGGCAGCGGATTCGGGCAGGTACCCGTGACATACCGACCGGTCGGTGGCAGGCTTCCGCGGAACCGGCGCATTACTCGCGCGTTAACGCACCGGTGCGGTGAGACGCACCCGTGCGTAGCCACTCCTGGGCGTGAACGCTCCGGGACGGGAACGTGCGTGATATGCGCTTGCTCCGCGTAACCACCGCTCAAGGGGAGGCCCCGGTGCTGAGCACGATGCAGGACGACGTACCGCTGACCATCTCGCGCATCCTGCGCCACGGAATGACCGTCCACGGGGACGCGCGGATCACCACGTGGACCGGCGAGGCGGAGCCGCACCGCACGACGTTCCGGGCGACCGGCGAACGTGCCGCGCAGCTCGCCCACGCCCTGCGCGACGAGTTGGGTGTGCGTCCGGAAGACCGGATTGCCACCCTCATGTGGAACAACAACCACCATGTTGAGGCGTACTTCGCGATCCCCTCCATGGGCGCCGTGCTCCACACCCTCAACCTGCGGCTGCCCGCCGAGCAGTTGGTCTTCATCGTCAACCACGCGGCGGACCGCGTCATCCTCGTCAACGGCACCCTGATCCCGCTGCTGGCGCCGCTGCTGCCCCGCCTGGAGACGGTCGAGCACCTGGTCGTCGTCGGCCCGGGCGACACGTCACTGCTGGCGGGCTGCGCCCCACAGGTGCACGACTACGAGCAGCTGCTGGCCGGGCGACCCACCTCCTACGACTGGCCGGAGCTGGACGAGCGCAGCGCCGCGGCCATGTGCTACACCTCCGGCACCACCGGGGACCCCAAGGGCGTCGTCTACTCGCACCGCTCGGTCTATCTGCACTCCATGCAGGTCAACATGGCCGAGTCGATGGGCCTCACCTCGGCCGACACCACCCTCCCCGTGGTGCCGATGTTCCACGTCAACGCCTGGGGGCTGCCGCACGCCGTGTTCATGACCGGTGTCAGCATGCTGATGCCCGACCGCTTCCTCCAGCCCGCGCCGCTCGCCGAGATGA
Organism: Streptomyces sp. 8N114; assembly: GCF_052245835.1. Classification (NCBI taxonomy): domain Bacteria; kingdom Bacillati; phylum Actinomycetota; class Actinomycetes; order Kitasatosporales; family Streptomycetaceae; genus Streptomyces; species Streptomyces sp. 8N114. The sequence goes on along the minus strand of NZ_JBQQBT010000026.1, from coordinate 66,775 downwards.
TCGAGGCTGAGCGGCCCACCCACGCCGCCGCCGTCCCCGTGATCTGGCAGGGCCTGCTGGATGAGCTCGCCGCCACCCCGCGCGACATCTCCAGCCTCAAGACCGTCACCATCGGCGGCTCCGCCTGCCCGCCGAGCATGATGCGGGCCTTCGAGGACCTGCACGGGGTACGGGTGTGCCACGCCTGGGGGATGACCGAGACCTCGCCGCTCGGCAGCCTCGCGCACCCGCCGGGAGGGCTCTCCCCCGAGGAGGAGTGGCCTTACCGGGTCACCCAGGGCCGCTTCCCCGCAGGCGTGGAGGCCCGGCTGGCGGCCCCCGACGGCAGTTTCGCGCCCTGGGACGGCACGTCGCCCGGCGAGCTGGAGGTGCGCGGCCCGTGGATCGCCGCGGCGTACTTCGGCGGCGTGGGCGAGCCGCCGCTGCGCCCCGAGGAGAAGTTCAGCCCGGACGGCTGGCTGCGCACCGGGGACGTCGGCGTGATCAGTCCGGACGGCTATCTGACGCTTACCGACCGTGCCAAGGACGTCATCAAGTCCGGCGGTGAGTGGATCTCCTCCGTGGAGCTGGAGAACGCGCTGATGGCACACGAGGCGGTTGCCGAGGCCGCCGTCGTCGCCGTCACCGACGAGAAGTGGGGCGAGCGCCCGCTCGCCTGCGTCGTCCTCAAGGAGGACCGCGAGCCGGTCTCCTACGAGGAGCTGCGTACCTTCCTCGGCAAGACCGTCGCTCGCTGGCAGCTCCCCGAGCGCTGGGCCACCGTCGACGCCGTACCGAAGACGAGCGTGGGGAAGTTCGACAAGAAGGTGCTGCGCCGGCAGTACGCGGCGGGTGAGCTGGATGTGACCAAGCTGGGCTGAACGGGCCCTGGGCCGGGGGCTGTCCGGGCAGCCCCCGGCTCGGTCAGTGGGCGCCGATCTTCGTCAGCAGGTCGACGATCCGGGCCTGCACCTCCGCGCTGGTGGAACGCTCCGCCAGGAACAGCACCGTCTCGCCGGAGGCCAGCCGGGGCAGCTCGCCAGGGTCCAGGTCCGCCGAGGTGTAGACGACGAACGGGGTGCGGTTGAGCATCCCGTTCACCCGCAGCCAGTCGATGATGCCCGCGCGCCGCCGCCGCACCTGCATCAGGTCCATCACGACGAGGTTCGGCCGGATCTGCGCGGCCACGTGCACCGCGTCGGAGTCCGTCGGCGCGTGCGCGACCTGCATACCGCGCCGCTCCAGCGTCGCCGCCAACGCCGCGGCGATCGCCTGCTGTTCCTCGACCAGCAGCACCCGGGGCGGATGCTGCTCGCTGTCGCGCGGCGCCAGCGCCTTCAGCAGCACCGCCGGATCCGCGCCGTAGGCAGCCTCCCGGGTGGCCTGCCCCAGCCCCGCCGTCACCAGTACGGGAACCTCCGCCGCAACGGCCGCCGTCCGCAGCGACTGGAGCGCCGTCCTGGTGATCGGCCCCGTCAGCGGGTCGACGAACAGCGCGGCGGGGTAGGCCGCGATCTGCGCGTCCACCTCCTCACGCGAGTGCACCAGGACGGGACGGTAACCACGTTCGGAGAGCGCCTGCTGGGTGGAGACGTCCGGCTCCGGCCAGACCAGCAGCCGCCGCGGGTTGTCGAGCGGTTCGGGCGGCAGCTCGTCGTCCCTGACGTGCGGCGGTACGCCGAAGCCCCGTCCGTCCGTCATCTCGACCGGGCTGTCCGGCCCGTCCAGCGGCTCCGGCCCCTCCGTCACCTCCGCGTCCGGGGCACCGCCGGAGGCGCCGACGGCGAACTGCTGCGGGCCGCCGTTCCGGCCGTGGCCATGGGCCTGGCCCTGACCGCGACCGTGCCGGGGATCAGCAGTCCCCGCGGGCCCCGCTTCGGGCTGTGGCATGGGCATCGGGCCCGGCATCGTCCCGGGCTGCCCTTGGCCTTGACCCTGTCCCTGCGGCCGGCGCAGCGCGGGCGGCTGCGCCCTCGGGCCGGGGACTGCGCCTTGTGCCGCGCCCTGCGCCTGGCCAAGTGCGGGGACCTGCCCGGAGGGGTTCCCGGGGACGCCCGGCTGGGCCCCCGCACCCGTCTCCGGTTGGCCGGGTACGCCGGCCCAGGGCTGCGCCTGACCGGGCGCGCCAGTACCGGGCCGGGCCGGGCCCGCGGGGAGTGCGCCGGGCCGGGCCTGCCCGTGATCGGGTCCGCCGGGCTGCGGTTGTTCGAGCTGCGGCTGCCCGGGCTGCGGCTGGCCGTGGTCCGGGGCTCCCCAAGGCTGGGGCGATCCCGGCTGGGGCCGGACGCCGAGTGCCGTTCCCGGCCCCGGCTGGGCGGGCTGGTCCGCCGGGATCGCGCCATGGTTCGCGCCGTGCTCGGCCTGCTCGCCGTCACCCGCCCCGTGCTGTCCGTGCAGGGCGGGCTGACCGTGCTGTCCATGCTGCGGTTCGGCGTGCGGGGGCTCTCCCGGCTGGGCGGTGCCGTCCTGGGGCGATCCGGAAGGCGTGCTGCCCTGCGCCCGCTCCTCCGGGGTGGCCAGCTTCCGGCGGCGGCCGGAGCCGGGGGGCAGACCTGGGGTGGAGGGGGTGGACGGTATGGCGGAGGCCGCCGACGGCGTCGAGGTCTGCGCCGGAGGCCATTGCTGCGCGGCGTTCTGCTCGGCCATCTGCTCGGCGAACGGCAGCCCCTGCCCCAGTGTCCGTACGCGGGGACCGTGGTCGGTGCCGTACGGGCCGGACGCACCGCCCGGCTGCCCCTGCCCCTGCTCCTGCATGGACGGACCGCGCTGCTGGTGCGCTTGGGCCTGCTGTGGTTGTTGTGACTCCTGATCCTGCTGCGCCTGTTGTGTCTGCTGGAATGCTCCGCCGCCCAGGATCGGGCTGGCGGCGACGACCGAGTGCTCGTTCCGCTGCGGACGGCCGCCGCTCTCCTGCTGCGATTCCGGGGTGCCCGCGTCCGTGCCCGCATCCGTCCCTGCGCCCGTGCTCGCGCCTCCCGCGCCCCCGCTCGTGTCGTACGCGGGGTCGGCGGGCCCCGGGTTGCCGGGACCGGCGTCCGGACCGGAGGTCGCGGGGGAGAGAGCCGGGAAGTCGGTGGCCCCGGCAGTGGCTGCGGCCGCGGGGGCGCCGGAGGGCGAAGGTGCCGAAGTGTCCTCCGCAGGGGCGGGCGGGAGGGCGAACGGCGCATGGTGCGGCCCCTGCTGCGCCTCGGCCTCCGCCTGCGCCCGCGCACGGGCCGCCGCGATACGCCGTGCCCGGCGCCCTCCGCCGGCCGGCGGGAGCTCCAGACCGCCGCCCGCCTCCGCGCCCTCGGCGGCGCCCATGTCCTGCGGGACCGGCCCCGGTGCTGCTACGGCGTCCTGGCCCGTCTCCGCGCCTTGCGGGGCGGATGCGCTCTCCACGCGCTCGCCCAGTGCACGCCGCGCACGCCGACCCGAACCCTGCGCGGGCACAGGCATGTTCGCGCCCTCGTCCCCGCCCTCGCCCGAGCTTCCCGAGGGGAGTTCAAGAGCCCCGGACGCGCTACGGGCACCGACCCCGCCTCCGAGCGACGCCTGCTCGTGCTGCTCCTCGGCCGGACTCGGCCGCCCACGCCGCCGCCCGGTGGGCCGGGGCATGGCCGAAGCATCCGCGTACGCGCCCTCCTGGCGCCGATCCTCCTGGTACGGGGCCTCGACGGGCGTCGGCGCCGGGGCCGCCCCCGCGTCCGGCTGCTCGCTCCCTACGGAAGGCCGCGCGGGCCCCAACTCGAGCCGCCCCTGGCCACCGCCACCCGCGGACGGGCCCGGCCCCAGTTCGATGCTCTGCCGCGGGTCGGGCGCCGGGGCGAGCGCGCCCGCCGACTGCCGTGGATCCGCCACCGGCTCCAGCGCAGCCGCCGACGCGCTGTCGGCCGCCTGGTCCTGCCCGGGCTCCGTACCGCCTGCGCGCCCGGCCGGCTCCAGGGCCCGGCCCTGGCTGCTGTCCTCCTGCGGGTGCCCGGCGGTCCCGGTCCCCCGTGCCGGAGCGGACGGTACGGGCATCACCGTCGTCTCGCCGCGCTCCGTGCCGGGCACGACGCTCGGTACCCCGAAGGCCCCGCCCGCGCCGCCCTGCGAGGGGCCCCCGCGGGCATGGCTGCCGCCCCGGGCGTGACTTCCGCTGCGCCCGCCGCCGGTCGACCGGCCGCCACCCGTTGAGCGGCCCGCACCGGTCGAACCGTCCCCGTCGTGCCCCGTACCGCCGAAGCTCCGGCCGCCGCCCGTACTGCCCGTACCGCTCGTGTCGCCGGGCCCTGCCTTGCGTGCCCGGCTGCCGGACTGGCGGGTCGTGTTGCCGACCGCCTTGACCGGGACCTCCAGCACATACGCGCTGCCGCCCGCCGAGCCCGGCACCTCATGGGTCTGGAGCACACCGCCGTGCTGGTTGACGATGCCGCGCACCAGTGGCTCGTGCACCGGGCTGCCGCCGCTGTGCGGGCCGCGTACCTCGACGCGTACGACCTCGCCGCGCTGTGCCGCGGCGACCACGATCGTCGGGTCGACACCGGGCGGCGGGGTGGAGAGCGCGCGGCCCGTCGCGTCCACGCCCGCCACGTCCGCGATCAGATGCGCGAGTGCCACGGCGAGCCGTTCCGGGTCCACCTCGGCCTCGATCGGCGGCGCGTGCACGGCGAACTGGGCGCGCCCCGGACCGATCAGCTCGGTGGCGCCCTCCACGCCTGCGGAGACCACCGCGTCCATCGGCACCGGCTCGGTCCGCAGCCGCTCCTGGCCCGCGTCCAGCCGCTGGTAGCCCAGGACGTTGTCGACCAGCGTCGTCATCCGGGCGTAGCCCGCGGACAGATGGTGAAGGATCTGGTTCGCCTCCGGCCACAGCTGCGCCGCCGGATCGGAGGTCAGCCCCGACAGCTCCTGGCGCAGCTGCTCCAGCGGTCCGCGCAGCGACTCCTCCAGCACGGCCCGCAACTGCGTCTGGCGCGCCGCGACAGCGTCGTAGGGGCGGCGGTCGGCGAACGTCAGCACAGCGCCGACCAGCTGCTCGCCGTCCCGTACCGGCGCCGTCGTCATGTCGACCGGCAGCGCGCGCCCGTCCTTCGCCCACAGCACCTGCCCGGCCCGTACCCGGTGCTTGCGGCCCGAGCGCAGGGTGTCGGCCAGCGGGGTCTCCTCGAACGGGAGGGCGGAGCCGTCGGGGCGCGAGTGGTGCACGAGGGGGTGCAGTTCCCGGCCGCCCAGATCGCTGGCGCGGTAGCCGAGGAGCTGGGCCGCCGCCGGATTGACGAGCACCACCCGGCCCTCGGCGTCCACCCCCACGACACCCTCGGACGCGGCCCGCAGGATCATCTCCGTCTGACGCTGCTGGCGCGCCAGTTCGGCCTCGGTGTCAAGAGTGCCGGTGAGGTCGCGTACGACGAGCATCAGCAGTTCGTCGCCCGTGTACCCGCCGCCGCTCGGGTGGTCGGCGAAGGCGGCTTCGAACGCGGAGGCGTAGGGCGTCCGCCCGTCCTCCAGGTTCGCGCTGGTCACCTCGACCGGGAACTCGCTGCCGTCCGTACGCCGTGCCACCATGCGGGTCGGCTTCTGGCGGCCCTGGGCCTGCGCGGCCTCGTCCGGACGCCGCATCGAGCCCGGGATGCGCTTCGAGTCGAACTCGGGCAGCAGGTCGAGCAGTCCGCGCCCCACGAGTGCGGTGCCGGGTGTCTCGAAGGTCTCCAACGCGATGGCGTTGGCGTTCACCACCGTGCCGTTGCAGTTCACCAGGAGGAGCGCGTCGGGCAGTGCGTCGAGTATGGCGGCGAGGCGAGCAGCGCCTCGGGATGGCCTGCTGCTCACGGCGACAATTCCCTCCTGCTGACCTCAGGTGCTCGTGACCTTCCGCCCGTTTCTTCCCTGTTGGTCGTGTTGGTCCGGGCGGGCCACGGCTGCCAGTCTGCCGTTCACCCCGGGCGTGTCACTAGGGGGGAGTCTACGGGCCACACTCCTGCGCGCGGCGGCGGATCCGGGCGAGGCCACCGCCGCGTCGCCGCACGGAAGGCCGCCCCTGTCGCCGCCGCGGGCCAACACGCGGCGCACAACGGCGAATAGGGGACGGACAGCGGGACGGCCAGGAGACGGACAGCGGGGGAGCAGGAGACGGACAGCAGGTGCGAAAGGAAGAGACCGGGATCAGGACGTCCGGGGCAGTGCCGGAACGAGCCTGTTCCACCGCGCCACCTCGCACCCGTTGGTCCGCTTGAACCAGGCATCGATCTTCCGGCCGCGCCAGGTACCCGTCACATGTGCCGTCGCAGGACCGCCGTAGATCATCGTGCACGTCGCATCCGCCGGTACCGGCTCGAAGGGATCCCGGCCGTCCGAGGTCGCCCGATCGAGCGTCGCACAGGCCCGGCTCGGCGCGAAGTGTCTGCCGCCCGGAGGGTGGCAGCGGAGGGTGTACGACCCGTCGCCCGCCGCGCGTCCGGTATGGGCGACCTTGAACCTGAGCTCGTCGGCGGGCGGCACGGTGGCCGTGGACCCGCCGCCCGCAGCCGACCGGCTGATGGCCGTCGCCTCGGGCGCCCCGACGAGAGAGAGCAGGCCGGCCGCCGCGGTACTGACCGCGGTGAGGGTGAGGAGAGGGCGGACGCGGAAGGATACGGGGACGGTACGACGCGGCATGGCGGGCTCCAGAGGTTCGAGAGCGGCTCCCGCCTGGCTGGACGGGTGCCTGCCCTTCCCGGTGGGAGGGAGGTGGGGGGCGCCGCGAGTACGCCCCTTTTGCCTAACGTCCCTGAGCCCGCGCCGTTGCGCGGGCGGACCCGTCCGGACGCAGCGCGCCCCCGTCCGGACGCACCGGTGCCGGTCGGGAGGGCCCCACCTCCTGGACCACCGCTTTAAGGCTTTGCCCAGGGGTCCGCCGACCGAGTACGGTAGGGGCCGATTGGAGACAGCCCCCCGGGCTGTGCCATCATCGGCACACACTTTGTCCGCCCCTCGGGCGTCCCGAGTGTGTCTGGAGGCTTCGCCTAGTCTGGTCTATGGCGCCGCACTGCTAATGCGGTTTCGGGGTAACCCCCTGATCGAGGGTTCAAATCCCTCAGCCTCCGCTCATGATCTCCGGATCCCGGATATCCACGGATTCAAGATCACCGAAGCCCCGGCCAGTCCGGGGCTTCTCTCATTTCCGCCCACCCGCCACGGCACTGTTTCCGCAGGTCAGCGGGGGTGAACGTTAAGGATTTCACCTACGCCCGCAGGTCATGTAATGTTGTTCCCGCAACGCCGCCCGGCCGAAAAATCAGCCGGACAGCAAGCGCTCGTAGCTTAACGGATAGAGCATCTGACTACGGATCAGAAGGTTGCAGGTTCGAATCCTGCCGAGCGCGCAGCAAGATCGAGGGCCCTGTTCGGTATCGGACAGGGCCCTTGGTGTATCCCATTGACGGCAATGTTGACGGCAACCGGTTAGTGGATCACGGCTCTTCCGGGTCGATGTCCCCGCTGAGGGCGTCGGCCGGCCGTCCGATCGCGTCGCGCTGTTCGTCCAGGCGCACGAAGGTGCCGATGTCCATCGTCGCCCGGATCGAGCTGTGCCCGAGAACCTGCGTGATCGTCCGGGGGTCGGCACCCTGCTCGTGTCGTGCAAGGGCGGGGCACAGGTGTGCTGCAGATCGTGAAACCGGACCTTGCGCGCGCCGGCGCGAGCCGACAGCGCCTGGGACGAGCGGTTGAGGTTGCGGTGGCCGATCGGGGTGCCATTCTTCGTCGTGAAGATCAGCGCGCTTCCCGTGCCCCGCCATTTGTCTCCAGCTAGCCGCTTGTCCGCAAGCTGCTGTGCCCGCTGGGCGCGGAGCGCCGTGACGCGCTCGCGCGGGAGGGGGTACGGCGTGCGGACCGCTGGGTCTTCGGCGGACGGTCACCAGCACGCCGCCGACCCTCTGAAGCGCCTGCCGCACGGTCAGTACGCTCTCGTACAGCCACGCCTTCCCACCGCAGGCCGAGCCGTACGGTCAGCTCGTACGCAGCCCGCAGCCCGCAGCCGATTGCCATCTTGTTCGCAGCCACTGGCAGACCGCTGTGGGAGTTGGCCTTGAGTCGGGTGAGCTTGTCGTGTGCGTCCTTTCGCCGTTCACGTTCCTCTTGGTCCTACGGTGGAGGTCGTCAGTCTCCTCCGCTCCCTCCGCCCCCGCCGTCCCCTCCACCTCCGCCGTCGGCCAAGGTGATGCTCCAGGAGGTGGAGTGAGGGCGGTTGGCGAGATCGGGGAACGCCGCAGGGACTCGCGCCGGTGGGGTGGTTCGTCTGATCGGTCCGTAGGGAATATGGGCTATGCATACCGCAGTTGCGGCCACGGAGCCCATCAGGCCCACCAGAAGGATGCCGACTTCGAACTTCCCGTCCAAGAAGCCGGAAATCGCTGCGAGCAGGGAGATTGCTGCGACCTGTGACAGGAGAACCGCGCAAGCCCAACAGGCGACCTTGGCCGCAGTGCTGTCTCGTCTCATCTGCATCACCCCTTATGGGGACGACGGAACGGAGCCCGGGGTTGCCGTCGTGGAGCGCTGGGTGGGACCAGAACAAGTTGGCCGTACTTCCGCTTTCGCCTCATGCGGAAGGGAAGGTGGAGCCGCGCCTTGAAGGCTCCGTGCGATGCCCTCTCTGACGGCAGTAATGACGGCAACGACGGCAGGCAACGGCTGTCAGCCTCCGCCGTCCCCGGAGTACGCGTACTCGACCTCACCCGCTCTTCCCGCCCGTGCATACGGACTTGCCGTGCAGGCGCCGAACTGGCCCACGGGCCCGTTCACACCGTGCCGCTGACGTCGTTGTGGACACGGGCCTGTTCAGGGGGACTTCCGTCGCGCTCCCTCTGCTGAGGCCGTAGACACAACTGCGGCACGCGAGGCTTGGGCGCCTTCCTCGCGGAACCTCGTCGAGACGTACGACAAGGGTGTGAGCGCCCGGACTGCCGGGGGAGCTCAAAGTGGGCTGGCTGCCAGCCAGTTGAGCGGATATGCGATCTAGGAAAAGATACGACCCCGCTCGATGCACAAGGCTCGATGCACAAAGTACGGAGCACCTGGATGAAGAAGCGCTTGATCGTCCCCGCGGCCTTGACCGCCCTCGCTCTGATGGGGATAGCCCCGGCGGCAACGGCGAGCACCGCCGCCGCGGGCAGCGCGAAGACGACTGCCGCCTCCAGCGCGGAGGCGAAGGCGTGCAAGGAGCCCATCAAGGCTCCCAACAACGTCAAGATCCACAAGAAGCCCAGCCACAACTCCACGTCGCTGCGCCTCATGTACAAGAACACCAAGGGCTGCTGGATCGATGGCGTCTCCGGCGGCAAGACCAGCAAGTGCGGCGCACCCGACGACTGGGACGGCTGGGGCTACATCTCGTACCGCGGCACCAAGGGCTATGTGCCCAACATGTGCGTGATCCCGGCCTGACAGCACTGTTTCACCTGACAGCACTGTTTCAGGGGCGGGCCTCCGACTGGGGCCCGCCCCGCGCCTCCCTCCCCGAAAGACACAGCACGCGCTCGAAGTCCGTCACCCCGCGCGGGTCTCGACCACGCACAGGGCAGCCGCGCAAGCACGCCTGTGACCGGTCGCCGCGTTGGGCTTGTCGCCTCAGATGTAGGTCCAGCGCCAGGCGTTCGAGCTGTGCGCGCACTTGATCTTCCTGCCGCTCGCGGTGGAGGTGATGGCGCCGTGATCGCTGCTCCGGCAGAACTGTCCCGCCGAATAGCAGTTCCCCGAGTTCGAGACGATCGTGCACGCGCCGGCGCTGTCCTGATCACCGCCGTTGTCGCTGCCGTTGTCGCTGTCACTGCCATTGTCGGCTGCCTTGGCGGTGGCGGTGGCGGTCTTGGTGACGGTGACCGTGGGGCCGGGCTTCGCCTTGGCTTTGACGGTCTCGGTGACGGTCGGGCTGGGTTTGGGCGTGGCGGTGGCGGTCGCGGTGATGGTCGTCGCGGGCTTGGCCTTGTTGTCGACGGGCTGTTTCCCGTCGTCGGTGGAGCCGATGATCACGCCTGCGATTAAGAGAGCCGAGCCTCCGACCCACACGAGTACGCGCTTGCGCAGCGGGCGGGCGTCGGGCGGGCGCGGTGTCGGCCGTATGGGCGTGGTGTACGGGTTGGTCATCTCGTCCCCCCCCAGAGCGTTTCGGGTGGAGTGACCGTAGTGCTCGGCAGAGCGAAGTGTGAGGGGTATAGGGGAGAGGAGTCCATTCTGTGACTATTGCGCGGCCCGTGCTCCGGCGCGGGATGGTGAGGCCTGGCGCGCAGTGGAGGAGGGGCGGCGCTTCCGTGTGGCATCTTCGGTGCGGGGGGAAGGACGGTTGGTCGGCACGTGCGTCGAGAGCTGCGACGTGGTGAGGGAGTGCGCGACGCCGGTGGGAGAAGGGTGGCCATGGCGCGGACCGAGTATCACGACGACCCGGCGGCACCCGAGCCGAACAGCTTGGTGGTTGCCGCGTCCGCCGTGGTCACCGACGACGAAGGGTGCATTCTCCTGCAGCGTCGACGGGACAACGATCTGTGGGCGCTGCCCGGGGGCGGCATGGAGATGACCGAGTCACTGCCGGGAGCGGCCGTCCGGGAGGTGAAGGAGGAGACGGGCCTGGACGTGGAGATCACCGGCCTCGTGGGCACGTACACCGACCCTCGCCACGTCATCGCCTACTCGGACGGCGAGGTGCGCCGACAGTTCAACATCTGCTTCACCGCCCGCGTTGTCGGCGGCCGACTCACGATCTCGGACGAGTCGACGGAGCTGCGATTTGTCCCGCCGGCGGAGATCGACCAACTGCCCATGCACCACACGCAGCGGCTGAGGCTCCGCCACTTCCTGGAGCACCGCGAACGGCCCCACCTGGGCTGACCCCTTACAGCGTACGTACATCGGCGCGGCTCACCGGCTGAGCTGGAGGAGACGGGGGCGGGAGACATGTCCGTCGGGGAGAACGCGGCATGCGACCAGACCGGTGAGCGCTGCCGCGACGGCGGCGCTCAGGAGTTCTGAGCCCACTGCCTCAAGGACGCTGCCCATTCCGCTGACCTCCCTCTTTCCTGTTCGTCTGACTTCCTCGTTCCGGTTCGTCGGCCGTCGTTCAGTCCCGGACGCCCAGGTCTTCGCGCATCAGTTGGCGCATGGCGGCGAGTCGGGGGTCGCCTTCGGTGGTGAGGGTGTGGCGGACGGAGTCGGGGGTCTCGGTGGGGTGGGCGCGGCCGCGGTCGAGTCGTTTGACGGCGCCGTCGGCCTCGGCGAGGACGCGGTTGACGGCGCGGGAGGCTTCGATGATGTGCTCGGGGACGATCATCTGGGCCTCCGCATAGCGGTCGCGGTAGTCGAGACGGACCTCTTCCAGGGCGGTGCGCTCCTGGTCGGTGTAGACCTCGTCGCGCAGCCGGTGCAGGGCGTCCTTGAGGAGGGTGCTGAACTGACGGGACGCGCGGTTCATCGCGGTGTATGCGGCGCGGCGCTCGTCGAGGCGGCGGAGTCGGTCGGCCTCCGCGCGCTCTTCCTCCCGCTGCCGAGCGGCAACCCGTTGGGTGAGTACGGGGGCGAACAAGGTGCCCAGTACGCCGACGACGGCCGTGATCATCGCTGTTATGACTGCGCTCACCCGCCCGACCTTAGGTCTTTCTCAGGCGATTCACAGATGCGGGAAAGCCTTCTCTCACGTGGGTGTTCGAGGGTGGAACCATGAGTGGGAGTTGCAGGAGTGGGACGGGCGCCCCGCGCGAATTCGCCCCCCGGGAGCGCGCCCCGCGCGTGCGCACCCCGCGGGAGCGCACGCACCGGCCCGAACGGCTGCTCGTCGTCGGGGACCTGGTGCTGGACGAGGAGACCCGCGAGGCGTGGCGGGGCGGGGACCGGATACGGCTGACCGCAACCGAGTTCGAGCTGCTGCGCTTTCTGATGCGCAATCCGCGCAGGGTGCTCAGCAAGGCGCAGATCCTCGACAGAGTGTGGAACTACGACGTGGGCCGGCACGCCAACCTGGTGGAGCTCTACATCTCGTATCTGCGGCGGAAGATCGATGTGGGCCGGGAGCGGATGATCCACACGCGGCGCGGGGCAGGCTACGTCTTCAAACCCGGTGAGTCCGTCATACCGGCGTTCGGGTCGCCGAAGGCGGATGAAGGGTCGGATACGGATTAGCATCAAGGGGTAACGGTCCGTAAGTCACCTCGGCCGTTGCCGCCCCGTTCCGTCTCTCCGACCGGCCTTCGGAGCCGGCCCCCGAAGGAGCGCGTGCCATGAGCGACGGCAGCCGCACGAGCCGGATGCGCAGGACCAGCGTATGGCTGGAGGAGCGGACGGAGACGCGCCGCAGAGCGGCCGGGAGCGGACAGACCGAGGGGCTGGACCGGGAGAAGATCACGGCAGCTGCCGTACGGCTGCTGGACACCGAGGGGCTGGCGAAGTTCTCCATGCGCCGGCTGGCCGCCCACCTGGGGGTGACCGCCATGTCGGTGTACTGGTACGTGGACCGCAAGGACGACCTGCTCGAACTCGCCCTGGACGCCGTCGAGGGCGAACTGGAGGTGCCCGACGCGGACGCCGAAGACATCGACTGGCGTGAGCAGTTGCGGCAGGCGGCGTACGCGCTGCGCGGGCTGCTGCGCCGTCACCCGTGGGCGTCCGGCACGCTGGGCAGCTTCTTGAACGTCGGGCCGAGCGCGATGTCCTTCCAGCTGGGCGTGCGCCGCGTACTGCTGCGCTCCGGGCTCCCCGAGCAGCAGGCGGACGGGGCGCTGGCCGCGCTGTTCTCGTTCGTCTACGGACACGCCGCCGTCGAGGCCAGCTGGCAGCGCCGGTGCAGTGAGGCGGGCGTCAGCTCGCAGGACTGTGTCGATGCGCTGCGTGCGACGGTGGGGGCACGTCCCGAGTACGCGGAGTGCGGGGAGGGCGTACGCGGAGAGGCCGTACGCTCCATGGAGCAGCGGGACTTCGGCGTCGCGCTGGACTGCGTCGTCGCGGGCATCGAGGCCATGGCCCGGTACGGGCGCGGCGCGGTCCCGCAGGACCGCGCCGCGCTGGTGATTCCGCCGCAGCCTCCGGCTCCTGAGGACCGCTGAACTCGCCTCGGCCTCCGGCTCGGGCGGATGCCGGCTGCGTCAGCGGGGCGCTGTCAGAACGGCAGCGACTCCCCTTGCACCGCCTGGATGTCCAGGTCCACCCGCAGCGTCGTACCGACCGCCGCGATCCCGGCCGCGACGACCTGGTTGTAGTTCATCGCGAAGTCCGAGCGCCGCAGTTCGGCCGTGGCGTGGAAGGAGGCACGCAGTCCGCCCCAGGGGTCGGGACCGCTGCCCAGATAGGTGAGGTCCAGGTCGACGTCGCGGACGGCGCCGTGCATCCCGAGGTGGCCGCGTACCGTCCACCGGTCGGGCCCCGCCACGTCGATGCCGGAGCTCCGGTAGGTGATGTCGGGATGGGCTTCGACATTGAGGAAGTCACCGGAGCGCAGATGCTGATCGCGCATGTCGTTGCCGGTGTTGACGGACTCCGCCTTGATCACGGCTTCGACGGACGACTTCTCCGGGTCCTCCGCGATCTCGATCCGGCCGCCGAACTCGGTGAACCGGCCGTGCACGCTGGTCATCCCCAGGTGCTGCGCGGTCGCGGCGACCGTGGAGTGCATCGGGTCGATGGCCCACGGGCCCGGCGGCGGCAGTTCGACGCCGCCCTGCCGGGCCAGCACCAGCGTGCCCAGCTCCGCGCGCCCGGAGGCGGTGACCATCGCCGTGGAGGCGGCCGGCGCGTAGCCGATGGCCGTGGCGATGACGGTGTACGCGCCCGGGGCCAGCGGCTCCCCGCCGCGTACGATGCCCTCCTCGTCGGCCTCCGCGCGCAGTACCTGGCTGCCCGTCATATCGGTGACCGTCAGCACGGCGTGCTGCACCGCCCAGCCGTCCCGGGTACGCACCCGCGCCCGTACGCCGCCTCGGGCGCCGCCGGCCGGGTCTGCTCCGCTTGCCCCGCCTGTCATCTCTTCCAGCTCCTTCTCACATCCGACGGCCCCGGCCTCGCATCCGACGGGCCCCGGCGCCTCGGCGGCGGGCCGTCCCTTGCCCGCGCTCGCTCAGTGCGTTTCTCCGGGCCGCCGGGGCCCTTTCCCGAACCGGACCCGACGGCGCGCGCTCCGCTCGATTCACGCGCCGCCAGGACCGGGGGGTCACTCGTCCGGGTGGTGCAACTCGATGTCGTACGCGTCCACTCCGGGCCCGGTCACCCGCAGGGCGTTCGCCTGGGGCGGGTAGCCGCCGGCGATGACCGAGTAGTCGCCCGCGTCAAGGTCGGTGAAGGCGTACGCGCCGTCCTCACCGGTGGTGGACGTGGCGATGACGTTGCCGGCCGCGTCCACGAGCGTGACGCGGGCGTCCGGCAGCGGCCTGTGCTGTGCGCCGGCCCGGACGGTGCCGGTCACCCGGGCGCCCGCCGCCAGGTCGACGTCGAGCCGGGTGGTGCCCTGGCCCTGCACCTCGACCGGGACCGCGGTGGGCCGGTAGCCGGCGGCGTTCACGGCGAGCGTGAAGCTGCCGGTGACCAGGTCGTCGAAACGGAAGTCACCTGCTTGACCGGTGACGCCGGTGGCGAGCACCTCGCCCCGTACGTCGGTGACGACGACCATCGCGCCGTGCACCGGGGCGCCGTCGGCCAGCCCGCGCACCTGGCCCGCCAGGCCGCTGGTGCCCGAAAGCAGCAGGTCGTGGCTGAGGGGTTCCTCGCCGACCACGATCGTGGACGCCTGCGGCTGGTGGCCGTCCGCCGCCGCGATCAGGACGTAGGAGCCGGGCCCGGGCGCGTCCAGCCCGTAAGAGCCGTCCGCGTGGGTGATGGAGCGGCCGAGCTGGCGTCCGCTGAGCGAGATCAGCGTGACTGCCGCGCGGGCGACACCGGTGCCGTCGGCGTTGCGGACGGTGCCGTGCACCCCGTACTGGCTGGTCGGTATGGGGGCGGAGGGCTGGGCTGTGGCCATGGCTGCGTACTCCCTGAGCTGCTGAGTGTCGCCCCCCGCTGAAGCGGTCGCTGCCTGCGGCGCAGGCGCAGGTGCCTCGGCCGGCTCCGCTGCCTCGGCTGCCGGGGCCGTCCCGGCCGCCTCGGTCGCGGACAGCGCCGCGGCGTCCTGGCTCGCCTGGTTCCCGGCGGTGGTCCGCAGCGGGACCTCCCGGATGAACAGCACGCACACCAGCGCCAGCAGCGCGACCGGTGCGGCGTACAGGTAGATATCGCCGATGCCGTGCCCGTATGCGCTCTCCACGACGGTACGGACCGGCGGGGGCAGCTTGTCCAGGTCGGGCAGGGCGCTGCCGCCACCGCCCGTGGCGCCGCCGCCGGGCTTGATGCCGAGCTTGGCGAAGCCGTCCTCCATGTAGTGGGTGATCCGGTTGGAAAGCACGGCACCGAGCGCCGAGACACCGACCGCACCGCCCAGCGAACGGAAGAAGTTGACCGTGGAGCTGGCAGACCCGAGGTCGTCCGCCGCCACCTGGTTCTGGGTGGCGAGCACCAGGTTCTGCATCATCATGCCGACGCCGAGGCCGAGCAGTGCCATGAAGATCGACATGTGCCAGTACTCGGTGTCGTACCGCAGCGTGCCCAGCAGGCCCATGCCCGCCGCCATCAGCACACCGCCCGCGATCAGGAACTTCTTCCACTTGCCCGTACGGGTGATGACCTGGCCGGAGACCGTGGTGGAGACGAAGAGCCCCGCGATCATCGGGATCGTCATCACACCGGCCATCGTCGGCGACTTGCCGCGCGCCAGCTGGAAGTACTGGCTGAGGAAGACGGTCGCACCGAACATCGCGATACCGACGAACAGCGAGGCGACCGACGCCAGCGTGATGGTGCCGTTGCGGAACAGCCGCAGCGGGATGATCGGCTCCTTGGCCTTCGACTCGACGAGCACGAAGATCAGCGCCAGCACGACGGCCCCGCCGACCATCGCGTAGGTCTGCCACGACAGCCAGTCGTACTTGTCCCCCGCGAAGGTGACCCACAGCAGCAGGGTGCAGGCCGCGGCGGCGATGAAGAACGCGCCGGCCCAGTCCACCTTGACGCCCGGCCGCTTGACGACGGGCAGGTGCAGCGTCTTCTGCAGGACGATCAGCGCGATGACGGCGAACGGGACGCCGACGTAGAAGCACCAGCGCCAGCCCAGCCAGCTGGTGTCGGTGATCACGCCGCCGAGCAGCGGGCCGCCGACGGTGGCGATGGCGAAAGTGGCACCGAGGTAGCCGCTGTACCGGCCGCGTTCCCGGGGGGAGATCATCGCGGCCATGATGATCTGGGCGAGCGCCGAGAGCCCGCCCATGCCTATGCCCTGGGCGACCCGGAAGGAGATCAGCATCCCCGGGTTCTGCGAGAGACCGGCACCGGCCGAGGCCAGCACGAAGACGATCAGGGCTATCTGCACCAGCAGCTTCTTGCTGGTCAGGTCCGCCAACTTGCCCCACAGCGGGGTGGAAGCGGTCATCGCCAGCAGTGAGGCCGTCACCACCCAGGTGTACGAGCTCTGGCTGCCGTTGAGATCGGAGATGATCTTGGGCAGCGCCGTGGAGACGATCGTCGACGACAGGATGGCGACGAACATGCCGAGCAGCAGCCCGGACAGCGCCTCCATGATCTGCCGGTGCGTCATCGGCGCCGCGCTCCCGGATGCCGTCGCTGCGGCGGTGCCTGTGCCCTGGGCGGCCTGGGCCTGGGCCTGAGCCTGGGCCTGGGCGGCGGTGGAGTGGCCTGACGACGCGGCGTGCGCCGCGTGCCGGGCCCCGCCGCCGGTCCCCTGTACGGCGTCGCGGGACCCCCCAACCGGCGTTTGGGGTCGGGTTGTTGCCATTCGGCGTCCTTCTAACTCAGTGGTGCGGTCGTTTTCTCGTGGGGTGGCCCGCCGCGGGCGCGGCAGTCCCCGAAGCTCGTACGGAGCCGGCTGAGCAGCGTGTTGAGCTGGGCGACGTCCTCGTCGCTCCAGTCGTGCAGGTGGGCGGCGAGCACCTCGATCGTGTGTGCCGAGAGGTCCGCCAGGAACCGCTCACCGCTCTCGCTGATCCGCAGCAGCCGGGACCGGCCGTCCTGCGGGTCAGGGCGGCGCTCGATCCAGCCACGGTCGGCGACGTGGGTGACGTGCCTGCTGGTGACCGACATGTCGATCGCCATCAGCTCGGCCAGCCGGCTGGTGCGGATCTCCCCGTGCTTCTCCAGGAGCGTCAGTACGACTGCCGAGGCGGGCGGACACTCCGGGGGGAGACCACGCGCCATCTCTCGTTTGACGGCGCCGATGGCGCTGATCTGCCGGGCCAGCTCCTCGTACTGACTGCGTTCGGCCATCTGCATCCCATGAACTTGTTGCTTAAGGCAACCATAAGATGGTTGGTTGCTGTAGGCAAATTGATTTGGGGGCAACCGAGGCAAACGCTTCGCAAAGAGTGCGCGTGGGCGCAGAAGCGCGAGTAAGCGCACCCCGAGGGCGTGTGAGCGACCGCACAGCGGCTGACCGGGCGCGGCTGTGCCATCCGGGGGACGGTTCGCTAGGGTCCTGGGACATGGCTCACAACCCGCAGGTGCCGCAGGGTCCGGACGGACAGGGACACCCCGACCCGGCAGGCAACACCCAAATGTTCCGCGCCTTCGTCGACGAGGGCGCCTCCCGGCCCGGCAGCAGGCAGGCGGCAGCGCCGGCCCCCGGCGGGCCCCGCGTCGGCCTGATCGTCGGCGTCGTCGTCGTGCTCGCCGTACTGGCGGGCGTCGCCTGGCTCGCCTTCTCCTGACGGCGCCCCGGCGAATCTGGCGCACCCGGCATGGGGGACGCGCCCCGTCAGGGGCGCGGGGAACTGCGCGCCCAGCCACAACCCACCCGTATCCCGCGGGATCGGGCAAGGGGCATCGCCTCACCGGCACAAGGGGCGGGCACGCAGGATTCGCCAGACACGGCCTGACTGCTGCTCCAACCGACTACTTCCAGTCGGAGAGCCGCACCTCGCGGGTCTCGATGTGCATGCCCAGCGGCACCCGCCACGGGTCCACGCACACCGTCCAGGTCTTCTCCTTCTTCTCCCCGGCCTTGATCGGTACGGGCAGCGCACGCGTGCTCTCGCGGGTGGCCCAGTCGACGCCGAGCGCCCCGATGATGTGCGTACCGAAGGTGACCTTGCCGCCCGTGACCGCACGGCCGCCGGAATTGGTGAAGCGGACGGTCACCTTCTCGCACCACCGGTCGTCCGCCTTCGCCCGCTCCGGCTCGCCGGCTGTCAGTACGGCCGGGCCGCTCGGGGTATCCGGCGACTGCGGGGAGTCTGACCCGGAGGAGCCGCCTCCGGACTGCTGGCCGCCGCCGTCCGTGCCGGAACCCGGCGACGCGCCGCCCGGGCCCGGTGATGCGGAGTTGGACGGTCCGGTGCCCGGCCCGCCGTCCGCCGTCCCCCCGGCGCCGTTGTCCGCGCCCTCCCCGGCTTCGGTACGCCCCTCGTCCGCGCCCCCGCTCCCGCGCGCCCCCTTCGGGTCACCGGCGCTTTCTCTCCCGTCGCCTGTCCCGTTCCCGTTGCCCTTCTCGGCGCCGTCGCCCTCGCCGGGCAGCGGCACCATCCGCACCTTGTCGTCCGGCCGTACAGGACCGTTGCCGTCGCCGCTCCGCCCCGACGGGTCCGCGGCGCCGACCGCCACATAGCCGTCGTCCCCGCCTCCGCCGCACCCCGCGGCCAGCGGTGCCCCGAGACATACGAGAGCCGCCGAGGCGGCTATCCGGCTGCCCCGGCGGCTTCGCGTGTTGCTCCCCTGGCTTCGCATGGCGACAGTGTCACTGACGCCTCGTCAGAAGTGAACCCTCCTTCCGCGAACCCAGATGTCCCATTCGGTGTCCCCCGCCGCACTCCGCCCCCCGTAGCTCAGTCTTCTGCGATCAGCCCCTCGCGCAACTGTGCGAGCGTGCGCGTCAGCAGCCGGGAGACGTGCATCTGGGAGATGCCGACCTCCTCGCCGATCTGTGACTGCGTCATGTTCGCGAAGAAGCGCAGCATGATGATCTGGCGCTCCCGCGGCGGCAGCTTGGCCAGCAGCGGCTTGAGGGACTCGCGGTACTCGACGCCCTCCAGCGCGCTGTCCTCGTAACCGAGCCGGTCGGCGAGCGAGCCCTCGCCGCCGTCCTCCTCCAGCGCCGGGGAGTCCAGCGAGGAGGCGGTGTAGGCGTTGCCGACGGCCAGACCGTCGACCACGTCCTCCTCGGAGACGCCGAGGCAGCCCGCGAGTTCGGTGACGGTCGGGGAGCGGTCCAGGGTATGCGACAGTTCGTCGCTCGCCTTCGTCAGCGCCAGCCGCAGCTCCTGGAGACGGCGCGGCACCCGCACCGACCACGAGGTGTCGCGGAAGAAGCGCTTGATCTCCCCGACCACGGTCGGCATCGCGAACGTCGGGAACTCGACGCCACGTTCGCAGTCGAAGCGGTCGATCGCCTTGATCAGCCCGATGGTGCCGACCTGGACGATGTCCTCCATCGGCTCGTTCCTGCTGCGGAAGCGGGCCGCGGCGTAGCGGACGAGCGGGAGATTCAACTCGATGAGCGTGTCCCGTACGTACATCCGCTCCGCGGTGTTGGCCGTTTCCGGGGAATCGGCCGCCGCTTTGTCGAGTGCGGCGAGCCGCAGGAAGAGCGAGCGGGAGAGCGTGCGGGTGTCGATCGTGTCGCTGTCGGGCACCGTGGCGACGGCCCCGGCGAGCTCCGCCGGCTCCGCGCCCGCGAGGCCGTCCGGCGGCACCTCGTCGAGCACCGGTGACACACTGCCCGGCTCAGCGGGCCCGGGAGGTGCCCCCGGGGCCGGGGACGTGTTCTCGGCGAGCACCTTGGAGCTGCCCAGTTCTACGGACATGCCACCCCCTTGAGGTCGCGGACGGTCGCTGCGGCGCCCTCGGCTCTGAGGGAAGCACCTCCCCCTCCATACCGGGCACGCCACTGCGGCAAACGCAGCTCTTGCAGAATGTCACAAGTAGGCAACGCGACGTAGCCTCATGTCGATAAAACTGCACAGTTGAGAGCGATGTGACGGAAGTTGAGGTAGCTCGAACCGGTTACGCGTCGATTCGATTTGCGGCCCGCAGCCGCGCGAAGCTGCGCGAGAGCAGCCGTGACACATGCATCTGCGAGACCCCGAGCTCGGCGCTGATCTGGGACTGCGTCAGGTTCCGGTAGTACCGGAGCAGCAGGATCCGCTGCTCGCGCTCGGGCAGCTGTACGAGCAGATGGCGCACGAGGTCGCGATGTTCGACCCCGTCCAGCTCGGGGTCCTCGTAGCCGAGCCGGTCCAGCAGCCCCGGCATTCCGTCCTCGCGCTCCTGTGCGGCCTCCAACGAGGTGGCCCGGTAGGCCCGTCCGGCCTCGATGCAGGCCAGCACCTCCTCCTCGGTGATCTTCAGCCGCTCGGCGATCTCGGCGGTGGTCGGGGACCGCCCGTGCAGCGTCGTCAGATCCTCGGTTGCGCCGCTCACCTGCACCCACATCTCGTGCAGCCGGCGCGGAACGTGCACCGTACGGACGTTGTCGCGGAAGTAGCGGCGGATCTCACCGACGATGGTCGGCATCGCGAAGGTGGGGAACTGCACCCCGCGCTCGGCGTCGAAGCGGTCGATGGCGTTGATCAGCCCGATGGTGCCGACCTGGACCACGTCCTCCATCGGCTCGTTCCGGCTGCGGAAGCGCGCCGCGACATACCGTACGAGCGGCAGATTGGCCTCGATGAGCGCTGCCCGGATGCGTTCGTGCTCCGCGGAGCCGGGCTCGTGCCGGGCGAGCTGCTCGAAGAGGGACTGCGTCAGCGCCCGGGTCCGCGCGGCTCGTTCCCGCTGCGCCTCGGCGGGGGAGGGGGGCGTTTCGGCGTCGCCGGAGGGAGTCTGGGTGGGGGTAGGGGTCCCGTCCACTCAGCCACCACCCCTTACGGTGCAGATCTGTCTTGATCGATCGCTTCGATCGCCTCGGGTGCTTCAGATGCTTCGGATGCTTCGCTTGCTTGCCCCGCGTTGAGCGTGCAGGCAGGATTCGTCAGCCAAAAAGCGGTCATAGCATCACAAGACATGTGCACCGTGCGCAAGCACCGTATAACTCCGTGTTGCTTGCCAGTTGCAGCCGGAAGCGCCTGGTCGAAGAGGTCACGGGAGCCCGCGCGTGACGGGCGGAACAGGTGTCTCAGTAGGGCGGAGCAGGGGTCTCAGTTGACGAGCGAGGTCATGAACCGGCCGACGCCCTGCGCGGCGCTGGAGATGCCTTCGAAACCTATCTGGACCAGATCGGCCGCGCGTTCGGGGGACGTGATGATCGTGTACAGCACGAAGACGACAAGCACATAGCCCGCGATCTTCTTCGTCTGCGCCATCGCGCTGTCCCTCCCCCGGGCGTTCGGCCCCCCGGGCGCGTTCGATCATCGACACTCTGTACACCTGTGCGGCTGTGTGAGTGTAGCGGGAACAACGGGCCGCCAGCAGACGGGAACAGCGGGCCGCCGGTAGAAGGACAGCGGTGGCTCGGAAGCCCTCACGAGCGGCTCACGAGCTGCGCACGGGTGGCTCACGGGTGGCCCACGAGCGCTCACGAGTGCTCACGGGAGGAGGACGGTCTTGCCCCGGGCGCCGCCCGCCCGGTTGCGGGCCACGGCACCGGGCGCCTGGTCCAGCGGAACCTCGGCCTCGATGGGCACGGTCAACGGCCCGCTGTCGATCTCCTCGCAGAGCCGCTCCAGCAGCTCCGCGGAGGCCGCGATGTGGTAGTTGATGCCCTCGATGCCGCGCCCGTAGAGCGCGTCCACCGATGCCGCGTCCAGTGTGGAGACCGCCACGCCGCCGTCCCGTACCAGCGCGGCGTGCCGGGCGAACTCCTCCGGCTCGGCCGACCCCAGGTCCACCAGCGCGTCCACACCGCGCGGGTACTCCTCCCGCACCGCGTCCGCCAGCTCCCGCTCGCGGGTGTCGATGGTGAGCGCCGCGCCGAAGGCCCCCATCCGGGCCTGGTCGTGCCCGTGGGTTGCGGCCACGACGCGCAGCCCGCGGGCGGCTGCGAGCTGGGTGAGGAACGTACCGACGCCGCCCGCGGCTCCGATGATCAGCAGGCTCTCGTACGAGCGGAGTGCGGCCGAGCCCATGATTCCCAGTGCCGTCATTCCCGCCGTAGGAGCACCCGCGGCGGCGGTCAGCGGAATGCTCGTCGGCGCGTGGGCGATGCTGCCCGCCTCGTTCACCACCACATACTCCGCGTACGTTCCGCCACCCACCGGCTCGCTCACCACGTGCCCGAACACCTGCTCGCCCAGGGCGAATCGATAGGTCTCCGGACCGCCGGCCTCCACGACGCCCGCGAAGTCCACCCCCATGACCAGCGGGAAGTCATACGGAACCAGTTCCTCCAGCATGCCCTCGGCGATTTTCCAGTCCAGCGGGTTCAGGCCCGCGGCCACGACCCGCACCAGCACCTCGCCCTCGCCCGGCTCGGGCCGCCGCGCCTGCAGAACCTCGGGCCGCCCGTTCCTCTCCCGCACACCGACAGCACGCATTCACCCGCGCCTCCCTGCTCCCCCCTGGGACCAGCGGACGCTCTCAACGTACGACAGCCCGCGGTCACCCGCAGATCGTCCGCTCCCCGCCCTGCCGCCGAATACCGCGTACGGAAAATCGCCGTGGGCGCGACGCATCGCACGCCGGTAAAGGGGAAATCCCGGGCGACGTCGTCGGTGCCGCCAATCTCCCGCAGAAAAACAAACCCCCATCGTGACGCCGCCGGATGATCAACCAGCGGCATCGCAACGAATATGCATGCCGTCGTCGCGCAACGCGAAAACCGCGCAATCAATGCTAGTCTGCGACCAACAGCACAATTGCTGCCGGTCCGCACGGCGCGGACCCCGCACCTCTGGTCCGACGAAGAGCGGGGCCGCGGACGAGGACCTGCGATGGGCTCATCTCGGGCCGGGGGTGGGCCCATCAGCTCGTACGGGGGCTACCACAGTTGCTCCGTCCGGACGGCGTAGTACACCGCCTGGAAGAAGCCGGCGATTGCCCGCGCGAGATCAGCGAATCGCTGAAGCGTCGTCCTCGCCGGTTCAGACTTCCAGCCCGCACCGGCCATTACTCCTCACCCCCTCTCATCGGGAGGTTGAGATGACGATACCGCAGCGTTCAAGCATTTCCCCGCGAAAAACGCCATTATTGTTCCCGCGAACTTCGCCGCGCTTTTCCCTTCGGCCGGACGGCCGAACAGCAAGGCCGGGCAGGGCTCCAGGATCGATGCGGAATTTCCGAATAGGAATCCCCTGAATTGCCCGCCACGGGTACGCCAGGGCCCTCCGGGGGCTGCCCACCTTCGTCCGCCGCGGGATCACGACGACCGGCCCACCGAGCCGCCCACCCCCGACCGGCGAGCCCCACCCACGACGAAGGGCCGGACCCTTCGCCGGGTCCGGCCCTTCATCTGTCCTGCTCAAAGCGGTAGCGGTGGGATTTGAACCCACGGAGGAGTTGCCCCCTCACTCGCTTTCGAGGCGAGCTCCTTCGGCCGCTCGGACACGCTACCGAGAGGAACTCTAGCCCAATGAGGGCCCGGGATCGAAATCGGTATCCGGAGGGGTGGGGGGTGGGGGGCCGGTGGTGCGGAAGAAGTCGGTGAGGAGGGTGGCGCACTCGTGTGCCAGTACCCCGTTGATGACCTCGGGCCGATGGTTGAGGCGGCGGTCGCGGAGGGCGTCCCAGAGGGAGCCGGCGGCGCCGGCCTTCGTGTCGAGGGCGCCGTAGACGACACGGTCGACGCGGGCGAGCACCGCAGCCCCCGCGCACATCGTGCACGGCTCCAGGGTGACGACGAGGGTGCAGCCGGTCAGTCGCCAGTCGCCGCCGCCCAGGGTGTGGGCGGCGGCGCGCAGGGCGAGGATTTCGGCGTGTGCCGTCGGATCGCCGTTCGCCTCACGGGCGTTGTGCCCCCGGCCGAGCACCGCGCCGTCCGGCCCCAGGACGACGGCGCCGACCGGCACGTCCCCCGTCCCGGGCGCCTGTACGGCTTCCGCGAGCGCCAGCCGCATGGGCTCGCGCCAGGGATCGCGTACGGGGTCGCCTTCCGGGGTGGCCCCCGGGCCCGGGGGGTTGCCCGGGTCGGGGGCGGGGGACGCGGCGGTCGGTCGGTCGTCGGCTGCGGGGGTCATGGGGACAGTGTCGCGCCTGTCGCCCGGCGGCTCAGCGGACCGCCTCCAGTACGTCCGTGCAGCCCAGCGCGTCGGCGACCTCGCTCAGCGCGTCCTCGGGGGAGAGGGAGAGCAGTACCTTCTCCTCCATTCCGAGGTCGGAGAGGAGTTCCGCGTCGCCCAGCGGACCCGCGGGTGCTGACTCCGCCTCCGCCACCGCGGCGCGTTCCGCCGCTCCGTCGTCGTCCTCGCTGCCCTCCGGCTCCCCTTCCTCCGTGCCGTCCAGGTCCACGAGTTGGTCGAGGGCCGACGGGTCTTCCGGCTGGCGGCCGAGCAGCTCGTCCGAGAGCAGTATCTCGCCGTACGAGCTGCGCATCGCCGCCGCGGCGTCCGAGACGAACACGCGGGGGTCGTCCTCGCCGTCCACGCGGACGACGCCGAACCACTCGCCGTCCTGCTCGATGCAGACCAGCACCGTCTCGTCGTCTGTCGTGGCCTCACGGGCCAGGTCGGCCAGGTCGGCCAGGGTCTCCACATCGTCCAGCTCTGTGTCGCTCGCTTCCCACCCGTCTTCGGTGCGCGCGAGCAGCGCGGCGAAATACACCGTGACTCTCCCACTGATTCAAGATGTGCCCGAGTGCTGACGAGGACCGTGCCCCCGCCCCATCGGAATCGTGGCAGAAACCCGCGCCGTGCGGAGGGTCTTCGACAGTGCGTCGTCACGCTGTTTGCCCGACTGTTGCCCGAACGTTTACCCGGGCGCTCGCCTGCGACGACTCACTGTGACAACTCGCGACTCAGAGCTGTCCGGAAGGGGTGCTGCCCGAAGGGGCAACGGTGCTTGGGGACCCCTTGTTCCGGGGTGTGGCCCCGGGGGTCGGCCTCACCAGCGGAACGTACGCATCCGCAGGGCCTGCCGGCGCCTGCGGACCGCGCGTGAGCGGCGTGGATGGACGCGCTCGCGCAACTCCTTCGCCTCGTTCAGCTCGCGGAGGAAGCGGGCACGGCGGCGCAGCCGCTCGGCGTCCGCGCTGAGGTCCGCCTTCGGGGAGCGGTCCGTGCGGCGCTCCGTGCGACGGTCGCTTTCCGCACGGAAGTCCGGACGGAAGTCCGATTCCTTGCGGGGCCGAAAAATCTGTCCCGGTTGCCGGCGCGGCTGCTGCCCGGGCTCACGTGGCTCTGACATATGCACACCTCCGGTGTACTTGCCCACTTTCCCTGGTCCGCCCGGCGTACGCCAGAGCGCCCCGGCGTATCCGAGTGCTCCGTCCGGAGCTCGGTGCATGCGACCCTGGCGCGTACGGGCGCGTACGGGCGCGTACGGGCGTTAACCGGTCGGGTACCGGCGGGATCCGCCGTGCGCGGCCTCGGATACTGTCGAAGCATGCGGATCCACGTCGTCGACCACCCTTTGGTCGCGCACAAACTCACCACCCTGCGCGACGAGCGCACCGACTCACCGACCTTCCGCCGTCTCGCGGACGAGCTGGTGACGCTGCTGGCGTACGAGGCCACCCGCGATGTGCGGGTCGAGGAGGTCGCGGTCACCACGCCGGTGACCGGGACCACCGGTGTGCAGCTCTCCCGGCCCCGCCCGCTGGTGGTGCCGATCATCCGGGCCGGGCTCGGCATGCTGGAGGGCATGGTCCGGCTGCTGCCGACGGCCGAGGTCGGCTTCCTCGGGATGATCCGCGACGAGCACACCTTGCAGGCTTCGACGTACGCGAACCGCATGCCTGACGACCTGTCCGGGCGCCAGGTCTACGTCCTCGACCCGATGCTGGCCACCGGCGGCACGCTGGTCGCCGCGATCAACGAGCTGATCCGGCGCGGCGCCGACGATGTGACCGCGCTCTGCCTGCTCGCGGCGCCCGAGGGTGTCGCCGTCATGGAGCGGGACCTGGCCGGTACGCCGGTGACCGTGGTGACGGCCTCGGTTGACGAGCGCCTCAACGAGCAGGGTTTCATCGTGCCGGGCCTGGGCGACGCCGGGGACCGGATGTACGGGACCGCCGGGTAGCGCCTGCACGCGAGGGGCCTGCACGCGAAGGCCTGGGTGTGAAGGGCCTGCGTGCGAAGGTGCGTTGGCGAGTACGCGGGGCAGTTCAGCAGGTGGCGAGTTCAGCAGGTGGCGGGGGAGGCCGGCGCCGACTTTCCCGGACGAGGTGAGCCGGCCAGCTCGGCCAGCGCTGCGGTGGCCGTCTTCTTCTTCGTCAGATGCTCGAACTCCTTGCCGAGGACGAGATCCACGTCCTTGCCGTCCCGCTCGTCGTACCGGGTCTCGGTGTTCTCGAGCTGGGTGCCCAGGACTTGCAGGCGGTCGGAGGTCGTGGAGCCGGGGGCGCCGACGAGGATGCCCGCCTTCTTGACCTTCTCGTCGAACTCCGCGGGCGCGTTGCCGATCTTGCCGATCTTGAAGCCGCGCTTCTTCAGCTCGTCGGCGGTGTCCTTGGCCAGGCCGCTGCGCGAGGTGGCGTTGAGGACGTTGACGGTGATGTCGCCGGGCTTCGGGAGTTCGCTGTCGGTCACGGCCTTCTCGGTGCCGCCGGCGGCAGCGTGCTTGCTGCCGATGGCTGCGTTCCTGCCGCCCGCTGTGGCCTTCTCGGCACCGTTGGGCGAGGCGCACTTCGTGTGCTCCGCCGGGCGGCCGGAGGCTTTGGCGGGGCCGCCGCCGGAGAAGATGTCGACGAGTTGGAGCGTGCCCCACCCCAGTACCGAGACGGCCAGCGCGGAGGCGAGCGAGGCGGCGATGATCCGCCCCCGCCTGCGTGGCCTGCGCATCCGTGGATAACGGTCTCCCGTGATGCGGTACTGCCCACCCATGTCCGGGGGAGTGAACATGCTCATGTGCGCAGAGTAGTGGCGGCAGGCAGTACTGCCTACTAGATGATCAGCGGCTTCTCGATACGCCCACAAACACGTACCCGAACGGGGGAATGTGTGTGCTCCTGCGCCCGCGAACTCCCCACTCGGGTCCGCGGCGGGGTCAGTCGAGTTCGAGGACGCGGGCGTGCAGCACTTGGCGCTGCTGGAGCGCCGCGCGCACTGCCCGGTGCAGCCCGTCCTCCAGGTACAGGTCGCCCTGCCACTTCACGACGTGGGCGAACAGGTCGCCGTAGAACGTCGAATCCTCCGCGAGCAGGGTCTCCAGGTCGAGCTGGCCTTTGGTGGTGACGAGCTGGTCAAGGCGCACCGGGCGCGGGGCCACATCCGCCCACTGACGGGTGCTCTCCCGGCCATGGTCGGGGTACGGCCGCCCGTTTCCGATTCGCTTGAAGATCACACGGAAAGCCTACCGGGCTACCGGTACCGGGCGCAGCCCTGTGCCGCTGGTGCAATCCGGGTGATTCGCGGTGAAGCATGAGGAAAGTGGGCAGACCGTGGATGGAAGGCGGGCGGAAGGTGGGCGCCGCTCGGGTGTAGGCGGTGTGCAAGTCGTGTGGGAGCTGGGCGGCGCCCCGTTGTCCACAGGCTGTGGACAACGGGGCGCGTGGTTGCACGGGGCAGGGGTCAGCGAATGAGCCGCGCGCCCTTGTACGGACCTGTGACCGGCGATGAGGCCGTATCCCCGGTGGTCTTTCCGGCCGTTTCCCCGGTTGTATCGGCCGTGGTCAGGCGGTTACCGGCCGGCCGGTCGGTGCCGTGGGGCAGCCCGCTGGTGTCCCAGGCGTAGTGGCCGACCGCGTTGGCGATGGCCTTGACGTTGAGGTCGAAGGCACGGGTGTTGATGTTCTTCAGCGTGTCGCAGGACTGGTGGTAGCAGCCGTCGTACGCCGCTCCCGCCGTGCCGCCCCACAGCTTCTGCTCCTCGGCGGTCTTGATCCCCTCGGCTCCGGTGAACGTGCCACCCGCGGGGATGCCCGCCTCGATGAAGGGGCCGTAGTCGGAGCGGCCGGTGAAATCGGTGCCTCGGGTCGGCGTGCCGCGCGAGTTGAGGAAGTCCACCAGATCCTTCTCCAGCGTCGCCGAACCCTCCGGGCCGGGGCCCGCGCCCGTGCCGTCGGAGTCGTCTCCGTCGTAGGCGAACATCCCGTAGTTGGGGCTCGCGATCATGTCGAAGTTGAGGTAGAGCGCGATTTTCGCGCGCTCGGCGGCCGGGAGCTGCTGTACGTAGTGCTCGGCGCCGAGCAGGCCCAGCTCCTCGGCGCTCCACAGGGCGAAGCGGACCTTGTTGGTGTGCTTGCC
This sequence comes from Streptomyces sp. 8N114, assembly GCF_052245835.1. NCBI lineage: Bacteria > Bacillati > Actinomycetota > Actinomycetes > Kitasatosporales > Streptomycetaceae > Streptomyces > Streptomyces sp. 8N114. The sequence continues at coordinate 38,513 of NZ_JBQQBT010000026.1, read as the reverse complement.
CTTGGGGTCGGCCTTGGCCAGCTGGAGGGCGGTCTCCAGGACGCCCGCCGAGCCGGAGGCGTTGTCGTTGATGCCGGGCCCCTCGGGGACGGAGTCGAGGTGGGCGCCGAGCATCACCGTGTTGTCCGGGTCACCGCCGCGGGTCTCGGCGATGACGTTGTCGGTGGTGCGCTGCTCCTGGTGCTCCCGTACCTCCAGATTGACGGTGACCTCGCCCTTGGTGACCTGTTCGGCGAGCGCCTCGCCGTCGGCCTTGGTGATGCCGCCGGTGGGGATGCGGGCGGCGTCCGGGCTGCCGAGGGTGCCGTTGAGCGTGCCGTCCTCGTTGTTGTAGATCACCGCGCCGACCGCGCCCGCGTCGGCGGCGCTCGCCTGTTTCTGCGCGAACGAACAGCCGCCGCGCTTGATCAGCGCGATCCGGCCGTCGTACGTGCCCTTGGCGTAGTCGCCCGCCTCGCAGCCGTTGGTGCCGTCGGCGTCGACCGGTACGGCCGTGACGGGCGCCTTGATGCCGCCCTCCGGGGTGCTCTTGGTGTACGTCATCAGCGTGATCGGGACGTCACGCTGGTCCGGGCTCACGACGGAGAGCTTCTCCGCGAGGGTCTCGCGGAAGGTGAACTCGAACTTCTGGTAGGTGACCTTGTAGCCGGCCGCCTTGAGCAGGGTGCCCGCGTAGCGTGCGGAGCGGTCGTGGCCCTCGGAGCCCGCGCCCCGGTTGCCGTCGCTGTACTCCGCGATGTTGCTGAGGGCCTTCAGATGCTTCATGGCGCCGTGTCCACTGGTGCGCCGGACCAGCTTCTTGGCGAGCTTGTCGGCTTCTTTCGCGGACTGCGTGGCGGACGGTTCGGCGGACTGCCCGGCGGGATGTGCGTCCGCGTCGTTGGTGGCGGCGCCGGCTGCCGTGGTGGAGGCGAGGAGCAGCGGGGTGGCCAGGGCGGTGGCGGCCAGAGCCGCCATGGATCTCCTGCGCAGTGCGTGCAGGGAGCGGGCGGAGCGGAGCGGTACGGACACAGTCGTGGTCCTTTCCGGGAACGGCCGTTCGACGTGTGGTGCTCTGGTGCGCTCTTGTGCTCTCTGGTGCTCTGGTGCTTCGAGTCCGGCGGCGTCCGGCATACGGACGCGCCGACTCGGTCAGAGGGAAGCTAGCGGGCGGCGGGCCCGGAGGGAACGTCTGTGCGCGCACTGCCGGCACCGGCGTCGCGCGTACTGCGGGTTCCGGTGTGGCCCGTACTGCCCATCCCGGTGTGGCGCGTACTGCGGGTACCGTCGTCGTGCGTACTGCCGGTCCCGGTGTGGCGCGTACTGCTGTCACGGTGGCTCGGGAACGCATGGGGAGGGGAACCGCGTTGGTAGCGTGTAGCGTCCGATACCGCCTGCGTGTCGTCTCCGCGCCCTCCTCCGGCCACCGGCCGGGCGGCCCCCCCAGTCCCGCGCCCCTGATCAGGAGCCTTCCGTGACCAACCTCGCACTAGGACCCAGCTGGCTGGATCCGGACTTCCTGATCCAGACCTTCGGCCCTGTCGGGATCCTGGCGATCGTCTTCGCGGAGTCGGGCCTGCTCATCGGCTTCTTCCTGCCCGGCGACTCGCTGCTGTTCACCACGGGGCTGCTGATCGTGACCGACCAGCTGCACATGCCGCTGTGGCTGATGTGCCTGCTGATCGTGCTCTCCGCAGTACTGGGCGACCAGGTCGGATACATGTTCGGCAAGAAAGTGGGGCCGACGCTCTTCAAGCGGCCCGACTCACGGTTCTTCAAGCAGGAGAACGTCGAGAAGGCACACGAGTTCTTCGAGAAGCACGGGCCGAAGTCGCTGGTGCTGGCCAGGTTCGTCCCGATCGTGCGGACGTTCACGCCGATCATCGCCGGTGTCAGCGGGATGCGGTACCGCTCGTTCGTGATCTTCAACATCGTCGGCGGCACCTTGTGGGGCGCCGGCGTCACCCTGCTGGGCGCCGCGCTGGGGCAGATCGATCTGGTCCACGAGCACATCGAGACGATCCTCATCGGGATCGTGCTGCTGTCGATCCTCCCGATCGTGATCGAGTATCTGCGGAGCCGCCGCAAGGGCGGCTCCGCCGCAGCCGAGTCGGAGGCCGCTGCTGCTCCCTCCCATCCGGAGAGCTACCCCCCGGCGCCGGGCACGCCCTACGGCTCCGCGGGTTACGGCGCTCCGGGGCAGCACCCGGGTGCCCCCGGTGCGCCGGGCGCCCCTGGTGTTCCCGGCGGCTATGGCCCTGGTCACGGTGCGGGTTCCGGCCCTTCCGGGCCCGAGGGCGCGATGCCTCCCGGGGCTCCCTACGGTGACGGCTACCCGCTGCCCCCGGAGGTCCCGTACGGCGGCGGCCCCGGCGCTGCGCCTCAGGGGCAGTACGGCACTGGTGCGGCACCGCAGGGTCCGTACGAGGAGGGCGGGGCGCCGCAGGGTCCTCCGGCTCCGCCGCAGGATCCGTCGGCTCCGCAGAACCGGCCCGGTGGCCGGGGTCGGCACGCCCGCCGCTAGGCCGTTCCGGCAAGGGGGTGCCCCCGGCCGAGGTGTGCGTCGTGGTTGAGCGCGCAGTTCCCCGCGCCCCGGACGGGGCGCGGGGAACCGCGCTTGCGCTCAGCTCTTCTCAGTTGCTGGGCGGCGCCTGGACGGCAGCAGTCGTTTCAGCAGGGGCCAGAGCAGCAGGACGGCGATGACCGCGTAGACGGTGATCGCGAAGGGGGTGTTGACCAGGCCGGTGACGCTGCCGTCACTGATCTGGAGCGCCCTGCGCAGTTGCTGCTCCGCGTTGGGACCGAGGATGACGCCGATGATCGCGGGCAGTACGGGCAGTCCGTAGCGCCGCATCATCAGGCCGATGAGGCCGATGACCAGCAGGATCACCACATCGACGGCCTCGCCGCCCACCGCGTAGGCGCCGACCGCTGCGAAGAAGAGGATCCCCGCGTACAGGTAGGGGCGGGGTACCCGCAGCAGCTTCGACCAGACGGGTGCCAGCGGCAGGTTGAGGACGAGCAGCATCACCATGCCGACGAACAGCGAGGCGATCAGGCCCCACACCAGTTCGGGCTCGCGCTCGAACAGCAGCGGGCCCGGCTGGATGCCGTACTGCTGGAACGCGGCGAGCATCACCGCGGCGACGGCGGTCGTCGGCAGACCCAGGGTCAGCATCGAGACGAGCGTGCCGGCGGCCGAGGCGGAGGCGGCCGACTCCGGTCCGGCGACGCCCTCGATGGCACCCTTGCCGAACTCTTTCGGGTGCTTCGAGAGCCGCTTCTCGGTGATGTACGAGAGGAACGTGGGGATCTCCGCGCCGCCGGCCGGCACGGCGCCGAACGGGAACCCGATCAGCGGGCCGCGCAGCCACGGCTTCCACGTACGCCGCAGCTCCTCCCGCGCCAGCCAGGGGCGGCCGACCGGGATGGAGGCGCCCGTGCCGCGCCGCAGATGTGCGGCCACCCACAGCGCCTCCCCGATGGCGAAGAGGCCGACGGCGACGATCACGACGTCGATGCCGTCCGAGAGTTGGAGGCTGCCGAACGTCAGCCGCTGCTGGCCCGTCATCTGGTCCAGCCCGACCAGCCCGAGCGTCAGTCCGATCAGCAGGGAGGCGAAGCCGCGGATGCGGGAGGAGCCGAGGACGGAGGTGACGGCGATGAAGGCCAGCACCATGATCGCGAAGTAGTCGGGGGCGCCGATGTCCACGGCCAGGCTCGCCACGGCCGGGGCGAGGACGACGAGCAGGACCGTACCGATCATGCCGCCGGCGAAGTGCCCGACGGCCGCGGCGGCGAGCGCCTGGGAGCCGCGTCCCGCCTTGGCCATCGGATTGCCTTCGATGGCGGCGATCACCGCGGCGCTCTCCCCCGGGGTGTTGAGCAGGATGGAGGTCGTCGAGCCGCCGAACATGCCGCCGTAGTAGATCCCGGCGAACATGATGAACGCCGCCGTCGGGTCGAGACCGTAGGTGACGGGCAGCAGCAGGGCGACGGCCATGGCCGGGCCGATGCCCGGCAGTACGCCGATGGCGGTGCCCAGCAGTACTCCGGTTGCGGCCCACAGCAGATTGAGGGGCGTCAGGGCGGTACCGAAGCCGTCGATCAGGGAGTTGACGGAGTCCATCGGTTACATCACTCCCATCAGAGGTCCGCCCGGCAGCTGGACGCCGAGGAGGAGGTGGAAGACCGCATAGGTGATCAGGGACAGTGCGGCGGCGATCAGTGGATCGCGGGTGAGCGCGTGCGTGCGGCTGCCCAGCGCGTAGGCCGAGCCCCAGAACAACAGTGCGCCCGCGAGCGGGAAGCCGAGCGGGTCGATCAGCGCGGCGAAGGCGAGGAAGACGCCCGCGAGCAGCGCGACCGTACGCCAGTCGCCCGGCTCCGACAGATCGATGTCCTCGCCGCCCTCCGCCTCGCCGCGCCCGCCGCGCAGTACGTCGACGGCGAGCAGGACGGAGACGACGAGCAGCGCGGCGCCGACGATCAGGGGGACCGTACGGGGACCGACGGGGCCGCGTGCCCCGGCGACGGTCTCCATGGTCAGCGCGTCGGTGAGGACGAGCACGCCGACGGCCAGCAGCAGGGCGCATACGCCGAGTTCGGAGTAGGCGCGCAGGCCGGTGGGGGCCGGTTTCGTGTCGGGGGTCGTGCCCGGTGTGTCCGGTGTTTCCGTTGCGCTCACTGTCCCAGCTCCTTCAGGACGGAGTCCACGCGCCTGTCCTCGCTCTTGAGGAAGCGGCCGTACTTGTCGCCGGGGAGCCAGGCGTCGTCCCAGCCGTTGGTACGCAGCGACTTACGCCACTCCTTCGAGTCACGCAGCTCGCGCATGAAGCGGATCAGCTTGTCCCGCTGGGCCCGGGAGAGGCCGGGCGGCGCCATCATGCCGCGCCAGTTGGTGAACTCCACATCGACGCCCGCCTCCTTGAGGGTGGGCGCGTCGAAGCCCTTGACCCGCTTCGGTCCCGTGACGGCGAGCAGTCGCAGCTCGCCGGACTTGATCTGGTCGCGGTACTCGCCGAGGCCCGAGATACCGAACTTCACCTTGCCGCCCAGTACGGAGGCCAGCAGCTCGCCGCCGCCGTCGAACGGCACGTAGTTGACCGACCTGCTCTTGATGCCTGCCGCGCGGGCCATCAGCATCGGCGCCAGGTGGTCGGGGCCGCCCGGCGAGGAACCGCCGCCGACAGGCATGGACCGCGGGTGCTTCTTCCAGTCGGCCAGGAGCTGTTCGAACGTCTTGTACTTGGAGTTCTTGGCGACGACCACGATGTCCGGCTCCTCCGTGAGCCGCGCGATCGGTGTCGCGTCGGCGAGCGTGGAGGGCGCGTGGTTGGTGTGGACGGCGCCGACCACGCCGAGCCCCATGGACATCGTCAGCTTGCCGTTGCCGCGCTCGTTGACGAGGCGGCTGAGGCCGACGGTGCCGCCGGCGCCGGGCAGATTGAAGACCTCGATGTTGTGGTTGAGCTCGGCGTCCTCGGCGTTTTTGGCGGCCGTACGCGCGGTGATGTCGTAGCCGCCGCCGGGGGTGTTGGGCACCATGAAGCGCAGGCCGGGGATGTTCGTACCGCCTGCGGCGCCGCTGCCGGAGGTGATCAGCGGCGGTACGAGCAGCACGACGACCGCGGCTGCCAGGGGGGAGAGAAGGGCGCGCGTACGCACGCGGAACACCGCCTTTCCAGGGCAGTCCGGGGGACGGGGGTGGGGGAGGCCCACATGCTGCCCGGGTGGCGGGGCGGTGTCTGCCCTCGTACGGCAAGAAAAGTATTGGTCGTTGTGTTCGTTGTGGTCTCGAGGGCGGGGTGACCGGAATGGTGGGGTGTGGTCGGTTCTGCCGCTGTCTTCTGCTGCCGTCTTCTGCCGCTGTCTTCTGCCGCCGAATTCGGTGGTGGCTTCAGCTGGTGTCTTCAGCTGGTGTCTTCGGCGGGGACCAGTGCCGCGTCGAGGGCATCGAGGGAGGGGTAGTGCGGCAGGCGGTGCTCCAGTTCGAGCCGCCGCAACAGCCTGCCGACCGGTACCTGCTCGCACACCAGCACCAGCCAGCCCTCCCGGGAGAGCGCTGCCGTGCGGGCCCGCAGCAGGACGCGGACCACCGAGCAGTCCAGGAACGTCACGTCGCGCATGTCCAGTGCGACGCGGGGCGGAGCGGCGTCCGACAGTGCCCGGACCAGGTCGGTCTCCAGCTCGGGCAGCGTCGCGATGTCCAGTTCGCCCCTCGCGCGTACGGTCCGGAACCGGGCGGGGCCCGGGGTGTCGGAGCGCGGGACGGCGACCATGGAAGACCCCTTCCACTGACGGGCGGTACGGCGGTGCATGCGGTACGGCGGTGCGGGCGGTGTGGTGGTGTGTGGCGGCGCGTGTGGGCCGGTGGTGTGTGGCGGTGCGGTGGTGTGTGTGGGCCGGTGGTGTGTGGCGGTGCGGTGGCGTGGGTGGTGCGGTGGTGCGTGCGGTGCAGCCTCGCGGCGGTGCGGCATGACCGCGGACCTGCATTGTCGGCGATACGGCGTGCGGCCGCGCGGCGCGTGCGTTCGGCGGCAGGCCAGGTGGGTCTCGTGCGCGGGCGGCGACACGGTCGTCCGGCCGGGGTCCGGGGCCGAACATGTGCACTCTAAGCACGTCCTGAGGGCGCTGAGGCGTGAGTGCGGACACCGAACCCCTCAGTGCCTTGATCTCACCCGTCCGAGTGATGGCGGGGTCCGGCGGCGCCGGTGGGGGCGCATGAAGGGCGCATGGCCCGTGTGCTGTGAGGGCAGGGCTGAAGGATGCGACGTGAGGTGGGAGATGAGGCGCGCGCTACGGCTGAGGCACTGGCCGCGCACTTCGGACTGGAGCCACTGCCACGCGAGGGTGGACGGTTCCGGCGGCTGTGGGCGGGGCCCGAGCGGAGTGACGGACGGCCGGAGGGCTCCGCGATCGTGATGCTGCTGACCGACGAACCCGGCGACTACTGCGCGCTGCACCGGCTGCCCAACGACGAGGTCTGGCACTACTACCTGGGCGCCCCGCTCCAACTGCTGCTGCTCGCCCAGCGCGGGGAGCGTACGGCTGTCAGCACCCCCGTGCTCGGTCCCGATGTGCTCGGCGCAGGGCACCAGGTGCAGCTCACCGTGCCGGCCGGAACGTGGATGGGAGCCCGGGTCGCGCCGGGGGACGTGAACGGTACGGGAGGGGCAGGCAGCGTGGACGGGGCCGACAGGGTGAGCGGGGTCGGTGGTGTCGGCGGGTCCGGTGGTGTCGGCAGGGCGGGCGGTGCGTGGACGCTGTTCGGCTGCACGATGGCGCCCGGCTACACCGACGCGGGGTACGAGCACGGCGACGCGGACGCGCTCGCCCGGGCTTACCCGGAGCACGAGCAGCTCATCAGGGAGCTGGCCCGATGAGGCCGCCGGCCCCGCCCACTGCCCCGCCCACCGAGCCACGCACCGTGCTGGTCACCGGCGCCTCCGGCGGTATCGGTCGCGGTATCGCCCGCCGGTTCGCGGCGGCGGGCATGCCGGTGGTGGTCCACTACCGCAGCGACGCCGCGGGGGCGCACCGGACGGTCGAGCTGATTCTGCGGGAGGGCGGCGCGGCCCTCGCCGTGCACGGCGACCTGGCCACGGCGGACGGCTGCCGTGCCGTGGTCGCCGAGGCCGCGCAGTGGCGTCCCGCGGGGCTGGGTGCGCTGGTCAACAACGCGGGCGTGCAGCCCGTACGGGAGCTGCGCGGGATGACGGCCGAGGAGTGGCGAGCGGTCGTCGACACCAATCTCTCCAGCGTCTTCGGCTGTACGCAGGCGGCGGCTCCGCTGCTCGCGGAGGGCGATGGCGGCAGCATCACGCACGTCGCCTCGATCGAGGCGACGCAGCCCGCGCCGGGGCACGCGCACTACGCCGCCTCCAAGGCCGCGATCGTCACGCACGCGCGGGCCGCCGCGCTGGAGTACGGGCCGCTCGGGGTGCGGGTGAACACCGTCTCGCCCGGGCTGGTGGAGCGGGAGGGCATCGAGGAGCAGTGGCCCGAGGGTGTACGGCGCTGGCGCGCGGCGGCTCCGGACGGCCGCTTGGGGACGGCCGAGGACGTGGGCGACGCCTGTGTGTTCCTCGCCTCGCCGCAGGCGCGCTGGATCAACGGCCACGACCTGGTGCTGGACGGCGGGGTGTCGGCACGGCCCTCGTGGTGACGGCGGCGCCTGGGTCAGGCGTCCTCACCCACGTAGCTGCGCAGATGCTGTGCCGTCAATGTGCCCGCCTTGGAAATGAGTTCGGCCGGGGGGCCGGTGAACAGGATCTCGCCGCCGTCGTGGCCGCCGCCCGGGCCCAGATCGATGATCCAGTCCGCGTGGGCCATCACCGCCTGGTGGTGCTCGATGACGACGACCGAGTTGCCGTCCTCGACCAGCCGGTCCAGCAGCGACAGCAGCTGGTCGACATCCGCCATGTGCAGCCCTGTCGTCGGCTCGTCCAAGACGTAGGTGGCGGCCTTCTCCGCCATGTGGATGGCCAGCTTGAGTCGCTGGCGCTCGCCGCCCGAGAGGGTGTTCAGCGGCTGGCCCAGGCGTAGGTAGCTCAGGCCCACATCGGCGAGGCGGCCGAGGATCGCGGCGGCCTGGCCGGTGGGGAAGAACTCGCGTGCCTCGGCCACCGACATGGCCAGCACCTCGCTGATGTTCTTCCCGCGCAGCGTGTACTCCAGCACCTCGGGCGTGAAGCGCTTGCCCTCGCACTCCTCGCACACCGAGGCGACCCCGGCCATCATCGCCAGGTCGGTGTAGACCAGCCCGATGCCGTTGCAGTTCGGGCAGGCGCCCGCCGAGTTGGCCGAGAACAGCGCCGCCTTGACGCCGTTGGCCTTGGCGAAGGCCGTACGGACCGGGCCCAGCAGCCCGGTGTAGGTTGCCGGGTTGCTGCGGCGCGAGCCGCGGATCGGCGACTGGTCGGCCACCAGTACGTCGTCCCGGCCGGACAGATAGCCGTGGATGAGGGAGCTCTTGCCGGAGCCCGCCACACCCGTGACGACCGTGAGGACGCCCAGCGGGATGTCCACGTCGACATCCTTGAGGTTGTGCAGATTCGCACCCCGGATCTCGATCGTCCCCTTGGGCTCCCGGACCGTCTCGCGCAGGCGGGCGCGGTGGCCCAGATGGCGGCCGGTGAGCGTGCCGGAGCCGCGCAGGCCCGCCACGTCCCCCTCGTAGCAGATCCGGCCGCCCTCGGTGCCCGCGCCGGGGCCGAGGTCGACCACATGGTCGGCGATGGCGATGACCTCCGGCTTGTGCTCGACCACCAGCACCGTGTTGCCCTTGTCCCGCAGGAGGAGCAGCAGTTCGTTCATGCGCTGGATGTCGTGCGGGTGCAGGCCGATGGTGGGCTCGTCGAAGACGTAGGTGACGTCGGTGAGGCTGGAGCCGAGGTGGCGGACCATTTTGACGCGCTGTGCCTCGCCGCCGGAGAGAGTGCCCGCGGGCCGGTCCAGGCTCAGATAGCCCAGCCCGATGTCCACCAATGAGTCGAGCGTCTGGCAGAGCGTGTCGCGCAGCGGCGCCACGGAGGTGTCGGTCAGGCCCCGGACGAACGGGGCGAGGTCGCTGATCTGCATGCGGGCGCAGTCCGCGATGTTCACGCCGTCGATCTTCGAGGAGAGCGCCGCCTGGCTGAGCCGGCTGCCGCCGCACGCCGGACAGCTGGTGTAGACGACGGCCCGGTCGGTGAACTCCCGGATGTGGGACTGCATCGCGTCCCGGTCCTTGGACAGGTAGGTGCGCTGGATGCGGGTGATCACGCCGTCGTAGGTGAGATTCGAGGTGCCGACCTTGACCTTCGTCGTCGGCTGGTACAGCAGCGCGTCCCACTCCTGCTGGGTGAAGTCGCGGACCTTCTTGTCCGGGTCGAAGAACCCGCAGTTGACCATCACCTGCCAGAACCAGGTGTCCACGGCGAACCCCGGTGCGGTGACGGCGCCCTCGCGCACGGACAGCTCACGGTCGACGATCTGGTCGATGTCGATGGTGGTGGTCTCGCCCAGCCCCTCGCACTCGGCGCACATGCCCTCCGTGCTGTTGAAGCTGAACGCGGTCGAGGTGCCGATATGCGGGGTGCCCAGACGGCTGTAGATGATCCGCAGCATCGTGTAGGCGTCGGTGGCGGTGCCCACGGTGGAGCGGGAGTTGGCGCCCATCCGCTCCTGGTCGACGACGATCGCCGCGCTCAGGTTGCGCAGGCTGTCCACGTCGGGGCGGCCCTGGCTCGGCATGAACGACTGGATGAACGCCGTGTACGTCTCGTTGATCAGCCGCTGGGACTCGGCCGCGACGGTCCCGAAGACCAGCGAGGACTTGCCGGAACCCGACACCCCTGTGAAGACCGTCAGCCTGCGCTTGGGCACGTCGAGGGAGACGTTCGCGAGGTTGTTCTCCCGCGCCCCGCGCACCTCGATCACATTGTGGCTGTCGGCGGGCGTCAGCGGCGTGTTCTGGGCTGGCATCCTGGCTCTCCTCGGTCCCTGTCCGGGCGCCCCGCACCCGGACAGTCCTGCTGAAGCGATTGGTTGGCCAGCCTAGGCGGAGGGTCTGACAATCGCGGTTCACCGCCGGAACCGGTGCGATCGCCAACTCGGCGCGGTCTGCCCCGGGTTGGGCTGAGCCTCACCAGCCGGTCAGCAGGATGTGGTTGACCGCCAGTGCGCCTGCCGCCTGGGCCGCCAGCCAGTACCGTGCGCCCCGGCGGGGCAGCAGCGCTGCGGCAGGGAGCAGCCAGGTGAGGAAGGGCAGCCAGATCCGTTCGGTCTCCGCCTTGCTCATGCCGGACAGATCGGCGACGGCGATCGTCAGTAGGGCCGCCAGGACCAGCAGGGCGAGGCGTTCGCGGCTGCCGAGGCGGTGGGCGGGGCCGTCCGCCAGGCCGCCAGCTCCCGGCGCGCTGTCCGCTCGTCGCTTTCGCAGCCGGAGCGGCACTTGGTGCCCGGCTGCCGCGCCGCACACCAGTGCCCGTCGTACCCCGGCCACTACCGCGGGTCCCGCAGCTGTCACCGCACAGCCGAGGTTGGCCCACACCCAGTAGCTGTACGGCCGTACGCGGGCGGCGCCCTCGTAGTAGCGCTCGGTCAGCAGTCGATAGCCCTCCCACCAGTTGAACCCCGCGAGAGTGAAGGCGGCGGCCACCACGGCGACGCCCGCGAGCACCCATGGGAGGGGCCGCAGGGTGCGGGACAGTGCGAGGACAGTGAGCCCGAGCAGCGCGCACAGGGTGAGCCCGTACGACAGATAGCAGGTGAGCCCGAACAGCAGCCCCGCACCGAGCGCAGCAGTGCGCGGGGCGCGGGGCGCGTGCTGCCCTGTGCGTACGGCACGTGTGGAACGCGCGGACAGGGCGAGCAGCGCGAGTGCCCAGGCGGCCACTGCTGTGAAGTAGCCGTCGGCCGACACGCCCATCCAGACCGCAGTGGGCGCCAGGACGAGGAACGGCGCTGCTCTGCGGGCCTGTTGCTCGTCCGTCAGGGCACGCAGCGCCACCAGTACGGCGGCGGCTGACGACGAGCCGACGGTGATGACCCACGCGGACGCCCATGGGCCACCGCCCAGCCCCACGCGGTCGAGCCCGACGAAAGTGAGGACGGCGGCGGGCGGATGGCCCGCCACGTGCGGGACCCAGTTGTCGGGGGAGTGCAGCAGGATGTGGTCGGTGAAGGTGCGCAGTGCGGCGCCGACGTCCCCGAACCGGTCGACTTCCTGGAGGTATTCGTAGGCGGAGGTGAGTTGGTTCGCCACACCCCGGTGCCAGCCGTCCACCAGGGCGAGCGACCAGATCCACGCCATGGAGGCGCCCCAGGCCGCCGCCAGCAGCCGCCGCCACGGCAGGCGCGACGCCAGCGCAGGGCCGTAGCCGAGCACGACCGCAGCGACCAGCAGCGCGGCCGGTGTGCCCGGGCCCAGGTGGGGTTCGAGCTCGGCGTAGAAGGGCGGCAGGTGGACGCGCAGCGTGCCGTGCTCCCGTTCGATGGCCCAGCCGATGAGGACGGCCGCGGTCACCAGTGCCCCGGCCGCAGTGACGACGATCAGGTCGGGCACCAGGCCGTGTGCGGCGGTTCTTGCCCGGCCCTTCGGTGCCTGCCTTTCCGGCGTCAGCCTTTTCGGCTGTTCCGGCAAGGGGGTGCCCCTGTTCGGCGCCTGCCGGCTGCGGGTGGGTTGTGGCTGGGCGCGCAGTTCCCCGCGCCCCTTCGGGGCGCGTGGGGGGTTCGGGTCGGCAGGCACAGGGGCACGTTAGGCCGCGCGGGGCCGCACAGGGGCCACCGGCGGAGGACGTCAGCGTTTCGTCATGGGTCGCAGCCCTCTCCCGGGCCGTACCGGCGCTTACGGTCACCGCATGGGCGACCACCGCACCCTTCCCCGGCCCACCCGGCTCCCCTCGGACCCGGGCTTCTGGCGCAGTCCGTTGCGCGGCCCGTGGCTGACGGCGCTGCTCGGTGCCGTACTGCTGGCCGGTATCACCGTGCTGTTCGTCACCGGCCTGCTGTCCTACGCGGCGTACAACCCGGATCTGCGGTCCAACGACCGGACACCGGACCATGGGCTGCTCGGTTTCTATCTGTTCGCCTGGCCGACCGATCCGTACTGGCTCTACCGGCTCACCCAGGGACTGCACACCACGCTCGGCGTAGTGCTGGTGCCGGTGCTGCTGGCGAAGCTCTGGTCGGTCATCCCGAAGCTGTTCACCATGCCGCCCGCTCGCTCTGCCGCGCACGCGTTGGAGCGGATCTCGCTGCTGCTGCTCGTCGGCGGTGTGCTGTTCGAGTTCGTGACGGGGCTGCTGAACATCCAGCTCGACTATCTGTTCCCCGGCTCGTTCTACACGCTGCACTTCTACGGTGCGTGGGTCTTCATCGCCGCGTTCCTGGTGCACGTCGCGCTGCGGCTGCCCAAGGCCGTGCGGGTGCTGCGGGACGGGCCCCCGGACGACTTCGCATCAGGCAGGAGAAAACCATCAGGCAGGAGAAAACCATCAGGCGGGAGAGAACGCAGAGGGCCGGCGGACGGTGCGGAGCGGAGCGGGGAACGCAGTCGTGAGGAACCCGGGGGCGAGGGGGTGCGCGAGCCGGGTCTCGACACCGGGCTGGTCGCGCCCCGTCCGGCCGCGCCCACGCTGACGCGGCGCGGAGCGCTCGGCGCGGTGGGCGGCGGCTCGGTACTGCTGCTGGGCGTGACGATCGGCCAGAACTTCGACGGGCCGCTGCGGCGCACCGCGCTGCTGGCACCGCACGGCGGCACCGACCCCGGAACCGGGGCGAACGCCTTCCAGATCAACAAAACGGCCGCCGCCGTCGGCGTCACCGAAGAGGAGGCCGGTGACCGCTGGCGGCTGACGATCGAGGGCCCGCGCGGGCGGAAGCTGCGGCTCTCCCGGGCCGAGTTGCTGAAGATGCCGCAGCACTCCGCGGCGCTGCCGATCGCCTGCGTGGAGGGCTGGTCGACCTCGGACCAGCACTGGAGCGGCGTACGGCTGCGCGACCTGGCGGAGCTGGCCGGGTTCGACCCCAGGGAGGGGCTGCCCGGCGTCTTCGTGGCGTCACTCCAGCGTTCCGGCGCGTTCCGGCACGCGTCCCTGCGGGACAACCAAGTACGCGATTCGCGGTCCCTGCTGGCACTGCGGGTGGGTGGCGAGGACCTCTCCCTCGACCACGGCTATCCGGCCCGCGTCATCGTTCCGGCGGCACCCGGGGTGCACAACACCAAATGGGTCACCCGGCTGGCGTTCGGAGCGGACCGATGAGGGGCCGACCGGGCCGGTCGCGGGGGCCCGCGGCGGGCGGCCGGATGGAGGCCGGTCCGGCAGCAGGCGCCGGGCGGTTGCGCCGCTCGGTGGGCAGCCCGCTCCAGATCGTCCTGCTGCTGGCCTCTTTCGTGCTGACCGGCTATGCGGGTGTGCGGCTGCTGGCGGACGACTGGCTGGGCGTCGCTGTGTGGTTCGTGGGGGCAGCGCTGCTGCACGATCTGGTGCTGCTGCCGCTGTACTCGCTCGCGGACCGGGTGCCCAGACTGACCGGCCGGTATGTGAACCACCTTCGGATCCCCGCCCTGCTGTCCCTTCTGCTGCTGTTGGTCTGGCTCCCGCTGATCGTCGGTCCGGCCGACCGGTACCCGAAGCTCACCGGGCGGCCGGAGGGGAACAACGGCTACGCGCTGCACTGGCTGTGGGTGACGGTCGGGCTGTTCGCCGTTTCGGGGTTGTGGCTGGCCGTACGGACAGTGCGCGGCAGGCGGCCCCCGCACAGGCCGTATCAGCTGCGCCGCAGTGTGTCTCAGGCGCGCCGCAGTGCGACGAAGAAGCGTCCGCCGGACTCCCACTGACCCGCGGCCGACCAGCCGGCGGGCAGCGCGTACCGCAGCAGTGCGCGGGTACCCAGCCGGGCCCAGGGGAACAACTGCCCACTGCCGGGGCGGGTGTGCGCGCTGCGCCCGTTGTCGATGTGCACCTCGGCCCGCTCGTCGATGTCCAGGGGCGAGGTCTCGGCCAGCAGCAGCCCGCGCGGGGCGAGGAGCCGGGCACACCGCTCCAGCAGTGCCTCGGGGGCGCCGCCTATCCCGATGTTGCCGTCCAGCAGCAGCACGCTTCCCCACCGGGCCTCCCCGGGCAGTGGGTCGAAGACCGAGCGGCACAGTGCCGTACCGCCGAGGCCGACGGTGCGCGCGACAGCCGCCGGGCTCACGTCGATGCCCAGGGCCCGGTGGCCGAGCGAGGACAGTGCTGCCACCAGCCTGCCGGGGCCGCAGCCGATGTCGAGCACGGCTCCCTCGCAGCGGCGCAGCACCGACATGTCGGCCGCGTCCGCGCTCGCGCACCAGCGCTCCACCTCCAGCGGCAGCAGCCAGCCGTCGCTGCGGCGAAGGAACAGCGGCCCGCAGCCGCTGCGCAGCGCGTCGGCGTACGGGTCGGCACTCCACTGCGTCACTGGTGCCGTGGCCGCCGGGGTTGCCGTCGACGCTGTGGCTGCCGTGGTGGGTGTGGTGGTCGTCATGGAATGGCCGTCCAGCGTACGTCGAGACCGTCCCCGCGGACCTGTCTCCTGGGGACGGTGGGTACGGCCGGGAAGCGTTCGGGCCGCAGTTCCGGGAGCGTGGCGACGGATGCCGCGAACCGGCCGCCGGGTGCCTCGGCGGCGACCCGTACGGCGTCCTCGGCGGTGTCCACGTCGCGCAGCGCCGGAAGGTGGCGCACCCGCAGCCCCTCCCGTGCCAGCCGGGCGAGCTGCGCCTGTCCGGTCGTCGGGGTGGACATGGGAACTCCGCGCAGGAGTGCGGGGTCGGGGCGGGCCAGCCCCAGCGCCCAGAAACCGCCGTCCAGGGCCGGTCCGAACCAGGCGTCGCACTCCCGCCAGCTGTCCGGGCCGAGCGCGGGAGCCAGCAGTGCGGGGGTCAGTTGCGGGGTGTCCATCCCGACCAGCAGCGCCGGCCCGCTGCCCGCTTCGGCGAAGGCTGCGGCGAGCCGTTCGTCCAGCCCTCCGGCGCACTGCGGGACGACGTCGAAACCGGGCGGCAGCCACTCGCCGGGCCGTCCGGACAGCACCAGCACGCGGCGCCTTGCGGGCATGGCCCGTACGGCTTCCAGGGTGTCGTGCAGCGAGGCGGCTGCCAGCATCGCGGCCTGGTGCGGCGAACACGGCGGGCACAGTCGCGTCTTGACCCGGCCGGGCACCGGCTCCTTGGCGATGACGAGCAGCGTGGTGGTCCCTTCCGGGGGACAGCAGCGGTCCGTCATCGGGCAGCCTCCGCTCCGGTGGCGGGCGGCTCCTGGAGCACCGCGCGCATGTCGCGTACCGCATGCCAGGTGCCCAGCCAGGTGCCGGTGACCTTGGACTTGCCGGTGCGGGGGAGGTAGGGCACGTCGCGCTCCTCGATCCGCCAGCCGGCGTCGGCGGCCCGTACGACCATCTGGAGCGGGTATCCGCTGCGCCGGTCGGTCAGCCCGAGCGCCAGCAGTCCCTCGCGGCGGGCGGCCCGCAGCGGGCCCAGGTCGTGCAGCCGTACGCCGGTACGCGCGTGCAGCATGCGGGAGAGCGCGAGATTGCCCGCACGGGCGTGCGCGGGCCAGGCGCCGCGCGTCTGCGGGCGCCTGCGGCCCAGTACGAGGTCGCTGCGGCCCTCGCGTACCGCCTCGGCGAACGGCACCAGGAGGGACGGGTCGAGAGAGGCGTCGCAGTCGCAGAAGCAGACGATGTCCGCCTCGGCGGCCGTCAGCCCGGCGTGGCAGGCGGCGCCGAAGCCGCGCCGGGGCTCGGACACGACGGTCGCGCCCAGTTCGCGTGCCGTCGCAGCGGAGCCGTCCGTCGAGCCGTTGTCCACGACGATTGCACGCCAGCCCGGTGGTATCCGTTCCAGCACCCAGGGCAGCGCCTGCTCCTCGTCGAGGCAGGGGAGTACGACATCGACACCGGGCACGGGCGCGGCCTCCTTCGAGCGAGGTTCGATCACGCCGCACACCCTATGAAAACAAAACGGGCATTCCGGACTTCGCGTTCTTACGAAACACGGACATCGCCCGGTGCTGCCGCCGACCGGCCCTCCGCGCCCACCTGTCTGGTGCCACCCTGATGCCATGCAGCCATCAGCCACCGGGCGCGTCCTGGTCGTCGACGACGACCCCACCGTCGCCGAAGTCGTCACCGGGTACCTGCACCGCGCCGGGTACGCCGTCGACCGTGCGGAGACGGGACTCCGCGCCCTGGAGCGTGCTGCGGCGCACTGGCCTGACCTCGTGGTGCTCGATCTGATGCTGCCCGAGCTGGACGGCCTGGAAGTCTGCCGCCGGCTGCGCGAGAAGGGGCCCGTGCCCGTCATCATGCTGACCGCGCTCGGGGACGAGGGCGACCGGGTGCTGGGCCTGGAGGTCGGCGCCGACGACTACGTCACCAAGCCGTTCAGCCCGCGCGAACTGGTGCTGCGCGTCGAGTCCGTACTGCGCCGCAGCCGCCGCGCGGAGGACGTGTCGCGCCCGGCGCCGCCGCTGCGCGCCGCAGGACTGACCGTCGACCCGCGCGCCCGGCTCGCCACCAGGAACGGGGCCGAGCTCTCCCTCACCGTACGGGAGTTCGACCTGCTGGCCCATCTGCTGCGGCACCCGGCGAGAGCGTTCTCGCGCGAGGAGCTGATGCGCGAGGTGTGGGGCTGGGACTTCGGCGACCTCTCGACGGTGACCGTCCATGTCCGCCGCCTGCGCGCCAAGATCGAGGACGACCCCGCGCACCCCCGGCTGATCCAGACGGTATGGGGCGTCGGCTACCGGCTCGACCCGGACGCCACCGTGCAGGAGGGCTGAACCGCCGTGTACGACATGCTGCTGATCGCCCTGTTCGCCTTCCTCGGCGCCGCCGTGGCCGGACTGCTGGGCGCCCTGGTGCTGCGGGCACTGCGGCACCGTTCGCTCGTCG
The DNA here is from genome assembly GCF_052245835.1 of Streptomyces sp. 8N114. Taxonomy (NCBI): domain Bacteria; kingdom Bacillati; phylum Actinomycetota; class Actinomycetes; order Kitasatosporales; family Streptomycetaceae; genus Streptomyces; species Streptomyces sp. 8N114. The sequence goes on along the minus strand of NZ_JBQQBT010000026.1, from coordinate 21,131 downwards.
TCTCGCTGATGGTCGTCTCGACAGTCGCCGTGACGGCCATGTTCTCCGGGACGCTCGCCGTCGCCTGGGCCATGTTCCTCTCCCGGCACGACCTGTTCGTCGTCACCACGGTCGTCGCCATGGCGGCCGTCGTCTCGCTGGCGACCGCGCTGTTGCTGGGCCGCTGGGTGGCGGCCCGCAGCAACGCCCTCACCCAGGCCGCGCGGTCCTTCGGGGACGGCGGCAGCTTTCCGGCACCCGGTGAGGCCGAGGCGGGCGATCCGGCCGAGTTCGCGGCGCTCACCCGCGAACTCGCCGCCACCAGCGAGAAACTGGCCGCCTCCCGGGACCGCGAGCGGGCACTGGAGAGCTCACGGCGCGAACTGGTCGCCTGGATCTCGCACGACCTGCGCACCCCGCTGGCCGGACTGCGTGCCATGTCCGAGGCGCTGGAGGACGGCATGGTGGAGGACACCGGGCGCTGTCTGCGGCAGATCCGTATCGAGGTGGAACGGCTCAACTCGATGGTCGGCGACCTGTTCGAGCTCTCCCGTATCCACGCGGGCACGCTGGCCCTGACCCCGCACCAGGTGCCCATGTCCCAGCTTGTCGAAGAGGCACTGGCGGGCGCCGACCCGCTCGCCCGGCAGAACGGCGTCCGTCTGGTGGGCGACGAGGTGGCTTCCGTGCCTGTCGAGGTGGACCCGCGCGAGATGACCAGGGTGCTCGGCAATCTGCTCGTCAACGCCATCCGGCGCACCCCGGCGGACGGCACCGTGGCCGTGCATGTGCGCAGCGCGGAGGAGGACGAGAAAGTCGTACTGTCCGTCACGGACGGCTGCGGCGGCATCCCCGAGGAGGACCTGCCGCGCGTCTTCGACACCGGCTGGCGCGGCACCCACGCCCGTACGCCGCCAGGCGCGGGCCTGGGGCTGGCCATCGTCCGCGGCATCGTCGAGGCCCACCAGGGCACAGCGGCGGTACGTAACGTGACCGGCGGCTGCTGCTTCGAGCTCACCCTGCCGAGGGCGCCGAGGGCACTGCCGGGCCGGAGAACGAGCGCGGAGGTGGGCTGAGAGGGGTGGCTCTACGTCCCCCCCCCCGCAACGCCGTTGCTACGTCCGCTGCAAGGCGGTTGCTACGCCCGTTGCAAGGCGGTTGCTACGGCCACAGCAAGGCGGTTGCTACGCCCGCTGCAACGCCGTTGCTACGCCCGTTGCAACGGTGCCCTCATCTCCGAGGCCGCGAACTCCTTCATGCCGTCCGCGAAGCCGATGTGTGCCCGCCACCCGAGCTCGCGCGCTGCCCGCTGGGAGGACGCGGTGATGTGCCGTACGTCGCCCAGCCGGTACTCACCCGTCACCACAGGGTCGGGGCCGCCGTGGAACTCGGCCAGTGCGGCGGCCATCTCTCCGATGGTGTGCGGGTCGCCGCTGCCGGTGTTGTAGGCCGCGAAGGAGCCGGGCCCGTGCCCCGCCGCTCCCGTGTGCACGGCTTCCAGTGCGGTGAGGTTGGCTGCTGCGACATCCCGTACGTGGACGAAGTCCCGCCGCTGCGCACCGTCCTCGTAGACGGTGGGGGCCGCACCGCGGGCGAGCGCCGAGCGGAAGAACGAGGCCACACCCGCGTAGGGGGTGTCGCAGGGCATCCCGGGACCGTAGACGTTGTGGTAGCGCAGCGATACGGCACGTCCGTCGACGGCCCGCGCCCACGCCGCGGCCAGGTGCTCCTGGGCGAGCTTGGTGGTCGCGTAGGTGTTGCGCGGGTCCGGCGGAGCGTCCTCGCCGACCAGCCCGGGGCGCAGCGCGGCACCGCAGTCGGGGCACGGCGGCTCGAACTGCCCGGCGCGCAGGGCCGGCACGGTACGCGGCCCCGGTCGCACGACCCCGTGCAGCCGGCACTCGTAGCGCCCTTCGCCGTAGACGACCATCGAACCGGCCAGCACCAGTGCACGCACCCCGGCGCGCTCCATTGCGGTCAGCAGCACTGCTGTGCCCAGGTCGTTGCAGCTGACGTACTCGGGTGCGTCGGAGAAGTCCTTGCCCAGGCCGACCATCGCCGCCTGGTGGCACACCGCGTCCACGCCGCGCAACGCGTCGGCGAGCGCTTCCTGGTCGCGTACGTCACCGTGCAGGTGCCGAACCCCCGGTGCGGTGGCCGGAGGTTCGGCGCCTCCCCCGTGCGCCGACGGCAGCAGGGCATCCAGGACGACCGCCTCGTGGCCCACGGCCGTCAGGGCCTCCACGATGTGGGAACCGATGAACCCGGCACCGCCGGTGACAAGAACGCGCATACCGTCACGCTAGGCGCGCCGGGGCGCCGCGTACCGCTACGCGGCGCCCGTGTCACCGCTCCGTAAGAACCACGGGTTCGACAGGCTCGGCCCCACCGGGCTCGCCCCCCGCCACCGGCTGCTGTGCCAGGGTGCGTTGCCCGCGCCGCCCGCGCAGTCCGAACGCTGCAACGGTTGCGGCCAGCAGCGCTGCGGCAAGGGGGACCAGGAGCCCGGCCTGGTAGCCGTCCAGCAGCGCTGCGGGGGTGTCCGCCCGGGTGGCCGCCATGTTGGCGGCTGCCGCACCGGAGAGGCCGAGTGCGGCTCCGAACTGGACGGAGGCGAACAGCAGGGCGCCTGCCACACCCTGCTCCTCCTCGGCGACGCCGTCGGTCGCCATGATGGTCAGCGGCCCGTAGGCCAGCGCGAAGGCGACCCCGACCAGGGTCAGGCTCGGCAGCATCGCCAGATAAGACCACTCAGCGCCGACGGGCAGGAACAGGGCGTAGGCCAGTGCGGCGGCCAGCACTCCGGCGAAGGCCACCCGCGCGCTCCCGAAGCGGTTGACCAGCCGCGGCACGATCGTGGGAGAGAGCACAGCGTCCACACCGGCCACCAGCATCGCCAGGCTCGTCTCCAGCGTCGACCAGTCCCGCAGCTCCTGGAGGTACAGGACGACGAGGAACTGGAAGCCGAAGAACGCACCGGCGAACAGCAGCGCCGCCGCGTTGGCGCGTACGAGGGGGCCGGAACGCAACATGCCCAGCCGTATCAACGGTGCAGCAGTGCGACGTTCGATGAGTACGAAGACGCCGAGGAGGACGGCACCGGCAGCCAGTACGGTCAGCGTCTGTGGCCAGCTGCTGTGTGTGGCCCGCTCGATGCCGAGGACCAGCAGGACGAGAGCTGCCGTGATCGTCACTCCGCCCGCCAGGTCGAAGCTGCGGCACGGTTCCGCGTCGGCGCCGGGTTCGGCCCGGAGCTCGGCTCGGGGTTCCCGCGGTACGAGCATGAGCGCGGCGGCCAGGATCAGCGCGGAGAGCGCGACAGGGGCGAAGAACACCCAGCGCCAGCCGAGTACGGTCAGCAGCCCGCCGAAGACCAGCCCGGTGGAGAAGCCCGCGGCACCGGTGCCGGAGTAGACGAGCAGCGCCTTGTTCCGCTGTCTGCCCTCCGTGAAGCTCGTGGTGATCAGCGACAGCCCGGCCGGGGTCATGAACGCTGCCGCGACGCCGGTGACGAAGCGGGCCACGATCAGCGTCCAGCCCTCGCCGGCCAGCCCCGCGAGTCCGGAGAAGGCGAGGAAGACAGCGAGCGACAGTACGAACATCCGCCGCCGCCCGTACAGGTCGGCCGCGCGGCCGCCCAGGAGCATGAAACCGCCGTAGCCGAGCACGTACGAGCTCATGACCCACTGCAACTCGCCCACCGGCATGCCGAGATCGGCCCGGATGGCGGGCAGGGCCACGTTGAGCATGCCGATGTCGATGCCCTCCAGGAAGACGGCACCACACAGCACCAGCAGGATGCCCCTTTCGCGAGGAGACATGGGGAGAGCAGCGGAATTCTGGGGTTTCAGGTGAGTTGCCACGCTCCCACCCTCCGTCGGGCGGGCGCGGGGAACAACGGTGAACAACGCAACGTTGCGTTCAGCCGGACTGAATGATGCGGGAGGTGTGGCGTCGGTATGGAACGCGACGAGGTGATGTGCCTGCTGATCCTGGCCGAGGAGCTGCACTTCGGCCGCACTGCGGAGCGCATGCACCTCTCCCGCGCCCGCGTCAGCCAGCTCGTGCAGCGGCTCGAACGGCGGGTCGGCGCCCCGCTGTTCCACCGTACGAGCCGCACCGTGACGCTCACCGAGCTGGGGCGGCAGCTCCGCGACGACCTCGCGCCGCACCAGCAGGCCATGGACGCGGCGCTGTCCCGCGCCGCGGCGACCGCCGCACGGCGGGCGGCCGGGGAGCTGAAAGGCGCGCTGCACGTGGGCTTCTCCGGCCCACTGGCCGGGGAGGTCGTGATGCGCGCGGCGAAAGCACTGGCCGAACGGTGGCCCGGGCTCACGGTCGAGCCCTGCGAGGTCCCGCTGGCCGACCCGTTCGGAAAGCTCCGGGCGGGCGCCTTCGACGTACAGCTCGCGGAACTCCCGGCCGGGGAGGCCGACCTGCTGGAGGGACCCGAACTGTTCAGCGAGCCTCGGGTGCTGGCCGTGCAGGCGGCGCATCCGCTGGCGCTGCGCGGGATGGCGTCCCCGGAGGACCTGGCCGATCTGCGGGAGACACCTCTGCTGACCCTGCGGGATGAGCTGCCGGTGCTCTGCCGCGAGCAGTTGGCCCCCGCGCGCACGCCGGCGGGACGCTCGATCCCGCCGGGGCTGCCGGTCACCAGCCTGCAGGAGGCCCTCGTCCTGGTGGCGGCGGGCAAAGGCGCCCTGCTGTCGGGCGCGCACGCCAAGACGTATTTCCCCCGCCCCGGCGTCAGCTACGTCCCTCTCCCGGAGGCCGCGTCACTGGCGTACGGACTGGTGCGCCGCCGAGGCCCCCTCACGCCGCAGCTCCAGGCGTTCACGGAGGCGATGACGGAGACGGCTCGGTCCGAAGGGCGGCTGTAGGGGCTCCCGGCCGTCCGCGGCGGGCGTCACCGCTCGTGGCGGGGTCACTGTTGTCGGGACGGGCGTCACCGCTCGCGGCGGGGTCACTGTTGTCGGGACGGGCGTCACGGCGCGTGGCGGGTCACCGCTCGGACGGGCGTCACTGTTCGGGGCAGGCGTCACTGGTCGCGGCGGAAGGCTCCCGCGCGGGCTGCTTCGTACGCGGACCGGGCCGCGCGCTCGGCGGCTGCCTGGTCGAGCGGCGTCCCGGTGGTCAGCAGCTGGTAGTACAGGGGCGCCGAGACGGCGCGGATGACCTGTTCGGGGTCGGTGTCCGCCGGTACCTCTCCCCGTTCTGCGGCCTGCTGCACACATGGTGCCCATTCCGCGACGCGGGCCGCGTAGAACCGGTGCAGTGCTTCGGCGGCGAGGGCGTCGCACGTCGCGGCGGCGATGACGGCCTTGAACAGCGCGCCTTGCCGGGGGTCCGTCAGGGTGCGCCGCACCAGCGTGGCGTTCGCCTCCAGGTTGGCCAGCAGAGAGGGCATCTCAGTGCGGCGCTCCGACTGCTCGGCCATGTCCTCGAGCAGGTCTGCCAGCAGCGCTGTGACCGTTCCCCAGCGCCGGTAGACGGTCGTCTTGCCGACCCCGGCGCGGCGGGCGACCTCGGCGAGGTCGAGGTGGGCGAACCCGTGTTCGGCGAGTGCGTCGCCGGCGGCTTGCAGCACTGCTTCGCGCACCCGCGCCGTGCGCCCCCCGGGTCGCACTGTGCCGGGTACGGCGCCGGCCTCCGGCGCGGTCGTCTTCCGCCGGCTTCCCGGCCCTGATCTCACAACGGGTCTCCAGTTCCCTTAACGGCTCGCACCTGCTACGGTACTGGCAGATTTAACGGAACTACAGTACCGTTAAGACTCGCCAGGGTGCTCAGAGGCACATGCAGAGGTGCCTGCAAAGAGGGAAGAGGGAACGAGCCATGGAATATCGACAGTTGGGTGCCTCCGGGCTACGGGTCCCGGCGCTGAGCCTGGGGACCGGCACCTTCGGCGGCCGGGGACCGCTGTTCGGCGAGTGGGGCGACACCGACGCCCGCGCCGCGCGCCGTCTGGTGGACATCGCCCTCGACGCCGGAATCACGATGTTCGACAGCGCCGACGTCTACTCGGCCGGAGCCTCCGAGGAAGTGCTGGGCCAGGCCGTCAAGGGCCGCCGTGACCAGGTGCTCATCTCCACCAAGGCGGGCCTGCCCATGGGCGACGGACCGGCCGAGTACGGCACTTCACGGGCCCGCCTCGTCAAGGCGACCGAGGATGCGCTGCGCCGCCTCGGCACCGACTACATCGATCTCTTCCAGCTCCACGCCCACGACGCGGCGACCCCGCAGGAAGAGGTCCTCGCCACCCTCGACCAGCTTGTGCGCGAGGGGAAGATCCGCTACACCGGCGTCTCCAACCACTCCGGCTGGCAGCTGATGAAGTCCCTGGCCACGGCGGACAAGCACGGCTACCCCCGGCATGTTGCCCACCAGGTGTACTACTCCCTGATCGGCCGCGACTACGAGTGGGAGCTGATGCCCCTGGGGCTCGACCAAGGGGTCGGCGCGGTCGTGTGGAGCCCACTGGGCTGGGGCCGGCTGACCGGCAGGATACGGCGCGGGCAGCCGCTGCCCGAGCACAGCCGCCTCCACCGCACCGCCGCCTTCGGCCCACCCGTCGACGACGAACTCCTGCACCGGGTGGTCGACGCGCTCGATGTCGTCGCCGAGGAGACGGGGCGCACGATCCCACAGGTCGCGCTGAACTGGCTGCTGCGCCGCCCGAGCGTCTCCTCCGTCATCGTCGGCGCCCGCGACGAGGAGCAACTGCGGCAGAACATCGGCGCGGTCGGCTGGAGTCTCACGCCCGAGCAGGTCGCCAGGCTGGACGAGGCCGGCGCCAAGGACGCGGCCTATCCCTACTTCCCGTACCAGCGGCAGGAGGGCTTCGCCCGGCTGACCCCGCCGCCCGTCACCCTCAACCAGCCTGCTCCGCCCGGCTCGCAGGCGGCCTGACCTCCTCGCCGCCCCGCAGGAAGTCCAGCACCAGCGGGGTGGTGACGTCGGCGAACTCCTCGAAGTAGGCGTGCCGGCCGCCCGGGATCAGCTCCAGCCGGGCGCCCGGCACCCGCTCGGCGAGCAGCGGCGCGTTGGCCGTCGGGTTGAAGCGGTCGTCCGTGCCGTGCACCACGAGGGTGGGCGCCGAGATCCGGGGGAGCGCTCCCCAGGCGTTGTGCTCGGAGCTGGCCCGCAGATGGCGACGGCGCGCGTGGCCCGGCATCGAGGGATCGCCCAGCGTGTGGAAGGGGCCGGGGTGCCGGGCGGTCCAGGAAGGGGTGTACATCAGGTCGAGCAGCGCTTGGCGGGCCGCCTCGGGGTCGGGCCCGGCGAGGGCGCGCCGTATCCCGGGCCCACGCTCGATGCCGTGCGGCGCGCCAGGCGATGTGCAGCCCAGCACGAGCCGGTCGACACGCTCGGGGTGGTCGGCGGCCAGCCACTGGGCGACGCGGCCGCCCATCGAGGTGCCGTAGACATGCGCCCGGCCGATCCCCGCGTGGTCGAGCACCGCCAGTGCGTCCCGGGCGAAGCCCGGTGTGCTGTAGGAGTCGGTGTCCGGCCGGTCGCTCGCGCCGGTGCCCCGGTAGTCCATGACGACGGTGGTGAAGTCGCCCTCGAACCCGGCCCGTACCGAGTCCCACCAGCGGTGACTGTTGGCCTGCCCGCTCAACAGCAGCAGCGGCGGACCACCCGCGCCGTGGACCTCGTAGTACAGGGCGGCACCGTCTGCCGCGACAGCAAAGGGCATGCCGTCACGCTCTCACGCGGCGGGACCCGTATCGCCGTCGGGCCCCGCACTGCCGGGAGGGCCCTCGCCGCGGTCCTGCCCCGCCTCGTCGGGAAGGCTCGCCGCGCGGGCGGTCAGGGCTTCCAGGAGCAGGTCCAGGGAGCTCTCGAAGGCGGAGTCGGCCATGGCAGGCAACTCCGCACGGACCGCGTGCAGATGGGGGTAGGTGTTGGCAGGCACCTGCGCGTACGCCTCCCGCCACGCCTGCGCGTCACCCTCCTGGGCAGCGGCCGGCAGCCGCAGTACGGCGGCGTCCAGGGCGGCGTGGCCCAGCACGGTGTCGATGAAGGCGTGGTAGTGCCGTACGGCTGCCGCCTCGTCGAATCCGGCGCGCAGCAGCAGCCCGATGCCGGTGTCGACGGCGTGGTACTCGTGCGGGCGACGGGTGACTCGGCTGGTGCTCAGTGCGGCGATCTTGGGATGGCGAAGGGCGGACCGGTAGACGCGCAGCCCCAGCTCCCGCAGCCGCTCCGGCCACGGACCCTGCGCGGAGAAGCCTTCCAGGGCCTCGCCGATGAGGCGGTCGGCCACCGCGAGGAAGAGTTCATCGGTGTTGCGGAAGTAGCGGTAGACGGCACTGGGGTCCGCGCCGAGCGCCGTGCCGAGCCGGCGGACGGTCAGGGCCTCGCCGCCGTGCTCGTCGATCAGTCCAAGGGCCCGGTCGACGATCATGTCCGCCGTCAGTACCACCCCTGACCTGGTCGGCCGCCGCCGCTTGCGTTCGGTCGCGACGCGTTCGCGCGGCACCACGTCGTCCCCTTTCGGTGCTTCGGTCCGGGCGTGAGCCCTCCTGTCGCGGGCCCGCCCCCGACCCCGTGGCCCCCAGTTAACCACCGGCCTCTCCGGCCCTCTCGGAGGAAGTTACGTCAACAGCATTGACGTAAGAAGTGGCCCAGCTGTTTCATCGTCCGCACACCGGCGGCCGGCGCCGCACGGCGAGGCGTCCGGCGAGCGGAGGAGGAGATCCATGCGAAGCGAAGGGCAGCCTGCCCTGCGGCGCACTCTCGGGGTGCGGGACGGCATGGCCATTGCCGCCTCCAGTACTGCGGCCACCACCAGCCTCGGCATCGGCATGGGGGCGCTGGCAGTCAGTGCCGGGAGGCAGATCCCGGGCCTGCTGCTGCTCGCCTTCCTTCCTGTCTTCGGCATCGCCGTGGCCTACTCGCGGCTGAACCGCACCGAGCCCAACTGTGGCAACGCCTACGTCTGGGTGGGCCGTTCGCTCAGTCCGTGGGCCGGGTTCCTGACGGGCTGGGTGCTGCTGGCGGGCACCGTGGTGTTCATGGCGTACACCGGGGCGGTCACCGGCTCGGTGGTGCTCCAGTTCCTCAACAAGACGGGGCTGCACAGCGCGTTCGGCGTCGCGCTCGATCCCACCTCCACCGGCGTCAGCACGGTTGTCGGGCTGGCGGCTCTGGTGGCGGTCACGCTGACGGCAGTCACCGGTGTACGAGCCGCCACCCGTCTCCAACTCTGGCTGCTCGTCTTCGAGTACGTGGTGCTGTTCGTCTTCTGCGGCTGGGCGCTCGTCGTCGGCGACCAGCGCTTCTCGCTCTCCTGGCTGAACCCCTTCGCGATCGGCTCCGTGGAGTCGCTGTCCCAGGGCCTGGTGCTGGCGGTCTTCATCTACTGGGGCTGGGACGCGGCGTTCTCCGTCACCGAGGAGTCCCGCGACCCGGGGGACGCGGCACGCGGCGGCCTCATCGCGCTGCTGGCGATGCTCGGACTGTTCCTCTTCGGCTCGATCGCCTTCGAACGGGTGATGAGCGACGCGGAACTGGTACGCAACGGCCCGCAGGCCCTCACCTTCCTCGGCAGCCATCTGGCGCCGGAGCCGTGGGCTTCGCTGCCGCTGGCGGCGCTCATGTGTTCGGCGTTCGCCTCGCTCCAGTCGAGCGTGATCCCCACAGCGCGCGGCGCCCTGGCCATGGGCCGGGACCGCACGCTCGGCGGAGTGTGGACACGGGTGAGCCCCCGCTTCGGCACCCCCGCGACCGGGACGGTGCTGATCATGGCTCTCGCCGCGGGGCTGGCCGTGCTGGCCTTCGGTATTCCCGAGCTCAACGACATGATCCTCACCGCCGTGAACTCGATCGGCCTGCTGGTTTCCCTCTACTACGGACTCACCGCGCTGGCCTGCGCGGTCCGCTTCCGGCACCGGCTGCGGGCGGGCCCGGTCGAGGCGTTGTGCTCGGTGATCGTCCCGGCGCTCAGCTCCGTCACGCTCTTCGGTCTCGGTGCCACCCTCGCGCACCACTACGCCACCATGAGCGACCACTTCGCGGCCCGCCCGGACAACGGCTGGTTCATGCTGCTGGTCCCGGGACTCTTCCTGACGACCGGACTGGGCGTGGCCGCCTGGGCGAAGTGGCGCCGCCGCTCGCCCTACTTCACCACCGGCCGCGGCACCGACGCGGACACCGTCCATCTGCCCGCGGGCGGGACCACACCCGAACCGGTATCCGAACCCGCACCCCGGAAGGGAGCCCCCTCATGACCACCCGCCGGCATCCGGCCGCTGCCGACCTCGTTCTGGCCGGCGGCCCCGTGCACACCGTCGACCCGGCCCGCAGCCGGGCGAGTGCCCTCGCGGTGCGCGAGGGGCGGATCGTCGCTGTCGGGCACGAGGAGGTGCGCGAGCTGATCGGGCCACGCACCGAAGTCGTGGACTTGGCGGGCAAATTGCTGATCCCGGGCTTCCAGGACGCGCATGTGCACGCGGTCGGCGGCGGGGTGGAGCTGGGGCAGTGCGATCTGACCGGTGAGGTCACGGTGGACGCGTACCGACGCCGCATCCGCGCGTACGCCGACAGCCACCTGGACGCGCCATGGATCACCGGCGGCGGCTGGTCCCTCGAGGCGTTCCCAGGCGGCACCCCGACCCGGGGACTGCTGGACGAGCTGGTGCCCGACCGGCCGGTCTATCTGGTCAACCGCGACCACCACGGCGGCTGGGCCAACACCCGCGCGCTGGAGCTGGCCGGCGTCACGGCCGCCACACCGGACCCGGCCGACGGACGTATCGAGCGCGACGAGGGCGGCGAGCCGACCGGCATGCTGCAGGAAGGCGCCATGACGCTGGTCTCCTCGGCCGTCCCGGACCCGGCGCCGCAGGAACTGACCGAGGGGCTGCTGCGTGCCCAGCAGCTGCTGCACTCCTACGGTGTGACCGCCTGGCAGGACGCGCTGCTGGGTGACCACGCCGGTATGCACGACCCCTCGCCCGCCTACGCGGACGCCGCCCGCCGGGGGCTGCTGACCGCGCGGGTCACCGGCGCCCTGTGGTGGGACCGGGCCCGTGGCCTGGAGCAGCTGCCCGAACTGAGGGAGCGCGCAGCGGAGTTGACGCAGGGGCGGATGCGGGTCCGCACCGTCAAGATCATGCAGGACGGGATCGCGGAGAACCACACTGCCGCGCTGCTCGGCCCCTATCTGACCGCGTGCGGCTGCACTTCGGACAACAGCGGCATCTCCTTCGTGCCGCCGGAGCTGCTGCGCGGCTATGTGACCCGCCTCGACGCCGAGGGCTTCCAAGTGCACTTCCACGCGCTGGGCGACCGGGCGGTACGGGAGGCGCTGGACGCCGTGGAGGCCGCCCGGCGGACCAACGGCTGGAGCGGCAACCGGCCGCACCTGGCCCACCTCCAAGTCGTCCACCCCGACGACGTGCCCCGGTTCCGCCGGCTCGGCGCCACCGCAAACATCCAGGCACTCTGGGCGGCGCACGAACCGCAGATGGACGAGCTGACCATCCCGTTCCTCGGTCCCGAACGCACCGCGCGGCAGTACCCGTTCGGGGATCTGCTGCGCAGCGGGGCAGTCCTCGCCGCGGGCAGCGACTGGCCCGTATCGAGCCCGGACCCGCTCGAAGCGCTGCACGTCGCCGTCAACCGGCGGCTTCCCGGCGCGCCCCCGGCCGCTCCCGTCTTCCTGCCCGAGCAGCGCATCGACCTGGGCGCCGCGCTGGCCGCGTACACGGCGGGCAGCGCGTATGTGCACCACCTCGACCACACCGGCTCCCTCCGGGTGGGCGGCCTCGCCGACCTCGCGGTGCTGGACCGCGACATCTTCGACCGTCCCCCGGAGGAGATCGCCGAGGCGCGGGTGCTGGAGACTTATGTGGGCGGGGAGCGGGTGTATGCCGCCGACGACGCCTGAGCGGGTGAGAGCGCTCTCCGGCGCCGCTCTCCTGGTTCTGGGGGGCCCTGCCCGACGGCCGCGGGCTGCGGGTACGCAAGGGCCCCCGGACAAGCCCTAGTCCGCCCTCCGCGCCGCCAGGAACTCGCCGTAGGTGACCTTTCCCGTGGCGTGGTCCGGGGCCAGGTTGCCGCCCTGGCGGAAGGCGCGGGCCGTACGGCCGGGAAAGCGCACGTCGACGATGCGGCGGGCCAGTCCGGTCGACCGGAGGGTCTGCTCGGCGAGTTCGCGCGCGCTGTGCACCTGCGGCCCTCCCATGTCCGGCACCCGGCCCGCGGGCTCGCCGCGCACCAGCTCGGCAAGGCGGTGGGCAACCTCGGTGACCTCCACCGGCTGGACGCGGAAACCGGCCGGCAGGACGACAAAGGGCAGCCGCCGCTGCCCGGTCGTCACGGCGGCGACCAGGTTGTGGAACTGCGTGGCCCGCAGAATCGTGTACGGCAGCCCCGACGTCTCCAGCAGCCGTTCGGCCTCGAACTTGCCCTTGTAGTACGGGAGGGGGATCCGGTCGACGCCGACGATGGAGATGTAGACGAGGTGCGGAACGCCTGCCTCCCGCGCCGCCTCGACCACCCGGGAGAGCACCTTCGTCTCCCGCCACTGGTCGGTGGCACAGTGCACGATCGCCCGCACACCGGACACGGCGGCGGCCAGTCCGACGCCCTTGGTGAGATCGCAGACCGCCCACTCGCAGGGCCTGCCGTCGCCCGTCCGGCGGGGCCGCCTGCTCATGACGCGAACAGCGACGCCGTCAGCCAGAAGTCTGTCCACCAGGGGACGGCCGAGGGTCCCGGTGCCGCCGGTCACCAGTACGGGCCCGTCATGGTCGGCAGCGGCGTTCGCGGCGGGGTCGGTGGCGTTGTTCGAAGGGGCCATGGAACTCGTTCCTCCAGGGGTCTGTCTGCACTCTCAGGAGTCTGTCTGCGCTCTCCCTTGAGGACTGGACAGCGGCCCCGGATGTGACAACTCGCCTACCCGACCGGCCGACAACCGGGCCGCCGACGCCTTCATCGAGCGTGCCCGTGAAGCCGAGCGTTCGCAGCGGCCCTCCGTCCGGCCGACAGGCTCACGGCTCCTGTGAGGAGAGCCAAGGCCGGATCTGCCGACGGGCGTGGTGCAGGCGCGACTTGACGGTGCCCAGCGGGATGCCGAGCCTGTCGACGATCTCGGCGTAGTCCATCTGGCACAGGTCCCGGTAGACCAGCGGCGCCACCAGATGCGGGCTTTCCTGCTCCAGCCGCTCCAGCGCTTCGAGGAGGTCCACCCGAGAGCCCGCGATCACGCTCGTCGTACGCGGGTCGGGGCGGGTTTCCGGTGCTCCCGGCTGGTCCGGGAGCACCGGCTGCTCGGCGGACCGGCGCTTGAGCTCGCGGTACTTCTGACGTGAACAGTTGGCAACGATCGTGTGCAGCCAGGTGCTGAAGCGGCTACGGCCCTGGAAGCGCTCGATGTGCCGGGACACCTGCAGCAGTACGTCCTGCGCGGCCTCCTCGGCATCCTCGCGAAAGAGGAGGAACCGACCACAGTGTCGTACTACGTCGGGGCGGATGGCGCGCAGCAGTGCGTCGAGCGCCGCGCTGTCGCCGCTCGCCGCTCGGGTGGCGAGGGCTTCGGTGTCGGTGGCCGATGGCGAATCGCCGGAGCCCGCCGACTCAGGCCGTCCGGATGGCTGGTTCACGGTGTGGGGGGAGGACGGTGGGCACATCCAGGCATCATAAGGGGCATGCCTTCACCTGATCAGATCGGCCGCTACCGGGTCGACCGTCGTCTCGGCTCCGGTGCCTTCGCAGTCGTGTGGCTCGCACATGACGACCGATTGGAGGCGCCTGTCGCAGTCAAGGTGATGGCCGACAACTGGGCCCACCGGATGGATATCCGGGAGCGCTTCCTGGCCGAGGCGCGGCTGCTGCGCAGGGCGTCGTCGGGCGGTGTCGTCCAGGTCTTCGACGTGGGTGAACTGGACGACGAACGGCCGTACTTCGTCATGGAATACGCGGACCGGGGCACGGTCGCCGACCGGATGACGGCGGGGCCGCTGCCGGTGACCGAGGCGCTGCGGCTCACCTCGGAGGCGGCGCACGGAGTGGAGGCGCTGCACGAATCGGGCGTGGTGCACCGCGACATCAAACCGTCCAACGTGCTGCTGACGAGCGGCGGAGCGCAGGGCCGCGAGCGGGTGCTGGTCGCCGACCTCGGCCTGGCCAAGAACCTCGCGCACGCGTCGGGGCTGACCGTGGTTGCCGGATCGGTCGGCTACATGGCGCCTGAGCAGGCCGAACCCTTCGAGGGCATCGACGCGCGCGCGGACATCTACAGCCTGGGCGCCGTCTTCTACCACCTGGTGACCGGCGCTGTGCCGGGGAATCCGGGGCGGGTGATGCCGCTGGACGAGTTGCGTCCCGGGCTGCCGTGGGCGGTGACGGAGGCCGTTGCGCGCGCGATGGAGCCCGACCGCGAGCGCCGCTGGCCGACGGCGGCCGAGTTCGCGGACGAACTTGACCGGATCGCGACGGAACTCGACCGGAACTCGGCCCCTGCGGGCGGGACGAACGCGCCGGACGGGCCGACGGAGGGGCCGCAGCAAAAGGCGGCCGGGTCGGCCGGGTCGGCCGGGCCGGACGCGTCCGACCGGTCGAGCGGGTTGGCGGGGGAGCAGGGCCGGAGCACCGACGGACGTGAAAGCCTCGCACCATCGGCGGCCCAACTGTCCTTCCTGGCCGTACGACCCGTGTCCCAGGTGCCCGGTCAGCCGCCGACAGCCGCGACGGAGCCGCCCTCGTCGGCGACCCAGAAGCCCGCATCCGAGAACTCCGCGGTGGAGAGCTCCGCGACGGAACCGCCCTCGTCCGAGACTTCCGCGGCCGGAACCTCCGCGTCCGAGAACTCTCGCCTCGGGGCCTCCGCGCCGCAGACGTCTGCGCCCAAGTCGGCCGCCGCCGAGCTGCCCGGGGTGTCCCGGGGGACCGCTCGGCCGGTGCGTACTCGCCGTCGGCGGCGTGCCGTCGCCATCGGGTCCGCCGTGGTGGTGCTGGCCGGGGCGGGAGTTGTCAGTGAGGTACTGGGGCCGGACCGTACGCGGCAGCCCTCCGCGGTACGGGTGGACGACGCGAGCGGGCGGGTCAGTGTGCATGTGCCCGGAGCGTGGGCGCAGGAGACCACCGACTCCGGCTGGAGCCCCTCCGCGCTGGGGCTCTCCGCGGACAAGGCCCCCGGGCTGCTCGTGGCGGAGGACGTGGGCCGTTGGCAGGACCTCACCTCGGGGACGAGCGGCGTCTTCGTGGGGCTCGGTGCCCCGGCCGACAAGGACGACAGGGCCGCCGAAGCCGCCGAGCCCACACCCCGGACCACGCTGCGCCCCCAGGGAAACGCCGACACCCAGCCGCGGTTGCCCGACAAGGTGGCTGAACTCACCCACAAAGGCTGCCAGTACACAGGGAGCCGCAAGTTCCAGAACGGAAGCTGGCAGGGACGGATCCGTACCTGGTCGGCCTGCTCCACCCCCGGACACTCGCTGGAAGAGATCGGCCTGTCCCCCAAGCAGAAGGGCAAGCCCCCGGTGTACGTGCAGATCCGCTGCGACAAGGACTGCTCGGCCCGGACGGACCGAGTGCTGACCAGCTTGCGCGTCAAACCGTTGTAGGCGTACCCCGCGGTCCTTGCGCCGCCCCTCCAATGTTCCTGGCCCCGGCGTACGACCCCGGCGTACGGAAACCGGCGCTCGGGATCCGACGTCCGCCATCTGCAGTCGGGTTCCAGCCGTTCGGGCCGTCTCCCACACGTCCTGTCCCGTCTCTTACGTCACCTGAAAACCGCCCGCCACGGTGCAGAGTTGCCCGCCCGAGGTGCTGTGGAAAAACTCCCCGGGGGCCGGGAACTTTCCCGGGAAGTCGCCCATCGAAGGCTGTGTACGGCGCAGATGCCCGAGGGCAGGCTGGGAAACGAGGACGAGCCAGCGCGCGAGCCGCCGGGAGGCCGGACGACCGCAGACAGGACGACCAGGGACGGCAGCCATGACGAAGCGACAGGACCCGACGACCACCCCCCACCTCTCACAGGCCCTGTACGACACCGAGGCCCCGGCGCCCGGCCGCCCGGCCGCCCCGTACCGCCCCCGTCGCCGGGTGGCCCGCATCGCGGCCGCCACGACAGCGGTGCTGGCGGCGGGCGCACTGCTGATCGGCTGCGACAAGGACCCGGAGGCGTCCCCGGACAAGGTCGACGGCGAGGCCGCGCCCGCCGCCGGCAACTCCGACGGTGGCTCCAAGAGCGGCGACAGGAACGGCAGCAGCGGTGAGAACGGAACCGGCGGGAGCGGCTCGCAGAGCGGTGGCACGGGCGGCTCGGACTCTTCCGGTTCGGACAGTGAGGACTCCTCCGGGGGCTCCTCGTCCAGCGGCAGCGGCTCGGACACCGGCAGCAGCGGGTCGGGACCGGGCTCCGGTTCCGGCTCCCGGTGCCACACGGCCGACCTGAAGGCATCGTTCGGCCCGAACCACCCGGGCGCCGGGCAGGAGAACTTCGCCCTGGTCCTGACCAACCGGTCCGACAGCACATGCACCGTACGCGGCTATCCCGGGCTCGCCTTCGTCAACAGCAGCGGCGAGCAGGTGTCCTTCGACCCCCACCGGACGGATGGTCAGGTCCGGACCGTCACGCTCGCGCCCGGCAAGAGCGCCTGGGCGCCGCTCTCGTACACCAACCCGGAGCTGACGAACGTCACCACGGTCACGCCGAGCGCCGTGCGGATCACCCCGCCCGACGAGCGGGCCTCCCTCCGGACGTCCTGGTCCGGCGGACCGGTCACCAACACCGGCAAGGCATCCGTTCCCAAGATCGGCCCACTGGCCCCCGGCACCGGCGGCTGAGCCCCCGACCCGATTCCCCCCGCCTGCCGTCCCTTTCCCTCCCCTCCCCACCGTTGGCCCCGATCGGCGCAGGCCCGCAGGCGGTGCGGTCCCGTACGTGGTAGGGACCGCCTGCTGCTCGTATCCGCTCCGTACGCCCGCCGCCGCCCTCCATCCGCGCCCGTGGCCGTGCCTGCCCCGTACCCCGCACCCCGTACCTCTCCGAACGCTCCCGAGTGGCCCGGAGTCCGCTCTCAGGCCAGATTGGGACCGTGCGGGAGAGGGAGGCCGGGACCAAGAAGGCGAACAGGTACGAGGACAACGTGGGACGGCTGTGGCGCCTGGCGCGGCAGACTCCCGTTGTGCTGTTCGTCCTGGGCGTCGTCCTGGAGATGGCGACGCCCCGGGACGTGACCGTCTCGGCGCCGTTCGCCGCGGCCCCGCTGGCCGCCGCGGCCTTCCTGTCCCTCCGGGGCACGATGGTCACGGCAGTCGTCTCCTCCGGCGCGACCATCCTGTTCGCCATCTTTCACGACACCGGCAGCGCCATCGAGGCCGAAGCCAGAGCCATCACCAGCCTGACCGTCTCCGCCCTCGCCGTGGGCGTCAACTATGTGCTGCTCCGCAGCGGCAGCCGGCTGGCCTCGGCGCGCGGTATCGCCGAGGCTGTGCAGCTCGCCGTGCTGCCCGCCCCACCTTCCCGGGTCGGCGGCCTGGCGGTGGCCGCCCGCTACCGTGCCGCGCAGGCCGAAGCCCGGATCGGCGGTGACTTCTACGCCGCGGAGGAGACCCCGCACGGCGTACGGCTGCTGCTCGGTGACGTACGCGGCAAGGGGCTCGACGCGGTGTCGGCCGTCGTACTCCTCGTCGGAACGTTCCGTGAGGCGGCCGAGCAGGAGGAATCGCTCTCCGGCGTGGCCGCCCGCCTCGACCGGGCCCTCGACCGGGAGGGACGGCGGCAGCTCGGCATGGCACAGTTGGAGGGCTTCAGCACGGCGGTGCTGGTGGAGGTCCCGAACCCCCCTGCTCATGCCTCCGCCCCCGAGAACCCCCCTGCCCACGCCTCCGCCCCCGGCAAGAGCCCGCCGCAGCGCGCCGGGGACGGCAGCGCCGACAGCGACAGCCCCACAGTTGTGCGCATCGTCAACCGGGGCCACCCCGCGCCGGTCCTCCTCCACCGCGGCAGGGCGTCCCTTCTGGAGCCCCAACTGCCGGCGCTTCCGTTCGGCATGTCCGACCTGGGCGGATGGCCGGACCACGAGGAGGAGGTTCCCTTCCCTCCGGGTGCTCAGTTGCTCCTCTACACCGACGGTCTGTCAGAGGCGCGCAACTCCGACGGTGTCTTCTACGACCCGGCCGAACGACTCGCCCGCACCTATTTCGCCCACCCCGAGGAGCTTCTGGAGACGGTCCTGATCGACGTCGCGGCCCACACCGGCGGCAGGTCCGTGGACGACATGGCGCTGCTCGCCGTCGCCCACGAGTCGCACAGCCGCTCCTGAGCTCAGCCGGCTCAGCCACCAATTACGGGGAACAACTTGGAATCACGGCCCCTGTTCTATTACCGTCCGATAACGCAGCACGGTCGTCACTGTCGTCACGAAGACGGCACCGTGCGCCATCGCCGAATCCCGCATACGGGGCACCAGCAGCGCCCAACCGACTGGACCGCACCGTGGGAACCGGGGAACCACCTCTTCTCGTCAGCCAGACGAGGAGGATGGGGTGAATCGGACGCCCTTGCGAGAGGACGCCCGTAGGAGACCTTCCTGCTCCGAACCCGTCAGCTAACCCGGTAGGCGAGAGGAAGGAAAGGAGAGCGCCCCCGTGGCGTCCAGAACCCAGGGCTTTGCCGGTCATGCGCCCCAGACCGTCGCCTACGACCCGCACGCCGACCAGGCCGGCTCCTCCGTTCCCTACGGTGTCCCCAGCGAGCCGCCCGGTGCCGAACCGTGGGACGAGTGGAACCCCACCGAGGAGTCCACCCGCCCACTCCGCGGCAAGCACCGGGTCGCCAAACAGCGTTCCGGCGGCGTGGCGCGCGGCGGTGCCGTACTCGGCGTCGGCATGATCGCGGCGGTCGGCGCCGGCGGCATGGCGACCGCCCAGGACAAGGACCCCGGCGCGATATCCGTACCGGACCTGGACACCGCGGCCGACACCGTACGGGGCATCCCCGACCAGCTGCCCGACGCCGAGGACCTGCCCGGCATCGGCTCCCTCCTCTCCGACGACTCGGACGACTCCGACGGATCCGCCGACTCGGACGGCGCAGCCGGTGCGGACGTCTCCGGTACGGGCAAGGGGGACGCGGCGGCCGGCACCAACGCCGGCGAGGCACTGCGCGCCCGCATCCTCGCGCAGGCCGAACAGCATCGCTCGGCGGAGGACGCGGAAGCCCGCGAGAAGGCTGCCCGGCAGGCGGCGAACGCGGCAGCGGAAGAAGCCGCGAAGCGGGCCGCAGCAGCCGAGAAGCAGGCCAAGGCCGAACGCGCGCGCGAGGCCGCCGAGGAGAAGCGCAAGGCGGAGGCCGAGAGGAAGCGCAAGGCCGAGGCCGAACGCCGCGCCAAGCTCGCCCGCAGTTACACGGCGCCGCTGGCCTCCTTCCAGCTCACCGCCGGGTTCGGCCAGGCCGGCGGTATGTGGCAGAACGACCACACCGGCCAGGACTTCGCCGCCCCCAACGGCACACCCGTCAAGGCCATCCACAGCGGCACCGTCAAGGAAGCGGGCTGGGCCGGTTCGTACGGCTACCGCATCGTGCTGCAGCTGGAGGACGGAACCGAACTCTCGTTCTGCCACCTCTCGTCCATGACCAAGTCGGCGGGCGACAAGGTCGGCACGGGCGACGTCATCGGCCGGGTCGGCTCCACCGGCAACTCCTCGGGACCGCACCTGCACGTCGAGGTCCGCCCCGACGGCGGCGACCCGGTGGACCCGCTGCCATGGCTCCGCGCCAAGGGCGTCGACGTCTGAGGCCCGGTCCAGGGCCGAGGGACCGGCAGCGCCGACGCGGCTGAGGTGCGATGGGCCCGACGGGCTGACGGGCGGTGGGTCCGACGGCAGCCCGTGGGCTTGGCCCCGAGGGCCGAGAGGGGCTGACGGGGGCTGACCGGGGGGCGGCCCGGTGAGCGAGGTCACGCGCCACCGCCCGCCCCCGAGTTACGGTCGCGGCATGCAGATGAATGCCGACAAGAAGATCGGTCAGCTGTCCGTCTCGCCGCTCGTGCTCGGCGGCAACGTCTTCGGCTGGACGGCCGACACACCCACGTCCTTCGCCGTCCTCGACGCCTACACCGACGGCGGTGGCAACGCCATCGACACGGCCGACGCGTACTCGGCCTGGGTCGAGGGCAACAAGGGCGGCGAGTCCGAGACCGTCATCGGCGAATGGCTCGCCGCACGTGGCTCGTCCGTACGTGACAGCGTCGTCATCGCCACCAAGGTCGCCCGCCACCCCGACCACATGGGCCTCGCCCCGGCCACCATCAAGGCCGCCTGCGAGGACTCGCTGCGCCGCCTGCGGACGGACCGCATCGACCTGTACTACACGCACTTCGACGACGAGTCGGTCGAGGTCTCCGACATCATCGGCGCCCTCGACGACCTCGTCAGGGAGGGCAAGGTCCGCGAGATCGCCGCGTCGAACATCTCGCCGTCCCGCCTCGCCGAGTCGCTCGCGTTCAGCGACCGGGAGGGCCTCGCCCGGTACGTGGCGCTCCAGCCGCACTACAACCTCGTCTCGCGCGACACGTACGAGGGAGAGCCGGCCGAACTCGCCCGGCGTGAATCCCTCGCCGTGCTGCCGTACTACGCGCTGGCTTCCGGCTTCCTGACCGGCAAGTACCGGCCGGGCGAGACCGCGCCCGAGGGGGCACGCACCGACAAGGCGGCCCAGCACCTCGCCACCGAGCGCGGCCAGCGTGTCCTCGCCGCACTGACCACCGTGGCCAACGCCCACCAGGTCTCCGAGGCCACCGTCGCCCTCGCCTGGCTCGCCGCCCAGCCGACCATCACCGCTCCCATCGCCAGCGCCCGCACGGTGGAACAGCTCCCCGCCCTGCTGGCCCTCGCCCACCTACGCCTCACCAACGACGAACTCCGCCTCCTGACGGACGCCTCGGCGTAGCCCTCGCCGGGCGGCTCGGGGTAGCCCTCGTCGGGCCGCTCGGCGGGGTCGTGGCCGGCCACGCCGTTCGGAGCAGTCCTGGCCGGCGTACGGCTCGGGATAGCCCTGGCCGGGCGGCTCGGAGTAGTCGTGGCCCTGCGGCTCGGGGTTGCCCTCGTCGGGGGAGAGTAGCCCCCTGGCCGTGCGGCTCGGCGTCAGCGCGTCATCGCGGTTGCTGCCCGTACACGTGCGTGACGCCGAGCCG